>NZ_JBFOGA010000008.1:0-121037 GCF_040887565.1 Enterococcus sp. C46
ATTCTTTTAATTTGCCGGCGTGGCGGAATTGGCAGACGCGCTGGACTCAAAATCCAGTGTCCGTTGAGGACGTGCCGGTTCGACCCCGGCCGCCGGTATTACGAAACACCTTGAAATTAAATTTCAAGGTGTTTTATTTTATTTAAATACTATTTTATAAACCCATAGATCAGTATAGGAACAGTAAAGTTTATTAGGTTTGAAAAATTTTTTTGTATAGAAAAAAGAACCTGTATTAAAAAATAATAATATTTTCTACTAAAATATATTGAAATAAAATTTCATAATTGTATAATTAATTATGAACATTCTTTGCTTCATCATGCAGTGAATGGTTTCTATTTTATTGAAAAGGAGTGGTTTTAGTGGAAAAGCTGATGAAATGGGTTGAGGAAAAACTTGTCCCACCAATGGCAAAAATTGGTACACAGCGACATTTGTTGGCAATTCGTAATGGGGTTGTTTCAACACTGTCATTGATTTTGATTGGTACATTTTTTATGGTTTTCATCAATTTACCGTTTCCTGGGTGGAATGAATTTATTGCCCCTTATTCGGCAACAATCGTTTTACCTTTCAGGATTACGATGGGATTAATGGCTATTTACGCAACTTTTGTTATGGGTTCGGATCTAGCTAAATCATATGGGTTGGATAGTGTGACGGGTGGTATATTATCACTAGGGACGTTCTTTATGTTACAAGTTCCTGTGAACGTTTTAACACCTGAAGAGGCACCTCTTGGCTGGGTCTTACCGATGAGTTCTTTAGGAGCATCTGGGATGTTTGCCGGGATCCTATCCATGATTTTTGCAGTGGAAGTGTATCGTTTCTTTAAAAAGCGTAATATTACTATCAAAATGCCAGAACAAGTACCACCTGCTGTGGCCCGTAGTTTTGAGGCATTGATTCCTGGTGCAGTGATTTTAACAACGACTTGGTTGATTCGAAGCGTCGCGGGTTTCGATGTAAACGCTGCCTTATTATCGTTATTCGAGCCCTTAACCAATATTTTAGGGAATAATCTGCTTGGTGTTTTATTACCGATGTTTTTGATCCATTTGTTGTGGTCATTTGGGATCCATGGCATGAGTATCGTAGGAGCTGTTGTTCGTCCAATGTGGCTGATTATGTTGGATGAGAATGCGAAGGCGTTAGCAGATGGTACAGCTGCTACCAAATTGCCTTATATCGCTCCTGAACAGTTTTATCAATGGACAGTTACGATTGGCGGTGCAGGAGCCACGATTGTGGTATCAGTTTTGTTTTTATTCTTTTGTAAATCAAAATTCTTAAAAGAAGTTGGTCGTTTTTCCATTATTCCTGGTATCTTCAATATCAATGAGCCGATGATTTTTGGAGCTCCTATGATGTTGAATCCTTACATGTTCATTCCATTCAACTTAGTTCCTTTAGTTTTGACTATTGTCAGCTATTTTGCAGTCAAATTAGAAATGGTCAATGGATTTACTGTGTTGCCAACATGGACATTACCAGCACCAATCGGCGGCTATCTTTCAGCAGGAAATGACTGGCGTGTGGTTGTTTTGATTGTGATCAATACACTGATAGCATTTATCATCTATTATCCATTTGTAAAAGCTTATGATAAAAAGATGTTGTCAGATGAACAAAATAATAATGGAGATAACGAAATACAAACTGCTTAGGTCTGATTTCAGAGGTGGAAAACAATGTATTGGCTGATTTTATTTTTTGTTTTTATCTTTTTATTAACGATAAGCCAACTTATGTTGAATATGCTGGCTATGCATCAGGTTCACATCAATCGTTGGGTTTGGGCACTGGCATCATTTTTGATTGTGATTCTTCCAAAGATCATTTTACCGCAGATAAATGTTTTATTATCATGGGGTACATATATACTTTGTGGAATTTTTGCTATCAATTTTATGATCGAGCAGCATAGGTGGTTTGTCACATCGAAGCTTTGATCGAAGCTTTAAATGTTCCAAAAGCAGGCTTGTAAATGCAAGCTTGCTTTTTTACCGTTGTACCAAGAACAATAGTCCACATACTAACTGAGTCGTTTCTTTTCTTTCCGTTCTGCCATTGATGTTTTTTTATATAAAGATTATGATTGCTTTAACCGATTTGGCAGAAAGAAGGAGATAAAAATGAGCGATTTATCAACAATGGATTTAGAATTAGTGGATGCTGCAACCGAAGTCATTAAATCAAATATTGATTTGGTGTCTTTCAATCATACAGTAGGAGCTGCAGTACGTTGCACAAACGGTAATGTGTATACTGGTGTGAATGTTTATTCGAATCATGGGGCATGTGCAGAAATCATTGCGTTAGGGACAGCAATCAGTCGTGGTGAACGTGATTTTGAGTGTATCGTAGCTGTGGGTGGAGATCATTCTGACATGATCTATTCTCCATGTGGGAATTGCCGACAGTTTATATTGGAGTATGCACCTGCTTGTGAAATCATTGTCTCAACAGAAGAGGGGGCTAAAAAAATCAAAATTACGGATCTCATTCCATATGCTTACCACAGATCAGAATGATTTTTATACAAACAGATTCTCTTTTTATTTTCAATCAACAGAAGGATTAATGATGTTGGATGAATGATTATTGGTGTACAAGGAGATGCAGTGTCATGGGGAAGCTAGTCATATTAAGAGGAAATTCAGCAAGTGGGAAAACAACGACAGCTAAAGCTATTCAAAATCATTTTCCTATGGGGAAGGTGATGCGAATCTCTCAAGATGAAGTGAGAAGAGAAATGTTGAATGTCAAAGATAAAGTAGGAAATCCTACACCAGATTTGATCCGTCAGTTGGCAGAATTTGGAAAAGACAGATTTGATTTAGTCCTTGTCGAGGGGATCATGAGTGCAAAAATCTACAAAGCGATGCTTATGGACCTGTATGAGAGCTTTCAAGGAAATGTATTTGCTTATTATTACGATCTTTCTTTTGAAGAAACGCTGAGACGTCACAGCCAGAGAAAGATGTCAAAAGAATTTGGTGCAGAACAAATGGCGGATTGGTGGTTGGAGCATGATATACTTGGATTGCCTAATGAGAAGATACTGACTGCCGAATTAAGTCAACAAGAAATGATAGAGAAAATACTTCAGGAGATTGATCTGCAGGTAGACAGTTGATTTTTTATCAAGAAATAATTGGTGGTAAAAATTAAAATTTTTATTCTGTTCTAAACAATTATGGTTGTTTAGAACTTTTTTTTGTGTATGATATAAAGGAGAAATAATTTTTTAAAGGGAAGGAAATTGTTTTGATAAAAGTAGATGGAGCATTACTGAAAGAATACCGAAAGAAAAAGGGGTTAACACAAGTACAATTAGCAGAAGGTATTTGCGAACAGGCAACTGTCAGCAATATCGAAAACAAGAATATGTCACCAGGTATCAACATCCTAAGTGCGCTTTGCAAAAAGTTGAATGTCGAGATCTCCGATATATTAGTGGAAACAGAAGAAGACAAGATCAGAAAAAAATTAAGTGAGATTCAATCGTTGAATGCTGTATCGAAGTACAAAGAATCTTATGAAATTTTACAAACGATTGATCAGAAAAAAGTAAGCAATTCTGATCTTTTAAACCAAATCTTGTTTTATCAAGGACTGCTTGATCATCTTTATGCAAAAAAAGAAGATGCAGCATTGTTTTATTTCAATCAAGTGTTGGAACAAACGACCGAAACAGATATCCATCACTTACAAGCAGCTGCAAATGTGGCAATGATCTACTTGGCAAAAGGAGAACTAGACTTTGCAAAAGTGTATGTGGAACGTACGCTTAAAATCTTGAATGATACTGATTTTGATAATCTGATGGTCTGTATCGTATATTATAATATCGCCACCTATTACAGCAAAATCGAGAACTATGAAAAAGCAATCCAGTTGTGCGAGAAGGGGATTGGATACAATAAGAAACATAAATCAACCCATGCATTGGAATACTTGCTTTATGAAATTGCTTTTTGCCATAAGCAACTAGGAGAAGACGATTATTTAGAAAGATATATGGATGCCAAAAAAGTAGCATGTTTCAACGGGAATGATCACGCGGTGAAAGTGATCGAAAACGACCTTAAATAAAGAGATCTTGACAGAAGTGTTCAACTTTAAGAACATCGTATATTCGAAAAAAGGAGATGTGACAAAAATTTTTGTCACATCTCCTTTATTATGGTTTAATTTCGATTTCAGCAGTTGCTTCAAAACTTTTCAACATACGATCTAGTCCATCTACTAATTTCGATTTCGGACAGCCGATATTCAATCGTAAAAATTGATGACCATTTCCGCCGTAAATCGATCCATCCATAATCGCCACTTTGCCTATAGAAATCAGCTTCTCTCTTAAAAGAGGGATATCTGATACAGCTTTGGATATATCCAGCCACATCAAATAGGTTGCTTCAAGATCGACGACTTTTACATCTGGCAGTTTTTCCTGGATAAATGCTTTTACATACCGCTGATTGCTTTCAAGATAATGATTCAGTTCATCTACCCAATGACTGCAATACCGATAGGCACTCATTGTCGCTAACATACCGAAAATATTGGTAGAAGATAACCCATCCGCATTTTTTAACTTCCTTTGAAAATGCTCACGTAACCCAAGATTCGGTATCAACGTATAGGCAAATGTCAATCCAGGGAAGTTAAATGTTTTTGTACCGCTGGTGACAATCGCCACTTGTTCATAATTGAAGCGTGTGATAGGTATATGCGTTTGTCCTCGTCCTAAAATGTCCATGTGTATCTCATCAGATAATAAAAATATAGAATACTGACGGCACAATGCCACGATTTTTTCTAATTCCCATTGTTTCCATACTCTACCGGTTGGATTGTGGGGAGAGCAGAGAAGTAGTACTTTGTTTTCTGGCCTGGCTAATTTCTCTTCTAAATCCGTAAAATCGATCCGGTACTGATTTTCTTCATAGATTAAAGGATTATCGACTAGAAGTCGGTCATTGTCTTGGATGACTTTAAAAAAAGCATCATAAGCTGGCGTTTGTAAAACCACTCCTTCCCCTTTTTTAGTAAGCATTTGAATAAGGGTAGATACTGCATAGATAACTGTTGGAGTGTACATGATCCATTCTTCTTCCAGTAGTGTGTCAAAACGGGATTGATACCACTGTTTAATTGCTTCTTTTAATTCATGATGATTCCAGCGGGTATAGCCAAATACTGGGTGGTTCATTCTTTCTTTCAAAGTATCAAGTACTTCTTCGGGGACCATAAAATCTGTATCAGAAATCGTAAAAGGGAGTAAATCAGCTTCGCCAAATCGGTCTTCAACGTAGTCCCACTGTGTACAGTACGTTCCTTTTCTATTTATAGCGGTATCAAATGCCACAAATTTCACCTTCTATCTTTTTATCCTAAAATCGTATCAAGCTGATTGCGAACAGTTGTGACTTTCGTTCCGATAATCACTTGGACGTTTTGATGATCGAGATGGACCACACCTAATGCTCCTAGTTGTTTTAACTTTTCATCATCTACGATATCTGCATCTGCTAAAACTAAACGTAAACGTGTAATACAATTATCTAAAGATTGGATGTTTTCTTGACCACCAAGTGCTGCTAAAATTCCTTTTGCATCGTATCCGCCTGTTTTATGAAAGTTCACTTCTTGATCGGTATATTCTGTTTCATCCACTGTCTTGTCACGCCCAGGTGTTTTTAAATCCAATTTTATGATTACTGTTTTGAAGACAATATAGTAAATACCGAACCACAAAGCACCGATTATTAATACCCACCACCATTTTGTGTCATTACCTTGGAGTAGACCAAAAATCACAAAATCTAAGATTCCACCATCTGTATTCCCGATTACGACACCTAATAATGCCATGACCATAAAACCTAGACCAGTCATGACGACATGGAAGAGCCATAATAGCGGACTAATGAATAAAAATAAAAATTCGATTGGTTCTGTGATTCCGGTCACAGCTGTCGCAATCACACCTGAAATCAACAATCCTTTGATTTTATGTCGATTTTGTGGTGCAGCGGTACGATACATAGCTAATGCTGCTGCAGGCAGTCCAAAAATAAATGTAGGCATTTTTCCCTGTGATAAAAAGGCAGTTGCACTTGGCGAAATAGGCAAATTGTTTTGCAATTCTGCATAAAAGATATTCAGTGCACCAAATACTTCTTTCCCATCAATGATCGCCGAACCACCAGCTTCAGTAAAGCGTATCATCGAAACTAGAATATGGTGAAGCCCGAATGGAAGAAGCAGTCGTTCCCCTGAACCGAATAAGAAGGGACCAAATATTCCTGAACGTTGGATTAGCTGGCCGATAGCCATAATGACCATAGCGAATAAAGGCCAAATCAAGGGGATGATCAAACCAACAAACCCTAAAACTAGAGAAGTGATAATCGGTACAAAACGAGCCCCTGAGAAGAAGGCGAAACTATCTGGTAACTGAACAGTATAAAACCTGTTATGCAACTTATAAACGATGATTCCAGCAATGATCCCTCCAAGAACACCCATTTCGATCGTCTGGATACCAAAAACCATTCCTTGTCCAGCTTCTCGCAAGTGGTCGGCATCAACTAAACGATTTGTCAGGACTAAGTAAAAGTTGATGGCTAAATTCATGACAGTGTAACCGACGAATCCAGAGAAAGCGGCCACACCTTTTTCCTTACGAACTAATCCTAATGGAATGGCCATGGCAAACATGACTGGCAAGTAGGTAAAGGCAAAACCGCCAATAGCAGACATGAATTGGAACACTGCTTTAACTGCTGGATATCCTAAAAACGGTAAAGTCTGAATCATTGATTCACTGGAAAATGAACTACCTAACCCTAAAAGAATACCCATGAAAGCCAACAAAGCAACCGGCAACATAAAAGTCTTTCCCAACCCTTGAAAGAACTCCCAAAAGGTTGATTTCTTTTTCTTTGTATTCATTTTTCTTCCTCCATCTCTTAGTAGTTTTAAGATTTTTAAAAAATGATTGCGTTTTCATTGATAGGTTTATTATAGCTAACTAAAGGAAATAAAAAAGAGGAGACAGATATTCTGTATCCTCATACATGATTGAGTAAGATGTTTCACTAGAAATAGCAACAAATTATAGCTAATTGTTTTTCATTTGGTCTGCATACATCAAGAGTACTGTATCAAATAAACAAATCACAGAAATTCTTGAACTTAAATCGACACTGTGGTGATAGCGAGTCGTTCCCTTTGCATATAAGGAAATCGTCGATAATTTTTCCAAGTTACTTCCCTTGGTTGAAATAATGCTGATGATAGGGACTTGTTGTCTTTGAGCAATCTGGGCATAGGAGAGGATACCTTTTGTTTCTCCTGTGAAACTGACGAAAATGGCTAAGTCTTCCTGTTTCAAATTACTTACAGCTGCTTCTTGTTCATCCCAATCTGAACGAGCAAATGCTTTTTTTCCTAAAAAAGTCAGTTTTCGAGCAAAATCTGTACAAATAGGGAAGCTTCCTCCTAATCCAAAAACTTCGATAGTATTCGATTGATAGATCAATGTCATCATTTGTTTGGCCTTTTCTTCGCTCATTTGATGGAACGTCTCTGTGACATTTGAAGTGATTTGGTTCGTGATTGTTTGAAAGCTTCGGCTATTTCCTTCCTGTTCCTCTACATGGATGGATTGATCGATGGCGTATTTCAACTCTTTAAAACCTTGATAGCCTAAATGTTTAGCCGTTCGGGAGATAGTAGCAGTTGAGACAAATAAATCATCAGATACTTCATAAATCGTTTTTGTTCCAATATCGGACAAATGGAGGAATATATAATCCAATATTTCATTTTCGATTTTACTTAACGAGGAACGCTTCTTTTCTAGTAAAGCAATCAAACTATTGCTTAACATGGACGGTACTCCTTTCACTATCTAACAACAATAGTATTCGTAAACAAATATCTCTGTTGAGTTTAGATAATAATCTAACTTATTATATAGCGCTTTCATAAAAATGTATATATAATAAAAGTTAGTTAAAATACTGGGATGATCTAAAGACAAAAGAGAGGAAGATAACCAATGAATCTTAACAAGCCCAAGATTGCTGAACAAAGTCCAAAGAAAATCTTTCTTTTCGATATGACATTCAGTTTGATTTCTTCTGATGGACTTTTGCAAACGCAACGTTTAGAAAGAAAATTGACACATTTCTTTCAAAAAGAGCAAAAAAATGTGTCAGTCAAAGTATATGATTCTAGCCAAATAGACAAAGAAGCAAAGAGAGCAGACATCTTATTGCTCACTCCTTTACTTGGATATGCAAAAGATAAAATAGAAAGTCAGTTCCCTGAAATACCTGTTTTCGTAATATCTAAGGAAGAATACGGAACTTTGGATGTGGAGAAAATAGTTAGTAAAATGGATGATTAAATCAAATTTTGATTGTTCATCCATTTTATCGTTTTAAGAAGTCTCTGCTATGTTCAAATGGTAATTTTGAATGTAGTAGAGTTTTTTACGCAAACCAACATAATTCTTAAAATGAATCTACTTGGATGATTTTTGTCCCCATATTCTTGATTTTGTCTAATACTTTTTCAGAGCAAAATTTATCAGTGATCAAATAATCAAAGACTGAAATATCAGCAATCTTGAATTTTGATGTCAGTCCGATTTTTCGATGATCAGCAACTAGAATCTTACATTTGATTGTCTGGTTGATCATCATTTCGTTGATTGTTGATTCATTCAATATTTTCGTTGTGACCCCATGTGCGACATCGACTCCGCTGCAACCAATGATACAAATGTCAGCATTGATTGAAGAAATCGTATTTAATGCGATATCGCCCACCAGTGCTTCTTTTGGAAAGCGCATCTCTCCGCCAGTTAAAATATAACTGCAATTATCTTTGTGAGGAGAATAGTTGATTTTTACGTTGTTTGTAACGACTGTCAAATGGTTAGATTGAAGAAAATCCAGTGTTTTCAATGCAGTCGAGCTAGAATTAATAAACAATGTATCATAATCGCTAATGTATTTACTAGCTTCTCTGGCAATCGCTTGTTTAATCCTTTCAGGACCAGATTGATCAAAATCAGTCTGGTTTTTGTAATTATAAGAACAATAACCGTAATTGCGGATGATCTCGTTTTTTTCTTCTAATAAATTTAAATCTCTGCGTATCGTACTAATAGATACATCCAGAGATTCAGCTAATTGAAAAGTTGACAATTGTTCGGTTTGCTGAAGTAGTTCCAAAATATCTTTTTGCCGTTTTTCAATATTGACAAGTGAGTTTTTCATGACTGTTGCCTCCTGAAGGACATCTTGATCCATGGATTTATTTGATTAGTTGTTCATTTAAATATTCATATCTGTCTTTATTATACTGAAACAATCATTAATATTTAAAAGAAAATCATATAAAAGACAAACAGTCATATAAAAGGGTTTTCACGCATGCGGTTACGCATTAAGATTTACTTGTAAGTCGTAAGAATGATATGGGGGGAACAAGTAAATGAGCAAAACGGTAAATGAAGTGACAAAAGAAAAGTGGATATTAGAAACATTTCCAGAATGGGGTACGTATTTGAACGAGGAAATCGAATCAGAGGTAGTGGAACCTGGAACTTTTGCTATGTGGTGGCTAGGCTGTACGGGAATTTGGCTGAAAAGTCATGAAGGAACGAATATCTTATGTGATTTATGGTGTGGAACGGGAAAACGCAGTCATGGAAATGGCATGATGAAAAAAGGGCATCAGATGATGCGTATGAGCGGTGTTCAAAATATGCAGCCTAACTTACGGACTCAGCCTTTCGTAATCGATCCTTTTGAAATAAAAAATGTAGACGCTTTAATCGTCACACACATCCATTCCGATCATCTAGATATTCACACAGCTGCAGCCGTGCATCAAAATTGTCCTGAAGCAATATTCATTGGACCAAAAGAAGTGGTTCACACGTGGCAAAAATGGGGGATCCCTGAAGAAAAAACGATTATCGTGAAACCAGGTGATGCGGTCAAAATCAAAAATATCAATGTAGTAGCTTTAGAAGCGTTTGATCGGACAGCGTTGGTTACTTGTGAAGATCCGGAAGAAGTATTGAAAGGAAAAATGCCTCAGGAGATGGATCAAATAGCAGTAAATTATTTATTTGAAACATCAGGAGGTAATCTTTATCACGCAGGAGATTCACATTATTCCAATTTATTTGCCAAACATGGCAATGACCACAAAATCGATGTCTGCTTAGGAGCCTACGGTGAAAACCCACGAGGGATAACAGACAAAGTTACTTCTGTTGATATGCTGCGCATGGCGGAGTCATTGAATGCAAAAGTAGTGATTCCTGTCCACTACGATATTTGGTCTAATTTTATGGCTGATCCTAAAGAGATTACTGAAATTTGGAAATTCAAAAAGGATCGCTTGCATTATGGGTTTAAACCTTATATCTGGCAAGTAGGCGGGAAATTCATCTATCCGACAAACAAAGATGATCTTGAGTTTAATTTTTCTCGCGGATTTGAAGATGTCTTCTCGATTGAAAATGATACACCGTTTCCGTCGTTTTTATAAGAAAGAAGGGAAGTTTCTTGCTGAAATACTTTTTTGACTATCAATTGATTCATTACCCAGATAAAGAAATCACGAATTGGCGTGAAGCTATCGCCGAAAGCTGTCGTGTATTGATTGATAAGAAAATCATTGATCAAACGTATGTTGAAGAAATCATTCATTGTGTAGAAAAATATGGACCTTATATTGTGATTGCACCTCAAGTAGCCATGCCACATTCTTCAGAAAAAAGTGAGGGAGTTTTTGGAACGGCTATTTCATTTACCAAGTTGAAGCAGCCAGTCCGTTTTGAAAGCGAAGATGAGAATGAGGAGAAAACGGCCAGTTTGTTTTTTACACTCGCAGCAAAAGATCCAAAAGAACACCTAGAAAATATCCAAAAATTATCCGAATTATTAATGACAGATGGATTGGTTGAGCGTCTCATCTCTACGAACTCCATCGATGATTACCAAGTTGTGATGGCGGAATATAATTAATTGATAGAGGAGAAAAAAGATGGGGGAATTTTTGTTAAGCATTTGGACGTATTTTGCAACAAATATCTTGACGCAGCCAGCGTACCTGATTGGTTTTATCGTGTTATTAGGCTATATTTTGCTGAAACGCCCGCTTCATGAATGCATCGCTGGATTCTTAAAGGCAACGGTTGGCTACTTTATTTTGACTGTTGGCTCTGGTGGTTTGGTCAACAATTTTCGACCAATCTTGGTTGGACTAAAAGAACGGTTTAATTTGGATGCTATGGTTACAGATCCTTATTTTGGACAAAATGCTGTGGATGCTGGATTAATGGAGACATTTGGCCGTACCTTTGGAGATGTGATGATTCTGTTACTGATTGCATTTGTTTTAAATATTTTATTAGTCCGTTTTCAGAAATATACGAAACTGCGATCCGTTTTCACGACCGGAAATGTTCAGGTCCAGCAAGCAGCTACCGCTTTTTGGATTTTATTGTTTTGTTTTCCTGATCTAGGCAGGATACAAGTATTGATATTTATGGGATTGGTTTTAGGGTGTTATTGGGCAGTAGCTTCTAACTTAACAGTAGGGATTACGCAGGAATTGACAGAAGGTGCCGGATTTGCGGTGGCACATCAGCAAATGTTCGGAATCTTTATTTTTGCTAAACTAGCTGAATGGATGAAAAAGCGGGATGAAAAGAAAAATCGATCGATCAAGCAAGACAAGAAAATCGAAGATATCCAATTACCAGGATTCCTGTCGATATTTAATGAGAATATGGTTGCTACTTCGTTGCTCATGCTATTTTTCTTTGGGATCATTCTGCTTGTACTAGGCAAAGATTATTTGATTCAAGCACAATTCATGAAAGAGGGGCAGAGTTTCTTATTCTACATTATGACGACTTCCTTGAATTTTGCGGTATATCTGGCAATCTTACAATTAGGGGTTCGGACTTTCGTCGATGAACTAACTCAATCTTTTCAAGGAATCTCAAACACGATTTTACCAGGAGCTGTTCCAGGAATCGATGTAGCCGCTACTTTTGGCTTTGGTTCGCCAAATGCGGTAACGATTGGATTTTTGTTCGGTGCTTTGGGTCAATTTTTGATGATTGGTTTACTGATTTTATTGAAATCGCCAACGATCGTCATAGCCGGTTTCATTCCGTTGTTCTTTGATAATGCTGTCATAGCAGTTTATGCCAATAACCGAGGTGGATTCAAAGCTGCCTGTCTATTCCCGTTTCTTTCTGGAATCATACAAGTAGGCGGTTCAGCATTATTCGCTACATGGATCGGGATGTCAACATACGGTGGTTATATCGGGATGTTCGATTGGGCGACAGCTTGGCCATTATTTACAGTAGTCATGAAAGTCCTAGGTTATGCTGGAATCGCCGTAGTCGTCATTGGTCTATTGGCTATTCCGCAGTTACAATATCGGAAAAATCCTGAAGGGTATTTCTTGATTGTAGAAGATTATGAAAAATATGCAGAAAAGCAGAAAGCATAAAAGAAATCTGATTAGACAACACTCATAATGGAGGGATTAGGATGAGAATTTTAGTATCGTGTGCAAATGGATCAGGAACCAGCTTGATGATGATGAGAAGTGTAGAAAAAGCAATGAAAGAACTAAATATACCAATTACCAAGATTCATCATTGTGCTATTTCAGAGGGGAAAAGCTCAGCGAGTCAATATGATGTCGTTTTTACACCAGTCAATTTTTTGAATATGTTTACTCAGGCAGAGAAAAAAGGCGTTACAGTTATTGGTATAAAAAATGTGATGTCCGCCAAAGAAATCAGTGAAAAATTTGCTGAAACAACATGGTATCAAAAAAACAAGTGAAAGAAGGAACCAAGATGAGCAGGCCGAATCTGCAAATTGCGTTAGATCATAATAATTTAGAACATGCATTAGGCGATGTTATGAAAGTCGGTGATGTAGTAGACATTATTGAAGTGGGAACGATCCTTTGCTTACAGGAAGGACAAAAAGCGATTCGCTGTATTCACAGTATATTTCCAGAAAAAAAACTGGTCGCTGATACAAAATGTGCAGATGCTGGAGGAACAGTAGCAAGAAATGTTGCTACTGCAGGAGCAGATTGGATGACAGTCATTTGCTGTGCAACAATGCCAACGATGAAGGCAGCACAAAAAGAGATAGGCGAATTACAAGTAGAACTCTATGGCAATTGGACTTTTGAGCAAGCCAAGGATTGGTATAACATCGGAATCCGACAGGTAATCTACCACCAAAGCCGTGATGCGCTCTTATCTGGTGAAGCTTGGGGTGAAAAAGATTTGTCGAAGGTCAGCAAACTGATTGAACTAGGCTTCAATGTTTCTGTAACTGGTGGATTAAATCCAAACACATTACAATTGTTTGAAGGAATCAACGTGTATACCTTTATCGCGGGTCGGGGGATTACAGCAGCAGAAGATCCAATGAAGGCTGCACAATGTTTCAAAGATGAGATCATTCGTATCTGGGGGTAAGGAAATGGCTCAAATTGGGATTTATGAAAAAGCATTACCCAAAGATATTTCATGGAAAGAACGTTTTTCCCTTGTAAAAGAAATGGACTTCGATTTTATCGAGATGTCGATTGATGAGACGGATGAGCGGTTAGCACGATTAGATTGGTCTGAAAAAAAGATAGCTGAGCTGAGAGAAGAGATGTTTAGCTCTGGAGTACGTATCCATTCGATTTGTTTAAGTGCGCATCGGCGATTTCCGTTTGGTTCTGCTGATCCAGAAAAGAAAAAAGCAGCGAAACAACTAATGAAAAAAGCAATCCATTTGGCGCATAATTTAAGCGTCAAAGTAATCCAAATAGCTGGATATGACGTTTATTATGAAGAGAAATCAATGAATTCCAGAGAAGACTTTATCGAAGGAATAAAAGAAAGTGTAAAGGAAGCCTCTAAATATGGCATCATTCTTTCCGTGGAAATCATGGATGACCCATTTATGAACTCCATTTCAAAATTTTTAGAAATCAAAGAACAGATTCGTTCCCCTTTTCTACAAGTATATCCAGACCTAGGCAATTTGTCCGCATGGCCGGAAAATAATCCGGCTCGAGAACTTGAGAAAGGGATCGATTATATCACTGCTATCCACTTAAAAGACACGTATCCTGTAACAAAAGAATATTCAGGACAGTTTCGAGATGTTCCTTTTGGTAACGGATGCGTTGACTTTCTTGGATTATTGAGACATTTGAAACGTCTAGATTATGATGGAACATTCCTGATCGAAATGTGGAGTGAAAAAAGTCAAGATTTTCGAAGAGAAATCCAACAGGCAAAAGACTACTTAAGTTCTAAATTGAAGGAGGCTGGCTATGATGTCTTGTGAAGAAAAAATTGCAGCAATGAAGCAACGTGTCTTTGAAGCAAATCTGGCATTGCCGCAATACGGATTAGTCAAATTGACTTGGGGCAATGTGAGTGAAGTGGACCGTGAGCTAGGAGTCATCGTTATTAAGCCAAGCGGTGTCCGATATGAACGAATGCAAGCAGATCAAATGGTTGTAACAGATTTGTCAGGAAATATAATAGAAGAAGACAGCTTAAAACCATCTTCAGATCTGCCTACCCATGTTGTTTTATACAAAGCTTTTGAAGATGTAACTGCTGTTACTCATACTCATTCTACTCACTCTGTCATGTGGGCGCAAGCAGGCAGAGATTTGCCAGCTTATGGCACGACCCATGCTGATGCTTTTTATGGAAAGATTCCTTGTACACGCCAATTGACGAAAGAAGAAGTAAAAGAAGCTTACGAAGTTCATACAGGGAATGTGATTGTCGAGACATTTAAGGAAAGAAAATTAGAGCCAAACGAAGTCCCTGGAGTACTTGTCTATGGACATGGACCATTCACTTGGGGGCGCTCACCTATAGAAGCAGTAGAAAATAGCCTGATTTTAGATGAAATTTGTTTGATGGCTAAAGAAAACAAGTTGATCAACCCAAATATATGTGAAATCCCACAATATTTGCTAGATAAACATTATTTTCGAAAACACGGAAAGCATGCATACTATGGGCAATAGAGATGCTAGGGTAAGGGTAGAAAATTAAAAGATAATACTTGATAGAGAGAAACAGAGGTTGTGAAGAAAATTTATCACAACCTTTTTTATTTATCAAAAAGGGTGCATTCTAAAAGGAAAGAGGAATTTTAAGGAATCGAGAGAATCTTTACAGGAGAGTTATATGTGATAGATTAAATAATCAAAGAATTGTATTATTAGAGGGAGAATTGTATAAGAAAGGAAGAAAAAAATGAATGTTGATTCCCTTATGATTGATGAGATTTCTGAATTATATAAGAGCGTTGGTTGGACGCATTACACAAAAGACACTGCAAGGTTAGAGAAGGCATTTGAACAATCTGAATCTCTGATAAAGCGTAATGGAGAAGGGAAGATTATCGGAGTCGTTCGTTGGATCACTGATTGTGCGACGATCGCATTTATTCAAGATATCCTCATTCATCCGAGGTATCAGCGCCAAGGAATAGGCAAAGCACTTTTGAATGAAGTTTTGGAGAAGATCACCAGTTATGGACTAGTCCAAATCGAATTATTGACAGATGATACTGAGAAAACAAAAAAATTTTATGAATCAGTAGGGTTTGTTCAAGTAAAAGAAATGGATGCTGTTTCTTATATAAAGGATACTAGAAGATAAGAGGGACTTTTTGGTAATGGCAAATACTATATATAACGTAAAAAAAAATTGGAGGATAGATTCAAGTATCACTCAATCTATCCTCCATTCCTCGTTTATTTTATTTTTTTATTCACTTCTTTATCAAATACTATTTTTTGTACATTTGGACTAATATAAAAAATGAATACATGATTTTTTTTAAAAGTAAATGCTATACGATAATTTTTTTTATCAATATTGACTTTCATTTCATATATTCCCTTTGCCGAGCGTGTTCGTACTGGTTTTATACGAAAAAAATTATGGTCTACATGCTCTATGACTTTTTTAGAAATAGTTTTTTTGTATGCGAGATGTACCTCTTGCGGAAATTGTTCCAATAGTTCACTGTCAAACTCAACAGTATAATCCATATTTTGCTTCCTTTCTATACGGCTTAAAGTGTTGAAATAAGTCATTCATTAGTTTTTGCACTGTTACTTTTCGATGATGGTTACAACCGCTTTGCCGCAAGTCAGTTCTTTTTCCAGCTCGCTCTTTATTTTTATGGCACATGGTTTGGAAAAAGGAGCTGCTTCTTTCCATGAACCAAGTAAAGGATATTCGTTACTGATACCTTTCACATATTGTTTGTTTTTGACACCTTTTGTTTTTACTTCTACATAATACATTTGATCATCTTCTTTCTTGCTGTTTTTAGTTCATATTCAAATATATGTAAGCGAAAATGATTATGTATCTATATCTTTATGATAAATAAAAAGAATCAATTTAAAAGTTTTTTTCACTCGATATAACTAATTTGAATAATACATATAATAAAAAGCTATTGTTCTTAAAATATAAATAGTATATAAAAAGAGAGGCTGGGACAGAAGCGTTTAACTCCAAGAAATAAGAAGGAATTCATGAAAATTGCTTTTCAAATTTTTGTGAATTTCAGCTTATTTCCGAAGGATTTGCTTCTGCTTCCGCCGTTTATACGTGTTTAGAGCGTGAAACAAAAGTGTTCTTTTACTTTTGTCCCACGCTCTTTCAATGATGTTTATAACTAACGTAATAAAAACCTGAAACAAAAATAGCTCCGCCAATGATATTTCCAATATAAACAGGGATAAAATTCGAGAGAAATTCTAACCAAGTCGCTCGACCTTCAAATATGGCAGCAGGTATCACAAAACAGTTGGCCACACTATGTTGGAAACCGATTGCCACAAAAATCATGACTGGAAACCAAATCGTTAATACTTTGCCGGCCGCATCTTTTGCCCCATATGATAACCATAATGCTAAACCAACAAACCAATTACAACCTATTCCAGACCCTAATGCTTGCCACCAAGAAACAGCGATTTTATGATCAGCAATATGGATCACTTGGTCGAGATAGACACCTGAATGAGTTAAACCAACAAAATGTCCAAAGAAGTAGGCTACGAAAATTGCCCCAATAATATTTGCAAAAGTAATCACTGACCAATTCTTAACTAGCTGTGAGAATGTGACTTTTTTATCCATAAAGGCAATCGCCACAGCCATCATATTTCCGGTGATCAATTCACCACCGCCAAGAAGGATGACCAGCAGACCGATAGGGAAAACCGAGGCACCAACTAAACTAGTCAAGCTAGCCATAGATTCTGGGATAGAAGCAGAGACCCGTACGTATGCCAAATAACCTAGAGAAATCATGGCTCCTCCGATAAACCCTAAAATCAGTTTTGCTAAGATAGGTTTCTGTATTTTTTTTGCTCCAAGATGAATACTGATTTCCATAATTTCTTCTGGTGTGTGCATGATACTTCGACGCCTACTTTCTTAATGAATTTTCATGTGATAAAATATAGTGAAAAAATTCACATTTTTCTTGTTGATTATATCATCTTATTATTTATATGTGCATATTATTGTAAAAATTTTTATTTAATCACATTGGATTCTAAAAAAGAAACAAAAATAAAAGTTATGTATATGGTGGTCAAAAAGTAAATAATATCAGTTATCAAATTTCCTGTAAATTTTCTTGAAACTATAGCATATATTACTTTAAAACAATCTACATTTTTTATAAAAAAGGAAATGAATAACTGAAAAAATTATTATAGGAGAGAAAAAATATCACCATAATTGGTTTAGGGTTATCTGCATATTTATTTACAGAATTTGTTTATAGACATGTGAATTTATTTGCAGAATCTTTATTCGCATTATATGAATCAAATTCCTCAATCGTCAGAGAACTTGCTAATTTAATGATAGCCTTGCTGTTTACTCCCGCGTTGAGGGTCATAACTATTTTGGTCTGTTTAGTGCTCTTATTTTTCGTTAATAAAAAGAAATAACGTAGTATTTCAAAAGACAAAGAAGCGGGATGATGATTGCTATAGTATGTTATACGTGGTGCTAGGTAAGTGAGAATAAACAAAAAAACTGTAGAACAAAGAAATTTTTTTCTTTGTCTACAGTCTGAGGTGGTGACATATCTTTGTCACCACCTTTTTTTGTCGCACAAATAATTAATCGGATATTTTATGTTCATGTTTTTTGTGTTCAACGAGTATTGATAGGGAAAAGATACATTTTAGATACTTTTAACTGTTAATTTACAAAACAAGGTGAAATGAATAGAAAAATGAAAAAATAGATACGGAAGAATATGTTTGATTAAAAAATGCCATGAAGAGAAGGAAGTTGATGATACATGAAAAAAATATATTCAAAGGAAATCGATTGTTTTAGAGGCATAGCTGTTTTAGCAGTGATATTTTATCATTTGCCAAATAGTAAGCTACCAGGCGGATTGCAAGGAGTAACGATCTTTTTTGTGGTTTCTGGTTTTTTAATGGCTAAAAATACGATAAGAGATGAAAAAAACAGACAATTCATTTTCTACATTTTTACTATAAGCGTATCAAACGTATTTATCCATTTTTACTGTTTTCTTTGGTCGTATCCATTTTCATACTGGGGATCAGCAACATTCGATTGATAGGAAATATTCGTAGTGAGCTACCTAGTTTGATTTTTGGCTATAACAATTGGTGGCAGCTGAATCAAGGCGTATCTTATTTCGACTCTTACTTTAATGCTTCTTTATTTAAACATTATTGGTCGCTTTCCGTTGAGCTACAATTTTATTTGATTTGGCCATTTTTGTTTATTGTCATTAAACGTATGAGGAGAAAACAAGTGTTTTACTTAATCTATACATTGATTTTTGTTTCTATTCTTTTTAGTTTGTTTTTACCTTCAGCTAAGGCATATTATCATACGGTGGCTAAACTTTTTCCATTTTTATTAGGAGTTTGGGGGTATTTTAATCGAATAACTATTGGCCGTTTCTTTGAACAAAACACTTTTAGTAAAATCTGGCTTTTATTACTAGCTAGTCTTTGTCTGATTCTGTTCCCGATTTTTCCTTATACACTAAATGAACTACTGATCAGTATTTGTTTTGCTTTATTGTTAGCCAGTGTCGATGATGTAAATATTGCAAAAAAAACCAAAATCGCTAGTACAAAACTTTCTTTTGTAGGAAAAATCAGTTATGAGCTTTATTTGGTGCATTTTCCAGTATTGATTGCTCTGACAAATCTATTCAAACATTATCATTTGAAATATTTGGATATCGCAAGTTTATTCACTGTGTTTTTGTGTACATTACTCATGATTACTTTCTTTAGAAAAGGAGTGCAGAAGATGAGATCACCCAAAATTTGGACAGCTATGGCACTAATGATGATCGGAGTTTCTGTACTGGTATTACGTGCTCCAGCCAATCGGTTGACTGCTGACCAAAATCAGTTGCAAAGTTTATTAAAAGAAAATTCTAGTAAAGCAAGTGCAGGAGAAAATCAGTTGTCACAAGAGAAAAAAATATTATTTATCGGAGATTCTGTTATGCTGGGGGCGTATCAGGAACTGAAAGAGACTTTTCCAAAAGAAGCATTGGTAGACGCAAAAGAGTCAAGACAAATCACTGCGTTACCAGAAATCTTAAAGGAGCATAAAGATTTAGTTTCTTACCGACAAATAGTGATCGGGTTAGGAACCAATGGTGTGTTAACAGATGATGCTATAGAACAAACCATGTCTTTGCTCAAAGATAAAAAAGTGTACTGGGTAAATATAAAAGCTCCGACTGGCTGGCAAGATACGATAAATGCCACATTAGCTAAATTGCCAAATCAGTATTCTAATATAACGATGATCGATTGGTATAGTGAAAGTAAAAACCATCCTGAGTTTTTTTATGATGATGAAACCCATTTGAATGAAAGTGGACGTACAGCTTATGCAAAGTATATTGCTTCAGTTATTCAATAAGGTAGTGATTACATGTGTTAACCTTACTTTTTCCTATGAATCAATTTAAATAAAAAATACTTCATATGATAAACGGTGTTTAAGAGGAGGAAATTTTTAATATTCGTGGTAAAAAAGAGATGATCGAGGTCGTTAACTGAGAGCTTCTTGGAAAGAAATCGCTTTGGATTTATCCTCTTTGTTATACAGAACATGAGCGAGACGACAATACTAGGATGTATGTTCTGATCGAAGTTTTATGGTTACAAGCAATCAGCTTAGATAAAATTAAGGATCGTAGGAACCAAGTAAAGAAGGCTGTTAGTAAAGAAACAAACGATCAAGTATGTTTTATTCTTAAGAAGATGCAGTGAATAAATAATAGTAATATAATGTTAGAAGGGACTGTGACAAAAGACGTGTCACAGCCTTTTTTAAATGATTGCTTAAGCATTAAATATCAAAAAATATAGAGTTCAAAATTACTGCACAGATTAGATGAAAAATTTGAACAACAAAAAGTGTATTTTTATACTATAATAGCTTTTGAATTTAGTTACTCTATTCAACAGTTATGCTGTGGACAAGTAAAAGAATAAATAGAGGTGAGAAAATGAATAATTTCAAGAAAAAATTTGTGAGTAGATTTTTAAATATGAAAAATTTTTTTGAAAAAAAGGGAGATTATGATGCATATAATTATGTATTAAATCTAGAAAAGCAAACATATTATACACTACGTAAAAATGATGATAATGATTTTTGGACTATATTACCTAAAATGCTTTCGATTGACTCTAAGCTTTCCCTTTTGGAGGAATTTATTAATTTAGATATTGAAGAATTTTGCGGGGGAAAAGAGTTAATTAATATGATAGAGAGTGATTATCATACCTATTATAAAGAAAGTTGTGGATATAAAGTGGATGAGCAATGTCCACAATCAATTATTTTTTACGTTGAGTAATATGGACTATTAAGCAGGAAAGCAACTAGAAGCTACTGGTTTAGTATTTAAAAATATAAACTATATTGCTAACAATTATTTTCTAGAAGAAATAAAAGAACTAAGAATCAAGATGATGTCTTGACTCTTAGTTCTTTTAACATGGAAAAGATGGATAATGCACTGTTAATTTATGATGCATCATCAAAAAAGTTGGAAGGAGAAGATAGAAATCATTAAATGATTTCTACAGATGGTAAATGAAAAAACAAAATATTAGCAAAAATTTGCCTAAATAGATAGTAACACTTTCTAAATTAAATACAAGCGCATTCATAGAATGTTTATACAAATATCTATGTGTTAAAAATTGGATATGTTCACAATAAATAGGAATTAAAATAACGAATTTACGTTTGTTTTTAATTAACAATCAAATTATCTTAATGCAGGAATAAAAAATTAAATTACATATTGTTAATCATTTACATCTCCGTTAATAACTCAAAATGAAAAGATGTTTTTATTTTTATTCTATATTTCAGAAAAAAATTAAACTAGATTATAATAATTCTTCATGTAAAAATAAAAACAATTACTGCTATAATGTTTAAGATAAAACAATTATGAAATCGATATCCGTTTATATACTTGTCATAAGCTAGAAGCAAATAACTAGCCTATGTATGTAAGTGAGATTATATTTATTAAAAGGCTTCTTTTGTTCGATCAGTTATAGTCGAGCGAGAGAAGTTTATTCTTTGATTAAAATAAACAAAAGTAACTTATTGAGGTGAAATGATGCAAACTTTTTTAACTAAAACATCTTTCAAAAAAGTAGTTTTATTAGATTATTTGTTAGAAAAAGACAATTGGTGTGCAATGGAAGAACTTAGAAATTTACTTAATGTTACGGAGAAGTCAGTCTTACACTATATAGAAGAACTAGAGGATTTATTTAAGCAATATAATGGGAATATCCTTCTGAAAAATGAAGATAATAAACGCTTTTTCATAAAAAAAGAGAAAGATTTTCCTATTTATAATATTTATCTTCATTTTTATAAAGCTTCCTATAATTATCATTTGATTGATTTTATGTATAAATATCCTAGAAGTGTTCTAAAAGATTTTGCTAAAGAGCAATTTACTAGTGTATCTACTGTTTTCAGATATGCGAAGCTCTTAATTCCATATTTTAGGCGTTATCATATAACATTTCATCCATTTCAGTTAGAATTGAATGCATCAGAGGCAAACATTCGTAGCTTTTTTTATTATTTCTATTGGAATTCTACACGTGAAAGTAGTGATAAGTGGCCATTTCATATCGAACAAAAGGAAATAGAGAAGTATATAGTTGCTTTTGAGAGGATTTATGATATTACGTTAACTATTTTTCAAAAACGTGTATTTTCTTTTTGGTTAGCCATTAATATAGAAAGAAGTTCATTTAGAAAAGTACGAGTAGATAATGAATATAAATCAGTTATCTCAGATGATCCGCATTTTAATCTTTTGAAGAAGTGGTCAAAACAAATTAATCTTTCTTTTAACAGCGATGAACTGTGTTTCCTTTATCGAATAATTTATTCTTTTGGAGTAATTGATGGAAATGCAATATATGAAAATAGTCATGCATATGCACATCAGCGACAAAATACTTGTTCTTATCGAGCAGTTGAGAATTTGGAGAAAGTTTTACAAAGCATGTTCCGTTTTTCTTTAGATATAAAGGATCCAGAACTCATATTCAATTTTATTGCGTTTCATGAAAGAAGTTATCTATTTTATGGTAATCCAGATCTTTTTTTTAATCGTACGTATATCGAAGAAATGAAAGAAGAAGAACCTCGAACTTATCACATAATGGAAAAACTCAAAAAAGAATTACAAGCAAATGCGGATTTGGACGTATCAAAGAAATTAGAAAACTGGGCACAATTATTTTTGGATTATTATTATGTGTTAGATTATTATGATTTATTTTTAACAAATGTTAAACCGATTAAGATTTTAATACAAGATGATTTACACCATACGCATCGGTTATGGTTAATGAATAAAATTAATTTGTATTTTGGGCATTCTTATGTTTTTGCTTTTTATGATTACAGGACAAATATATCTGAAGTAGATTTGGTCATTTCTAATTACTACATCAACACTGGAAAAACGCCGTTACTGTTAATGAAAAATATACCTACCGAAAGAAACTGGCGTTTGTTTGAGAAAACGATTTATCAATTAAAAAAAGAAAAAAGCTAGCTTTCTTATGAAGAAAAGCTAGCTTATTTGAATGAATCATCTAGTTTGCTTTCTAATTTTTTCTTTATTTTGGAAAATAGTTGAACTAGATAAAAAGTACTGGACATGTCAAAATTATTTTGGATCAAATTAGATCTATTATTATTTAGGAGGAATTATAAAATGAAGAAAACAATGATCACAACTGCTGCGTTAGGTTTGTTAGCAGTAACTGCTTCGGGAAGTATGGTTTCTGCAGATATGATATCAGGGACAACTAATAAGACAGACGTTACTTTGACGGAAGGATCTGGAACAGATGTCACACCAGTTGTGCCAGATGACACGCACGATGATGATCCAAGTACAGGAGACGTTGGTTCTTTATCGATTCCATTTGCATCTAATATCACATTTGGCCAACAAGAAATCCAACAGGGAGATACGGATTACTATGCATTGAATAAAAAACCGCATGTACAAGTAAACGATACTCGTGGAGGAGCAAAAGGCTGGACATTGGGAGTTACCATTTCTCCATTTATTGGAGAAAATGGGAAAGAATTAACTGGAGCGAAGATGTCTTTGACAAATGGTCGGATAGTAACTAAAGATAATACTTCTGAAGCTCCTAAATTAGCCAATCAAACTTTTGATTTAAATGAAGCTTATCAAGACGTGATGCTTGCTAAAAAAGGACAGGGAGCCGGAGCTTTTGCTGCAGTTTTTGAAGGAAAAGATGGGCATAATGAAAACGTGAAGCTTCATGTACCACGAGCTGGAGTAGAAGCACAAAGCTATACAGCTGATTTGACTTGGGTGTTGTCTGATGCTCCAGCATAATGTCCGAAAAGGGTGGGGGAGAAGCTTTCCCCTCTTTTTTGTTGGTATAGTATTCTTTGCTTTATTCTATTTGTCTACAAACATATTCGCAGATTCAAACAAGGTATCTTTTGATGCACAAGCTATTTTACCAGATAATCAGCAGTCAGAAGCAAGTTATTATGATCTAAAGGTGACACCTGGCGCTACGCAAGATTTATCACTAAAATTGAAAAACACTACTGCCAAACAAATAAAAGTAGTGGTAGAAGCCAATAATGCTTGTACCAATAAAAATGGAGCAATCGATTATTCTAACCATGAGGCTAAGTTATTGGGAAAACCTGTATTCCAGGATTTAATTTCTAAATCACAGACGATCACATTGAAGCCTTCTGAGGAACGTGATGTGACCTTTCAATTGAAAATCCCAGAGAAAGGTTTTGAAGGAACCATTTTAGGAGGATTTTATTGCTATGAAGATACAAAAGGAAAAGAAGAAAAAAATGAAGGTTTTAGTCTAAAGAATAAGTTTGCATATACAATCGGTGTAAAGCTAGTTTGTTCAGATAAAAAAGTGGAACCAGAATTTGCTTTAACGAAGGTTAAACCCGGATTAGAGAATGGCTATTTGACTCTTTTTGCCAATTTAGAAAATTCGGAGCCGGTGCTTAAAAGCAAAATGGATCTACATGCAGTTATCAAGAAAAAAGGGGAAAAGGAAGCGTTACATGAATTCAACCAAAAAGTGTCTTTTGCACCACGCACACAATTTCAGATTCCTTTTAATTTGAATAATGAGCCACTGAAAAAAGGAACCTATGAATTAAGTATTCAGTTAAAAGATGATTCAGATAAAAAATGGACACTCTATAAAGAATTCGTAATCAAAGGAGAGGACGAAACGCTCAACAAAGATGCAGTGGAAGTAAATAAAAAAAATAAGGATCATTCTTTATTCTATATTCTTTTAGTTCTTTGTTTGATCATTATCATCAGTTTAATTGGGTATATTACTAAGTTACGACGAAAAAATCCATAAAAGTATTCGAATCATTTTTTAAGATTGTGAAGTGGGGAAACGATCTTAAAAAATGTGTGAATAATTCATATATAAAATAGATGATTTGGATAACTTTCTATAAAAATAATTGTATAAAAGATGTAGAAAGGAGACAAAAATGAAAAAAATTTTAACAATTATTTGCCTGGGATTGCTGATTGGGGCGGCAATCCCAGTGTCTGCAGCAGCTGATGATCAAACAACTAGTAGGGTAGGAATTACATTTTATCAGTCTAGTGACAAAGTGATACCTATGAATAAAATAGTTGTTTCTGACAATTTAGATAAGATTTCATCAAGAAAAGATAACCGACTGTTGCCTAAAACAAGTGAAGAACAGAATCGATTTATCGGTATAATAGGTATAAGTTTTTTATTGATTATTTCGTTATTTTATTCTTTAAAAAGACGTATCGTTACGGAGAAAAAAATGAAAAATAGTAAAAAGTTTATAGCATTATTATTTATTTTTGGTGGAATTTTATTTTTTGCTTCTCGAAAGGTAGAAGCTGCTCCGAGACCCTTAACTGATTTAGGATATTTTCATTGGGCAAACCAGTCAAAAACACCAGCAGATAATACATTTATCATGCATCACGGGCAACAAACTGAAGTGGTACCGATTTCTGGTAAAGTTTACGAACATTACTTAACAGTGGATAAAAGTACTAATGTAAGTAGTTGTCTAGTTAAAAATGTAGGATATTATCATGGTGAACAGATTAATTTAAAAGTTACCATAGAAAGAAATAAAGACAATTTGGCAGGTGGTTCTCTCTTCTTTTCAGAAAGCTTTTTTCTGGGTATTGATATTGATGGTGAAATGATAGTAACCTATGAATTTCTAAATCAAAACAATGAGCCAATAACAGTAGAGACTGCTTTTAATTATTATGGCTTAAATCCTAATAAGTATATTGGTTTTTTATTTCCAAGTACTGTGATCAAGGGATTGTATGCTAATAATCCTACTCATATTTTGTATGATACTTGGGATGGCGGAGCAAATGATTACTGGGTGTATTTTAAAAATATAACGAGAGGGATTCCGTGGCGTGATCCGAAACAAGATCTAGAATTAACCACTAATCCTATTAATAAAGTGAGTTTTGTTGTTCACAATAATGATGCCACCACTTCATCGGTAGGTTATGTCACGGACTTCTTAGCTGAACCAGAGTTTCCTGTAGCTTATGGAGTAGATTCTTCATTTGAGAAAGCAAATCAGGACATTTATTTAAGCGCACAGCAAACGATTCCTAATATAGAAAAATGGGAAAAAAATAAATCAATGGAGTTATGTTTTAATTTACAAAAAATTTATTCGACCCATCAATATTCTTTTAAGGAAGCAAAAGTAACTAATCTCAATGGTGATGATTTAACAGACTTGTTTAAAACAAGCAATGAACCAAACGGTAATGTCGCTTTAGTGATAAACAATTTAAATGACAAACGTTTATATGATACGGTATTGCTATATGATATTAAACTAAACTGGAAAGGAACGGATTATCCTGTAGACATCGGTCTGATTAAAGATGAAAAGTTACCATTACCATTCGACATAAAGACATTGCTCAATGATCAACCACTAGGAGAACAATCAGGGAAAAGTTCTGTAAATTACAAAGGTAAAATAATCATTCCTTTTCTTGATGAGAAAGATAATATCCTACAGTCGCCTTTAGTCAAAGAGGGAATCGTCACCACTCCGTATGATGTTTCAAAAGATTATCCTGAAATAAAAGGATATTATCCTATAAAAAACAGTTCCAAAGATACAGGAATTTATTTACCAGATGAACAGACGATTGTTCATAGGTATAAGAAAGGCAAGTCCATACAATTTGAATTACTAGATAAAGAAGATCCCTTATACGTATCTCGCTTCACTAAAGATAGAGAAATTACGTTTGATTTTTCACATAAAGCTAACGAAAAGATTTATTTGATGGCTAAATGTGGGAAAGAAGAAATAACTTTGGAAAAATATTCTGAAGCGGCTGAAACAGTAAAGAATCGTACTTTCCATTTTAAAGCACCAGAAAAATGGTTGGGTCAACAAGTCGCATTTTATTTAAAAGATGAAGAAGGCTGTGTTTCTCAAGAGGAAGTAAGAACGATTCAAACGGAACCAAGTCCCCAACTCACACTTCCTGAAGATATTAACTTTGGAGTGAAAGAAATACCATCCATGAATACTGTTTCTTCGCTAGAAGAAGGAAATATTTTTAAAGTAGAAGACAATAGTAAATTAGATAAGAGCTTGTGGACCATTAAACTGTCTGAAGAAACCCCATTAATGAATAGCCAAGGTGATAAACTTAATGACCGATTATCTTTTACGACGTATGAGGGGAAAGAAGTTCATCTAAATTCTACGGAACAAGTTATTTGGCAAGATAGTGGGAATGCAAAAGTCGATCTATCTGATAAACTGCATTTGAAACTACAGCCTTCGGATAACGTAGGCATCTACAGTGGTATATTAAAATGGAATTTTGAAGATGCGCCAAATTAAAATAAGGGCGAGCTGGATGAGGAAAACGGGTATATAGCGTTTAAGAAGTCCATGCATTGAATATGTATGGAAATCTTCATGCTATCATCAATGTATAAATGCTTTGCAGTATTATTCTATTACCATCTCTGTTAAACAATTCTTTCTAATTTTCTAACTTTTTTAATTCTAATCCTGACCATATTAAATTTTTTGGGATTTTTTTTTTAATATTTAATATATAATAAGAGGAAAGGAGGAGAATATGGCAGATTATTTAGAAAATAAGGTCATAGGAAAGTACTTTCGTTCACCTACTGATCAATTTTTAGGTATTATTCGTGTTTATGGTACTTATACAGAATACCGTGTAATAGAAGGAGTCCCTGAAAAGGATGCTATGCTAGAAATCATAGATGTTCAGTCCGGTGTGCTTCTTACAAGAGTGAATAATAGTTTATTTGTAAACGGAAGAGGGTATATAGAATGTTGGTTGTGAAAATAATCGTTGGAGTATTTGTTGTAGCTTTTCTTATCTGGTTATTGACTAGTACTGCAGTTGTTGTACGTCAAGGGGAAGTAAAAGTAGTAGAAAGTTTTGGTAAGTATGTAAAAACGTTGGAGCCAGGATTACATTTCCTTATTCCAATATTATATACTGTGCGCGAAAGAGTATCGCTAAAACAGATTCCTTTAGAAATAGAACCTCAAAGTGCTATTACAAAAGATAATGTAATGGTTGAGATCGACGAAGCTATCAAATATCACGTTACAGATGTTCGAGCATTTGTTTATGATAATGAAAATTCCGTAGTATCAATGATCCAAGATGCGCAATCGAATTTGCGTGGAATTATCGGGAAAATGGAGCTAAATGAAGTATTGAATGGTACTGAAGAAATTAATGCCTCTTTGTTTGCTTCAATTAAAGATATTACTTCTGGCTATGGTTTGGCAATCGATCGAATTAATATTGGGGAAATAAAAGTATCTAAAGAAATTGTTGAATCAATGAACAAATTGATAACAGCTTCAAGAGACAAAGAATCAATGATTACTCGTGCAGAAGGTGAGAAATCATCTGCGGTACTTAATGCTGAAGCTAATGCATCTAAAATGACCATTGATGCACAAGCAAGGGCACAACAAACCCAAATTGACGCAGAAGCAAGAGCAAAGCGCATTCGTATTGACGCAGAGGCAGAAGCTGATCGTATTGAAAAAATTACTGAAGCAGAGAAAAAAAGAATAATAATCTTAAATGAAGCGATAAAAAATAGTCAACTCGATGAGGTATCCTTATCTTATTTAGGAATAGAAGCATTTAAAGAGGTAGTTTCTAGTCAAACAAATACCATTATATTACCTTCTAACATGACGGAATTAGGCAATATCCCTGTAGCAAAACAGTTATGGGAGAAACAAATAAAAGAAAATTAATTATGGATTACATTTACGTTTTAAAATAGTATAAATCTTTATCTTACTTACATTGTTACTGAAAAGGTCAGTGATCCGTAACCTTGGATTTCATAGTTAGAGAAAAATCACTATTCTTTTTTATATTGTCAAAAAGTAATCTATACAATTCTCCCTCTCAAAAGTTAGTTTAACTATTGAGAGGGAGAATTTTTGCAATATAATACTTCTTGGATTTTTCGATCAACATTTCCTAACGTTATCAAATTGATACGTAACCTTAATTTCTTAGATTGCTTTTTGAGAAAATATTTCACTCCAATTGTAATGGCTTATTAAAGATATCTCTTTTGCGCCATATCAATATAACTAGTATGATTAAAACAAATAAAGAAACGAATATGCTCATATAATCAATTGAGCTATGATAGATAGTTTGGAAAAGTATACCTTCGCTATCTTGAGTAGAATTAGCCAAACCAAAAAAGTCAGACATAAAAAAGTTATAGGCGCCGTGAGAAGCCGCTGCAACCCAAGTATTAGAAAATAGAATTCTTAATAAAGCCCATACCATACCAATTAAAAAATAATCTATCAACTCTAGCGTAAATCCTCCTGCATTGCTCAGATGCATTAACATAAAAAATAAACTACTTACTACCACTCCCCATAAAAGATTAGTTTTTTTCGCGATCCCACCTAATACAAATCCTCGGCTAATTACTTCTTCTTGTGATCCTTGAGCTAGATAAAACACCATGCTTATTAGTAATGTAGACCAAGAAGATTTCGCAAAAACTTCTTGGAAATCAGCTCCGCCAATTAATATATAGCCGAATACAATAAAAGCAATTAAGAGACCTCCAATTAAATACCCTAAGATAAACTTTTTTAAGAAATCTTTTTTAGAAAAACCTAATATTCTGATATCTTTATATATTAACTTAGTTAATACTACAAAAAAGAAACTAATCATTAAAAAAAAGAAAACATCAAGTATCAAGCTAACTAATTGGTTTCCTTGCAGATTTGGAAATAGTTGTTCAAAAAAAACGGATTTTAAATAAATGGAAATAAACAAACCTAAAAAAGCGACAAAATAACTCAGAACAGGGGGGATTATAATAGCAATTGCTTTCTTCATGATTCTCATAAGTCAACCTCCTTTTTTATTTTATTCTAATTGAATAAACTTATTTAGTAAAACAATCTCTCTAATATACGTTTTATGATCTTATAAACATACGTATAAAGTTTAAATGATGGAATGTAATGATAATTTAATTTATTATCCATCTGAGAAACTTGGTTTAAACCTGTAATGAGTTTTTTTAATGAAAAATCACTTTTTCTCCTTCCTTAGTAATATCCGAAAGCGAAATGATTAAAGTACATCCTTAAAAATTAAGTGAAAGCTGATTACTTTCAGAGCAGGTAACTAAGGTAGATAATTAAAGACCGTTTATAAAGTAAATAAAGAAGAAAAATGATAGTACGAAATCATTATGAAAAGCTGTCTCAACAACCGTTAAGAGAATATTTTTTATTTAAATATTTAAAAAAATTCTAAAAACAGTAAAATTTTCAAACTATTTTTATTTCTATTATCGTGACATAATTAAGTCACTATCACAGACCGTTGACAACTATTTTCCTTTTGAAAACTATTCTCAGGAGTATTTGTGATAGTACTCTTCTCATTATCATTATTCTGCTAGCACTAAACCATTCTCCTATGATTATGATAATGACCTTCTGTTCAAAAGCCACTTAGAAAAGTGGCTTTTTTGTAATAAGAAGATTCATCTTTCAGGATAATAAAAATGATTTTTTACATTTTGGTTTATTAGTAGTTTTACCTCAAAATTTTTTATGAAAATAGAGCTTTCTCTCATATATTGAATGAAAGTTAACATGAGCGAAAACGCATCTGTATAGTTAATTAGGTTCGAAGTACTGGTTTAGACAAATTTATTATCAAGCTTTCTATCACCTATTAGCATCTGTTTAGAAGTAAATCAAACTGTTTAAACAGTTTGAAAAGTATTAGAAAGCTCAAGGAATGGGACTTTCTTATACTTTTATTTTTTGGCATAGTATTTGCTTAATATAAAGTGAGGTGAAAAATATGAAAAAAAAATTTTTAGTTGCAACACATGGGCGACTAGCAAGCGGCTTTCAAAATTCAATGGCGATTTTAGCTGATAAAGGAGCAGAACTTGAAGTCATTAATGCATATTTAACAAATGAAGACTATACGCCCATCATTTCTAACTTTATAGATTCTATCGAAGAAGGAGAACAAGGAATTATCTTTACCGATCTGTTTGGCGGAAGTGTAAATCAAACAGTGGTAGCAGAAATGATAAAACAAAAAAAAGATCAATTGTTTGTCATTTCTAATAGTAATTTAGCAATTATATTATCTTTAGTCCTAACACCGGAAAATGAGGTCTTTACAAAACAAAGTATAAACGAAGCAATTGAGATAAGCCAGGTTCGTTTAGTATCAACAGATTTGCCTACAGAAGAGATATTTTTTTAAATCAAAAGTGTAAGAAGAAACTATTATAGTAATTTGATACAAAATAAGGAGGAAAAAAGAATGATAACTCAAATACGTGTGGACGATCGACTAATCCATGGTCAAGTAGCTGTAGTTTGGACGAAAGAATTAAATGCGCCATTATTAGTGGTTGCTAATGATGAAGCAGCAAAAAATGAGGTCATGCAAATGACATTGAAGATGGCTGTACCAAATGGAATGAAACTATTGATTCGTTCGGTGGATGATGCTATCAATATATTCAATGATCCAAGAGGAGCCGACAAACGAATTTTTGTCATTGTAAATAGCGTATCCGATGCAAATAAAATAGCTCAAAATGTAGAAAACATAGAAACAGTCAATGTTGCTAACGCAGGTAGATTTGATAAATCTGATCCATCAACGAAAAAAATGATATTTCCTAGTGTGCAGTTGAATCCTAATGAATTAGCTGCAGCAAAGGAATTAGCTAAATTAGATCGAGTAAATAGTTACAACCAGGTGTTGCCGTCAAATCCGCAATTAAGTTTAGAAGATGCATTAGAGTAGGGAGGAATAAAATATGTTAATGCACGCAACTATGGCAGCTTTAGCAGTATTTATCTGTTTTGCGGGTAACTATTTGACTGGACAAAGTATGATGGAACGTCCATTAGTAGTAGGTCTCGTTACAGGTATTTTAATGGGGGACATGAAAACGGGTATTTTGATGGGAGCCTCTTTGGAAGCCGTATTTTTAGGAAATGTAAATATTGGCGGAGTGATAGCAGCAGAGCCAGTAACGGCCACAACTTTAGCTACAACTTTCGCCATCATTTCTAATGTAGAACAAAAAGCAGCAATGACTCTCGCTGTGCCAATTGGTATGTTAGCTGCATTTGTCGTTATGTTTTTGAAAAATGTTTTCATGAATATCTTTGCTCCAGCTTTAGATAAAGCTGCACGTGAAAATAACCAAAAAATGATCCTTACGCTACATTTTGGTACATGGGTGATCTATTATTTAATCATTGCATCTATTTCTTTCATTGGAATTTTAGCTGGGAGTGGTCCGGTAAATTCCTTTGTTGAACATATCCCTCAAAGTCTAATGAATGGTCTTAGTGCAGCTGGAGGGTTGTTGCCTGCTGTTGGATTTGCCATGTTGATGAAGCTCTTATGGGACAATAAGTTAGCTGTTTTTTATATCCTTGGATTTGTTCTAACCGCTTACTTACAACTGCCGGCAGTGGCTGTTGCTGTGATTGGGGTTGTTATCTGTGTTGTCAGCGCTCAGCGGGATATTGAAATTAGAGAGGTTGGTAAAAATGGTAATAGGCATGACAAAGGGCTAATGACAAAAGCAGAAGAAGAGGAGGACTTTTTCGCATGAGATTCCAAGAAAACTTGACAAAAGAAGAAAAGAAAATGATGCGTTCTGTCTTTTGGCGTTCATGGACGATGAATGCCAGTCGTACTGGAGCAACGCAATACCACGCAGTAGGCGTCATTTATACGCTGCTGCCAGTTATCAATCGTTTTTATCAAACAAAAGAAGAACGTGCAGAGGCAATTGTTCGCCATACAACCTGGTTCAATGCAACGATGCATATTAATAATTTCATTATGGGATTAGTTGCTTCAATGGAAAAGCAAAATAGTGAAGATGAACATTTTGACGCCAGTTCAATCACTGCTGTTAAAGCATCATTAATGGGACCAATATCAGGTATTGGAGATTCATTTTTCTGGGGAATTTTACGGGTAATCGCAGCGGGTATCGGTATCTCTTTAGCAGCAACTGGTTCTCCGCTAGGTGCAATCATATTTTTATTGATTTATAATATTCCGGCTTTTCTCATTCACTATTACGCACTGTATAGCGGTTATTCTGTGGGTGCCAGTTTTATTCAACGAATGTATGAATCAGGTGGAATGAAAATTTTGACAAAAGCTTCAAGTATGTTGGGCTTAATGATGATGGGATCAATGACAGCATCGAATGTCAAATTCAAGACCATCTTAGAAGTGAGCGTGGAAGGCAGCAAAGAAGTGATGAAAATTCAAGATTACCTTGATCAATTATTTATAGGCATCGTACCATTAGCGGTGACGTTATTTGCATTTTGGTTATTACGGAAAAAAGTCAACGTAAATGTAGTAATGTTTGGTATTATGTTTTTAGGTATTATATTAGGACTGTTAGGGATATGCTAGAAAACACTGCTGTTTTTTTCGATATTGATGATACATTATTAGACAATTATAGTGCCTTCAAATGTACCATCCGAAAGTACTATCCTGACTCTTTCCTCGAAGAACCTTTTTTAAAGCGTCTTTATCATGAATTCCGCTGTCATAGCGAAAAGATTTATAAGTTTTATCAAGAAGGAAAATTAGATAAAAAAAAGAAAGACGAACGATGGTTACTAGTGATGGAAACATTAAATTCAAAGAAGAATACCAATTTATCTGAATTAGATGCTTACTATCATTTATGCCAAAGCAAACAGACTTTGTCAGTTGAAATGTCTTTACTTTTAAGTGTTTTGAAAAAAAGTGGAATTCTATGCGGAATTATAACAAATGGATTCACTCAGCAACAGCAAAGTAAACTAGATCAATTAGAACTTGATCGTTTTATCGAACCGAGATGGCAATTTATTTCAGAAAAGTTAGGTGATGCAAAACCAAGTGTAAGCTGTTTTCGAAAAGTTTCTAAACAATTGCCAGAAAAGATAACAAAAATTTATTATTTAGGGGATAGTTATCAAAATGATGTTATTCCATCTAGATTAGCCGGCTGGTGTCCGATCTGGTTGAATCATTTTGTTGATGATGAAGCAGCAGAGATTCTACAAGCTAAAACCGACAATGAAGCAGCCACCTTGATATTATCTCAATTACTACGTTCGAAATAAGTAGAGCCGTGTCCCATAGGAAAAACTACTGTAGCTAAGAGTATGATTTGATACACTCTGACTGCAGTAGTTTTGATTTTTTAGTATTCCATCTGCTGTAAGTCTTTTTGGAGGATATGGCATTTCCATTTCTTATCATATACTATATTTTTTATGAGGAGGTTTGAGTATGCGACAAGAAACGAGAGAGCAGTTACTGAATTTATTATCTGGAGCAACTACCTTGACAACACAGGAGATTGCTGATTCTATCTCATTAAGCCGCTCAGCAACAAGCTTATATTTGAATGAATTATTAGATAAAAATGAAATACAAAAAAGCGGAACAAAACCAGTGTACTGGTCAATTGCTGAATCAGAAAATAAAGGCGTGAAAGATGCGTTTGCTCAGTATATTGGAAATAATGGTAGTGCTAAACGAGCAATTGAGACGTGTAAGGCAGCAGTATTGTATCCACCATTAGGATTACCACTTCTTTTGCACGGAGCAAGTGGAGTTGGAAAAAGTTTTTTAGCACACTTAATTTTTAAATATCTTAAAGAAAAAAAGTGTAAAGGAACAAAAAATTTCTTTGTCTTCAATTGTGCAGATTACGCTAATAACCCTGAGTTATTATCTTCTATTCTATTCGGACACACAAAAGGTGCTTTTACAGGAGCAGAAAAAGAAAAGGTTGGTCTTTTAGCGCAAGCTGATGATAGTGTTTTATTTTTAGACGAAGTACATCGATTATCTCACGAGAATCAGGAAAAACTATTTCAATTTATGGATACAGGGAATTTTCGGCCTATCGGCGAAGAAGCAGAAATGATTTCTTCGAATGTTCGATTATTATTTGCAACGACTGAAAAGCCTGAAGAAGCACTATTACCGACATTTTATCGACGTATTTCCGTTATTGTTGAATTACCAGCTTTTCATGAACGACCAATATTTGAGCGTATAGAGCTAGTCAAATATTTGTTTGAACGAGAAGCAAAGCGAATAAAAAAGAATATAGTTATTTCAAACGAGAATTTTTTTGCCTTAACAACACAAGAACTTTCAGGTAATATTGGAAGCTTATCAAATCAGGTAAGGATGAGTTGTGCTGATGCATTAAGGCTGACACCTCATAGTCAAACATTATTTATAGGTCAAGATAAGAAAACAACAGTTAAAATAACTTACCCCTCTACATCTAGTCCATCTATTGAGGAATACCAGATTTTTGCAGAGAGACTGATGCCTATATTAGATATAAATGAATTTGCTGAATTAAAAGAAAAATTACAAAAATTTGATAGTCAATACTTAGAAAATGTAGTGACTTTGTCAAATGATAGTTTGTCTTTAAGTATGAAAACAAGCATCCAAAAACAAAATCGTAGAATCATCGACAATGAAGCGATGACGCTAGAACCCCTTGAAATTGTTTGTAGGTTACTACAAATTTTAAAAGGAAAACTACCAGAAAAAAATTTAAAAGAAAAAATACATCTACTATCAAAACAGTATCCTAGAACTATACTTTTAACTACTAATCTCACAAGAGAGCTTCCTCTAGAAATTCGCCCCTTTGTTACTTTCTTCTTAGGTGTAATGCTGATTGGCAAGGTCTCAGAAGACATCCGTTACCAAGCATTACTAGTAGCTCATGGAAATGCGACTGCTAGTAGTATTCAAGCTGTGGCAAATAAAATGTGTGGAGATTACGTTTTTGATGCTATCAATATGCCTTTATCATCTTCTGCTAGAGATATTATCACAAAAGTTAATGATTGGCTTTCAGAAAGAGATACATCTGAAGGAGTGATCATGCTTGTGGATATGGGCTCATTAACTCATTTATATAAGAGCTTGAAGCCTCAAATTTTAGGAGAATTATTAGTTATTAATAATTTAACTACCTCTTATGCACTAGAGATTGGACAGCAACTAATCAATGGAAATCTTTTTTATGAGATTGCAAAAACGGCAGAAAGTGATTTTGTAACGAATATCCAGTATTTTGAAGGTTTTGCTGTAGAAAAAAATGTCATTATTTCTAGTATATCTGGTCGTGATATTGCGAAGAAAATAAAAATGATCTGTGAAAAATACTTTAATCCTGACATTAAGCTAATCGTATTAAACTACGGAGAATTAGTGAGCACATTAGAACGAGCTTCTTCGGAAGAAGGATATTTGAAAGAGACGGCGTTGATCTTGACAACTTCCTATCTGGATAACACAACCCCGGTTCCTAGTATTAATCTAATTGATGTTTTGGATGAAGATGCAGAGAATAAATTGAATAGACAATTGAGAAACCTAATTCATCCTAGTAGTGTTCCATTATTAACGAACGAATTCATCCATTTCTTTTCAAAAGAAGGTTTATCTGAAAAACTCGAATTTTTAAACCCTGATGTGATTATCCGACAAGTAGAAGATGTAGTAGAAAAGTGCGAGAAAAGATTCAGTCTTCAGTTGAATGCTAAAATGAAGTTCAATTTAATGATGCATCTAGCTTTGATGGTCGAACGAACGATACTTGGTGCAGAAGACTATCCAGTCCCAGAAGATATCAACCAGCTGAAAATCAACAACAAATTGTTTTATCAAAATACACAAACGATTTTCTATACTTTGGAACAGTTTTATAAAATCAAAATATCGACATGGGAATTATATATACTTTATGAAATTTTAGTGGGATAGAAAGTATGAATCCATCTGTTTGAATATTTTTTATTTGAGTATGATCAATACCAATAAACGTGTATCATTGATTAGTTTTATTCATTACTTTTAAATATTTATAGTCATAGATAAGCTTCATGTAGGAATTCGTCAGCCGCGTATTATTCTACATGGAGTTTAATTTTTGTATGGTGATCCAGTCAAACTTTATTTAGGATAGAACGTGTAAGCCATGATATTTTTAGAGAATATACGGTTTAAGATATTGAAAGCTGTTCTCAATTTTTTAGTTTAAGAAATTTGAAAAAGCGTTTGATTATTTATATTACGACTTAGTGCAATAAAAAACGTATTTTAACAGTACATGTAGTCGTCTTTATAATAGATAAACTCTGTAAGTTTAGTTAAAAAGCTATAAGTTGCACTTAGTTAAGTGCAAACATTTCATATTGTTGTTAGTTTAGAAAACGCTTATATTAGCAATGTAAGGAGAGATGATAATGCAGCAGCTAACAAAAAGAGAAAGGCAGCTTTTGATTTACTTGGTGGAAATGTCTGAACCGGTAACAATCAAAAAGTTGGCTGAAAAAGAAAATGTTAGTGTTCGGACGATAAAATACGATCTAGATGATATAAGAGAGTGGCTGAATGAACGGAAGCAAGTCCTATATAGCAAACGTAGTCAGGGAATTTGGATGAATATTAGTAGCTCTGATCGAATCAAATTAAAAAGCGAATTGATGGATGTTAATCGTTTTGAAATATTTGCAGATCAAAGTCTCCGAATCAAACGTTTACTAATTATGCTTTTAGTAACAAAAGAAGCTATTACTGGAATGAAAATGGCCAACGCATTAGATGTCAGCAAAGATACGATCATGAATGATTTAGATGTGCTGGAAAATAATTTTCTTAAGGAAGGATTGACCTTGAATCGTCAGGCGCGAAAGGGTTTTTGGATCACAGGAGAAGAACGTCTAGTTCGATTAACGATTGAAGAGATTCTTCAAAAAGAGTTCACGGATTATGACATTTATAAATTAATGTCATTGTTATTGAACGGCGGTGAGACTGAATACTTTGAAATGTATTCTGCTACTGCTACACCTATCCAAGAGGTATTTAATCAAGTAATCATTCGAATGCGGCACTTACTGGAATTTGAAAATCTAGAGAAACTGAATTACGCGGAATTACTAAATATTCTGATTCGAGTGACAATTGCTACCGTTCGCTTACGTAAAGAGGCTACGATTGGTCGTTATCAATTGGTTGCTGAACAAGAATTAGACAAAAACGATCTTTCTTATCGCGTCATGCAGCAGGTCTTTGATTATTATCAGTTGCCACTGTTCGAGGATGAATATCATTATATCTATAGTGATACATTCGACACGATTCACCAGCAAGACGTTATGAAACTAGTTGAGAATGTGATTTATAAAGTAAGTAAAGCAATCAACCATTCTTTTTATCAAGATCCACAATTGTTGACGAATCTGTATGCTCATTTATCTATGCGATTATCGAGAAAGAAAAAATTTGTCAATGAATATAATCCTTTTAAAGAAGATATCAAGCAGAAATACCCGGAATTATTTGATGCAATCAAGCAAGCAGTTCGACAAGAAATAAGTGAACAAAATATTCTGATCAATGATTCTTTCGTGGCATATATTGCCTTACACTTTTTGGTTTCCTACGAAAGAGAAGAAGATCTACGAAGCGTTAGAGCCGTCTACATTTGTTCAACAGGGTTGGGTGTGACTAGTCTGATCAAGCAAAAGATCAATGAAGAATTAAATAATATCACTATCGTGGCATTTGCTTCAGTATTGAATGCGCAAGAAATGATTGCTACCAAAGATCCTGATTTGGTGATTAGTATTTTTCCAATCAATGGCATCGATCGTCCTTTCATCAAAGTCCATCCATTACCCACTGAACAGGACTTGAAAAAAATTCAACAAATAATAAAAAAAATACTAGCTTCTTCCAATCAGCAGGAAAGGCATAACTTGAATCTTAGAGAAACGTCCATCAATAAAGATACTTTAGAAGACTTTAGCAAGGAATTGATTTTGAAAGCTTATACGATTTATGAATGTTTACTTGTCATTTTGGAAGCAGAATTGATCCAAGAATATCGAGAAGCTTTTTTGCTTCATGTATTCTTAATGGTTCATCGTATCACATTTGATCAACAATATATGGCAGAAGGTCGTCAAGTAGATCAGATTATTTTAGACAAAGGAACACTGGTAGGAAAAATCGAAGCAGTTTTTGCAGAAAATAATTTAGGAATCAATCAGTCAGAAATCAGTGCATTATTCTCATATATAAAAGAAGGAGCGTCAAGTTAGTGAAAATGTCAGACGAGGCTTTAAAAATTATCGAGGAAAGTCAAAATCGGGAAAAGTTAAAACAAGTGATTGATCTAATTGAAGAGCGATTAGTAGAACATGCTATTGTACCAACCGAGTTGCAGTGGACCATTCTAATTAATCACTTGAATGAGATGCTGAAACGTTCTCAAAGAAAGGAAACGATTCCCGTAGTCGATCGGGATTTGTTCAAAGAAGTATCCAAAGAAGCCATAACTATTTCTGATGAAATAGTTAGAAGTATCGGTAATTTAACCGATGATGAAATATATGTTTTGTCGATTCATTTTGAAACAGCAAAAAATAATTAATATTTAGGAGGGAACAATCATGATTACAGTAGTTATTGCAGACCGTATGGGTAAAGGACAAAATGTGGCCAAAGGGGTAGAAGCAGCTGGCGGCAAAGCAGTTGTCGTACCAGGAATGGGGGCAGATATGCGTTTGGGCGATGTGATGCAACAAGAGCATGCAGATATGGGTATCTCTTTTTGTGGTAGTGGTGGTGCAGGTGCATTAACAGCAGCAACAAAATATGGCTATCCAGAACGACATGGTATGCGTTCGATTGAAGAAGGGATCACAGCTATCAAGGATGGCAAAACTGTTCTAGGTTTCGGCTTTATGGATCAAGAGGAATTAGGGAAACGTCTGACAGAAGAATTTATCAAAAAGCATGGAAAATAGAAAGAGGGACATGAAATGAGCGTTCAAAAGACAATTCAGCAAAAAGTTATCGTCTCCGGTAAAGGGGAAACAAAGCAACATGCTTTTGCATCAGCGTTAGCAGAAATTCAAAACAAAATAATGGAACAATCAAACGTATTATTGCGAATCGAACCAGTCAATGTGGATATTTTAAAGGCGGTCGAAAACAAATACACAGAACGCTTTCTATTTTTCTTCTTCCCACGGCAACGTATCAGCTATGAAGTCGAACTTTCTGTTACTGTGGCTGTAACAGAAATAAAATTGGCAGACATATCGTTCAGCCAGCAAATGACTGAAGATCCAAATGGGATTGCCATTCCATTTGTAACTAAAAAAATCTAATTTTGAATTATAAGGGGGAAAGAATAACGTGGATTTCGTAATCATTCTAGTCAAATCGGTTATTATCGGGGGATTACTTGGTTTTGCAGCATCTGTCGGGGCAGCTCGAATGTTTCATGCACCTAATACACAAGGTTTAGGAGCTTTTAGAACATTAGGCGAAATGAATGCCTGCATGGGTGATCCAGCTTCTCATTTTTCATTTGGTTTAGGCTTTTTCTTTAATGCATGGGCTTCTTCAGTTGGTGCTGGTGCATTCACACAAGATGTGACGCATCGAATCATTCCCAATTGGGCAGCGGCAGCACTTCTAGCAAAAAACAAAGATGTCACCCAGACCATGCATGATCCGAAAAAAATGGGGATCATTGGAGCGGTTATCGGGGCAGGGGTGGTAGCCTTCTTAAACACAACAGCTGCAGCAATTCCAGAGGCGTTACAAGTGACGGCGGTTTCCGTTTTGGTACCAGCGGCGACGATTCTGATCAATACAGTAATGCCAGTTATTTTTTGGTTGGCAGCTTTAGACGCAGGGAAACGAACTGGTTTTTGGGGCACTCTTTTTGGCGGTATCGCGCAATTGATCATGGGAAATGCGGTACCTGGTGTTGTTCTAGGAATCTTGATTGGTAAAGGCGTCGATGAGAGCGGTTGGAATCGCGTCACGAAGAGCATGATGATCGCTATTGTTTTATTATTTATTTTCAGTGGATTTTTCCGTGGATTTGATATGGAAATGATCAAGAGCTTCCAGCTTCAAGTGCCTAATTGGCTTGATAACTTGCACAACATCTTTAGTGTGAAATAGGAGGAGAATCATGGAGACAACAGAAGAACAAGCAAAAGTATTAGAAGTAAAGCGGCAAAAGAGCTTTTGGTTTGCAGACTGGTCTTTTCCGCTAATCGTAGGAATTATGTCCGCTGCTGTATTTGCAGGAACACACATGTATGTGATGTATGGTGTGGGTGCATTCAATGAAGTTTCGATCGTGGCGATGTTAAAAGCCGGGCTGGATGGCGGATCCTATGGCGCAGCGGCAGCGTTTGGTGCTAGTTTCTTATTTGCCAGAATTTTAGAAGGCTCTTTAGTTGGGATCTTGGACTTAGGCGGTTCGATCCTAACTGGGATCGGAATAGGGGTACCAGCAATTCTCTTAAGTATGAAAATAGCGGCACCAATCGATAATTTTGCACTCTCTTTATTGACTGGTTTGGTTCTAGGTTTGATTGTTGGTGGCATCATTGTCTTGATTCGTAAATTTACGATCAATCAATCAAATTCCACTTTTGGTGCTGACGTCATGATGGGGGCAGGAAATTCATCTGGACGTTTTTTGGGTCCATTAATTATATTAAGCGCGTGTGCAGCATCTATTCCAATCGGCATTGGCGCTACATTAGGAGCACTAGGATTCTATGCTTGGAAAAAACCAATTGCTGGAGGTGCTATTTTAGGAGCAATGATTTTAGGAGCAATCTTCCCGGCAGTAAATTAATAGAAAGAGGGTCATTAAATGTTTGATACTTTGATTAAAAATGGAAGGTTGGTTGATGGATCTAAGATAGAGGTCGCTATAGAAAAAGGCATGATTAAAGCAGTTGCAACAGAAATAAATCAGCCGGCGCAAGAAGTAGTTGACTTGGAGGGAAAGTATTATTTATCCGCTGGGTGGATCGATGATCATGTCCACTGCTATGAAAAGATGAATCTTTATTATGACTATCCTGATCAGATAGGGGTCGAAAAAGGTGTGACGACGGTCATTGATGCTGGAACTACGGGAGCAGAAAACATCCGTGAATTTTATCAATTGACGAAATCGGTCAAGACAAATGTGTATGCGCTAATGAATATCTCTAAATGGGGCATTGTCAAACAAGATGAACTTGCTGATCTAACAAAGATTCAAGAAGATCTAGTAAGTACTGCGTTAGCAGAACTGCCGGAATTTATTGTCGGGATCAAAGCGAGAATGAGTAAGACAGTTGTTGGTGAAAATGGCATTAAGCCATTAGAATTAGCTAAAAAAATCCAGTCAGAAAACAATGATCTGCCATTGATGGTTCATATCGGTTCTGCACCTCCTGAGTTAGAAGAAGTATTGTCAAGAATGGAAAGAGGCGATGTATTGACCCATTGTTTTAATGGAAAACCAAACGGTATTTTAGATCCAAAGACAGATCAAATTAAAAACTTTGTCTGGGATGCTTACAATAATGGTGTTGTCTTTGATATTGGACATGGGACGGATAGCTTTAATTTCCATGTGGCAGAAACCGCACTAAAAGCAGGAATGAAAGCTACCTCTATTAGTACGGATATCTACATCCGCAATCGTACAAATGGCCCAGTTTTTGATCTAGCAACTACTTTAGAAAAATTGAGGGTAGTCGGCTATTCTTGGGAAGAAATCATTGAAAAAGTTACAGCAGTTCCTGCACGGAATTTTCATTTGAAGAATAAGGGCCAGTTAGCTGTCAATTATGATGCAGATTTGACGATATTTGAGATTGTTGAAAATGAAAAGGAATTGAAAGATTCCAACGGATTTACACGTATAGCTAAAGAACAAATTTTACCGATTAAAACAATTATTGGAGGCGTCATATATGACAATTAGCTATGGAAAGTTTGATTTAAAAGAAGTCATCAATGCATCGGGAAAAATGACGATCCTAGGGGTTTCTAAGGTATCTGAAAGTGTCCTAGCAGCACAACGATTTGGAGGCGAGCATTTTTTTGAGATGAGTGATCTTGCCATCAAAACCGGCGCTTATCTTTCTCAATTACTGAAAGTGGAAGATGCGCAAATCGTTTCTTCTGCTTCAGCAGGGATAGCTCAATCTGTTGCTGCTTTAATCGGACAGGGCAACATGTACCATGTCTATCATCCCTATACAGAAAAAATCGCTAGACGGGAAATCATCATACCTAAGGGACATAATGTAGATTATGGGACACCGGTTGAAGTAATGGTTGCTCAAGGTGGAGGAAAAGTCATAGAAGCTGGCTATGCAAATATGTGTACACCGGAACATGTTTCCATGATGATTACGGAAAAAACTGCTGCGCTTCTATATATTAAAAGTCATCATGCAGTTCAGAAAAGTATGCTGACGGTGGCAGAAATGGTAGAAGTTGCCAAAGCTCATCGTTTGCCATTGATCGTTGATGCAGCTGCGGAAGAAGATTTATTCAAATATAGCGAAATGGGCGTTGACTTAGTGATTTACTCTGGGGCAAAAGCAATCGAAGGTCCGAGTGCCGGACTGGTCATAGGAAAAAAGAAGTATATTCAATGGATTCGGCTACAGTCTAAAGGTATTGGCCGAGCAATGAAAATCGGTAAAGATAATATTTTAGGCCTTACCCAGGCACTAGAAGATTATTTAAAAAATGGGAGCGAATCCGGTGACTCCATGAAGCAACGATTAACGCCTTTTGTTAACGCAATCAATCAACTTCCTGACCTATCAGCGAAAATAGTTCAAGATGGTGCCGGCAGAGATATTTATCGAGCAAGTGTAACGATTAATGGTGATAAAAGTGCGAAAGAAGTCATTCAGGAATTAAAAGCACGAAATCCAGCAGTCTACACTCGAGAATATCAAGCAAATAACGGAATCATTGAGTTCGACATTCGTTCCGTCAGCCAAAACGAAATGGAAAAAATCATAAAAAGATTGAGAGAAATCATGTAGGAGGCTTTTAAATTGTCAGTTATCCCAAATTATTATAAAAATCGGGTATGTTTAAATGTATTAGCTCATTCAGTTGAAAATGCAAAAGCATGCTATGAAGCAGCGGAAGGGCATGTCGTACTAGGTGTGCTATCGAAAAATTATGCTAGCGATGAAGCAGCAATCGAAGATATGAAAAGGTACCAAGACGCCACCAATAATGCGTTGTCAGTTGGATTAGGCGCTGGAGATCCAAACCAAAGTCAGATGGTTTCGCGTTTATCTGGGGTTTTACAACCACAACATGTCAATCAAGTATTTACTGGCGTGGGGACTTCTCGTGCTTTATTGGGCCAAAATGATACGGTCATCAATGGATTGGTTTCACCAACAGGTAAGATTGGCTATGTCAATATTGCTACAGGTCCGTTAAGTTCACAAGCGCCAGCAGCTGAAGTGCCTATTGAAACTGCCATTCAAATGCTGCAAGACATGGGAGGTACTTCAATCAAGTATTTCCCGATGAAAGGCTTAGCACATAGGGAAGAATTTAAAGCAGTTGCGGAAGCTTGCGCAAAATATGATTTCTATTTAGAGCCAACAGGAGGAATTGATCTTTCAAACTTTGAAGAAATTCTGAAAATTGCAATCGATGCAGGTGTAAAAAAAGTGATTCCTCATGTTTACAGTTCAATTATAGATAAAGAAACAGGAGATACGCGTATAGGAAACGTAAGGATACTATTAAGCATGGTAAAAAAAATTATTCACTAACTCATTAGAAAATAAGAAGCTTATTCCAGAATGAAATGGAATAAGCTTTTTATAATTAATTACGGAAATTGTTAATGTAGATAATAATTTAGATGTACGTAAGCAGAAGTACAGAAATGTAAGATTTTCCAATAGTATTTTATTCAACATAATAAATTGTATATCAATTTTTTAGCGAAATTTCTATTTATTCCAAAAATTTCAGTTATTACGGAATCATTTTGTGCTTAATAAAAAGAAACCGTTTTTATATACTGTAAGTGTAGAAAGAAAGGCGGTAGGAAAATGAAAAAAATTATTGCAATCACATCCTGTCCAGTTGGCATTGCCCATACATACATGGCAGCAGAAAACTTAGAGAAGGCGGGGAAAGCAGTTGGCGCCGAGGTAAAAGTCGAAACACATGGTTCTATCGGTATCGAAAATGAATTGACTGCAAAAGATATCGAAGAAGCAGCTGGTGTAATCATCGCAGCGGATACTAAAATAGATAAAACACGATTTGGCGGCAAACCATTGATAACCGTAGGCGTGCAAGAAGGAATTCATCATGCAGATGAATTGGTAGGAGAGATTTTAGCAGGAAAAGCGCCAATCTATAAAAGTACAGAGACCACTATTTCTGCCGAAAATAAAAGTGAATCAGAAAATTTAGGTAAGAAAATCTATAAGAGTTTGATGAATGGTGTTTCATATATGGTGCCATTCGTAGTTACAGGAGGATTATTGATCGCGATTTCATTAACATTGGGTGGAACAGCGACGCCTGAAGGAATCAAGATACCAGAAGGAACGATTTGGGCAACGATGAATAGTATCGGAAGTATTGCTATGGGATTGATGGTTCCAATCTTATCTGCATTTATTGCGCAAAGCATTGCAGATCGTCCGGGACTTGTTCCTGGATTTGTTGGGGGGATGTTAGCAGCAAATGGCGCATTATATGGTAGTGATGCGAATGCAGGGTTCTTAGGCGGAATCATCACTGGATTTTTAGCAGGTTTCATTGCTTTAGGAATCAAGAAAGTACGAGTACCGAAAGCTTTACAATCGATTATGCCAATCATTGTTATCCCAATTTTAGGATCATTGGCAGTTGGTTTTGTGTTTATCTACGTTATTGGAGAACCAGTAGCTCTTTTATTTAGTTCGTTGACTCACTTTTTAGCAGGGATGCAAGGAGGAAGTGAAATTGTTTTAGCTATGATCTTAGGAGCAATGATTGCTTTTGATATGGGTGGACCGTTCAATAAAGTAGCCTTTCTGTTCGGATCTGGCTTGATTGCAGAAGGAAATTATTCCATTATGGGTCCAATTGCTGTAGCTATCTGTATCCCTCCGTTAGCATTAGGATTGGCATCATTGACATTGAAAACCAAATTTACAAAAACAGAACGAGAAGCTGGTAAGGCATCCTTAGCAATGGGGCTGTTCGGGATCACAGAAGGTGCGATTCCGTTTGCTTCAACAGATCCATTACGAGTGATTCCAAGCATTGTAGTCGGAGCGATGACAGGAAGTGTCATCGCAATGCTTTCAGGAGTGACAGATCATGTCGCTCATGGCGGTCCAATCGTAGCAGTTTTAGGAGCAGTCGATCATGTAGCCATGTTTTTTGTAGCAGTGATTGCAGGTATTGCTGTCACCGTGTTAATGTTAAGAATCTTGAAACCAACATTACAACATACTGCAGTTGCTGCAGCAAATGGGGTAGCGGTAGCGGATTTAACAGAATCTGAAACAAGGGATGTTTATACAAAACCTGAAACGTTTGATTCTATTACGGATATTATGTCAGATGAAGCAATCGTTCTAGGAGAAACAGCAACAACAAAAGACGGAGTAATCGAAGATTTAGTCCAACGTTTAGAAAAAACAGCGGCGATCACAGATAAAAACGGATTTAAAGAAGTCATCTATGATAGAGAAAAGGAAAGTACAACGGGAATCGGCATGGGAATCGCTATTCCACACGGAAAATCAGCTTATGTTCGTAAACCAACGGTGGCTTTTGCCAGAAGTCAAGATGGAGTAGAGTGGCATTCTTTAGATGGAAAACTTGCACATATGATCTTTATGATTGCTGTACCTGAAAACAGCCAAGGAGATATGCACTTGAAAATACTGCAACGTCTTTCACGTAAATTGATGGATGATGATTTCCGTCAAGCATTGATGGATGCGCCAGATAAAGCAGCGGTTCACCAATTATTAAGTGAAATGTAATAACATAAGATGAAAAATCGACCGTGATGAGACATAATAGATGTGTTATCATGATCGATTTTTTATTTGGAAGGGAGTTTCTGCTTATTATGAATCAGCGTCAGCAATCTTTGATTTACCAATTAATTGAAACGAATAATTATATCACAATAAAAAAGCTAGCAGAGCATTTCCATGTGTCGGAAAGAACGGTTCATAGCGATTTGAATGTCATCGAAACTTGGTTCAGGGACAAACAGCTGCCTTTGATGATTGAAAGAAAAAAGGGTACAGGAATCTTGTTGAATGGTCTGCCTCACGAAAAGGAACAATTGAAACGAGCACTTAATGAAGAGGCACAAACAGAAATGGATAAAAACCAGCTTCGTCAATTATTGATTTTCCATCTGCTAGTAGCAAAAGACGGATTTAGTCTTGAAGAGCTTTCAGAAAAACTATATGTTGGAAAACGTACGATTCGTAAAGAATTGACAGAGCTGAAAAGCTTTTTTGAGTACCATAATTTACAGCTAGTATCCAAAACAAAACTTGGCACTTTTCTTAAAGGCGATGAACAAGAAAAAAGACAGCTGCTTGTTAAGACGCTACGCAATATGCAGAAAGAAGATCCGCAAAGTCCTTCGTTGAAAGAATTTTTTGCCAAAGATACGTTAAAAGTCATCCAACATACATTAAAAGAAGTTTTCTATGAAAATCATCTAGAACAACCAGGAGGACTGGCTAGTGTAGAGATTCATATCTATTTTATGCTTGAGCGAATGAAACAGTACCAGAAAGTGAAATTAAGTAAAGACGAAAATGAAGTCGTTGAGCATACCCAAGCACAGCAGTTAAGTAGTCAGATCTTAGCAAAGTTAGCTACTATTTACCCAATTGAATTTTCTCCTGATGAAATCAATTATCTGGCTTTACGTATCGCCAATCTTTTTACAAACTCACAAGCAGCCACACGATTTCAAAAGGAATCTAGTACACTTGCTGATCATTTGATTGTACAAGTGGAGCAGTTTTTAGGTTATTCATTGAAAGAAGATCAGTTACTGAAACAAAACTTAAGGTCTCATTTATCTTCGACCTATTTTCGACTCCATTACGGCTTGCAGATTTCTAATCCACTGACGAAAAATGTATTTAGTACGTACACACAACTTTTTTTAGTTTTACAGTTGATTCTAGAAGATTATTTTGAGAAAGAAAATTTTTATGTTCCGCAAGATGAGACAGCTTATTTAACGATCCATTTCCAAGCGGCGATCGAGCGACACAAACATCAGAAAAGTAAAAGATACCAAGCCGTTTTAGTTAGTGAATATTCAAAAGCTATGGCTACTTTTCTTGAAGCACGGCTGAACAGAGAACTTCCGGAATTAACGATTATAGATTTAATTGAATATAAGCCAGAACTAGAGAGGGAAGACTTTCCACCTGTTGATTTTATTTTAGCTACATTACCGTTTAAACATGCAAATATTCCAGTAATCGAGATTTCACCAATGATCACAGAAACTGACCTGGCTTATCTGACAAAATATATGCTGGAACATGTACCTATCAAGAAGAAAAAAACGTTTGATCTAGCAAGCTTTACTCATCCATTTTTGATCTTTCCTCATCTTGAATGGGCTGATCCAGTAGATATTTTAAATTTTATGGGGAATGTCTTAGTAGAACATCATTATGTGGAGCCGGAATTCGTCGATTCTGTCTTGGAACGAGACCGTCACGCCAGTACTAGAGTGGCACCATTTGTAACGATTCCTCACGGTAATCCGCTGTATGTAAAACATTCGATGATTTCTATTGCAACAATGAAAGAACCGATCCTATGGCATGGGGAACAGATACGTATCGTACTGCTGTTAGCAATAAAGAGAAAGGATTTGAAACATGCAGAGTTCAAAAAAATTTTTTCTGTTATTCACTATTTAGAAAAGCAACCAGAACAAATGGCACAGTTGATGCAATCCAATCATCCACTAGAGATTTTAACCTTGTTGTCTAGTTATGAATAAGCAGATATTAAAAAACTGCCTTTATATCTATAATAATTCTATCTATTTATTTAGAAGTAGAAAACTAAATACAAAAAAAAGAGGATGTGGTCAAAGTTGTGTCACATCCTTAAATACATGTTAGAAACAATCATTTTGAGTCAAAAAACAACGATGGAAAAGACTATTAAAAGAGATTAAGACATGGCAGATGATGAAGGAAGTAGGGGTATAGTAAGCCAATAGATTTCTTGAATATGATGCGAGAACAATTATTCGTCTTTTAAGAAAAAAAGTAGTAGAATCAGTTCATATTAAAAATAAAAAACCTTCCATTTTTGTAGGGTTGGAGGAGGTCACTACCTTGAAAAAAATCGGCTTTTTAAGCTTTGGACATTGGATGGAGCAAGGATCACTCGTGAAAACAGCTCAAGATGCTTATTTGCAATCAATCGATTTAGCAGTGGAAGCAGAAAAAATTGGAGTAGACGGAGCGTTTTTCCGCGTACATCATTTTGCCCCTCAGATTGGGTCGCCGTTTCCTTTGTTAGCTGCAATCGGCGCAAAGACGAATAAGATCGAAATCGGTACAGGACTTATCGATATGCGCTATGAAAACCCTTATTATATGGCAGAAAATGCCGGATTGACAGATATCATCACGCAAGGAAGAGTGCAACTAGGAGTGGGGCGTGGTTCACCTGAACAAGTCCTAGATGGCTGGAAATACTTTGGTTATGATTACAGTGAAGAAGAAATCAAAGAGGTAACACGGGAACGCACCCTTGAATTCTTGGAATTACTTGAAGGAAAAACATTTGCAGAACCAAATCCTCAACCAATGTTCCCACAAGGATCAGGAAAATTACGGATTGAACCTTATTCAGAAGGATTACGACAAAGAATCTGGTGGGGAGCTGGTTCACAGCAAACGGCAATCTGGGCAGCACAACATGGAATGAATCTGCAATCATCTACATTAGTCAATTACGAATCCCATGAGCCGTTCCATATCCAACAAGCAAACCAATTACGTGCGTATAAAGAAGCGTGGAAGCAAGCAAGTCATGATTTTGAACCAAGAACATTGGTCACTCGCTCGATCCAGCCAATCACCACTGATTTGGATCGACGCTTATTTGGACAAGACGGTAGTCCGCAACAAGATGCTGTCGGCTATCTTGCTTATCATCGGAACCCGACGATTTTTGGAAAAACTTTTGCAGGTGAACCTGATCAATTAATCAAGGAGCTAGCTGAAGATGAAGCAATCAAAGAAGCAGACACAGTACTTGTCACGATTCCTAATACTTTGGGGGTAGAATACAACATGCACTTGCTTGAAACAATCGTAAAAGATATCGCTCCAGAATTAGGTTGGCGGTAAAAAGGATATTTCTGTAAGTGCAGGATACTTGAGTGAAAAAATAAACACTTCTAATAATCAGTTTAAAGCAAACTCCAAAAGCTAGACTTGAAAATCTGACTTTTGGAGTTTTTTTGTGAATAAACATATAGATAGGGGTACTTATTTTGGATATTCCATTGAGCAGTGAAAATAAGATAAATGAAAAAATTGTTTGTTTATTCATCATTTAGAAAATATTCGATATACTCCGTTTAGTAGATAGAATCGGTTGATATCTGCGGGGTATCATTAGTGTTTTTTACTTTTGTCTCACGCTCTTTTTTGTCTCATTTCATATAAACAATTATTTACTTTGTACTATTTATTTCATTTCTGTGATTTTAATACTTTTTGCTAGATTTTTTACATCAGCTGGAATAACTTTCCCGACTTCTGATTGCTGTGCATTTGACATGCCGCAAGCCATTGCGTACCTTACACATTCTTTTAAAGGATAATTCTGTTCTAATGAATGAGCAAAACCTCCAACAGTGGCATCCCCAGAGCCTGTTGTATTAATGACAGGAATCTTAGGGATCTCAACATTCCAAAATTCTTCTTTTACTTTGACTACTGCACCATACGAGCCGCAAGAAATCATGATAACATCGATATCTTTAAATAAAGGATTTGTTTTTAAATGGTATTTTATATCGCTTTTTTTAGTAATTTTTTGATGGATGATATCTGAAAACTCATGGATATTAGGTTTGATAAACATCGGTTTATACTTACTTGCTAAGACTTCACGGAGATGTTGTCCAGATATATCCATTAATATATAGATGGAAGGATCTATTTGTTCTTTGATATATTGTAATAATTTAGCATACAAAAAGGGGTCTTGATTGTTGACAGAACCATTTATTGTAATGACTGAAAGGTAATTATTTGTGCTGATTTGTTTGATATCATTCATTAATTTTTTGATAGTAGTATCTGCTATTTCAGGACCAGCTTCCACTAGCTCTGTCTGCGTTTCACCATCATGCATGATGGTGACGGCACCTCTTGATTCTTCTGCAATAGGTAAAAAATGCAAATCAAACAAATTTTCATTTTGCAGCATATCTTGAATCATACCGCCAAAATAACCGCCCAAAAACCCCGTTAAAATAACTGATGAACCTAGTAAAGCAGAAGCTCGTCCGCAATTGATTCCCTTGCCGCCTACATAGCGTACCGGAGAAGCAAAGCGTGTCATCGTACCTAATTCAAAGTGTTTTGTAAAATAAATGGAATCAATGGATGGGTTCATCGTGATTGTCAGTATCATTTTTTGGCTCCTTTAATATGGTTAAGTATTTTGAATAATGATGGAAATCTTGTTCTGATAAATGATTATCGGTTATTAGATAATCAAAATCGGTTAATTTTCTAAAAGTATAGACATCTGATTTATTTAATTTTGAATAATCTGCAACAATACATTTGATTTTGGCTGCATTGAGCGCTGCATTTTGAATATTTCCCTCAATAAATTGAGCAGTTGTGACATTGTTTTCAAATATTCCATTTGTTGCAGCGAAAGAGATATCGACATTCAAACTTTCAAAAGATCTTTCTGCAACTTCCCCAATGAACTCTTCTGTAATAGGAGAAAATTCGCCACCAGTAAGTAAAATCCGATAACTAGAATGATTCTTCAAATAGTTGAAAGCAATCAAACTATTTGTAATTACAAATAGATTTTTCTTTTGAATGAAAGGGAGTGCATACAGGATTGTTGTACCGGCGCCTACATAAATAGTAGAATTATCCGGAATTATACTGTTCATGACTTGACCAATATATTTTTTTTCGGCTACATTCGTATCAATCTTTTCTTGAGTCGATAGTTCTCGATTATAAGGTTCCTTTCGTTCAACGCCGCCATACAGCTTTTTTACTTTATTTTTTTTTGCTAATTCAGTGACATCTCGGCGTATGGTCATTTCTGATACGCCTAATTTGTTAGCGATTTCTGAATTAGTTAAATAAAAATCTTTCTCTAATAACGTAATGATTCGTTCTTGTCTTTCTTTTTTCAACATATAAATTACTCCTTTAACATAAAAGTCAAGTTTTGTTCGACTTTGTTCTTCTTAATTATATAGATAAACGATTTTATTTTCAAGTAGATCAAATTTAACAAAATAAATTTCTTTTGAAAGCGTTGACAAAACGAACTAACAGAAATATAATATTCTTGTAAACAAAGATGAACTTAGTAGAACACAAAATTAACAAACTTAATCAAAAAGAGGGTGGAGAAATGGAATATAAAGAGATGTTTGTTCCTAGTCTGATTCAATTAGCGGTAGACGTAAAAAATAAAGAAGAAGCTTTTTTAATAGCTGCCCAACGATTAGAAAAAATGGGGTACGTCAATGCGAATTATTTGAATGGGCTAATTGCAAGAGAAAGAAAATTTCCTACAGGATTGATTACTAAGTATTTAAATATTGCACTGCCACATTCGGAATGTGAATATGTCGAAAAGCCATTCGTTTTTGTTATGCAGCTGAAGAACCCAATTTATTTTTATCAAATGGGGGATAATCAGGAAATGACTGTAGAAAATCTATTTTTTTTAGGAATCAAAGAACCAAAAGAACAAGTAGGATTACTTCAAGCGTTTATGAATTTATTCATGGATGAAACATTCGTAGAAAATTATAAGAAACAAGAAACACCGCAAAAAATATACGAACTTATTACAAATTATATTTAGGAGGAAGAAAAATGAAGAACCGGTTAATTGTCGCATGTGGAAGTGGCGTAGCAACGAGTCAGACAATCGCGAGTAAGATCCAAAGTATGTTAGAAGATGATGGCATTACATTTCCTGTAGAAGCAGTTGATTACAAATCAATCCAAAATGAGCTTCCTACTGCTGGAATCTATGTGTATGTCGCACAGCCTGATGATGAAGTACTTGAACAAGCAAAAGATTTAGGTATTGAAGTATTTCCAGGAATTCCATTTTTAACTGGAATGGGCGTAGAACCTATTTATGACAGTATCAAAGAGTTAATACAGTAAAGGAGGATTGTTGGATAAAAAATTGTCTCGTAGTTTTTCTACTATATTTCAAAAGAAAGAAGGTTTATTTATGGAAGTCTTCCAAACCGTGATCAATTATGTTTTGAATTTAGGATCAGCTATTTTTGTTCCTTTGATTATTTTGATACTTGGATTATTGGCAGGGATGAAATTTAAAAAAGCATTCATGTCTGCATTGACTTTAGGGATCGCTTTTAGCGGGATGTCTATGGTCATTGGCTATATGTCTAACGCAGTAAGTCCAGCATCAGAAGCATTGGCTAAAAATACGGGAATCAGTTTGCCGGCGCTCGATCTAGGGTGGACGGGTGCAGCAAGCATCACATGGTCGTGGAGTTACGCTTTTATATTCTTTGCAGTAACGATTGGGGTCAATTTTGTACTCTTACTTTTTAATTGGACGAAGACGTTAAATGTTGATATGTGGAATGTTTGGGGGAAAGCTTTAACTGCTTATTTAGTTTATTATGTTTCTGGTAGTTTGGCTGCAGGCTTTCTTACAGCAATGGTTCAAGTTATATTGGAATTAAAGCTTGGTGATATGTTTCAGAAGCATATACAGGATCTCACAGGGATTCCATTAGTAACAGTGACTCATTTTATGACATCTGCCGCTGTCTTGTTGCTCCCTTTCAATATGATCATGGATAAAATACCTGCATTGAATAAACGAGCGGATACGAATGCATTGAAGAAGAAAATTGGGATCTTCTCTGAAAACTCTGTAATGGGATTCATTATTGGCTTGGGACTTGGCTTTGCTGCTGCGTACGGTGTCTCAGGTTCTCTTAATCTGGTAGTACAGACTGCGACTGCATTAAGTCTGTTCCCGATGATCTCTAAAATGTTCATGCAATCTTTGTCTCCTTTAGCAGACGCGATGTCAGAATTTATGAAAAAGCGATTTAAGGATCGTGAAGTATATATTGGATTGGACTGGCCGATATTAGCTGGTCGTTCAGAGATTTGGGTTACTGCTATTTTACTTGTTCCTGTGTTTATCGGTTATGCTATTATTTTGCCAGGAAACCAAGTATTACCATTAGCAGGGATCATCAACTATTCGATTGGGGTCGGCGGATTGCTTCTAACAGGAGGAAACTTGGCTCGTATGCTGATCCTGGGAATCCTCACGATGCCTATTTATTTGTACGGTGCCACTTATCTTGCGCCAATACTCAGTGATTTAGCAGAAAAAAGCGGAGCAGTTGAGGGAATCAAGAAAGGACAGTTGATCACATGGTCATCAATAGAAGGGCCGGAGTTCAGGGTTTTATTTGCGGAGGCATTTAATAGAAATATTCTCGCTATTGTAGGATGCGTAATTTTTCTAGGATTGTTTGTTCTACTTTATAAATATATGATAAAAGCGAAAGTCCCGAGCGAACGTTATGCTGAACTGCAAAAATAGCATCGAAATGGTGGGAAAGCAATGAAAAGAGAAGAGATAGAAAAAATAAAATGGACAGTCGTTCTTTGTGGTACACTTCTGCTATTTCTATATGGACTCTTTACTCAGAATATCATCATCAATCTATTGGTCATTTTTTTCGCACTAGTGATCTATAAATATGGAAATCACGTTTTATTCAGAGAGTACGATGAAAAAAGAAAACAGAAAATAGAAGAATCAATGAAAATAAAAGAAGCTACCAAAGAAATATTGAGAGAAAAAAGTTTTATAAAAAGATAATGGAGGGGTCATTATGTCAGATGGACGTATGTTATTTGAGAGAGAACGACAGGACATGGCACGTATCGTAAGAGTGATTTTCGAAAGGAAAAATACAAATGTGGCAGGAGGGAATTTTTCCTTTAAAACCACTGATGATCAAGGAAAAGACTACATTATCATGACACCGACCATGATGTCAGAAGCCTATCTTGGAGAGATTTCTCCTGCACAAGTTCTAGTAGTAGAACCAAGAACGCGTAGAATCGTTGATGGAGTCGGTCATTTAACTCGTGAAATCAATATGCATGAAGCGATGTACGAGACTAATCCAGCAATCAAAGCTGTCTTGCATGCACATGCGCCTAATGCAATGTTCTGGGCGACTACTGGGTTGCCTATGCCTAATTTGACAGAAGCCACAGCTAAAGTAAAAGAGATTCCTGTCATGGACTTTGAGCCTAATTGCTCTGAAGAACTTGCTGAATTGACAAGCGATTATGTAAAAACACATGATTTAGAGTTGCCCCATATGTTATTACTCAATTCACATGGCGTATTGATCAACACAGGTGGAGAATCAGGAATCGAAGCTATCCATAAAGCACTGCAAATCCTTGATACAGTCGAATGGAATGCAGAAATCGCTTATAAACAGACGATTTTCCAAGCACTAGGGATTACTGATGGGTTTTATTCGAAAGGTGAGAAAATCGGCAGATTGGAAGATTTGAAACATAAAACGGCTATTTATAATAAATCTGTTATTACAGCTAGCGGAGACTAACCTATCTGGCAAAAAAACTACGACTTTCACACACTATGATCCAGATTGATGTCTGCTTCAGGTTGTGTCATATAAGTCGTAGTTCTTTTCTTTTATTTAGTTAGAAGATGCTCTGTCCATTCCCTCGCTTGCTCGATTTCGTCCATCGTCAACTGATGACCTGTTACAGTTAGCTGAATCGTCACATTTGCTTGGCGTGTTTCGAATTGATCGGCCAATTCTTTAAAGGAAGCAGGGGAAACGATTGGATCGTTATCACCATAAGAAAGCCAGACGGTTTTATCCTCTAATGTGGAACGGCTTTGATGGACACCTAGAGACATTGGATGGAAAAACAACCCTTTATTTAGCATGGTCTCACGTTCCAATAATAAATGAGCAGCGATGTTTGCGCCATTTGAATAGCCGACAAGCAGCCAATCGCTTAACGGTATCTGTTCTGTTTCGCTGATATCTTTGATTTTTTCATGGAGCTTATCTGTTTCTTTTTCCAAACTGTCCAGGTCGAATTGATTCAATCCATTACGCTTGAAAAAACGATTCATCCCATCTTCTTGGACCGTGCCACGAAAAGAAAGCAACGTACTGTTTGGTGCAAGAAAGTGAGCGATATCCAGTAAAGAATGTTCATCGCCACCTGTGCCATGAAGTAAGATCAAATGCTTGCCACTTGTTCCTTTTTCAAAAATGTAGGACATTTTGTTCCCTCTTTTCTGTTTCTATAGATGCAAATGAAGTGGCATGAAGAGATTATTCACGTTTTTTATTTGCGTCACTTGTATCGAAAGGACGGACATAGGCTTCAATGGCTTCACGACGTTCTTCTAAGAATGGAGGAAGAGATAGTTTTTCTCCAGCGGATTCTGCTGGTTCATCTTCAAGGAATCCAGGACCGTCAGTTGCTAGTTCAAACAGTACGTGATGAGCGGCTAGGAAGTACTCAGATTGGAAATAGAAACGATCGACGAAACCAGAATTTGGCAATTCAATCTTATTGATTACTTGAATCCAGTATTCCAATGCTTCTTTGTCTGCTACACGCAATGCTAAGTGATGGATATTTCCAAATCCTTCGATTGCTTTTGGCAAGTCTGTCCGATGTTCAATAATGATGCTTGCACCATTTCCGCCTTCACCGATTTCAAATAAGTAGAAATCTCCTGAATGGTCTGTTTCTTTGAATCCTAAGATTTTTTCAAGAATCAAGCGGATATGCTCTAATTGACTGACACGGACAAAGACAGGTCCAAGTCCTGTGATTGCAAATTCTGTCGGTACATTGCTGTTTTTCCAAGGAACGCCAGCTGCTACACCTTGATTGTTTTCGTCAGAGATCAATTGATAATATTGATTATCAAAATCTTCAAACTCGATATATTTTTTGCCGAAACGTTCATTGATTGCTGAATGAGCGACATCATATTTTTCAAATCGTTCCAACCAAAAGTCTAATGCAGCGTCACTTGGCACACGGAAAGAAGCACGAGAGATCGTATCTGTTCCTTTTTTTCCTTTTGGCTGATTTGGGAAATCAAAGAAAGTCATATCTGTTCCTGGTGCACCAGTATCATCTGTAAAGTAAAGATGGTAAGTTTCGATGTCATCTTGGTTAACGGTTTTTTTGATTAAGCGCATTCCTAAAATATCTGTAAAAAAGCGGTAGATTTTTGTTGCGCTAGATGTCATTGCTGTAACGTGGTGAATTCCTCTGATTTGTGTATCCATGATAAATTTCCTCCTGTTAACTTACAAAAAGTAAGTGATTGATTTAGACATAGTATAGAGGGTGCATCTTTATTTTGCAATTAATTTGTCTTCTAAAGTATCAGGAAGGAATCAAGAATGAAAAGAGGAGGAACGGATCAATAAAATAAAAAAACTTACGACTAGCTGTATCGATTTCAAAAAAACTAGCTTTAAAAAACTAACTTTAGAATCATTACGGGTGGTCATAAGTCTTTTTATGATTAGATGGAAACGAGCTTCTGAAAGTACTTGGTAAATGTTATTCAAAAGATTGTATCTGTGACAATCAATCGACTCAAAACTAAGCGGCTTTTTCACAACCTCTGATTCACGGTGTTCAAAAGCCAGTTTCTCGGTAGTAAGTCAAATTTATGCAAAAATGAGGAAAGCCATTTTCACAAAATTTTTCTTACTACTCGAAACTAAGCGACTTTTTCACAACCTCTTTGGTTAAGTTGAACGCACATCCAGCACAGAATAGTTCCGAACATCAAATCGGTTTCGGCTGGAAGAATATTCAATCGGCTGGCCATCTTTGAGATAGACGACTTGCTGAACTTCCAGTACAGGATCGTTTTCTGCACAGTTCAAATATTGCTGATCATATTCATCACTTTTATCTGCAGAAATAGCACGATAAGCCCCTGCAAAATGGACATTCAATTCTTGATGAAGATGATCATAGATAGAGGCTAACAAATGTTCTTTTTTTAAACCCGGCACAAGATGGACTGGCATAAAGGTATGCTCTAAAACATACGGCTCGCCATCTAAGATCCTTAACCGGTGAATATTGTAGACAGGTTGCTCGGCATCGATCATCAATCGTTCTTGGATATATTGATTAGGGAATTCAACATCAAAATGAATGATTTGACTCTTCAAAGAACGATTTCTGCGTTTCATTTGGAGGCTCAAACCTTCATACTCGTTAGCGGGCGATGTGTCTTTTTGCATGAATGGATGATTCAAAATTTTCGTTCCTGATCCTCGCTGCGAATAGACAAGTCCTTCCATCGCTAAGATATTGATGGCTTTTTTGATTGTCATCCGGCTCGCACCAAATTCTTTTACCAAGTCCACTTGATTAGGCAAAAAACTATCGGGAGGATACTCTTTTGAACGGATTCGTTCCCTTAAAATATTTGCGATTTCTTCGTATTTTGGCACGTTATTCACCTCTTCTAGAGTATAACGAAAGATTATGCTTCCGACAACTCGAAGTAGCATCTGGAACATTGTTTATTCGAAAAAAGAGGATATGACAAGTTTCTTGTCACATCCCCTTAATGATCCATTAAGCAATATCTAAATCTGGTTGTTTATCTAATACTTTCAAGAACGGGTACCAGATAAAGGCAACGAAGATAAAGTCGATGACTTGCAGCATACCACCAAGCCATGAATTTGTTGCTAAGACACCGCTTGCAATGATTGGCACAGTCCATGGAACTGAGACGCCAGTTGGTGCAGGGACAAGTCCAGCAGCCATTACCAAATAATTGAACGTCGTTACGATTAGAGGCGCTACGACCCAAGGAATAAGGATTGTTGCATTCAATACGATTGGTAGACCAAAAATCGCTGGTTCATTTACATTGAAAATACCAGGTGCTAAAGCTAATCGACCAACATCACGATACTGTTTCTTTTTAAGAACAAAGGCCATCAATAAAACGACAGCTAAAGTCATTCCAGAGCCACCAATACCAACAGTGAAGGTTTCCATGAATGGTTTTGTGATGATGTGCGGTAATTCTTTTCCATGTTGATAAGCTTCTAAGTTATCAAGCATCAGTGTATTCCAAATCGGGTCCATTACAGAGTTGACGATGATTTGCCCGTGAAGTCCGAAGAACCATAAGAATTGGACAAAGAACAAAGCAATCAATGTTGCAGGTAAACTACTTCCCAAACCAGTTAATGGTTTTTGGATCACTTCATAAACGACATCATGTAAGTTAGCATTGAAAATACCAGTCATCACAGCGTTGATTACTAAGAAAACAGTTAGTGTGACTACAGCAGGGATCAAAGCGGCAAATGATTTTGTTACTGCAGGTGGAACTCCATCAGGCATTTTGATCTGCCAACCGCGTTTCGTGATTCTGCAGTAGATTTCTCCAGCCAAGAAAGCAGCGATCATTCCAATGAACATTCCTTTTGCGCCAAGACGATCAAGTGAAAGAACACCAGTTACATCTTCACCACCAACGGTTTTCATTGCAAAAGGCGTAAGAATCAAGAAGCTGGCAAAAGACACAGCACCACCGAAAATACCTTCAACGTCATAAGATTTTGATAAATAATAGCCGATACCAAAAGTAACAAAAACCGACATGATGCTCATTGTTGCATTTTGCCCATTACCGAATAAGTTCGATAAAGTTCCCTTTGTTGCGTCACTGAAAAAAGGCAAGTTATTGATAACGACAACAATCGAACCGAACATTGTTAAAGGGAAGGAAAGCATAAACGCATCCCGTAAAACTGTAAGGTAACGATTTTGCCCTAATAAATTAGCTAAGGGCATGATTTTCTCAGAAAGCTTGTCCATAAAACCGTTCATTTTTATTCACCTCAAATTTATTTGCAATCGATTACATACAAAGTATAACGCCGAATATTTTAAATGTCTAGTCATTTTTATAAAAAGTATTGATTTATTTTTTTAGGTTCGTTATGATTACGATATCAAGAAGAAAAGAGAGGAAGTACAAAATGAAAACCTACACATTTCCAGAAAATTTTTGGTGGGGTTCTGCTGCTAGCGGACCGCAAACAGAAGGAAGAGTAAGTAATGACGGGAAAGGAGAAAATATTTGGGATCATTGGTATACATTAGAGCCTGAAAAATTCTTTAATCAAGTAGGACCTGAAAAAACTTCGCAAGTTTACACAAAATACAAAGAAGATGTTCAGTTAATGAAAGAAACTGGCCATAACACATTTCGTACATCTATCCAATGGAGTCGTTTGATTCCAGAAGGGACAGGTGAAATCAATCAAAAAGCTGTTTCTTTTTATCGAGATTATTTTACTGAATTGCTGAACAATGGTATCGAGCCTTTTGTAAATCTTTACCATTTTGATATGCCACTGTCCTTGCAAGAAAAAGGCGGATGGTTATCAAGAGAAACGGTTGACGCTTATGTTTCTTATGCAGCCGCGTGTTTTGAATTGTTTGGAGACCTAGTCAAAAAATGGTTTACTCATAACGAGCCAATCGTGCCTGTAGAAGGAGGCTACTTGTATCAATTCCACTATCCAAATCATATCAATATGAAAGAAGCAGTCCAAGTAGGCTATCATGAGAATTTAGCAAGTGCAAAGGCAATCAAAGCCTACCATGAAGGTTGTCATGATGGTGAGATCGGAATCATCTTGAATCTGACACCAAGTTATCCGAGAGATGAAACGAACCCAGAAGATGTAAAAGCGGCGAAGATCGCTGACGCATTCTTCAACCGATCATTCCTTGACCCTGCAGTGAAAGGCGAGTTTCCACAAGAGTTGATCGAGATTGTCAAAACATTGGGGATAATACCTGACATTCATGAAGGAGACTTAGAACTCATCAGAGAAAACATAATTGACCTGTTAGGAATCAATTATTATCAGCCTCGTCGGATCAAAGCAAAAGAAACACCGATCAATCACGAACAAAGCCCCATGCCAGATGATTATTTTGATAATTACGACATGCCCAATAAAAAAATGAATCCATATCGTGGATGGGAAATTTACGAAAAAGGCATCTATGATATTTTAACGAATACAAGAGAAAACTATGGTAATATCAAATGCTATATTTCTGAAAATGGGATGGGAGTCGAAGGAGAAGAACGTTTTGTTAACAGCGAAGGCATGATTGAAGATGATTATCGGATCGAATTTGTGACGGATCATTTGAAATATGTCCATCAAGCAATCCAAGAAGGAACGAATTGTGTGGGTTACCACATGTGGACATGTATGGACAACTGGTCATGGACAAATGCTTACAAAAATCGCTATGGCTTTATCGCTGTTGACTTGGAACAAGACGGCAAACGCACGATTAAAAAATCAGGTCGCTGGTTTAAAAAGGTCTCTGAAAAAAACGGATTTGATGCCTGATATTTTTTGCTAAAACGTTCACAAAATGTTTGTCCTAACACTGTAATCGTGCTACACTAACAGTGAAGGAGGCGTTTACAATGGTAGACACTTATCGCAATATTTTAGTAGCAATTGATGGTTCTGAAAAGGCAGAAAAAGCATTTCTTGAGGCAATCACGATTGCCAAACGAAATCAAGCAACGTTGCACATCCTGTATGTCAATGAAGTAACAGGCAATTACTTTGGTGATTTTGCATTTGTTACAACAAGCCTGCAGGAAGAATTGGATGAGGTTGCGGAAAATCAGATGAAAGAACATCGAAACTTGGCAATCGAAAAAGGCCTGACAGATATCGAGACATATGTTCTTTACGGTTATCCAAAGACACTGATCGCTAATTTCCATGAATCGAAAGAACCAATCGATCTGATTGTCATGGGGGCGACAGGTCTGAATGCGGTAGAACGTGCACTAGTAGGCTCCACTACTTCCTATGTAGTCAACCACGCATCATGTAACGTCATGGTTGTAAAATAAATTAAGGGAACAGAAAGCAAAAAAGCATAACGCTTCTTTTGCTTTCTGTTCCTTTTTATTTTTTGCAAAAAATTACTTTACCTGATGAAGTAATCATGCTATGCTGATTACAACGACAGATGGAGTAATATGGAGGAAAGAACATGATTTCAAGTGATGGAATACGCGGATACAATGATGCGATTATTTTATCGATCCTTAACAAAAACGATTCTTATGGATACGAAATTTCTAAAACGATCCGTGAGAGGACAAATGATTCCTATGTAATCAAAGAGACGACACTTTACTCCGTTTTTGCCCGTTTAGAAAAGAATCAATTGATTGTTTCGTACCCTGGTGAAGTGACCCATGGAAAAAAACGGACCTATTATAAAATCACTGAAATAGGACGTAATCTTTTAGAAGAAAAAAAGCAAGAGTGGCTGACGACGAAAGACGTGGTCGATCAATTTTTGGAGGGAAAGTAAATGGATACAATCCGTAATTATTTAGAAAGTCTTTTTATCGGAGTACCCCGAAGTACCGAGATAGAAAAGCTGAAAGCTGATTTGCTGGCAAATATGGAAGATCATTATCATGAATTAATGGGAGAAGGGAAAAATGAACAAGAGGCCATTGGTACAGTCATCTCGACATTTGGTTCAATCGATGAATTATTAGAAGAATTAGATGTCAAAAAAGAAAATCCAAGTCCCGAGACAGAATCAAATTCAGCTTTGATTTATTTAAGTGAAGCGGAAAATTACTGGAAAGAATACAGAGCAGCAGGTCTTCAAGTAGCGTCAGGTGTCCTATTCACTTGTTTATCCTTTGCAGGATTTCTGTTCTTTTGTTCAACAGGCTATGCATTCATGGGTGTTTCTTGTCTGATTTTCGGTATAGCATTAGCTGTCGGTTTTTTCATCGCTTCTGGTATGAAAATCACCCGCTTAAATCACTTTTTGTATAATAGAAAAATACCTGAAAAAGTATTAGCAGAAGCAAAAGAAAAAGAAGAAGCGTATCAGCGAAGTTTTGGCTTCTCGTTGATTGCAGGAATCGGATTATGTATTTTTTCACTTTTCCCACTTTTTGCTTCGATTTTGTGGTATATGGATGGTAGTATCGGTGCCTCTGGATTTTTTGTTACCGTAGGAACGGGTGTCTTTTTGATTATTTATGGCAGTCTTGTCCGTCATTCTTATCGTCAGTTCACTCAAAGCACTTATTCGTGGTAAGTGTGCGCAAATTTGAACACCGTGAGTCAGAGGTTGTGACAGAAGTAGTTAGCTACAAGAATTAGCTTCAAGAAATTTTGGCTTATTTTTCGTAGAAGCTACTTCTGGAACACTAGTTATTCGAAAAAATGACTGTGACACTTTTTTGTCACAGTCATTTTTATATAGAATAATTTAAAAATTCATCATCTAACTCCATAGAATTGTCTAAATCGCTTACCCACGTGAAATCGTTATAGACAGATTTGAGCTGGCTTCTGCGCCATTGAACAGGGATAAAAAGACGCATACTATCTTCATTGAACCCGACTAATAATTTTTTTCCGTCAGTAATGATAGGACGTTGCAACAAAGTAAAATGTGAGACGATTAAATCGACAAGTTCTGAGGTCGTACATTGGTCGATTTGATCTTTTAAATTTTTATAATCAATCGAGCGTTTAGCTAATAGATCGTCAAATCCGTTTTCTGTTAATGATAATAAATAAAAGATTTCTTTTCTGGTTAAAGGCTGTTTAGGCGTGAAAATTCGTTCTCTGTAAGGCATTTGATGGTCTTTCAGCCAATTTGCCATCAGATGGTAACTATGTGTACGAGAAGAATAGATCGTAAGCATAACAAAACTCCTTAAATTTTCCATTAATTTGTTCGATCTGTTGAGATAAATAATAGGTAAGGAGCTGAGCATAAGCGTGAAACAACCCAAACATCAATAGAAATAACTTTCTAAAGTCTTAAATTTGCGACGAGAAACAACTAGACTAATAGAAGGAATGTCTCAGCCATTTGGCTTCCTGTTTGTTTTTCTTGCTTATGCTGCAGCTCCTCGGGAAAGGGTTCTAACAATTTGAAGAAAGTTGATGATTGATCTAGTTTCAATTGTGTGAAATTTGAAATCTGGTGTTTTTACTAGATGAATCATCTAACAACTATGATTATAACTTATAGAACTGTTGTTTTGTATTCTGTTTTGTTATAGTTGTTATAAAGTTTTATTTTATTACAGAACCTATTTAGTTAAGAGCGTATAGTTAAAAGTTAAAATTGCTGATTCACATAGAGTTTATGACTTCTTGGAAATTCTTTTTCAATCAGTTTTTTCATCTGTTTATGAAATTCTTTTTTTTCAGTAAACATAAAGGTTTGGGTATCGTAACTTTCTTCATGTAGGAAATAGATTATTCCTTTTTCTGTGTTTTGCGTATAAGCTTTTATACTCCTGTCTTTTTTGAAAGAACAGATCGTATAGTTTTCTATTTGGTCTGGGAGACGTTTGATTTTCTTCAAAATGACTTTTTTATCCTCAAGTTTCATTTTTTCACCTGACTTTATTTTTTATCATATGGAAATCATAGCGCCATTGGTTATATGAAAACAAGAAGGATACTGAAATATATATAAATCGAATAGCGGGTATTTGTTATTAGAATAACTAGTCCAAATAAATGACAACTATTTTCTGATTTATTACAAATGTTTTTTCAAATAAATTTGATTACCAAGAAAAGGTAGTGGTATATTTACTGAGGGATACTTTGAAAAACATATGATAGAAACAGTAACAGCATCATGAAAAAATTTTTTTATAAAAACGGAGGGATTGATTTGATGGAAGAACAGTATGTACAAGCAATGACGATCGCAGGATCAGATAGCGATGGAAGCGCAGGGATGCAAGCAGATATGCATACATTCTTTACAAGAAGTGTTTACGGTGTTTCTGTCATGACCGCATGTGTTGCAGGAAATTCTTACGGAATCGGAGCAAGTGTGACCTTGCCAACCGATTTTATCGATAAAGAATTTGAACTGATTGCAGAGGACTTTCAAATACGTGCAGCTAAAACAGGTATGCTAGCAGATTCAAATTTGATTGAGACAGTTGTAAAAAATTATCAAAAATATGATTTTGGTCCATTAGTCGTGGATCCCGTGATCGTAACGAAACATGGAAATCTTTTACTAGAAGAATCTGCTTTACAAAGCTTGAAAGAAAAACTTGTCCCTTTGGCAGAAGTACTGACACCTAATTTTTACGAAGCAGAAAAGCTGACTGGACGGACATTAGCAACTGAAGAAGATTTTGTGCAAGCAGCAAAAGAACTGCAAGATATGGGTGCGAAAAACGTCATGATCAAAGGACATCATGCAAAAGATGCGCAGCAAGAAACAGTCAACGACTACGTATTGCTTGAATCAGGAAAATCATTTTGGCTGAATGCGCCATTTTATCCTACTGACCGGATCAATGGAACTGGCGATTCGTTATCTGCATGTATTGCAGCCGAATTAGCTAAAGGAAAAACAGTAGAACAAGCAATCCGATTGGCAAAAGACTATGTAAACCGTGCGATTCGTGAAGAAATAAACGTAGGGCATAAATATGGACCAATCAATCATTGGGCAGCCGGTGAATTAGAGTAAAAAAAAGAGGTTGTGAAAAAGTCGCTTAGTTTCGAGTATTAAGAAAAATTTTGTGAAAATGGCTTTCTACATTTTTGCATAAATTTGGCTTAATACCGAGAAACTGGCTTTTGAACACCGTTTACCAAGAGGTCGTGAGCCTGCCGTCCAGCTCCGAGTCATAAGGAACAAGTTCAAAAAACAGCTTCTCATGTTTGATGAATATTGTGACTTGTGATCGAGGAGTTGGCAGGAGAACACCGTTTATTCGGAAGAAGGGACTGTGACAAGATTTTTGTCACAGTCCCTTTAACCTTAGTATATTTTTCTCTACTTGAATGGAAAAATTATAAGATTGGAGAAAACAATCGAGAAATTTGTTGTTTGAATAACAGCCAGTTAGACATTTCCTTCACTGTTTCAGTTGTCATTGGTGAACAATGTGTCTCATCTTCTTTGAACTGAGTAGCAAGCTCTTCTAAAAACTCAGGATCGTAAATGACAGCACTTGTTTCAAAATTCAATCGGTAGCTACGAATATCTTGATTTGCTGAACCTACCATGCAGATTTCATCATCCATTATTAATGTTTTTGCATGGAGGAAGCCATTCTCATAGACAAGGATCTGTACATTTTCCTTGATGAGCTGACGAGCATAATATTGTGTTGCTCGATAAATAAAAGGATGATCCGGTTTATTGGGGATCATGATTTTCACATCGACACCAGAAGCAGTTGCGATTTTCAAAGCAGCAATGACACTTTCATCAGGAACGAGGTAAGGTGTCTGTATCCAAACACGTTTTTTAGCAGAAGTAATCAATTTGATAAACGAAAGCTTGATTTGTTCTCGTTCGTTATTTGGTCCGCTTGAGACAAGCTGGATGGACGTATCAGCAAGTTTGGATTCATCTCGATCGGCTTTTTTAAAGAAATAATTCAAATGATAGCCGACCTTTTTTTCTTCAGACACTGAAACGTTCCAGTCTGTTAAAAAACGAAGTTGAAGCAAAGAAGAAGCAGCACCGAAAATTCGTATATGCGTATCACGCCAATAACCGAATTTTTTTGTCGTATTTACATATTGATTGGCAATATTGAAACCACCGGTGTAACTGATCTTTCCATCGATCACAACGATTTTTCGGTGATCATGGTAATTCAATCGGAAACGAAGCAATGCTTTTTGCGAGGTAACAAATGTATGGACATGTCCACCATTTTTGATTAGACGATTGAAATCTTTTGCTTTTGTGCCATGGGAGCCAAATGCATCATATAATATACGAACTTCTACGCCTTCTGCGGCTTTTTCTTCTAAAACGCGTAAGACTTGCTGACCGATATTATCTGTCACAAATGCGTAATATTCGATATGGATCGAATGTTTGGCTTTTTTTAGATCTTGAAGCAGTGAATCTAATTTCTTTTGTCCGTCTGTGAGAAGAGTGACAGAATTCATTCTTGTCAGCGGCATACGATTTAATGAAGAGAAGAAGTCGACAAATTGTTGTTTGTCTTTGTCGCCCATGTCAGGATCGTAATGTTCAATGGTATCTCCTCTAAAAGACTGAAAGTTTTCTAATTCTTTCAAGTCACTTTGTCGGAGATAGAATTTTTTCTTATCCGTTAATCCACGTCCGAAAAATAAATATAATACAAAACCCACCCCAGGAAGGGCAAACAATACTAAGAGCCATGCCCAAATAGCTGCTACATCTCGGGGTTTAATCAAGATCGCCACTAAAGCAATAAGTGCATTCAATAGATAAAGGGCGGATATAATACTAGATACCACAAAAATGTTCCTCCTTACATACAATAACATTAGTATAGCATGATAGAAGAAAGAAGCCTACCAAGGTGAATATACTTTTCACTATTTTCATGAAAATGTAGGTAAATCGGGCTAAAGTAGTTGCTTTTTGTAGTTTAATAAGGTAGGATATTATTACAGTTGAATATCTCCTTAGGGGAGTAACCGGCAACATTTTGTTGCGATAATATCAACAGTAAGTTAACCAAATGGTTTTCTGGTATTGTATGAAATGGTGAGACCTAAGACAAATGCGCATTTGTCTTAGGTCTCTTTTTTTTCAGACAGGACTAGGACCGAGATCAAAAAATGGGGGATGAAATTTGGAAAACAAGGAACAAGCACAACAAGCGGTCTATAAAGAAACGATCGATTCGTTGATGCAGCAAACGCAGAGCTCAACCGATGGATTGAGCACCACGCAAGCGAAGGAAAAATTAGAAAGAGATGGCTTGAACCAGCTAAAAGAAAAGCCGAAGAAGCCAACTTGGAAATTGTTTTTAGAAACCTTCAAAGATGCAATGGTTATCGTATTGCTGATTGTCGCACTTATTCAGATGGTCATGGGAGACTACATCGAATTCTTAGTTATTTTTGCAGTGTTGATGTTGAATTCTATCATCAGTGTTGTCCAAACAAAAAAAGCAGAAGGTTCTTTAGAGGCATTGAAAAATCTTTCAGCACCTGATGCTCGAGTGATTCGTGACGGTAAAGAAAAAACGATTCCGGCAAACGAACTTGTCGTAGGGGATATCGTGTTGTTAGACGCAGGCGATTATGTACCTGCTGATGGACGATTACTGGATGCAGGTTCATTAAAAGTAGATGAAGGCATGCTGACAGGAGAGTCGACTTCCGCAGAAAAAGAAGTAATGGATATCACAAGTACTGTTCCAATCGGTGATCGTACGAATATGGTATTCAGTGGAACAATCGTAACTTACGGACGCGGTAAATTCTTAGTGACTTCAACTGGGAACAATACGGAAATCGGACAAGTTGCTGGTCTTTTGGAATCAACAACTGAGCAAGTCACTCCGTTACAACGAGGTCTGGATAAATTCAGTAAAAAACTAAGTCTGGCTATTTTGGCATTATCTCTATTGATTTTAGGTATCCAATTGTTCCGTATTTATCTTGGAGAAGGTACAGGAGATATGACTGCAGATATCGTGAGTGCAGTGATGTTTGCCGTAGCCGTAGCCGTAGCTGCTATTCCAGAAGCATTACAGTCTATCGTAACAATCGTGTTATCTTTGGGAACGAATAAAATGGCGAAACGTCATGCCATTATCCGAAAACTTCCAGCAGTTGAGACACTTGGCTCGACAAGTATCATCTGTACAGATAAAACTGGTACATTGACACAAAACAAAATGACAGTTGTTGACTACTTTTTAGGGAATGGCGATACTGGAGATTTCACAAACGATCCTTCAAAGTGGACAGCTGACGAACGCCGTTTGATTGAAATCAGTGTCTTAGCGAATGATGCATCGATCAGTGAAGACGGTACTAAATTGGGCGATCCCACGGAAGTAGCGTTTATCGATTTTAGTGAAAAACTAAACCAGCCTTATCAGGAAATTCGAAACAACTACCCAAGACAAGCAGAACTTCCTTTTGACTCAGATCGAAAATTGATGTCTACTGGACACACGATCGATAACGAAAATTACTTATTTGTCAAAGGTGGACCAGATATCGTCTTCCAACGCAGTAAAAAAGTATTACTGAATGGCGAAGTTGTTCCGATGACGGATGAATTGATGAAAAAATTCCAAGAGCAAAATGAAGCTTTTTCAACACGCGCATTACGTGTACTAGCTTTTGCTTACCGTCCACTTGATAATTTTGATTTATCATTTGAAGATGAAGATGATTTGATCCTGGTTGGTTTGCTTGCTATGATCGATCCTCCACGTGCTGAAGTCACTCAAGCGGTGACAGAAGCAAGAAGTGCAGGAATCAAAACGATCATGATCACTGGTGACCACAAAACAACAGCTGTTGCTATCGCAAAACAAATCGGGATTTTTGAAGAAGGAAACTTAGCTCTGACTGGAACGGAATTAGATGAATTAACAGAAGATCAACTAAACGAAGTTTTAGAAAAAGTGACCGTTTATGCACGTGTTTCTCCTGAAAATAAAATCCGTATCGTTCGTGCTTGGCAAAATAAAGGTCATATCTCCGCTATGACAGGTGATGGCGTAAATGATGCACCAGCATTGAAACAAGCAGACATCGGGATTGCTATGGGAACTGGTACAGATGTGGCAAAAGATGCAGCAGCGATGGTATTGACGGATGATAACTTTGCTTCTATTGTCAGCGCAGTAGAAGTAGGACGTAACGTGTTTGATAATATCAAGAAAGCTATTTCTTATCTATTTGCCGGAAACTTAGGTGCGATTATTGCAATCATCTTTGCCTTAGTTGCTGACTGGTCCAATCCATTTACAGCATTACAACTGCTGTTCATCAATTTAGTCAATGACTCACTGCCAGCGATTGCATTAGGTACAGAAAAAGCAGAACCCGCTACGATGAACCGTCCGCCAAGAGATCCAAATTCAGGAATCTTTACGGACAAAACATTGATTTCTGTAACGTATCGTGGTGTACTGATTGGGATTGCTGTTATCTTCGCTCAATGGCTTGGCATGCAGCATTCACCTGAATTCGGTGTAGCTATGTCATTTTCAACATTGATTTGGTGTCGGACACTGCAAACATTCCCAGCACGTTCAAATACACAAACAGCTATCCAAGCAGGGTTCTTCTCTAACAGAAGTGTCTTACTAGCTGTAGTTGTATGTAGCGCGCTTTACTGCTTAACAATGATCCCAGGACTGAAAGAAGTCTTCTCTATCCCATCAGCATTTGGATTGACAGAAGTCTTTACATGTATGGGAATCGCTCTTGTGACAATCATCTTGATGGAAATCACGAAATTGATCATTGTACGAGTACAAGGAAATAAATAAAACGAATCAAGGAGGTAGTGACAGAAGTGGTCAGCTTCAAGAAATAAGAAGGAATGTACGAAAATTGCTTCTCAAATTTTTGTGGCATTTCGGCTTATTTCTGAAGAAGTTACTTCAGGAACACCGTGTATCAGAGGTTGTGAAATCAGCGTTCTGATCTGAGTATTAGAGAAACAAACGGAAAAATAGTTCCTCATATTTTGCCGTTTGTTGAGCTAATGCCGAGGGTCAGCTGATTGAACACCGTTTATTCGGAATAAGGGACTGTGACACGACGTTTGTCACAGTCCTTTTTTATTTATAATAGACGGAAAGTAAAACATTTTTTTATTCATCAAAAGAGATATAATAGATGAAAGAGGAGAATAATTTGTTCCGAAAAGTGAAAACATCTAACAAAAATCAAAAAGTAAGAGGGATTCAAATGAATGAAAAAGAATGGGATGATTTTGCGGAAGAATATTATGAAATCCAGCAAGAATCACAAACAACTATTGCAGAAGATGTAAGAGAATATCTGAAGTCGGAGAAAGTCCTGCCTGCTGAAATAGTAGCAGATGTTGCCGGAGGATCTGGCAGATTTATTTCTTTAGCAAAAGAAGTTAATCACTACGATTTGATCGATTTTTCTTCAGGAATGCTAGCAAATGCAAAAAAAGAAGCAGAGAAAATTGACTTGTCAAATGTTTCCTTTATCAAACGATCATTAGAAGAATTTATCCAATCCAGTGAGACATATGAAGTGGTTTTTACAGCAGCGAACCCAGCTTTGATACATCCCAATCAATTAGAAAAACTGATGAAAAAGGCAAGCAAATGGTGCGTGATAATGAGAGTAGTGGAATCAATCGATGATGTTTTTTATCCTATCGAAAAGCAACTAGGAATGATAGAAGAAGATCCTAATACAACCCCATTTATCATGGATCAATTTGAATCATATTTAATTGATAAAGGAATCAAAGTAAAGAAAAACGATTTTACTTATTTTGCACAGGAATCAATTACTGAAGAGTGGATGAAGATGTACTATGAAGATTACGCAAAAGATCCTGTTGTGACTAGATATATTCGCAAACTATTCAGTGAAAAACAAGAAATCATCAGTACGACTAGGTTGACCTATCGATTGCTTCTCTGGTCCAATGACAAAAAAAAATTCCCCCACATTTCGTGAAGGGATCTTTTTTATGCGTTTATTATATTTTGTAATAACGAATATCATTTTCAATTTTTGTAATCGAGAAAGGTACGTCTGATGTATATTCTGCGCTTTCTCCATGTTCAGGAAGCGATTCGCTGAAAATCATTTCATATTCGTCAACAGAGATTCGTTTTCGAGAATCCAGCATCTCTTGATGAGATTGTGCGAAGAGATATTCTTGATAGTTTTCCTCCAGATAACCTGTAAAAAATTCACTTACTGCACCAGAACCGTAGCTGAATAAACCAATGCGGTCTCCTGGCTGCAATGATTTCGAATTTTCCAGTAGAGAAGTTAGTCCAAGGTATAATGAACCAGTGTAAAGATTACCGATTCGTCGGCTGTAACGAATGCTTTCTTCATAGCGAGCCAGTAGCCGTTCTTGATTTCCTTCATCTGTTTGGTCTAATACGCTTTGCAATGCTTTTTTTCCCATCTTCGTATATGGGATATGGAAAGCAATCGCTTGATAATCTTCGAGTCCTCGACCCGATAATTCTTTATGTCGATTCCAAACTTTTTGGAACGATTCAATATACGTAGAATTAGACAAAGGTCCATCGACAACAGGAAATTCACTGTAATCTGGACGCCAGAAATCATAGATATCTTCTGTCAGAAATACGCTGTCGTCTTCGATCGATAAAATACGCGGATTTTGAGTGATCATCATCGCAACAGCACCGACACCTTGCGTCACTTCACCCCCGCTTGCCAAGCCGTAACGAGCAATATCACTTGCTATGACTAGTACTTTTCGTTCTGGATGATTTTTGACATATTCTTTTGCCATGTGCAAAGCTGCGGTGCCACCGTAGCAAGCTTCTTTTACTTCAAAAGAACGAGCAAAAGATTGGATTTTTAGTAAATGGTGGATAATTACCGCACTCGCTTTTGAATGGTCAATTCCGGATTCTGTTCCGACGATGACCATGTCGATTCGCTCACGGTCTTTTTCTGTCACGATCTTGCTGGCAGCATTTGCCCCTAGTGTAATGATATCTTCATTCGCACGATTGACTGCCATTTGGTCTTGACCAATACCGATATGATATTTTGCAGGGTCATCTCCACGGCTTTCTGCTAAATCTGTCATATCTAAATATAAATTAGGAATAAAAAAGGAAAGACGATCAATCCCTATTTTCATTTCAACACCTCTTTACTCATGATAAAAAACTTACTTTACTAAAGTATCATAAAAAGATTAAAAGAAATATAAAAAAGCGAATATTTAAGGATTGTTAAAATTTAATCTTAGAAAAAAACAACTGGAACAAGAGCTATTTGTTTTTATAGCAAAGAATGGTATATTTTTGTAGGAGGTGGCTTACTTGAAAGAAGTCGTAATGATAGATGCTGCAAGAACGCCAATAGGAAAGTATCGCGGAAGTTTAAGTTCATTTACTGCAGTTGAATTAGGCACACTTGTGACCAAAGAATTATTAGATAAAACAAAACTGAAAAAAGATAAAATAGATCAAGTAATATTTGGGAATGTCCTGCAGGCTGGTAATGGTCAAAATGTTGCTAGACAAATTGCTTTGAACAGCGGTATCCCAGTGGATGTCCCTGCAATGACAATCAATGAAGTTTGTGGATCTGGTATGAAAGCAGTGATTTTAGCACGCCAGCTGATCCAATTAGGTGAAGCAGAGCTTGTGGTAGCCGGCGGAACAGAGAGTATGTCACAAGCACCTATGCTGAAACCCTATCAGTCAGAAACAAATGAATATGGCGAACCAATTTCCAGTATGGTCAATGACGGATTGACTGACGCATTTTCAAATACACATATGGGATTAACCGCAGAGAATGTGGCAACTCAATTTTCTGTGAGCAGAGAAGAGCAGGATCGTTATGCCTTGGCATCCCAGTTGAAAGCAGCTCAAGCTGTTGAAGCTGGCGTATTTTCTGAGGAGATCATTCCGGTCAAGATTTCTGCTGAAGACGTGTTATCTGAGGATGAAGCAGTTCGTGGAAATAGTACATTGGAAAAATTGGGTACATTACGTACAGTATTCTCGGAAGAAGGAACAGTAACAGCAGGCAATGCTTCTCCATTGAATGACGGTGCCTCAGTGGTGATCCTTGCATCCAAAGAATACGCAGAGAATAATAATCTGCCTTATTTGGCAACCATCAAAGAAGTAGCGGAAGTTGGTATTGATCCAAGCATCATGGGAATCGCTCCAATCACAGCCATTCAAAAATTGACAGATAAAGCAGGAATAGCTTTACCAATGATCGATCTTTTTGAAATCAATGAAGCATTTGCGGCTTCATCTATTGTGGTCAATCGAGAACTACAGTTAGATGAAGAAAAGGTCAATATCTATGGAGGAGCAATCGCATTAGGACATCCAATTGGGGCAAGCGGTGCACGGATTTTGACCACGTTAGCTTACGGATTGCTTCGTGAGCAGAAGAGATACGGTGTTGCTTCATTATGTATTGGCGGAGGTTTAGGCTTGGCAGTCTTGTTAGAAGCGAATACGGAGCAAACACGTGAGGATTGGCAAAAAAAAAAGTTCTATCAGCTCACGCCATCTGAACGGCGCAGTCAATTAGTCGAAAAAGGTGTATTGACACAGGAAAATGCACTGATTTTTGAGGAACAAACACTTTCTGAAGAGCTCTCAGATCACATGATTGAAAACCAAGTGAGCGAAGTGGAGATCCCAATGGGCATTGCACAAAATTTCCAAATCAATGGCAAGAAAAAATGGATCCCGATGGCTACAGAAGAACCATCTGTTATTGCAGCTGCAAGCAATGGCGCAAAAATCTGTGGAGATATCTGTGCAGAAACACCTCAACGGTTGATGCGTGGACAAATCGTTCTATCAGGAAAATCGGAGTATCAAGCAGTGATCGATGCAGTGAATCATCGAAAAGAAGAACTGATTCTTTGTGCAAATGAAAGCTATCCTTCCATCGTGAAACGCGGGGGCGGTGTTCAAGATATCTCTACACGGGAATTTATGGGAAGTTTCCATGCCTACCTATCTATTGATTTTTTAGTGGATGTAAAAGATGCAATGGGTGCCAACATGATCAACTCGATTCTTGAGAGTGTAGCAGACAAATTACGGGGATGGTTCCCTGAGGAAGAGATTCTATTCAGTATTTTAAGTAATTTTGCTACAGAATCGTTGGCTTCTGCCTGTTGTGAAATTCCCTTTGAACGCTTAGGGAGAAGCAAAGAAATTGGTGAACAAATCGCTAAAAAAATCCAACAAGCAGGGGAGTATGCGAAGCTGGATCCTTATCGTGCAGCGACGCATAATAAAGGAATCATGAATGGTATAGAAGCTGTAGTAGCAGCTACAGGAAATGATACACGTGCGGTAAGTGCTTCGATCCATGCCTATGCGGCAAGAAACGGATTATACCAAGGATTAACAGACTGGCAGATTAAAGAAAATAAACTAGTTGGGAAGTTAACGGTACCTTTGGCTGTGGCCACAGTAGGCGGAGCTTCTAATATCTTGCCAAAAGCTAAAGTATCCTTAGCTATGCTAGATGTTGATTCAGCCAAGGAACTAGCACAAGTAATGGCTGCTGTAGGGTTAGCTCAAAATCTTGCTGCTTTGCGAGCATTAGTTACAGAAGGAATCCAAAAAGGACACATGGGGCTTCAAGCTCGTTCATTAGCGATCTCAATTGGGGCAGTTGGTGAGGAAATCGAGCAAGTTGCGCAAAAATTACGTGAAGCAGAAAAGATGAATCAGCAGACAGCTATACAACTATTGGAAAAAATCCGGGAAAAATAAAAGAACAATTTCTTTAGAGGAATAAAGCAAGATTTGCAGTTATTTTAGTTACTGTAGATCTTGTCTTTTTTTCTTTTACGAGAAAAATGTGTTCATTGTTAAAATATATTTCTAGCTATAATTAGGTGTGCGCACAAAATAGAAAAGAATGGAGAACTTATGAATAAGAAAAAATTTACTGTACTATTGTGTATTTGTTTCGGTTTATTTTTACTAGGATATAAAACACCAATGTCTTATGCACATATAAATGGTGGAGATTGGTCGTCACGTACATATAATCGGTATTGGATGAGTGAATTAAATGATAATGTACGTCTTTCAGAATTATCTATTCCAGGGACCCATAATTCAGCAACAGGAACGTTCTCAGGTATAGCAAGTGGATACGTAAAGACACAAAGTATCGATATCCGCAAGCAGCTTGACAATGGAATACGTTTTTTAGATATACGTGCGCGTGCTATTGATGGTGCTTTTACGATGCATCACGACAGGTACTATCTAAACCAGAATTTCGGTGATGTACTTAATAAAACAGTGGCCTTTCTTCGTGACAATCCTGGAGAAGTAGTCTATATGAGATTGAAACAAGAATACAGTAGTGTAAATGACCATACATTCAACCATATTCTTAATACAAGATATTTACAAGATAGTCGTTGGAGAGATTACTTTTATTATGGAAATGCTAATCCGACTCTTAGAGAGACACGAGGAAAAATCGTCATTTTTTGTAATTTCTTGGGAAATAATGTCGGAATCCCTTATCCGTCAAGTTTTGATATACAAGACTATTGGAATCCAGTGAATCCAAATGATAAACGGTGGGCCGTCGAGCAACAATTCGACAAGGCACACCAAAGCAGAGGAATAAATGGTGTCAAATATATCAATTATCTAAGTGCAAATGGATTTTGGAATGGTGTATGGGGATACGCAGATGTAATCAATCATTTTTCTTTTTACCGGATAATAAATAGAAATATCAAACATACGGGAATCGTACCTATCGACTATCCAAGTGAGTGGCTCGTTAATTCCATCATCGATATCAATCATCGTTTATTGAAAAACCGTGAAAGCAAAGGGAAATACGATGGATATATCACTTCTATCCAATGTGAAGCAGATACCTCAAAAGTTGTGGATTGGAATCAAGGAAATAACAGAGGAATCATTTACCATAACGCTGGGAGTAGAAATCAAAAGTGGTACTTAGATTATGATGTTGCGAGTAAAGCATACATATTGCGAAGTCAACGTAACAGGGATCATGTGTTAGCAGAAAATAGTTCTTTTGGTATAGATGTAACGAACCAGCCAAGTATACAAAATCGTGCAAGATGGCGATTGTTATCGTCTGGGCTAGAGCATATGCTAGGAGATGTGTATTATTTGCAAAATGCTCATAGTAACCGAATACTAGAAGTAAGAGATGGCGTATACAACAATAATCAAGAATTGATTACTGCGCCAGTCGCTCATATACAAAGACAACGATTTGTGATCAATAGAGAAGATTGATAAAGAAAATCAATCATAGCGAATTCATTAATTGTTGATCATTAGTTATTTATTCAACGGAACGAAATAATAAAAAATACTATATGACTATAAAGAAACCGCTTGGCATTTGTTTAACCTACCAAGCGGTTTTTTATTCAACCAACGGATTAACTTCAACAGTTTCTACAGTTGAATGTTTCTATCTTTCCGTAATCGCTGTCGCTGAAAATTGTTCAATTAAAGGAATCAAAGCCAATTTGACTTTGTATTTTCGTTCAAGTGCTTTTTCGATGGCAAATTCATTTTCAGCAGTCATAGAAATAGTTGCTAACTTACGAGGTTCATCGGCATTTTTTTCATAAATAACTACTTCTTGTTCATTTTGTTCTGTGTAAAATTTAGGATACTCAGCAACAGCTTTTGAAAAATCAGCAAAACTTAAAGCGGCATTCGTATCAGTTGAGCGTGTATTTTCAGTTGTGTCCGCTTTTGGTTCTTCCACTTTTTCTTCTGGCACACTGACTGTTTCTTCTGTCACTGGTGTTGCAACGGCTTGTGCAGTTGGTTCATCGTTTTTCAAACGTTGATCATTCCAGTAAGATACGATCTCAATAAGAAGATTGTCACGGAATCGTTCGAAAATACCGTTTTCTCCTGAACGGATCCGCTTTAATACAGTATTGAAATTATCATCGATAGGCACATTGATTCGTGTATCTTCATTTGTTTTTCCAGCTAATCCGATCGTTAAGATTTGACGGTTTTTGGGATCAAGCATGACTTGTAATGGCAAACCATAACGTCTCAAGCTTTCATTTTCTAGAGAACGGAATAACTGTCCTCTTACACCATCCAATGAAGGACGGAATTGATTTAATAATTTTTGTTTCTGTTTTTTCTTCATATGTTCTCTCCTTCGCTCATACCCTTTCGATTATAAGAAAAAAAAAGCCAAATGAAAAGGAGTAATGCAAAAAAACTTGCGTATACGCAAATTACAACAGAAAAATTTGCTTATTTTTCCATTTTTTGAAAGAAAAATAAAAAAATGGAACAGGTTATGTGGATAGATAACCTGTTCCAATCTTTTTATTTTTTCGGTATCAAGGCAAAAATAGGTAACTCAGGTGAATAAATGACTTCATGTTCGTGCCAAGTTGTGACCATTAGTGAATGATTGAACCGTTTTTTCAGCTCTTCGATGATTTGATCATGTGTCCAGTTTCTTGCAGGGAAATGTTGGATCTTCTCTGCATCGATCAAAAAGACAAAATCGGAATGAAAAGTCTGAATGACGTCTTCCGAGAGAGAATTCAAGCGTTCGATTGGATCCATAAAATCACCTTTCGTCTTAGAATTGGGTAGTATCTGGGTCTTTTGCCTTGCCAACTACACCATCTAACTGATCAATTTGTTTCATTTCTTCTTCTGTCAATTCAAAATCAAACAGTTCAGTATTTTCTTTGATTCTGCTTGGTGTGACAGATTTAGGAAGAGGAAGGAATCCGTGTTGCAACGACCAACGTAAAGCGACTTGTGCGATCGTCTTGTCATGCGCTTCAGCGATTTGTTTCATTTCAGGGACATCGAAGATTTTACCAGTGCCTAATGGGCTATATGCTTCAAGGATCATCTCATGTTTTTTTGCATACTCAACTACATCTGGCTGCAATTCACCCGGTGCAAGGAAAACCTGATTGACCATTGGCATGATTTTTGCTGTTTTAGCAAGTGTATCTAGATGGTGGGGCAAGAAATTGCTCACACCGATTGCTTTGATTTTACCTGCTTCATACAGTTCTTCAAATGCACGCCATGTATCTGCGTTTGCTTGTTCCCAATTATCACGAAAAGCAACTGGATTTGGCCAGTGAATCAAGAACAGATCTACATAATCTGTTTGAAGTTTCTTTAATGATTCTTCAAAAGAAGACATCACAAGTTCATAACTGTGATTGGCATTCCATAATTTTGTTGTTAGAAAGATCTCTTCTCTAGGAATGCCACTTTCCTTAATCGCTTGGCCGACACTTTCTTCATTCTTGTATCCTTGGGCAGTATCGATATGGCGATAACCTGCAGCCAGTGCTTCTTTAACAGAGGAAACAGCGACATCCCCATCAGGTGTTTGCCATGTGCCGAATCCTACTACTGGAATTTCGTAACCATTTGATAGACGATACGTGCTTGTTAATGAATTCATACTTTCAGCTCCTTTTTTATTCGTTCATCTATAAGTTTAGCGCATTTTCCAAAAAAAAGAATCCATTTTGTTTCTACTATTGAAATTTTTGTTTAAAAGAAAATGATTTTGATTCTGGTATTTTTGATTTTTTTTCCGTAAACTAAGACAGAAGGGAATGAGGAAATGGATATCTATTTAAAAAAAGCAATCCTGCATATTATTGACAGAGAGACGGGTTCGCCGGTCTTTTCGCAAAAAGAGCTGGATCTGACAAAAGAATATATTCGTGATTTTCTTCAAAAGAAAATCCAAAAAATCTCTTCTGCCCAAACGAAAACTGGACAATTGGCAGAAGAAAGCATGATCGTTGAATCACTTAAAATCGCTCAAGAAAATTTTGTGGAAGCAAGTGAAGCAATCGTTCAGCGATGGTTCGATATTTACCAAGAAAGTGAAGAGGCGCCAAGTGCAGATGTATTTGTCGTTTTGTATGAATTAGATACAGTGATGTACTTATCTTTATTGAAAGTCAATTATCGTGAGGCTTATACGCATTTTGTTGAAGCAGACGAAGTAGGAATTGACAACCGTTTGATTTTGAACCGAGCAATACTAGGCGCGAAAACACAAAAAGCAGATGAAGCCTTCGCGGTGAACTTGTCCGATTGGACCTATGAATTGATTGAAAAAAAATATGAGTTTTCCGGTAAAAAAGAGCTTTATTTTTCTGGAAGAGTGATCGAAAGTGTTCCTGCACCTTCTTTAGAAGAAAATGTAAAAGTGATCCAAAAAGTAGCCAAGCATCTTGGAAAAAAATTCGAGACAGAAGAATTTGATATCATGGCTGATTTAAAAGAAGCTGTCTATGACACGATAGAAGAAAAAGGACGGTTGGATCATGAGATGATCGCAGAAAAAGTCTTCAAGGAAAACATTACGGCAAAACTGGCTTTTAAAGAAGAAGTACAGGAACAAGGGTTTGTCCCAGAAGCACCTCCTGTAAAAGAAGTACAAGAAATTTCTGAGAAAAAATTTGGAAAACAAAAATTTAAATTATCAAACGGAATCGAACTGATTGTACCAGTCGATGTATATCGCAACCCAGATTTGATTGAATTTGTGAATAATCCAGATGGTACGATATCTGTGATGATCAAAAATGTGGATGAAGTATTAAATCGTTTATAAAAGTGACTGGAACATTAGATGTTCAACTACCGATGTTTAGTTGAATGAATGGTCCATGAGAAGGATCTGAAAGGACGAATATAACAAAAAAAGAGCGTGAGACAAAAGTAAAGAACACTTTTGTCTCACGCTCTAAAAACGTATAAACGCTTCTGTCCCAGCCTCTTTTTATCTAATAAAATTTTAAGACCATCGATTATTGATCGATTTTTTCTGCCGCATTTTTAGGGACTTCAGAAGCTTTTATTTCTTCCCAGCTTAATACACCTTTACGAGGATTGACTTTGAGTTTAAGATACGCATTCATCTTTAATGGATGTTCTCTTTTTTCGCGAAGCGTCACTTGTTTTTTTTCTCCATCTTTATTATAAGCCGCTTGCTTGTAGGTATAAGTCGTGAATTTCTCTCCGTTATCTGCTTGGATAGCTGATATTTCGCCATTCGTCGTGATTTTTGTATAATAGGCTTCACCGCCGTAAAAATAATGATAAGCTGCAAAACTTCCGCCGAGAAAGATGCCTAAAACGACAAGTACGCCAATTAATTTTTTCATGTACTTCACCTCTCCTCTTATTATTAACGAAATAGAAGATTTCGTCTATTGAAAGTTGTTGGCGACAGCTGAATTTTAAACTTTTCCTCATTTTGTTCTTATTGCTTCAAAAGAAAGGTAAGGACTAGCTTGAAGCTTTTCTCAAAAAACACAATTTTTTATTTATAAAAGGTACTTTTTTCGTGTGTAAGATAGGCGAGTGCTCTTAGTTGACTTTGACCAATTTTGACGTGTAATAAGCTTAGTTCGAATCTTACAAAAAGTAAGCCGGACGTATTCTTTTTGATTTATTCAAAAAAAGACTATAATAAAAAAGTGAGAGCTGAAATCCTTCAGTGATCTATATTATTTAGGAGGTTTGTAAATTATGGCAAAAGAACATTACGACAGAAGTAAACCACACGTTAACATTGGTACAATTGGACACGTTGACCATGGGAAAACTACTTTAACTGCTGCGATCACTACAGTATTAGGCAAAAAAGGCCTAGCAAATCCTCAAGACTATGCTAGTATTGATGCAGCTCCAGAAGAACGTGAACGTGGAATTACGATCAATACCGCACACGTAGAATATGAAACAGAAAAACGCCACTATGCGCATATCGATGCACCAGGACACGCGGACTATGTGAAAAACATGATTACAGGGGCAGCCCAAATGGATGGTGCCATCTTAGTCGTTTCTGCAACTGATGGTCCGATGCCTCAAACACGTGAACACATTTTGTTGTCACGTCAAGTTGGTGTAAAATACCTAATTGTTTTCTTGAACAAAGTAGATTTAGTCGATGATGAAGAATTGATTGATTTGGTAGAAATGGAAGTTCGCGAGTTATTGAGCGAATATGGTTTCCCAGGCGATGACACTCCTGTGATCAAAGGTTCCGCATTAAAAGCATTGCAAGGCGATCCCGATGCTGAAGCTGCTATTATGGAACTGATGGATACAGTGGATGAATATATCCCAACGCCAGAACGTGATACAGATAAACCATTACTATTACCAGTGGAAGATGTTTTCTCCATTACAGGACGAGGAACTGTTGCCTCAGGTCGTATTGACCGCGGTGCTGTTCGTGTCGGTGATGAAGTAGAGATCGTAGGGATCAAACCTGAAACACAAAAAGCAGTTGTCACAGGTGTAGAAATGTTCCGTAAAACGTTAGATTACGGGGAAGCTGGAGATAACGTCGGCGTACTGTTACGTGGTATCCAACGGGACGATATCGAACGTGGACAAGTACTTGCTAAACCAGGTTCCATTACTCCACATACAAAATTCAAAGCTGAAGTGTACGTGTTGACCAAAGAAGAAGGTGGACGTCATACACCATTCTTTAACAACTACCGCCCACAATTCTACTTCCGTACAACTGACGTTACTGGAACAATCACGTTACCAGAAGATACAGAAATGGTCATGCCTGGTGACAATGTGACGATTGATGTTGAGTTGATCCACCCAATCGCTGTTGAAAACGGAACGACCTTCTCGATTCGTGAAGGTGGCCGTACAGTAGGTTCAGGTATCGTTACAGAAATCGAAGCATAAGAAACGCGACTCGAATATTTTGGCAATGAAAAATGTTTAAAATGAAAAAGCGGTCAAAACAGAAATCCTGTTTTGATCGCTTTTTTTGTTCTACAATTGTACAATAAGAGAGGGTAGGAGCCGTACCTCACGCTTTGGTTCAGTCTCTTTTATTTATACTGTGAGTGTTTCCTTACAATACGCAGTTTTTAGTACTTTCTTCGTATCCATTTTTTCAAACCACTTATTCGACCTTGTGTCTGCTCAACTGGCGCATTATCAATAATCAGCAAGGCAATCATAACGTATGCAATCCAACTATCTCGCGAATATAGGGTGTAGCGTGAGACCCAGTTCGTAGCGTACTTGCTTTTGTATTCTCTTAATCCATGGAAAGAATAAAAATGAGAGCCAAACTCGTAAACCAAGTAAGCAATTCTTTCCTGTAAAAAACTCTTTCTGGAAGTACCAACATTTGAAAGAGGGGCCATCCCTAAATTGAACCATTGGATATGTTCTTCTTTCATATAAGCAAACAAATGCAGGAACAAGAAATCCATACTGCCGGAAGGTGCTTTTTTGGGATCATATCGCATCAAATCGATCGTTCCTACTTTGTTGTTCGTGTAAGTAGGCATGATCGTCGCAAAAGCGACAATTTCTTCTTGAGTATTTTTGACTACAGCAATAGGCGCTCTTTGTAAATAATCTTCAGAGAAAAAGCCTAAAGAAAAACCTTTTTCTTTTCGTGAACCCAACCAATTATCAGAAATATTTTTGAAAATACTCATTTGCTCAGCAGAAAATGGCGGTTGTAAGACATCAAATGTAAATCCTTCTCGTTCAATTCGGTTCAAGACAGCCCGAGTGCCCTTCATTTTTTTCCCTGATGTTGTAAAACTATTCAGGTCTACATAAGCTTCTTCCCCCATTTTAATGAAGTCATAGCCGAATTCATGCAAAATCATAACGATCTCTTCGCTTGTTTCGTAGAAAACAGGTAAATAACATAATCGGTCTGTCTCTTCGATGAAAGCTTCAATTGCTTCTGGAAAATCTTCTTTCTTACCAGAAGGATCGCCCATTACGACGCATTTATTATTGAAGCAAGCGAATTGGAGAAGCACAGTTGGTTCACCGTCTTTTTCGTAGACAAACATCCGCTTGTCTTTTAAGAAGATCAATTGACTGTCGGAGTTTCCTCCATAAGTTGTGAGGATCTTCAGTGCCTTTTCTTCATTAAAGGCTTCGCCAATCTGTTTCTTTTCTCCTTGAAGAAAATGGACAAATAGAACGATCATGAAACTAACGGCGATAATGGCCAACAACCCTGAAAACCAAATCTTTTCAGAAGGGAATAAGAAAAAGGAAATAAAATGGTGACGCCGATGTGGAAAATCAGGCAGATTGTATACACCAATAACAATATAAAGCAATGTCAATGCACCGATAATGATTCCGTCGATCGTACGCCATTCCCACGAATAGATGAGTTGTTCCCGAAACAGTTCGTTTTTGGACGCAAGAATGATCAGAAACAGAATAGACAAGAAAATCACCGGTGTGAAGCTAAAATCGCTTAATAAAACATAAAATAAAGCGAGTGCGATCAAGAAAATTGTAGGCAGATAGGCTCGTTTTACGCGTGCAGCGATCCCTCTCCCCATAACAATCAAAAGAAATCCTAATAATATACTAGGAAACTGGATAATAAAGTGGAATTTCAATGGGTTCAAACTATGAAGCCAGCGAAACTCTGTAAAAGCTTGCGGAATAGTGGCAGAAAGTACCAACATGATTCCAGAAAAGTATAAAAGTACAACCACGATTTTATGCGCGATTTCTGTTGCTAACTGCTTAGGGATACCTGAATAACGCTGATCAAAAGTGGAACCGATATTTTTGAAGAAAAAGACGATTCCAATCAAAAACGGAATGATGTAGTAGAACAGACGATAAAGCAAGATCCACACAACGACTGTTTCTCTTGGCACACCAATAGCAGATAATCCGATAATCATCATCACATCGAAACTGCCGATCTCGCCAGGAATCATAGACACGATCCCTATCACTGAAGCAGCAATGAATAACGGAATCGTTTGCCACAGATCGATTCGGATTTCCATTAGGTAACCAACAGAAAGGAAACTGAACAGGACACCAGACCATTCCAATAATGAAACAAGCAAGAGCTGTCCTTGCGTTTTAAGTGAGGTACCACCAAGGAATCCTTTCTTTTTGAAAGTAGTGAATAAAAAGACAACAGGAAAATACAGACCACCGCCAATCAGCCATATCCAATATTGCTTCAAGAAAGGAGCGACTGGTGTGAAGACTACAAGTAAAAAAGAAAGCAGACTGTAAATAGAAAGTCCAGCCATCAAAAACAAGAAAACTTTCGATAATGCTTGGATCACGTTTCTGCTCTCTTTCTTTTGTCCATATAGTTCAGAGCGAAGCCCCACACTAACAAACCCGCCGAAACCGGCAATATTGTTGATTGTATTGATCAGCCAGCTTGTCTCAAACAAGTAACGAGGATTCTGCTTTTGTTCAAGCATCCGATTCAAAATAATATCATAACCAATCATAGGTAACACAGAGACAAGACCAATCAACAGCATAAGTCCGCTTTTCCAAATAGGTATAGTGGCAAACGTTTCTCCTAATTGCTGGATAGATAGAGTTTTACCGATGGACATCAATTCACCGACAATAATGACAATGACAGAAATCAAAAAGATTGTTTTGAACAGTCCTAGATGGTTTTTCAGCCATTGTATGGTAGTTTTTAACAAATAAATCACCTTCTATTCCTAATAATTATGTTTCAGAAAGAAATTGAAGAACTTCTCGGTTGAAGCGTTCAGGATCTTTTCTAGCTAATTCATGTCCTTGTTCTTTTACAAGTACAAAAGAAGCTTTTGGTATAGTTTTAGCTATATACAGAGAATGTTTCAGCTTGATTACATCTTTTTTTCCTACAATAATTAATGTTGGGGAGTTGATTTTTTTTAAATCATTTTCTGTAAGGCCGATATCATGTAGCAATAGTTTAATAACTAACAGATTTTTGCGAAGGCTTGGGCGAAATAAAGAGAGCAACCATACCCATGCATAATGAAAATTGCTGATGACTCTGGCAGAAAAACGAACACCTTTAACTAGCGTGTTTCCAGAATTTAAAATCAGTCGATGAACTTTTTGAGGAAAGCTGCTAGCAAATACCAATGCCAAATTTGCGCCATCACTAAATCCAAGAAAATCTGCCTGATTGATTTTTTCTAGCAACATAATCGTATTCAGATCCTCAGCCATCAAATGAAAATTCAATATAGATGCTTCATTTGTTGAACGGCCATGTCCTCTGCTGTCTACTAGATAAACGGTATAGTAGCGTTCAAGTACGGGAACCTGTTCTGAAAAAAAGCGGCCGCTACCATCATTGCCATGCAGTAAAAAGAGTGGGAAGCCTTGACCACTCTTTTCATAATAAATTTTGCTCCCGTCTGACATTTTTGCATATTTCTTTTCTTTTTTCACATAATCACCTACTGTGTAAAGTATAACGATTATAACAGTCATTGGGCAATTGTTTTTACTGAAAAACAACGATCATTTTCGTAAGATGATAAAAAACACAGGAAAATTCATTTTTTCTTAAGGTGTACACAGAATTTAAGGAAGAAATAGCCAAGAAGATAAAGAAATAGTAAGATAAAAAAGATGTCAAAATAACTAGGTGATGAAATGAAGCGAAAACGATTATCTATTATCCGTATTCTTTTTTACATGATCATTCTAACGGTCATTGGTGCGGTGTTGTTTTTAGGAGGAAGAACTTATCGCTCGGTAAAACGGGTGGAAAGCTATCAAATAGAAATAACGACAGCTGCAAAAAATTATCATATGGAAGCATACGAAAAATTGATCAAGGCAATAATCTTGACCGAATCAAAAGGAAAAGGCACAGATCTCATGCAGAGTTCAGAGAGTTTGCATGGAGAAGCCGATGTCATTGATAATCCAGCTGACAGTATTTATCAAGGGGTCAAATATTTGGCGGAGATGATAATGGAAGCAAAAAAACAAGGATGTGATCTGTGGACTGCTGTCCAAGCGTATAATTTTGGGAAAGATTATATTGCCTACGTAAAAAATCATGGCGGAGAAAACACAGTAGAACTAGCAGAAGCGTATTCTAAAGATGTGTTGAGCCCACTTTTAGGAAATGAAGAAGGAAAACAGTACCGCTATTGGCGGATCCAGTCCTTGCTTTACAACGGCGGCTATCTCTATCATAATGGAGGTAATATGTTTTATCCTGATATTGTCAAAATGAATGAAAAAATAATAGAGACTTACGAAAAAGTCTTTAAATAAACGAATAGGAAATATCCAAACATAATAAAATGAGCTGAAAGAAGGAGTGCGCAAATAGTGGAAAAAAGGCAAAAAATGGAAAATCAAAAAGTGGGGTACACAACCAAAGATTGGATGTTGCGGTTTGTGAAGGGAATGTTTATCGGTTCAGGATTTATCTTGCCGGGGGTCAGTGGGGGTGCATTAGCAGCTGTTTTTGGCATGTATGAGCGACTGATTTCTTTTCTAGCCCATATCACAAAAAATTTCAAAGAAAATGTTTTGTTTTTCCTGCCTGTTGGTCTAGGCGGAGTGACAGGCATCTTTTTACTTTCTTTTTTAGTCAGTTTTTTATTAGGGGCGTATGAAACAACAATATTGTGGTTTTTTGTTGGGTGTATCGTCGGAACTGTTCCTGCGTTATGGAAAGAAGCAGGAAAAAAAGGACGAGATACTTCTGATGTAATCATCATGGTTGTTACTTTTGTTCTGGCTTATTTGTTTTTATTATACGGTGCTCGATTATTTGATGGACAAGTCGATCAGAATTTTGGGACTTGGCTGATCGCCGGCGGATTGATTGGTTTAGGTATGATTGTCCCAGGATTGAGTCCTTCTAATTTTTTGGTATATATGGGATTGTACAAAGCGATGGCTGACGGATTTAAAGAAGTTCGGTTTGAAGTCATCTTGCCGATTGGAATTGGTGGGGTTCTTTGTGTCCTTGGCCTGTCAAAAATCATGGATTATATTTTCTCAAAGGCATACAGTAAGCTATTCCATTTTATTTTAGGCGTCGTTTTTGCTTCAACGATTATGATCATCCCTACTGATTACGCGGGATTGGGAGTCGCTGGAGTGCTAGCTTGTCCTGTTCTTTTTGTAGCTGGTACAGCACTAGGATGGTGGATGAGCCGTTTGGAAGAACAATATAAGTAAAGATAGTTCGATAATAAAAAACAACACACGGGTGATTCATACAAAAAAGGTCAGCATCTTTTTCGTAAGAATCATTCGTGTGTTTTTCTATAAATTTTATAAAAACAAGTTGTTTTTAATCTTGGAACACGCTAGACTTAAACACGTGATTATTTTTGAAAGTTGGCGGAAAATGGAGAAAAAGAAAATGAATGGACTTACACAGCAAGAAGTAGTTCAGAAAATGGCTTCTGGCCAGCAAAATGACTACCAGGAAGATGCATCAAAAAGTACAAAGCAAATATTCAGCGATAATATATTGACGTTATTCAATTTTCTGAACTTCGGTATCGGAATTTGTCTGTTATTTGTAGGTGCTTATTCCAACATGGCGTATTTAGCAATTATTATCGTAAATATCGTTATTGGAATTTATCAAGAAATACATGCAAGAAATCTTGTACGAAAATTATCGATTGTTTCCCAATCAGAAGTACTAGTGATTCGGGACGGTAAAGAACAATCGATTTCTACTAAAGAGCTGGTATTAGGAGATTTGGTAAAGATCGGAGCTGGAGAACAGATACCAGCCGATTTGCAGGTCATATCAGGACGGGCAGAAGCAAATGAAGCTCTTTTGACAGGTGAATCTGACTTGATTGTCAAAGAAGCTGGAGCTGAATTGCTTTCTGGGAGCTTTTTGACAAGTGGTTCTGTCATGGCTGAAGTCATCCGAGTAGGGGCAGATAATTATGCTGTCCGCTTGACTAGCGAGGCAAAAACCCACAAAGCTATTCATTCTGAACTTGTAGATTCGATTCGTAAAGTATCCAAGTTCACTAGTTTCGTGATTATTCCTTTAGGGATCATACTATTTTTGGAGGCACTGTTCATTCGCGATGCTTCTATCAAGATTTCAGTTATTGCCTCTGCAGCAGCTTTGTTAGGGATGCTTCCAAAGGGATTAGTATTGTTGATAAGTATTGCGTTAACGACAGGTGTAACAAAACTGGCAAAAAAACGGATTCTTGTTCAAGACATGTATTCCATTGAAACACTTGCTCACGTCGATACATTATGTTTGGATAAAACAGGAACCATTACTGAAGGGAAAATGAGTATCCAGCGTGTAGAAGCATTACATCCGCTGTATGAAAAAGCTATTCCAGAAATTATGGGAACGTATCTTGCAGAAAGCAGTGATAACAACATCACCATGCGGACGATGAGAGAGTATTTTGAGCTTTCTAATCGTTATGATGTAACAAACAAAGTCGCATTTTCTTCTGATCGCAAATGGGGTGCGATGGAGTTTCCAGAATTAGGAGTCGTATACGTAGGAGCACCTGAACGCTTGGTGGAAGAAGATCGACTGCCAGATAGTCTAAAAACAGCTCAAGCGAATGGCTATCGCGTCCTTATGTTGGGGATTGCTCCAAATCAGCAATTAAACGAAGAAACCCCCGCGTTTGTTGAGCCAGTTGCTCTGTTTGAAATCGATGATCCAATCCGAAAAAATGCGCCAGAAACACTAGCTTATCTTCATGAGGAAGGCGTTGACCTGAAAGTAATCTCTGGAGATAATCCATTTACTGTCTCCAATATTGCTAGACGTGCAGGATTACCGAATTATGATGCGTATATCGACCTTTCTCAGATTACTGAAGAATCGGACGTGCGAGAAGCCGCGCATCAATATACCGTTTTTGGTCGAGTGAGTCCTCAGCAAAAGAAGTTACTGGTAAATGAATTAAAAGATAGCGGCAGAACGGTTGCGATGACAGGTGACGGCGTGAATGATGTTTTGGCATTAAGAGAAGCAGATTGCAGTATCGCCATGGCAGAAGGTGACGGAGCGACACGTCAAATTGCTAATCTAGTATTGTTGGACTCTGATTTTACGACATTGCCAGAAGTCCTGTTTGAAGGACGTCGAGTAGTCAACAATGTGACGAAAGTCTCCGGTATCTTTTTCATCAAAACGATTTATTCTTTTATTTTATCGATTATCTGTGCCGTTACAGCTATTGGATTTCCATTTATCCCTATCCAGATTACGCTGATTGATTTGGCGATTGAAGGGTATCCTTCCTTCTTTTTATCATTTGAACAAGATAAACGCAAAATCACTTACCGTTACTTGCCTACTGCACTTATCAACGCTTTGCCGAATGCCTTGCTTGTAGTAGTGAATATCATAGCAGTGTATCTACTTGGAAAAACGTTCGCGTGGGGAAGTAGTGAAACCACTACGTTGATGTATTACTTGCTAATTGGAATCAGCTGCATGGCAGTTGTAAAAGCTTGTTATCCTTTCAACCCGTTGCGAATATTCTTAGCAGTAACAACAATCGTAGGGATATATGTAGCTGCGATGCTGTTCCACGGAATTTTGGAAGTAAACTTAGGTTTAGGAGAAACCATAGGATACTTCGTTATGTTCATGATCGTAAATATTGTCCTTCGATTATTGTACTGGAAGGCTGATATTCAAAATCAGCTACTGAAAAGAGTAGCAAATTGATGCTTAATTAAATAGAAATGTGTTATACTTGAAAAAGAATTGAAATATGATACAATCAAACATGTATAATTGTGTCCTTTAAAATCGCACTGATTTCAGTTAGTGCGATTTTTTACCGGTTATTCTCCTGAAATATCTTTTGTTAAAACGAAAAGATATCAATAAAGCAGGGGGTGGAAAAATGGCTCAACGGATTCCTCAAGAAGTTATCGAAACGGTACGCAGTCAAACGAATATCGTTGAGGTGATTGGACAATATGTCCAATTGAAAAAGTCTGGTAAAAACTACTTAGGGCTGTGTCCTTTTCATGAAGAACGCACACCATCCTTCTCTGTTGCAGAAGACAAGCAGATCTTTCATTGCTTTGGTTGCGGTAAGGGCGGAAACGTGTTTACTTTTCTTCAAGAACTAGAAGGACTGAGTTTTCCAGAAGCAGTGATAAAAGTAGCAGATTTCGAACAGATTCCGTTGGAAGATCAATGGCGTCAGCGAACGTTAGCTGTACAAAATCCTGAATCTGCTACAGGAAAATTGATTGCTGCTCATGAAAAAGCAGCGGAAATCTATCATCACATGCTGTTGCATACAAAAGCGGGACAGCCAGCCTTAGAATATTTGCAAAGTCGTGGGTTGTCTTTAGAATTGATTGAAGAATTCAATATCGGCTTTGCACCTAATGAACGCTCGTTTCTTCAGCAAGTCTTCAAGAATGAATCATTCTCAAATGAATTGTTAGAACGTTCTGGATTGTTTGTCGCACATGATGATGGCCGTATGTCGGACCGTTTTTACCAAAGGGTGATGTTTCCCCTTCGTAATCCTCAAGGCCAGACAATCGGGTTTTCAGGACGCTGGCTTGCACCTGAAAAAGGGCAGGAAAAAGATCAGCCCAAATATTTGAACAGTCCGGAAACAGAATTATTCAATAAAAGACAAGTGTTATTTAATCTTGATAAAGCAAGAAGCGATATCCGAAAAAATGGAGAAGTCTTGTTGTTCGAAGGTTTTATGGATGTGATTGCTGCATGGCAGGCTGGTATCAAAACTGGATTAGCTTCCATGGGAACAAGTCTGACAGCACAACAGATCCAGCAAATGGAAAAACTGACGAAAGAACTGGTTTTTTGTTATGACGGAGATAACGCAGGTTTTGAAGCAACCAATCGAGGGATTGAATTGCTTCGGCAAAATAGTCGTTTAGGACTTTCGGTCGTAGTCGTTCCAGAAAAGCTTGATCCTGATGAATATCTCCGTAAGTATGGGGAAGCATCTTTTCAAGAATTAGTGGCTCATGGGCGTGAAACAGTTTTTACTTTTAAATCACGTTATTTGAAACAAGGGAAAAATTTAGAAAATGAAAAAGACAAAATCGAGTACCTTGAAGAATTATTAGTTGAACTTAGCCGAGTCGTTTCACCAATTGAACAAGATATGTATTTATCGCAGCTGTCCACAGAGTTTCGGGTCAGCAGAGAGACGATACAAAAACAATTGCGTGAGCTCCGAAGAACAAATCAGCAAAATCGTCAAGAACCTCAGGAAAACCAGCATACGCAGACCAAGAGACAAGAAACTGCACGGAAGAAGAGACCGTTGACGCAGGTAGAAAAGGCAGAGCAGATTCTGTTGTACCGCGCATTTAAAGAAGTTTCTGTCCGCAATATTTTAAAAGAACGAGAATTTCAGTTTATCCACGACGCATACGCAGAAGTTTATTTTTTATTCGATGCATATGTCTCACAACATTATGAATTCAACCTTGCAGAGTTTTTAGACTTTTTGCAAGATGAAAATTTAAGGCGGTTGGTGGTGGAGATCGAATATTTACCGGTGGCAGAAGAAAGTTCGCCACGGGAAATCCAAGACTTGCTAGATGTGATCAGCAAATCTGGCTTAGCTGATGAAATAACATTAAAAAAACAAATGCAGCAAGAAGCCAGACGTACTGGGAACAAACAGCTTGAGCTTGAATTGACGATCGAAATCATCAATTTAACGAAACAGTTAAAACAAGCCAAATAGCTACTCAAGGGGGCCTTCTTTTATGGCAAATGGAACAGATAAAAAAAAGTATGAAGCAGCAGTAGCAGCTTTCATCAAAGAAAACAAACCCAAACGACAAGTTGTATATGATGATTTATCCAATCAGCTTGCTACACCATTCACTTTGAATGCAGATGAAATGGACAAATTGATCCAAAAGATTGAAGACGCAGGTATCAGTGTGGTGGATGAAAATGGTGATCCATCAATTCACAGCTTGAAAAGTGCTGAGAAAAAAGCTGAACAGGCAAAAACAGAAGATCTATCTGCGCCAACCGGTGTAAAAATCAATGACCCGGTTCGTATGTATCTGAAAGAAATTGGCCGTGTCTCCCTTTTAACTGCGGAAGAAGAAGTAGCGTTAGCATTGAAAATCGAAGAAGGCGACCAAGAAGCAAAACAGCGTTTAGCAGAAGCAAACCTTCGTTTAGTAGTAAGTATCGCTAAACGTTATGTAGGGCGAGGCATGCAGTTCCTTGACTTGATCCAAGAAGGAAATATGGGGCTGATGAAGGCAGTTGAAAAATTTGACTATCGCAAAGGGTTCAAGTTTTCTACTTATGCTACATGGTGGATTCGTCAAGCAATTACTCGTGCAATCGCCGACCAAGCACGTACGATCCGTATTCCAGTTCACATGGTAGAAACAATCAATAAATTGATTCGTATCCAGCGTCAATTGTTGCAAGACCTAGGAAGAGAACCTACGCCGGAAGAAATCGGTGCAGAAATGGACCTTCCGACAGAAAAAGTCCGCGAAATCTTGAAAATCGCGCAGGAACCTGTTTCTCTTGAAACGCCAATCGGTGAAGAAGATGATTCTCATTTAGGTGATTTCATCGAAGACCAAGAAGCAACAAGTCCAGCAGAACACGCAGCATATGAACTACTAAAAGAACAATTGGAAGATGTACTAGATACATTGACTGATCGGGAAGAGAATGTCCTTCGCTTACGTTTTGGCCTAGACGATGGACGTACGAGAACACTGGAAGAAGTAGGAAAAGTATTTGGTGTTACTCGGGAACGTATTCGTCAGATCGAGGCTAAAGCGTTGAGAAAATTACGCCATCCTTCTCGTTCAAAACAATTAAAAGACTTCTTAGAATAAGCATGAACTATTGATCAGAAGAGAAATCAGTAAAATGGTTTGGTTTATTTTAAAAGAAAAAAAGCTTGGGACTACGCGGTCTCAAGCTTTTTTTTCTATAGGGAAAAAATTTATTCATTATTTTTAAGTAAATCCTAAAAATAAGCTATTGGCGTGACGTATAGAATATGATAGATTAAATGGTAGCGTAAACCTAGTAAAGGAGCCGATCGCTAAGTGATGAAAAAATGTCCAAATTGCGGATCGAAAAAAATGGATGAGAACAATATCTGTCCAGACTGCGGTCATCAACTAACTGCAGAAGATCAGCAAACAAAAGAAACAATCGAAGAAATAAATGCAGATGAAACTATGCAGGATAAATCAACTGAAGACGCAGTCTTTCCTGATACAGAATTAAACGATCCAATCGAATGGTCGGAATTGAAAGATCTACCTCTCGAATCTGTGATGGAATTATTCGAAAAAACAGAACCAGAAGACGATGTATCATCTACTCACGATAAAGTAGCCAATAAAGAAAAAATGGAACAGAAGAAAGTGACTGTTCATGAGACTTTGGAAAAATCAGGAAAGAATCAAGAGGAAACCCTTGAATCAAAACAAAAAAGAAGAGTAGCTGAACTAAAAGAAATCGTCGAGAATGAGGAAGAAAATTCGATACTATCCGCCTATATCAAAGCACATCGTGAAGATACAAAGGAAGAGCACGCGGAAGAGCTGCTCAAAATGATCAGTGAAAAAATTGCACAGGAAAACAAAGTAGAACCAGAACATGAAGCTGAAAAAGACATTAGTAGAGTAAACGCTGCAGGTAAAGAATCAGTAAAAACGAATGATCTAAAAACGGATGTCCCGGAAAAAACTGAAACATTGTCTGAAAAACAATCAGAAGACGAGAAATCGAATGGGTTGCCGGAAGCAGAGAAAAAAGAAATGCTCGAAAAAGCAGACAAGAAATCAACAGAGTCAGATAGTATAAATAATGAAGCCGATGCTGAAAGTCAATCTGCAAGTGAAGATAGCACTGTTCTTGAAGCTAAAATAGAAAAAGAAGAGAACCAGCCTGAGCTGATTGAAGCAGAAACAGAACCAACAACAATCGTGCCAAATACTGTAAAAACGCCTCAAGAATCAAACCTAGAAAAAAAAGATCTAGATAAGACACAAAAGAAAAAATCAAAAAAAGTGCCTTATCTCGCTTTAGCAGCAGTTCTTCTACTAGGTGGGGGAGGCTGGGCTTATTATGACCATCATCAAAAAGTAGAAGCCGAAGTAGCAGCAGAAGCAAAAAGACAGCGACAAATGGAAGACCTTCACGGGAAACTTGCTGCCTTTTATACAGATGATCACCATCAATTTATTCGTGCAGATATGATTCATCAAGATCTATCGAAACTAAAAAATGATTTATCAAGTCTTAAGAATGAAAAAGGATATTCAGAGTTAGAAACAACTTATCAAGATATCCAATCTAAGATCCAAGATATCCAGAAAGTGAATGAATGGTTCGTAGCTCCTGTGATCGTCGATGATCATCTAGCAGATGACATCAAGTTGAAAGCAGATAAAGAGATACAAACGATCGAAACGGATAACACAGATTTTGGAAAATTGATTCAACAAGCACAAACAGAAGCTAAAAATCAATATGCTGAATTGCAAACAGCTAAAGAAAAAACAGCTATAGTCTTTAAAGACGGAAAAGTAGTGGGTTCAGCGACACGCGACCAATACAAGACGGCAAAAGAAGCAGTAGAAAAGGTGAAAAATACAGATCTATCTGCTCAGTTGAATGAACAATTGAAACAAGTAGATAAGATGCTCACTGATAAAGAGAAAAAAGAAGAAGAGGAAAAGAAAAAAGCAGAAGAAGCGAAAAAAGCAGCTGAAGAACAAGCAAAACAAGCCGCTCAAGCAGCAGCTGCAGCTCAAGCCGCTCAACAAGCTGCGGTCGCACAAGCAGCACAGCAAGAAGCGGCATCCTCGACCCCGTCCTCTTCAAACTCAGCAAATCAGCCAATCAAATCTGCCAGAGCAAGTGATATTGCCGATGCATCTAATCCAGCATGGACGTGGGCACCAGGTGTCCAAAGCAAAGTGATTGCTACATGTATCCAACGTGGATATATCGTTGAAGGAGGATACAGATTAGAAAAAGCCAGAATCGAAAATGGGGAAGGCTATTACAATCTATATGCCACTTCAACAAAATCTGCATTGATGAAAGGCATTGGAGAAAGTGCGTTGCCATTTTATATCGTAACGATCAACTGTAAAACTGGGTGGTTCGGAGGAAATGGGAGCAATTAGTTTTAGCTAAACGAAAGAGGTTGTGAGCCTGCCGTTTCACTCTGAGTCACAAGGAACAATTTCAAAAAACAGCTTCTCATGTTTGATGAATAGTGTGACTTGAAACCGAAGAGTTGGCAGGTGAACATCGTTTATTCGAAAAAGGGGAGTATGACACAACTGTCGTCATACTCCTTTTTTCACCTTTCCAAAGCAAGGCTCAGCTATTCAAGTAGATAACATTATGTTATGATAGCAAAGAAATGTATTAAGAAAACCTTTCACTATAGAGGGAGAAAAAAATGAACGATTTATTAGCAACTATATTTACAGGTATTATTATTGATGAAAATGAAAAAAATTACTTTGTCCAAAAAAATGGGCAAACCTTTGGCTTAAGCAAATCAGAGGGCGAGCACAAAATCGGTGAGGCAGTGGAAGGATTCGGCTACCAAAATCAAAAACATGAAAACCGGATCACTACACAAATTCCAAAAAGTCGCATCGGTCACTATGCATTTGGAATCGTTACTGCTACACGAAAGGATTTAGGGGCATTTGTCGATATCGGTCTTCCAGATAAAGACTTTGTCGTATCTCTTGATGAATTACCGACCATGACAGAGCTGTGGCCTAAAAAGGGAGATCGTTTGATGATTTCCCTTAGAGTTGACGCAAAGGACCGTGTTTGGGGGAGCTTAGCAGACGAAAAAATATTCAAATCTTTAAGCAAGTATGGAACAGAAGAAATGAAAAACAAAGATGTGATAGGAACAGCCTACCGTTTGAAATTAACAGGTACATATGTTTTGACTGAAGATTTCTATCTTGGGTTTATCCATCCTTCTGAACGATATAACGAACCTCGACTAGGCGAGCAGGTAAAAGGGCGTGTGATCGGTGTCCGACCAGATGGTGTACTGAATCTTTCATTGAAACCAAGAGCGTATGAAGCAATATCAGATGATGCACAAATGATTTTAACCATTTTAGAACGTTCTGCAGATCAGCAAATCAACTTTACAGATAAATCAGATCCAGAAGACATCATGAAAGCTTTCGGCATCAGCAAAGGTGCTTTTAAGCGAGCATTAGGCAATCTTTTGAAACAAGGACTGATTAAACAAGAAAATGGTGTGACAAAATTAGTCAAAAAATCTAATTGAGAATCCCTTGCATGTTTTTCTTAACTAGCTTATAATAATTTTAATTAACACAGTGCTATTGTTTTTCTAAATTGTAATTATTATAAATTGTTGGGGTTGAGTAAATGGTCATGAATGCTATTTCGGCGATGAAAAAAACAAAACAGCAGCTACATGAATCGGGGTTCAAGCTGACACCGCAAAGAGAAGCTACCCTGCTTGTGCTTTTGGAGAATGAGAAAGAGCATTTGTCTGCAGAAGAGATCTTCTTTTTAGTGAAAAAAAAGAGTCCAGAAATTGGACTTGCTACTGTTTATAGAACCCTTGAAATCTTGACAGAATTAAAAATTGTCGATAAAGTAAGTTTTAATGATGGATTAGCCCGTTATGATTTGAGAAAAGAAGGCGCCAAACATTTCCATCATCATTTACTATGCTTGAACTGCGGCACGATCGAGGAAGTAGAAGAGGATCTTTTACTTGAAGTGGAGCAAGTAGTAGAAGAACGTTATCATTTTTTAGTAAAAGATCATCGGCTGACGTTCCATGGAATCTGTCAGGAATGTTATGAAAAAGAAAAAAGAAACCAGTCCGTCTGAGTGTCTAGACGGCTTTTTCTTTGCTCAGATTATGGAAAAAGACTATCAGAATGAAGCGGTATCTGATATGATAGAGAGGCATGAGGGGGATTATTATGAAAGAGCAAATCAACGATTATCTCCACTACTTGAATATTGAACGGGGATTATCCGCCAATACACGTCAAAGCTATGAACGTGATTTGGAACAATACTTGCATTTTCTAGAAGAGCAGAAAGTTGCTTCATGGCAAGATGTCGATCGTTTTTTAGTCATCCGTTTTCTGGAAAAACTGCATGAAGAAAAAAAAGCGACAGCAACCGTTACGCGGATGATCTCAAGCCTCAGAAGATTCCATCAGTTTTTACGACAAGAGCGTGTTACGGATCATGATCCAATGCAGCATATCGATACGCCAAAGAAAGCGCAGAAATTACCAAGTACATTGACGCTGGCAGAAGTAGAAAAGCTGATTGAAGCACCTGATACGACAAAAACGTTAGGGATAAGAGATCGTGCAATCTTAGAAGTCATGTATGCTACTGGGATGCGCGTCAGTGAATTGATTGGATTGAAATTGGGAGATCTTCATCTTTCTCTTGGGCTGGTACAGACAGTCGGTAAAGGAGATAAAGAGCGGATTATTCCTTTAGGTGATTATGCGATCCAATGGCTGGAACGCTACTTAGACGAAGCACGTCCGTTACTTGTAAAGGACGCATCTGAAATGCATGTATTTGTCAATAATCACGGAAAAGGTCTTTCCCGGCAAGGAATCTGGAAAAATCTGAAACAGCTAGTAAGAGAGGCTGGGATTTACAAAGAAGTAACGCCGCATACGCTGCGGCACAGCTTTGCCACCCACTTGCTAGAAAACGGAGCAGATTTGCGGACAGTACAAGAATTGTTAGGTCACGCGGATATCTCTACGACACAGATTTATACACATATCACGAAAAAAAGGATGACAGATGTTTATAAGCAGCATTTTCCAAGGGCTTAGTCATAGGAAGGTGAGAAGATGTTAACACATTACCGAAAAGAAAACCGTAAAATTGCTATGGGACTGTTGAGTTTCCATAAGAAGCTGACAGGTAAGTCTTCTTTGTTGAAGGAGATAGATACGTACGAATCTGAAGATGATTATGAACTTTTTTTCTTTACGCCAGAAGGTTCGACCAACATTCAAGGAATCATTGGTGTTTATTGGGCAACGAACGATCAGCTGATCATCCATGACATTTCTTTGAATCCATCTTATCGTGGTGAGAATATGGGCTTCCAAATGTTAGATGAATTACAAGAAAAGTATCCGGATGTCTCCATCCGTGCAACTGAAATCACAGAGCCTTATATTGGAAAGTGGCTAGCAAAGAAAAAGAAGAAAGAGTGAATGAGTTGACGGAGATCAATATTAAATTAGATGTATTCGAGGGACCTCTCGATCTGCTGCTTCATCTGATTCAGCAAATGGAAATCGATATATATGATATACCAATTGCTACGATCACAGAGCAATATATGAATTATATCCATACAATGAAAACACTAGAGCTAGCTGTTGCAGGAGAATACCTAGTGATGGCTGCTACATTGATGGCAATCAAAAGTAAGACGTTGCTCCCTATCCAAGAGTTTGTTACAGATGATGAAGAACTATGGGAAGAAGATCCTCGAGAAGAATTGGTCACTCAGCTTTTAGAATACCGTAAGTATAAGTATGCGGCTGAAAAATTAACAGAAAAAGCAGAGGAACGAAGTCTTTATTACACAAAAGACCCTATGAACATCGATGGATTGGCGGATGTTGAAAAGCCGTTGAAGCGAGGACAAGTCAAAAAAATCGATCTGATCCGTGCCATGCAGAAAATTTTGGAACGTAAGAAATTTTCTCAAAAAGTGGAAAAAACGATCACGCCGGATGATACAACGATCGAAGAACGAATGATCTTTATCGAAGAGCGTATAAAAAGAAATACGCATGGCTGTACCTTCAACTCTTTTTTTGAGTCGCCTTCCAAAAGTGAAGTTGTCACTACTTTTATGGCTTTGCTAGAGTTGATGAAAAAAGGACAGATTATTGCGCAACAAAAAGAAAACTATGAATCAATTATGCTTTATCCAGCAGTAGGAGATACCGAACATGACGAAATTAAGTGAACTTGAAGCCCTTCTTTTTATTGTTGGCGAGGAAGGAATCAGTAATGAAGAATTAAGCGGACTGTTGAATCTCAGTGAAGCAGAAGTCGCAAATTTAGTGAAAGAATTAAGAGACTCTTACGCTCAAAACCCGCACTCAGCTTTGCATATTTTTGAAACGGAAAGCCATTATGTATTAACGACTAAAAAAGAGCTAGCGCCATTGCTCAAGCGATATGCGCAAGGAACATCGAACACGTTATCTCAAGCCGCTGTCGAGACTTTAGCAATCATTGCCTATAAACAACCAATCACACGAGCTGAGATCGAGCAGATTCGAGGCGTTCAGGTTTCAGGAGCGGTACAGCGTCTGGCTGCTCATAAACTGATTGAAGAAAAAGGCAGAGTAGAAGGACCAGGTCGACCGATATTATATGGAACAACTGGTTACTTCTTGGATTATTTTGGGCTGAAATCATTAGAGGAACTGCCTGATACACAAGAAATGGAAATTTCACTTGAAGAAGATGTGTCACCAGATCTATTCTTTGATGGAATGAATAAAGGAGAACAATTGTAAATGAAGAGATTACAAAAAGTAATTGCCCACGCTGGCATTACTTCTCGTCGAAAAGCAGAAGAATTTATCCTTGCAGGACGTGTAAAAGTAAACGGACAAGTTGTAAGAGAATTAGGGATAAAAGTTGGAAAACATGACACTGTGGAAGTGGATGAAGTGCCAATTTATCAAGAAGAATACGGTTATTATTTATTATACAAACCTAAAGGAGTCATTTCTGCTGTAGCAGATGACAAAGGAAGAAAAGTCGTTACGGACCTTCTGCCGATGGTAAAAGAACGAATTTACCCCGTAGGTCGACTGGATTACGATACTTCGGGTATCTTACTGCTGACAAATGATGGAGATTTTGCCCAGCGCCTGACACATCCAAAACATGAAGTGGATAAAGTTTATGTCGCAAAAGTAAAAGGGATTGCGACAAAATCAATGCTTGCACCTTTGGCAAAAGGAATAAAGATCGAAGGACGAAAAACGTCTCCAGCTAAGTTCCAAATTTTATCAGTGGATCCTAAGACAAATCACAGTATCGTGGAATTGACGATCCACGAAGGACGGAATCATCAAGTGAAAAATATGCTTCAAGCAGTTGGGCTCCCTGTGCAAAAGTTAAAACGTGAAAAATACGGTGATTTGACATTACAAGGTCTACGCCCTGGGGATTATCGTGAATTGAACAAAAAAGAAGTCAGCAGCTTATTGAACCATTCAAAATAAACACTTACTTTTTATAAGTGTTAAATGTTGCGTTTTTTGAAGAGATATGTATAATGAATATGTAAACAAAATTTATATAAGGTTCGTCTTCAGGGGCAGGGTGAAATTCCCGACCGGTGGTTATAGTCCACGACCTATTTTGCAAAAAATAGCTGAATCGGTGAAATTCCGATACCGACAGTACAGTCTGGATAAAGAAGATAGGGCTTATTTGACGCACACTTGATCAAATAACTCTAACTCTATTTTCCCTGGAAAATAGAGTTTTTTCATTTGGAGAGAAACGTCAAAAAGTTCGCTGAAGAGGAGTCCTAACAGGAGGATTTCAAATGAAGAACACCCGTGTACAGAAAATGGTTGCAGTAGCGATGTTTGCTGCGATCGCATTAGTTTTACAGTATTTTGCTTTTCCGATCATGCCGGCTTTTAGTTTTTTGAAGATTGATTTTAGTGATATCCCGGTATTGATCAGTATGTTCTTATTCGGTCCAGCGGCCGGAGTAGCAACAGCGTTCTTGCGTTCAGTATTACATCTGCTGACTACAGGTTTTTCTCCAGATAACCTAGTGGGAGACACAGCTAGTTTCTTATCAACAACGATCTTTACCTTTCCGATTTATTACTTCTTTAGTGTAAAGAAACAGCATAAAGGAAGAAATAAATTTTTAGGTGTGATTACAGGAACGATTGCTCTGACTATTTTCATGAGTATCGCGAATTATTTCGTTATTACGCCTCTTTACTTAATGTTTTTAGGACTGAACGCGACACAGATGTTGGGGATGTCTTTAGCAAATTATGTATTGATTGGGATTGTTCCTTTCAACTTAATCAAAGGATTCATCGTGAGTGCTGTCTTTTTAGTGCTACATGCGCAACTTCTTCCATGGTTAAGTCGAAAACAACATCAGTTGGAACAACGTCATACAGCAGTTAAATAAATGTCAAAAAGATCAAGAAATTCTTGATCTTTTTTTTTGGAAAAAAATACAATACATGCAATATTGTAAACGTTTTATTTGTCTGTTTTGAGTATTTTTTTTATTTATGCATAAAAATCAATTGGTTCTTTTGAAATGTGAAATCCTTCTCCTTTTAAAAGACGGAAATGTTTGTTTATATAAAAAAGGAAACGCTACAATAAAAATGAAGAAAGCTTTAAAAACCTAAGAGAAGGGGGAGGAAATAGGAAAAAACGAACTTTTTGAACAAAAGTTTTATAAAATGCGTGTTATTATTTTTGTTCTGGTACTCTTTTTGATAAAATAACATTAGAGCCAAAATGATGTCTCTAACGGAAAAGAAAGGAAGAAGAAGATGGAACAAACAAAGAAGAAAAAATTTCAAATGCCTTCAGCGTATACGGTCTTATTCATTATTATTGCAGTAATCGCTGTACTTACTTGGTTTATACCAGCTGGGCACTATAGTGTAGACGATGCAGGCAACATTGTCGCTGGATCATATGAACGAGTACAACAAAATCCTCAAGGGCTGTGGGATATTTTCATGGCGCCAATCAATGGGATGCTAGGTGTACCAGCGGGGGAGCTAACTAAAGAAACACCTGCTGCAATCCCAATCTCTTTCTTCATTTTAGTTGTTGGTGGATTTTTAGGTATTATCAACAAAACAGGTGCACTAGATGCCGGAATTGCTTCAGTTGTGAAGAAATTCAAAGGAAAAGAAAAAATGCTTATTCCAGTATTGATGCTGTTATTTGCATTAGGCGGATCTACTTATGGAATGGCAGAAGAAACGATTCCGTTCTATGCTTTACTGATCCCAGTTATGATGGCAGTAGGCTTTGATACAGTGGTAGCAGTAGCCATCGTATTAGTAGGGTCTCAAGTAGGTTGTTTAGCTTCAACGGTCAATCCTTTCGCAACAGGCGTAGCTTCACAAGCTGTTGGGATTTCGATGGGTGAAGGTATTGGTCTTCGATTCTTGATGTTCGTTATTTTGTTAGCTATTTCTATTGTATATGTGTATCGCTATGCATCAAAAATCGAAAAAGATCCAACAAAATCATTAGTATACAATCAACGTAAAGAAGATATGAAACATTTCGATATCGAAGCAATCGGTCGCCAAGAAGTAATCACGAAAAAACAAAAACATGTAAATGTATTGTTCTTCATTACTTTTGGTATCATGATCATCAGTTTGATTCCTTGGACAACCTTGAATGCGAATTTCACAATTTTTGAATCGTTGACAAACTGGTTAACAAATCTTCCAGTACTAGGTACTGTTTTAGGTAAAAGCATGCTTCCACTAGGTGACTGGTACTTCCCAGAAATTACTATGTTGTTCTTAGTCATGTCAATCGTCGTAGCAATCACGTATGGTATGAAAGAATCTGAATTCGTCTCTGAATTTTTAGCTGGTGCTTCTGACTTGATTGGTGTAGCTATCGTAGTAGCTGTTGCTCGTGGTATCCAAGTAGTTATGAACAACGGGTTGATTACAGACACTATCTTACACTGGGGCGAACAAGGATTAAGTTCATTATCTTCAAGTGTATTCATCATCATTACATTTATTTTCTATATTCCTATGTCATTCTTGATTCCTTCAACTTCTGGCTTAGCTGCTGCAACAATGGGAATCATGGGACCTATGGGTGAATTTGCCGGTGTAGGGAAGGATTTAGTTATCACTGCTTATCAATCTGCGTCTGGCTTAGTAAACTTGATTACACCAACATCAGCTATCGTAATGGGTGCTGTAGCGATTGCTCGTTTCGATGTTTCAGTATGGTGGAAATTTACTGGTAAATTAATTGCGATATTATTTGTAGCCATCTGTGTGATCCTAGGTGTAGCAGCAATGTTCTAAACCTAGACAAATACAGGTACAAGGTCTATCATAAGAGTGAAGAAACCGATATACGGCTATCGATAAGCACGTGGATAAGTCGATTGCTCCATTCAGTGAGTGTTTTTTCTTTCATCATTTGTTAAGAACATTCTGCTTGCTGATGGAGCAGGCTTAAAACGTCATTATTAGAGAAGAAGAGGTTGTGTCGGAGGCATTTGACATAACCCTTTTTAACATATTAGGAGGTTAAAATCATGAAACAATTTGTGACAGAACAACATCATGAACAAGCATTAGAATCATTGAGCGAATTGATCCGTATCCCTTCCGTACTAGATGAAGCAGATTCAGGGAAAGGACACCCCTTCGGTAAAAAAGTGATTGAAGCTTTAGACAAAGTATTGGAAATCAGTGAAAAGCTAGGATTTAGAACATTTAAAGATCCAGAAGGCTATTACGGTTATTCAGAGATTGGCTCAGGAGATGAATTATTCGGTATCTTGTGTCATATGGATGTTGTTCCGGCAGGCGACGAAAACAATTGGGAAACGAAACCATTCGATCCAACCGTAAAAGATGGCTGGTTAGTTGGTCGTGGCTCCCAGGATGACAAAGGTCCTTCCATTGCGGCAATGTATGCTGTAAAAGCTTTGATGGACGCTGGCGTGGAATTCAAAACACGTATTCGTTTTATCTTTGGTACAGATGAAGAAAATTTGTGGCGTTGTTTAGAAAAATATAACGAAAAAGAAGAAGGCATTACGCAAGGATTTGCGCCAGACGCTGAATTCCCTTTAATTTATGCGGAAAAAGGCTTATTACAAGCTTACTTGACAGGCCCTGGAACGAACGATTTTTCTGTAAAAGCTGGCGGGGCGCTGAATGTTGTTCCTGATGCAGCTCCTTATTCTGGTGAAAAGATTTCTGAAGTAAAAGAAGCATTGAAAAAACACGGATTCGATTTCGAAGAACAAGGCGAAGGAATCGTCGTTCTTGGTAAAAGTATCCACGCGAAAGATGCCGCACAAGGAGTGAATGCTATTTCTCGTCTGGCAATCGCTCTTTCAGAAGTATTCGATTTTGGCCCAATCAATTTCTTAGGAAAATTAGTTCAAGAAAATGCAACTGGTGAAGCAGTCGTGGGCAAGACAGAAGATGAACAATCTGGTGAGCTAACGATGAACTTTGCAAGTTTGGAAATCACACCAGAACAAACAAAAATCGGTGTAGATATGAGAATTCCTGTGACATTCAAAAAAGAGGATTTAGTAGCTAAATTAACGAAAACAGCAGAAAAATATGAGTTGTCTTATGAAGAGTTTGACTTCCTAGATTCATTATACGTGCCATTGGATAGTGAGTTAGTGAAAAACCTATTGGGGACATATCGCGAGATTACTGGAGACATGACTGAACCATTTGTATCAGGTGGCGCTACCTTTGCCCGTACGATGAACCAGTGTGTGGCATTCGGTGCGATGTTCCCTGATACTCCTGACTTCATGCATCAGGCAAATGAACGATGGGAATTAAGCAGTATGTATAAAGCAATGGAAATTTATGCAGAAGCAGTGTATCGTTTGTGCGCTAAATAAAAAATAATCATATAAAAAGGCGGATATTCAAATGGATATTCCGTCTTTTTTATTTGGTGCTGGAAAGTTTGCATTTTTCTCTTATTTTTTTTAAGGTATAATCATACTTGATTGAGAAGAAGGTATAAACTCAGATAGAAAAGGTGGGAGAAATTGAAAATATTTAGACGAATACTAATTGGCTTAGTCATTATTTTAGGATTACTTGGCGGAGGCGGTTATTACTATATACAGCAAAATACGTACGAACCATCGTCAGAAGCACAAAAGGTGGTAAAAGAAGGAAGAAACAAAGAAGATTATTTGTTTTTTGAAGGAGAGAAAAAGAACCAGGCAAAGTCTCCATTACTTATTTTTTATCCTGGTGCTCTCATAGACCCAGAAAGTTATAGTATTTGGGCGCAAGATTTAGCAAAAAACGGCTACTCAGTTGCTATTGTCAAAATGCCTCTTGATCTAGCAGTGATAGGTGGAAACAAAGCGGATAAGATCAAAGAAGATTTTCCGGATTCCGATTATGTGATCGGTGGTCACTCTTTAGGCGGTGTCATGGCAAGTCGATATGCGAATAAGAATCATTCAGACAGTCATTTAAAAGGGGTATTCTTCATGGCAAGCTATCCCGATAAAAAAGGAACATTGAAAGAATCAGCTGTCCCAGTTTTATCCATTACAGCAACTAAAGATAAGGTATTGAATCAGAAAGCTTATGAAGAAGCCAAGCAGTACTTACCAGAAAGAACAGAGTATGTATCAATCAACGGCGGGAACCACGGAGGCTTTGGTAGCTATGGTGAGCAAAAAGGAGATGGAGAAGCAGAAATTTCTAACGCAGATCAGCAAACTGTGATTGTCAATACATTGGAAAACTGGCTGAAAAAGTTGAAATAACCGAAATGGGTCCTATAGGGTCTATGAAAAAACAAGTCAAATAAATAGATAATAAATATAACTTTCAAAATAAGTCGGGATTTCACGGAATGGGAGAAACAGATCCCGGCTTATTTTCAAGTTTAGAAAATCTAGTGTTCATTTTTAAAGCTTAGTTTGACTTAAATTTTGTTTTCTAATAAAATCGCCCGAACTGGACATTTTTGATACGCTTTTCTTACATACGCTTCTTCTTCCGGCATGACGAACTGTTGATGAGCCTCTGGTTCTTGGGCAAATAAAACGATTCCTTCTTCATCATAATCGAAAATATCCGGCGCTTCGATTTGGCAAAGACCGCATGCAATACAGCGTTCAGGTACAAGTTTACATAGTAGTGACATTTCTAACCATCCTAACTTAAGGAGAATAATATGATTGTTTTTATTTTATCGCTATTTTCATCAAGAAACAAGCTGCGAGTCAGCTCTCTTTACCAGCTCCTTGTGGGAAAGCGAACGACTTCAGTACTTATTTTCGGATTTACTCACGAACTTTTATTTGCTCATAACAGTTTTCCAGAATTGAAACAGGACAAGTTTTCTCAGATTATGCAAAAACTTGCACAGCAAGGCTGGATCGAAATAAATGAAAATGAAGCAAAACTAACGTCTGCAGGAGCAGATAGGTTGTCTGAACTTCACACAGAATATACTGGTTTGCGTTTTGACCGATATGGACGAACTGGGGAAACTAGTTGGCGGCTCATCAAATTTGCTGTTCAAGTGATTTCTAATCTGGCATCTGGGAACCAAAATTATCTTCCAGCAGAGACAAGTCCTTTTTATACTTTTCAACTGAAAAAATGGCTTAGTGGAAGCAGATTGTCACGTGGAATTTTGATTGATAGCGCGTATGAAAGTTTAGCGCAGCTGTTTTCGGAGATACCAGAAGGAGCAGCCGATTTTTTAGCTAACCAATTCTCTGGAAATGATCGAACAGGCCTTCTGCCATATCAGCTAGCAAAAACCAATGATGAGTCAGCTGTTTATTTACAACAAAGCAGATGTATCCATCTTTTGCTCGCACAAATAGAAGAACGGCCAGATTCGCTATGGTATGTGTTGATTGATCCGTTATTACAGCAAAATTTCAATCAAAGCATGATGATCACCAAGCAGATGTTTATGAATGGTCAGACAATTGACCAGATTATGGCAATCCGTCATTTAAAAAAAGGGACGGTAACAGATCATCTTATTGAGTGGGCCTTGTTTTTTGATGATTTTCCATACGAGCGGATTCTCTCTCAAGAAACGGTCGAACGGTTGGAACCAAATAAGGATTCCGTGCGCGAGTGGCGCTTCAGCGAATGGAATGTAGATGGACAATTAGATTATGGAGAATTTCGTTTGTATCAAATCTATCTATTGAGAAAGGAAGCGATACAGAATGTTAATAAATGAATTAAAAAAATATTTTGGATTCGATTCATTTCGACCCGGCCAAGAAGAAATTATTCAGGCGTTGCTTGATGGAGAAGATACTCTCGCTATTTTGCCTACAGGAACGGGGAAAAGCCTATGCTATCAATTAACAGGGTATTTAATGGATGGGATGGTCCTCATCGTGTCACCGCTACTTTCTCTCATGGAAGATCAAGTAACACAACTGCAAAAACGAGGGGAAAAACGAGTAGCTGCTTTCAATAGCTTGCTTTCGCGAGCTGAAAGAGGATATGTTCTCCGTCATCTGTCGCAATATAAATTTTTATTTTTGAGTCCGGAAATGTTGACTAACCCTTCTCTATTAGAGCAGCTGAAAAAACAGGATATAGCGCTATATGTAGTGGATGAGGCTCATTGTGTATCACAATGGGGGGTTGATTTTCGGCCAGAATATCAACAGTTAGGAAAAATCCGCGAGCATTTGGGAAACCCAGTCACATTGGCTCTAACGGCGACAGCGACAGATTTGGTAGCGAAAGATATACGTCAGGTGCTATTTGATCGACAGCCAAAAGAGGTTAGACAATCAGTCAATCGACAAAACATCTCGCTTTTTGTTCGAAAGACGCAGCAAAAAGAACAAGAACTTGAACAATTCATGGAAAGAGCACAAGGTGCGGCAATTATTTATTGTGCAACAAAAAAAGAAGTCGAACGCTTGTATCATTTATTCAGGGAGCGCTTTTCAGTTGGATATTATCACGGTGGCCTTGACACAGCTCAAAGAAGACAGCTTCAGCAACAGTTTGAAAAAAATCAGCTGCAGTTTCTCATTGCTACGAACGCATTTGGTATGGGGATCGATAAATCTGATATTCGTTATGTGATCCATTACGATTTGCCAGACAGTCTGGAAAACTATGTACAAGAAATCGGTCGAGCAGGCAGAGATCAAGAAGAAAGTGCAGCAATCCTTTTATATCAAAGTGGAGATGAACGTATTCATTATTTCTTTAATCAACTTTCTAGAGAACAGCGACAAAGTTTTGAGCTTTATTTGGAATATGCAGCAGAGCAAGCGCCATTTGATGAGCTGCAAAAAAAATGGATGGAGTTGATCCAACAGTCTGAAAAACCAGAAAATTGGGTGGAACGGCTCAAACGCCAGGAAAAAGAAAAAGAATTCCGCCTACAGCAGATGCTTCGTTATATCCATGAAGAAGACTGCCGCAGAAAATTCATCTTGGCCTATTTTGGTGAAGAACTTTCCGAAAAGCCGCAGAATTGTTGTGATATTGATGGCGCAAAAGTAGAACTTCTACCAAAGAAAAAGGCTTTTTCTAAGACTGAACCGCTTCATTGGGAATCGATTTTACTAAATTTATTTAAAAAAAACATGGAACATTGATTTTTTAGGACAAGACACTTTTTCCTATGGTATAATACACACGATAGAGTTTAGGAGGTAAAACAGTGAGCAGAAAAGATAGACATCAATCTACAGAAAATAACGAAACACAAGAACCATGGGAACAACCAATCTATGATACAGATGATGAGGTTTCATCAAGAAGTTCTCAGAGACAACAAAAGAAAGGAAATACATTATTTCTTTCGCTATTTTTGATTTTACTAGTCTTATGTATCGCTATTCCAGCAGGTGCTTATTTCTGGATCAGAAACGGATCAAGCAACAATGCAACAGCAGCATCTTCTTCTGAAACTTCGACATCAGTAGTAGAAAGTTCCACAAGTACAACAAAAGAGGAGTCAACTGAGACTTCAACAGTAGAATCTAGTACAATGGCGGAAGAATCTACTGTTTCTCAAGATACAGGGGTAACGTCAGAAAGCAGTATTGCAGCAGAGACAACACCTTCTTCCTCAAGTGACACAACTTATCAAGCAGGGGATTCAAGCAGCAATGCAGCAGAAACAACACCTTCTTCCTCAGCTGTAGCCGGTACGACAACGACTGTTCAAGCAGGCGAAGGTCCAAAACAAGTGGCTGAGCGTGCAGGAATCACCATTGACCAATTGTTTGAATTGAATGGCTTAGATCCAAACAACTTTATGCTTTACCCTGGTCAAGAACTAAGAATTAAATAATAATAGTCGCGCTTTGCGGCTTTTTTTTTGAGAAAAAGGAGTTATATCATGACACAAATCAGTATTGCAATCGACGGACCTGCTTCATCTGGAAAAAGCACCGTTGCCAAAATCTTAGCAAAAGAATTAAATTATATTTATACGGATACCGGTGCCATGTATCGCGCAGTAACTTATCTAGCTATTACGAATAATGTATCTTTTTCAGATGAGGAAGGACTAGTTTCACTGATCAAAAAGTATCCTATCTCTTTTTCACAACAAGAAGATGGGCAGCATGTATTCACAGCATCAAAAGACGTCACACTAGAAATCCGTCAGCCAGATGTCACAAAAGCTGTTTCAGAAGTCTCTGCTCATGGGAAAGTAAGAGAAGAACTAGTTGCTATCCAACGGAAAATAGGCGAACGCGGTGGCGTTGTGATGGACGGAAGAGACATTGGGACAGCTGTATTGCCGAATGCAGAAGTAAAAATCTTTTTAGTAGCAAGCGTAAGTGAGCGTGCAGAAAGACGATTCAAAGAGAACCAAGAAAAGGGTATCCCAACTGATCTTGAAACATTAACAAAAGAGATACAGGCAAGAGACCATTATGATTCAACAAGGGAAGTTTCTCCGCTGCAGCAAGCAGAGGACGCTGTTCGTATTGATACTACCGGCAAATCCATTCCAGAAGTCGTTGCAGCGATAAAAGCCGTCGTTTTGGAAAAGGGATATCTTCTTTTTTAAATGAAGAAAAAAACTGAAAAACAATTGTTTTTTCAAGGAAAACGAACGAAATCGCTTTATTTTTTTTGAATAATCAATTAAACTAAAAACAGTACCGTACTTACGGCAGAATGTTGGTTAGGAGGACAAGTGTTATGACAGAATTTGATCAAAATCAAGAGAACAACCAGTCAATGGAAGACGCAATGAAAAGCGTCCAAGAAGTAAAAGTTGGCGATGTTGTTAAGGGCGAAGTTTTGGTTATCGAAGACAAACAAGTAATTATCGGAATCGAAGGGGCCGGAGTTGAAGGCGTCGTTCCGGCAAAAGAATTATCAACTTTACCAGTAGAAGATATCAACGAAGTAGTGAAAGTCGGCGATGTATTAGACTTAGTTGTTATCAGTACGATCGGCAAAGATAAAGAAAACGGCAGCTATCTTCTTTCAAAACGCCGTTTAGATGCTAAAAAAGTTTGGGAAGACATCGAAAGAGATTTCCAAGACGGTAAGGTAATTGAAGCACCTGTTACAAATGTTGTCAAAGGCGGTTTAGTCGTTGACGTCGGTGTGCGTGGTTTTGTCCCTGCATCAATGGTGGAAGATCATTTTGTTGCGGACTTTTCAGATTATAAAGGCAAAACATTGAGTTTTAAAATCATTGAAATCGAACCATCAGAAAATCGTTTGATCTTATCGCACAAAGCGGTAGTTGAAAATGAAAGAGAAGAAAAGAAAAAAGAAATCCTTTCAACGATTCATGAGGGCGATGTTCTTAGCGGACGTGTCGCACGTCTTACTGATTTCGGGGCATTTGTCGACCTAGGCGGAATTGACGGTCTAGTCCATGTCTCAGAGATTTCTCATAGTCATGTAGCAAAACCAAGTGATGTGTTAGCTGTTAATGACGAAGTAAACGTTAAAGTGTTGTCTATCAACCCTGAACAAGAACGTGTTTCCTTGTCAATCAAAGATACACAGCCTGGACCTTGGTCAGAAATCGATACAAAAGCCCCAGTTGGAGCAGTATTGGACGGAACTGTTAAACGTCTGACAAGTTTCGGTGCCTTTGTTGAAGTATTCCCTGGAGTAGAAGGGCTAGTCCACATCTCTCAAATCTCACATAAACATATCGCCACACCTCACGAAGTACTTCATGAAGGCGACGAAGTGAAAGTGAAAGTATTGGAGATCCATCCAGAAGAACATCGTATTGCATTGAGCATCAAAGCTTTAGAAGAAAAACCAGCTTCAGAAGAAGAACCAAAAAATGTGGAGTCTTATGAATTACCAGAAGAAAATACTGGATTCACTATGGGAGACATTTTAGGGGATGCGTTGAAAGAAGAAGTAGAAGAAAAAGCAACCGATGATTCTGAAAAATAATTGATTTTGTATCTGTGACTGAGATGAAAGCAGCTGCTTTTGTCTCAGTTTTTCTTTTGAAAAGCGGTTAGTATTTCATTAAGGAATAAAAATACTTCGTTTAATTGACAATCTATGCTTGAAAGTTGGCATTGCATTCGTTAAACTAAGTGAGATTGGAAACTTGTGAGGAGGAAATAATATGGCAAATCCAACAATTGCAATCGTTGGCCGCCCGAACGTCGGTAAGTCTACGATTTTTAACCGCATCGCTGGTGAGCGTATCTCGATTGTCGAAGATACTCCTGGAGTAACTCGTGATCGTATTTATGCAAAAGGCGAATGGTTAGGTCGAGAATTTAGCGTGATCGACACAGGCGGAATTGATCTTGGCGATGAACCTTTTATGGATCAGATCAAACATCAAGCAGAAATCGCGATTGAAGAAGCAGATGTGATCATCTGTGTCGTCAGCGGACGCGAAGGCGTGACAGACGCAGATGAGATGGTTGCGAAAATTTTATACAGAAGTAATAAACCAGTGATTTTAGCAGTCAATAAAGTAGATAATCCGGAAATGAGAAATGATATCTATGAATTTTATTCTTTAGGACTAGGCGATCCTTATCCTGTTTCAGGAAGCCACGGACTAGGAATTGGCGATATTTTAGATGAAGCAGTGAAGTATTTCTCTGAAGAGACTGAAGAAGAGGATGACGACACGATCAAGTTTAGTTTGATTGGTCGCCCAAATGTTGGTAAATCTTCTTTGATCAACGCGATTTTAGGAGAAGAACGGGTGATTGTTTCGGATATTGAAGGAACGACAAGGGATGCAATCGATACTCACTTTGTTTCTGAAAGTGGACAGAAATTCTTGATGATCGATACAGCCGGCATGCGTAAACGCGGAAAAGTATATGAAAATACTGAGAAATACAGCGTGATGCGTGCGATGCGTGCGATCGACCGTTCTGACATCGTTTTGATGGTACTGAACGCGGAAGAAGGGATTCGAGAACAAGACAAGCGAGTAGCGGGTTACGCTCATGAAGCTGGTCGTGGTGTCATTATCGTTGTGAATAAATGGGATCTTGTGAAGAAAGAAACCAATACGATGCGTGATTTCGAACAAGAGATCCGTGATGAATTCCGATATTTAGATTACGCACCGATCGTCTTTGTTTCTGCAGTGACTAAACAACGGTTGGAACGTCTTCCTGAAATGATCGAACAAGTAAGTATGAACCAGAATCTTCGTATCTCTTCTGCTGTTTTGAATGATATCATTATGGATGCTGTAGCCATCAATCCAACACCGACAGATAAAGGAAAACGGCTGAAGATCTTTTATGCTACACAAGTCGCTGTCAAACCGCCTACATTTGTTGTTTTTGTCAATGAAGAGGAATTGATGCACTTTTCTTATGAGCGTTTCTTAGAAAATCAAATCAGAAAAGCATTTACTTTTGAAGGGACATCCATTCGAATCATCCCTCGTAGAAGAAAATAGGCATTTTACCATATCAACGTTTTTTTTTCAAAAGAAAAAGATAGTTTTGTTTGTTACGTTTCTATGACTAAAAAAAGCATATGAAAATTGGTAAAAACCTTGCTATTAAGCGGTTCATATGATATCGTGATAACAGAATATTGAAGTTAATCAATATTTCTTTTTAAACTTCTGGACCACTCAGAAAGTTTTAACTAAATGATATTTCTATCATATCTCTTGTGGAGGAGGTGAATCTATCCATGGCAAACAAAGCAGAATTAATCGAAAAAGTTGCTTCAGCTACTGATTTAACTAAAAAAGATGCAACTGCAGCAGTAGATGCTGTATTTTCAACTATTCAAGATGCTTTAGCTAACGGCGAAAAAGTTCAATTAATCGGTTTTGGTAACTTTGAAGTTCGCGAACGCGCAGCTCGCAAAGGTCGCAACCCACAAACTGGTGAAGAAATCGAAATTCCAGCTAGCAAAGTACCTGCATTCAAACCAGGTAAAGCATTAAAAGACGCTGTTAAATAAGACAGTAAAAAAGCGCTTGTGGCTCTAAGGCTACAAGTGCTTTTCTTTTTATTTCCTAGCAGAAAAAGTCAATTAAGAGACAAAAATTTCGAATCCGTATGTCATACATAAAAAACACATGTATTTTATTTAATTTTTATTTATTTCCAAGTTAAGAGGTGGACTTTGCCCTTATCTTTTCTAGATTTTGCTTACTAATGGTAAAATAAAAATAAGAAGAGGAGGGATGCGCATGGAACTTGATTATCAAGTAGAAGAAGCATTGACAAAAGTGTTCTACGGAGAAACGCTTGTCAGTCAACTAAGAGCACTTTCGATCGATCAACCCATCTTGTTTTTAACAAATCAGCGTTATTATGATTTGTTTGCAGATAAGATCAACCCATTATTTGCAAATCAGGCAAATAATGACTGGTACATTTGTGCCAATACTCAATGCAATCATTTAACAGAATTGAAGAACTTGCTTGATTTCACCAAACGCTATCCCGAAAATCAATCCATGTTTGTTATCGGATTTGGAAATGAAGGGATCATGGATCTGGCAGGTTTTTTTCAAAAACATACAATCCTTGATTCATCACTTTGGCTGATTCCTGTCTCGATCCGTTCGCTGAGCCGAGCATTAACTCCACAGCGAACGATTTTGCAGCTACCGAATCGTGTCGTGCTACAAACCATCAACATGCCAGAACGCATCGTTTATGATCAAACGATCAGCGAGCGGCAAGTGGACGGAAAACAGATTGACTTTTTGACTTTTATCTGTTGCGGAATGATTTGTGATCACCGTTTTTTACAAAATTTGTATAAAAACTATCCAAATAAAAAGCAATTAACGACCCGGCCATTTGCCGGGATGATCGAAGAAATGATTTATTTTTATCAATTAGAGGCAGAAAATCTGTCGAATTATGGTAAACTATTTGAACAAGCTTTTTATCTGACTGAAAATGGACACTTGCTTTCTGCTAGTATGAAAAAATTCTTAGGGATGATGTTTCATTTCGTGTGGAATCTCCAAGCCTATCCGTTTGATTTCCAACTAAAAAATTTTTTTGTATGGCTAGACTTGCTTGGCTATCCTATCCAATGGTTGGAACAGATTTCAAAGATGGAGTATTTGGAAAAAGTCCTTTTCTTGGCAGAAAAAAGCAAAAAAATACTTGTTTTAGAAAAAATAGGTATAATAGACGGATACCAACGACCAAACGAAAAAGAATTGTTGAGAACAATGACGGTATTTCAACAAATCGTCAGCGAGATAAGAGGGAATTGAAATGAATACAAATAGCGAAAAAATGTTGCAAGCTTTATCAGATGAAGATCTGGCACAAGCACAACTCTTTTTAGAAAAAGCATTAAAGGAAGATCCAGCAGATATATTAGCTGAACTAGGGGAAGAATTGCTAGCTATTGGCTTTTTGATCGAGGCAAAGCAGATTTTTGAACAATTGATCAACCAATACCCAGAAAATGACGGACTAAACATCCCGCTAGCAGAAATTGCAATCGAAGACAATGAGATTGACCTAGCTTTTGAATACTTGGAAAAAGTGGATAAGGAAAGTGATTACTATCCGCAAAGCTTATTGGCGATAGCTGATTTGTACCAAGTCATCGGGATTCCTGAAGTAAGTGAAGCAAAATTGAAAGAAGCGGCAGGGTTGCTACCGGATGAACCATTGATCCAGTTTGCACTAGCTGAATTGTATTTTTCAGTCGATCGTTTCAAAGAGGCAGCAGTAATTTATGAAACATTGTTGGCAAGTGGAATAAACGAGATGTCAGGAATCTCGATGCAAGAACGTTTAGGGCAATCCTTAAGCATGCAAGGTGAATTTGAAGCAGCTATCGCACCTTTAGAAGAAGCATTGAAAGAAGAAAAGACAGATGATCGACTGTTTCAGCTAGCTTTTACGAATCTCCAATTAAAAGAAAATCAGCAAGCAATCAACTATTTGGAAGAGCTTCGAGAAGTTAATCCACATTATCAATCATTATATCTATATCTAGGACAAGCTCTTCAAGAAGAAGAAATGGTTGAAGAAGCGCAAACAGTGTTAGAAGAAGGAATCAAAGAAAATCCTTACCAAGTTGAACTTTATCATCTAGCCTCTGAAAATGCTTTTCGTCTGCACGACAAACAGCGAGCAGAGGAACTCTTGCTGAAAGCTTTAGAAGTAGGAGATAAACAAGATGAAACATTACTTACTTTAAGCAATCTTTACTTGGATGATGAAAGATATGAAGATGTGATACAAGTGATCAATCAGATGGAAGAAACTGCTAATCCGTATGCGGAATGGAATCTAGCGCATGCTTATAATGAATTAGAAGACTTCACCGTTGCAGCTGTACACTATGAACAAGCTTATCATGAACTATCTCATGAACCAGATTTCTTGAAAGAATATGCCTTTTTCTTAAGAGAAGAAGGACAGCTAAAAAGAGCGCAAGAATTATTGACTCATTATTTAAAACTTGAACCAGGAGATATGGAGGCACTGTCATTATTAGATGATCTAACAGAGAGGTGAGAAAAATGCTAATTGATGTACGGGAAAAGAAGAATTTTTTAACGTGGATGGTCAATCATGTATCTTTTAGCCGAAGAGAAGTTTTTTGGATCTTGAATTATCTTGCCAATCATGAAGCGATTTTAAGTAATGTCCACTTTGTAGAAGGGGCAAATTTTGCGGATCGAGGTCTGCAAATCAGTGATCTATCTGTTGAAGGGGAACCAATGAAATTGTTTTTGCAGGGAAAAGAATTTACGGATACAGATCAGATTTTTCATGAGATCCGATTGAATTGGAAGAAACCCTTATATGTGGAATGTCTATTTGAGAATGCTTGGCAGACAAGAGAATATCTATCGATCTTAGAAGATAATCCATTTTCTTCTTGGGATGCTTCTGTTAGTGAAGAAGATACTGAATTGATCGAGCGATATTTTCAAGAAAAAGAAGAAGCAGCAAAACTAAATATGCTTTATGCTCAAATCGATCAAGCGCTAGAAGATGGAGATAGGGATGCTTTTTTGAAATTATCTGATGAAGTTAACCGAAAGATCCTTTTGCAGACACAAAAGAAAAGTAACCGGGTAAGTGAACATAACAATTAGTTAAAAACAGTATAGTACTAAAAAAGACAAAGGTCAGCTGGATGTGGAATCTTTCCTCATAGCCAATCTTTGTCTTTTTTCTTATAGTTTTTTCAGTAATCTTGTCTGTGGCTTCAAATAAGTAAAGCCTTGCCCTTCCACTTCATGCACATTGATGATTGAAAGGAAAGCTTTTTCGTCAATCTCGTGGACGATCCTCTTAGCTTCAGTTAATTCACTAGAGCTAACGACCATATAGATGATTTTTTTTGAATTACCAGAGAATGCGCCTTCTCCAGAAAGGAAAGTCACACCTCTTTGCAGACCGGTCATCAGTAGCGGTGCAATCTCTTCACTTTTGTTGGAGACGACAAGTAGACCTTTTGCAGAATATCCGCCATCTAAGATCGAATCAATCACACGACTGAAAACATACGAAACGATCAACGTATACATCATGCGTTTCAAGTCGATATAGGTTAAGGAAGCAAGCAAGACGATGATATCGAATGCCAATAGGGAACGTCCCATGGAGATGCCGTAATTTTGTTCTAAAATCCGAGCGATAATATCGCTTCCGCCTGTTGTTCCACCCATCCGATAGACGATCCCGCTTCCTACCCCTGCAACCAAACCCGCAAGTAGAGAAACGATCAGTAGATCATGCTGTAAATTAATTTCTAGCGGAACCCGTTGCCAGATCCATAAAAAGAATGACAAAGAGAGTGTACCTAGAACAGTATAGGCTAAAGAACGTTTTCCGAGGATCTTTCCCCCTAGTAAAATCAACGGGATATTAATTAATAAAGTCGTATAAGCTGGATCAATTCCGAATAAAGCTCTCAAGATCAAGGTGATCCCTGAGACGCCCCCTTCTGCTAAGTGATTAGCGATGTTCAAATAAACAAGTCCAAATGCGTAAATACTCGTTCCTATAATAATAAAAAGTACTTCTTTTACTGTTTTCCGTGTAGCCATATGAATCCCAGCTTTCAATTATGTATTTTCAAAGAATCTCCATTTAGAAATTCCTTCCTAAATGTAGCACGGAAATTCGTTTTTCTCAATTGCTCTTATCTAGGATTTGCGTTAAAGTTTTGGTAAGATAGTTTTGGAGGGAAAAAGATGGATGAAAAACGTTCTTTATACAGTATGCAGCAGGAAGTAGATGAATATATCCAACAATTCAAGGTCGGGTATTTCTCTCCATTAGCTCAACTGGCTCGATTAACGGAAGAAGTAGGTGAATTGGCCAGAGAAGTCAACCACACTTATGGAGAAAAAAGCAAAAAAGCTTCGGAACCAGATAACTCGGTAGCAGAAGAACTTGGAGATGTTTTATTCGTTACGATGATCATGGCTAATTCATTGAATATCGACTTAACTGATGTTTTTGAAAAAAATATGGAAAAATTCAATCAAAGAGACCATAACCGCTTTGAACGTAAGGACAAGTAAAAAAAAAGTGGTTTGTGCTTTGAAGCTACTAAAACGGACTTATCAATCAGGCATCATGCAACTGAGTACTTATCTCAGTACAAGAAACACGCAGGAAAGGTTGGAAAAATGAAATTAAAACAATTACCTCTGGAATACCAAAAGGCAATTCCAGTTCTGAAAAAATTAGAAAATGCAGGATATGAAGCTTATTTTGTAGGTGGAAGTGTTCGTGATATCTTGCTGAACCAGCCGATCCATGATGTGGATATCGCAACAAGCGCATTTCCAGAAGAAATCAAACAGCTTTTTCCAAAAACGATAGATATCGGGATTGAACACGGGACTGTATTGGTATTAGAAAACGATGAACAATATGAAATCACTACATTTCGGACGGAATCAACTTATCAAGACTACCGCAGACCAGATCATGTAGAATTCGTTCGTTCGTTGGAAGAAGACTTAAAACGAAGAGATTTTACAATCAATGCCTTTGCTTTGAAAGAAGACGGCGAAATCATCGATTTGTTCGATGGTCTGCAAGATTTAGAAGAACAAATCTTGCGAGCTGTAGGCAATCCTCATGAGCGGTTCCATGAAGATGCCTTGCGAATGATGCGTGGGTTGCGTTTTGTCAGTCAATTAGGATTCAAATTAGAGGAAGAAACCTTCTACGCCATCAAAGAAAACCACGAGCTATTAGGCAAAATATCTGTAGAACGTATAAATGTGGAATTCATCAAGATGCTTTTGGGAAATGAACGGTCTGCAGGAATCCATGCATTCATTAAAACAGAATGTTATATTTGCTGCCCTGGTTTGAGAGAAGAAGGTGAAGCACTTTTACGTTTTGCTGAATTACCTTCCGTTCCATTGAAAGAAGAGAGTCAAGCATGGACATTATTAATCAGTCAACTGGATCTAAAAGAAAATGAAATTCGCTCCTTTTTGAAATCGTGGAAGTGTTCCAATCAAATGATCAAGGATGTCCAAGCACTTGTTCAAGGACTGCGTCAACGAAAAACTGGAGTTTTAGAACCGTTCGAATTATACTTCTTAGGCAAAAAGCATGCATTGCAAGTAGAAGAATTAATGACTTATTTTGATGAAACACCACAGATGGATGTCGTAGAAGAATCCTATGATCGTTTACCTATCAAGTCATTAAGCGAATTAGCTGTAGATGGTAAAATCTTGCTGGAAGAAAGTGGAAAAAAACCTGGTAAGTGGGTTAGTGAAGCTTTGCAATCAGCTGAAAAAGCTGTCGTAGAACAAAGAATAGAAAATGATAAAAAACAGGTTTTGGATTTTTTATCGAAAGAAAAATTGATTTAAAAAACGCTAGACTGTATCTGCTCAGCTTGGCTAGCTACTTAAACTGGGCAGATACGTCATTAGAAGAAAAAACATAAAATGTGACCACTTACATAAATTTGTGCTAAACTGAGGAAGTACAAGAATAAATTACATCATAAAGGAGTCTTTTTAATGAGTAAAGAAATGACAGCGCTAAAATTTTATTTTAGAAATGGAGAAACATGGACGATTAACCGCCGTCACATCGGCGATCTTTGGATCAAACAAATCACAACAAGTTTTGGACGGATCAACGGCAGTGAATTTGTTGAAATCCATCCATGTGCCGGATTTAAAATCGAAATTTTCCATGAGGGGGACGCAGTTGCGACACATGATATCAACTTAGGTGGACTGGAAATGGGCATGTTTAATCGTGCATTGAAATACGAAGATATCGAACGAATGGAAATCCTTTACCGCAATGGAACACCTGATCTTGTATACTTCCCATATCTAGATAAAGGAACAGAAGGATTAGACAATCAATACCAATCTACAAAAATCAGCGAAAAAACAGGTAACTTGTACATCGTGATCAACCCAGACCAACGTGTAGAAGATGTATACGGAGAATTTTTCGAATAAATTGATCTTACGCAAAAATGAGGTTGTGAAAGAGACATTCAGCCTTGAGCGATGATGAGAACTCTAACAAAGAAATTGCGACGAGTAACCGCAGGAGCGATAAGAAGTGATTTTTGAAAAATAGCTTCTCATATTTTTACAAAATCGTGCCTTATGGCTAATAGGCTGTCTCTAGAACACCATTTATTCAGAATAAGGGACTGTGACAATATTTTTGTCACAGTCTT
>NZ_JBFOGA010000009.1:0-116558 GCF_040887565.1 Enterococcus sp. C46
AAAGGTAAAAAGATGGACTAGAAATAGTTCATCTTTTTTTGTTTAAATCTTTTACTAAATTGAACTAATAGAGTTTTCTATGAATATCAAAGTTAGTTTTCACCTACTTTGTTTTTTTATAGTTGGTTATTATAAAATAACGATATAATTGATTTTGATACAATACACGTTTATTTATAAATCAAAAATATAGAGAACAGTATACAAATGTCCGTTTCTATTCTTAAAATGATTCTTATACTTACTTAAAGTTAGGTATAATTAGTATATGTTTTGTAAGAAATTTAGACTTATAATCAGTAGTGAATGTATAATTAACGTATAGGAGACATGGATAAAATGAAACTAATTGGTATAGATTTAGACGGTACTCTTTTGAATTCTGACCAGAGCATTAGTCAAAAAAATGCAAGAACAATGCAACATTTACCTAAAGACTGTTTTCCATTCATTTGTTCTGGAAGAGAAGTAGAAGACATTAATAATATTCTCAAAAAATCTGGTTTAATGGTTCCAGCAGTAGGATTAAATGGTTCTGTTGGATTTGATGGAGAAAAAAAAATATTTGAGTCTTTTTTCGATAAAAAGGATGTAAAAAAAATTGATTCTGTCATATCGAAATTTCCAACTAAAATATATACGAATCTCGGAAGTTATGAATCGCAGAACTATAAAAATAAAATGAAAAAAATCTTTCACGAGGTAGGCAGTGAATTTTCTGTCAAGGAGTTGAACTATGAGCTTGAGTATGAAAAATCTATTTGCTCTATTCCTTATAATAATATTGAGGAAATTATAGAAAAGGATGATATCAGCATTTACAAATTTTTTATTTTTATTCCCAATCGTCAATTGAAAGCGAATATATTTAACCGTTTGAAAAAGATGCTAAATGTGACTGTTACTGAATCAGCACCTGTAAACATTGAGATCGTGCCTCAAAATGTATCTAAAGGCACGGTGTTTGATCGTTTGGAATCAATCTACAATTTAAAAAAACCTTTGAGAATCGCGATCGGGGATAGTTTAAATGACTTATCTATGTTTGAGAGTGCAAATATTAGTTTTGCAATGGGAAATAGTCATCAAGAGATCATGAAAAAAGCTGATTATATTACCGTTTCAAACGATAAAGACGGAGTATCTCAAGCTTTTGAAAGAATTCTTACCATATAAACTAATTTAGGGAGTATAGAATATAAATATTTAGGATTGTGACAAAAATCATGTCACAATCTTTTTTCGAATAAACTCATTTTTTGAAGCCGACTATTTATCGTAATTTCTTTACATAATACGAACAAATTTTCGGTTATTGATGAAAAAAAACATTGAAAATGGTATGATAAAAGAAAAAGAGGAGGGAATTTTTAATGGTGAAATTTATCCATGCGGCAGATTTACATATGGATCGGTCATTTGAAGGACTGACAACTCTAGATAAAACTGTACAGGAAAAACTATTGAAGACGAATCTGACCGTTTTATCAAATATCATTGAACAGGCAATAATAAATAACGTTGATTTTGTTTTACTTGCAGGAGATAATTTTCATCAAAATCGTCCTTCATTAAAAATACAGAAACATTTTTCAGAACAGATGAAACGGTTAGAAAAAAATCATATACCTGTATTTATAATATTCGGAAATCATGATTTCTATCAAAAAGAGCGGTATTGGTTCTCCTTTCCTAAAAATGTCCATTTATTTACATCCGAAACGGTAGAGACAAAAAAAATAACGATAAAAAGTGGAGAAACTGTCTCTCTCAGTGGATTCAGTTATCGACAACCATGGATTCAAAAAGACAAAGTGATGGAATTTCCTTCTAGAGAACTCACAGATTACCATATTGGTTTGTATCATGGGGAACCTGGTACCTCGCAAAAAGGGAACTATGCCCCTTTCCAACCTTCAAAAATGCAAGAAAAAGGATACGATTATTGGGCTTTGGGGCATATCCATGTGCCAACAGTTTTAAATGAAAAGCAAACCATCGTTTATCCAGGTGCGCCTCAAGGTCACACTAAAAAAGAACAAACTTCTACATCCATTCTACTTGTTGAATTAAGTAAAGGAAGTTGTCAAATACATCCGATTAAAGTAGCAGAGGTCTATTGGAAGACAAAGGAAATATCATTGAGGCAAGCGAGGACGACAAAAGAGGTCATTGTTCATATTCGTCAGCAACTTTCAAAAGTAGAGGATGGATTTAGTTTAATTGAGATAAAATTAAAAGATTATGACCATCTCAATACAGATGTTCTAGAGCGAATACAATCAGGAGAGTTATTAGATTATCTGTTAGAGGAATTTTCAGATAGGATAAGGGATTTATTTATTTGGCGTATTTCTCTCATGGAGGATACTTTTTATACGAAGATTCCACTTGCTGCTTCTGCTAAATTGATGGAACAGCTATTTCAATACTATCAGACACCTCAAGATTTCCAACAAATTTTAAATGAAGTATATAGCCACCAAGAAGCGGCTAAAATATTGAGCGAACTGCCGGAATATCAAGAAGAAACACTTGAAAAAGCCAAGCAGCTACTTAATCAAGATTTTTTATTTGAGGAGGATCAGGAATGAAGATTTTAAGGATCGAGATTGCTGCTTTTGGAAAATGGCGTCAAAAAAGTTTTGATTTTTATTCAGGCAATCAGCTGATCTATGGGGGAAATGAAGCAGGAAAATCAACGATTTATCAATTTATCCAAGCCATCTTATTTGGATTCCCTTCAAAAGGCCGCAAAAAAAAGGATTATACACCAAAAGACGGCTCAGCCTATGGTGGCAAAATATGGCTTAAACATCCTATATACGGTGAGTTTGCTGTCGAACGCTATAAACAGCAAAATCGTGGAAAATCGAAGGTATGGCTGGGGAATCAAGTTGGAAGTGATGAATTACTAGAAAAACTGATTGCACCTTTGACGAAAGAGTTATTCCAGCAGGTATTTACTTTCCAGCAAGAACAGTTGATGGAACTAGATCACTTGAGAGAAAAAGAGCTACATGATGCACTGATTTCTTTAGGAATTACGGGCAGTTCTCAAGTATTCCAAAAAAGACAAGAATATTATCAGAAAGCACAACAGTTATTCAAGAAAAAAGGCCAAAAACTGCTGATCAATCAAAAATTAAATGAATGGAAAGAGCTTCAAGAGAAAATCCATCTAAAACAAGAACAGGAAGCTTATTTTGGCAAGTTGATCCAACAAGAACAGGAATACGAGTCGCAACAGCAACAGTTACTGGAACAACTAAATGAGGCGAATAAGCAATTTGCACTAGCCAGACAGCAAGAACTCAATTTTTCTTTATATGAAGAATGGCAATCCCTCAAAAAAAACATCGCTACAGGTCTTCCTGATGAACAACTTCTTCTTGATCTGGAGTCTTTTTCCAAACGGTATCAGCAAACAAATGAGCGTTTAGAAGAATTAGAAGCAACTCTGGAAAAGCATAGCGGGATGGATCAGCAGTCAGCTAGATATTATTTTTATTTAGAGCAGGAGCAAGAACTAAAAGACCTCCAACAACTCCAGTTTACAACGGAACAATTAAGCGAAGAATGGCAAAGACTTCAAATAGAGACTAGAGAAACAAATTCAGAATTGAAAATCTTGGAACAAAGATGGCAGTGGCAGAAAAATCCGTTACCGGAAGAATTTTTATATGAAGAAGAGTGGAAGAATCTTCTGGCTGAAGAAAGAAGGATTGCTGATCTAGAAAGCCAGATTTCTGTGCGTCTCCAGATAGCTAAAGAACAGCAAAAAATGATCGAAGCAGAAGTGAATGAGTTGGAAGAGACTTATCCAGCATTATTACAAAATCAGTCAGAGATAGCACCAACCCCTTCATCTAAACCCTATATGCTAATTGCTGGCGGAGCAATAATCATTGCAGGTATATTTGTTCCAATGCCCTTAAAAGTGATCCTTTTACTAATTGGTGCAGGCATGATTGGCTATTTCTTCTACAAACAGCAACCAAAGGTCAAAACTAAAAATGATTTCTCAGAAATAAAAGGAATGTGGCAAGAAAAACTAGGTCAGCTTGATTTAGCTTTAGCCCAATTAGCAGAAGCAGAAGAAAAACAAAAGAGAATAGAAGAAGAAAAACAGATTCTTCAGCAAGAAGTATATCGTTTTGCTGATCATCGGCACTTAGGAAAGATGGATACACTCAAACTCATGAAAGAATATGGGCAAGAAGTCATAGATTATCAGAAATTGTATGGCGTATTTGTGCGGAAACATAAAAGAGAGCAGGAAATCCAAGAAAAACTACAACAGATCGATCAGAAATTTGAGTTTGTTAAAGAATGGCTACCCATACAAGATAAGACGATCTCAGAAAAAATGGCTATGCTTTCCCGTTTTATCCAAGAAATGGAACAGATGAAATTTGCCAGAAGCTATCAGCAAAATACTTTATTGAAGCAAGAAATCAATCAATTGAAAAAGAAACAAAAAGTATGGGTACAAGAATACAGCGAACAATTGAGCCAAGCTGGATTATCTTATCCTTCGGAAGTACCTGTCTTTTTACAAAAAGCCAAACAAGCCGAACAGCAGATGAAAAGATACAATGAACTGTCAGAAATGCTTCGTCCACTGTTTCCTGAAGAACTGACGAAAGAGAAATTATCTGTAAGACTGCGGCAACTGAAAGAAAAACAAGGCCAACTCCAGCAAGAAGAAAAAGAAGCAAGTGAAAATCGGCAACGACTCCAACTTCAAGTAGAAGAGCTGCAAAGAGACGGCACATTGGACGAACTCTATCAACAAGCTAGCCGACAAAAAGCAAAATTGCAGGAATTGCTGGAGGAATGGGGCGCATTTGAAATCGCCGGAACATTCTTAGGCGATCTTTCAACAGAGATGAGTGAAAGACAATTACCACAGTTGTTAAAAGCAGCGGGTGATTATTTAGGTATTTTAACAAAAGGAAATTATCAGAAGATATTACTGAAAAACGATACACTGACTTTAACAGACGGATATACAGACTTTCCAATCTATGAGTTGTCTACAGGTACGAAAGATCAGCTGATAATGGCGATGAGGTTTGCTTACCTCTCGTTAGAAGCCAATCGTTCGATATGCCCGATCATCATAGATGATGGCTGGCTTCATTATGATCATCAGCGAAAGTATCAATTAGCTGAACTTTTAGCTAAATTTGGAGAAAAGTATCAAATAATTTGTTTTTCTTCTGATAAAGAAATGGTAAGCTATTACCATGAGATGAACCAAACCGTAAAACAATTAGAAGGAGCAAATAATGAAAAAAATTCGTGATTTAGTAATCGATGAGCAGTTTGAGCAATTTGTCCTGATCAAAAGTGCAGATGTAAGAATCGCTAAAAACGGAAAAAAATTTATTGCTTTTACTTTCCAAGATACTTCAGGTACTATCGATGGCAAGTACTGGGATGCTTCGGAAGAAGAAATCAATAAATTTACAGCCGGCACAGTCGTTTTTCTAAACGGTAAAAGAGAGGTTTATCAAGGGAACCCGCAAGTAAAGATTCTTCACATGCGTTTAACAAGGATGGATGAGCCAGGGGAACCTAGTTTATACATGGAAAGAGCCCCTTTGAAGAAAGAAGAAATGGAAGAAGAAATCAATCAATTATTATTTGAAATCACAAATGCGCATTGGAATCGGATCGTTCGCTATCTACTCAATAAATACCAAAAACAATTTTTTGAGTTTCCGGCAGCCAAAAGAAACCACCATGCATTTGCCAGTGGATTAGCTTATCATACTTTGACAATGCTTCACTTAGGAAAATCAATTGCCGATGAATATCCTGAGTTGAATCGACCATTATTATATGCGGGTATCATTTTGCATGATTTAGGAAAGGTGATCGAACTTTCCGGTCCTATGTCGACAGAATATACGCTTGCAGGGAATTTAATCGGACATTTGGTATTGATTGACGAAGAAATAACTAAAGCCTGTCTTGCGCTGAAAATCAACGAAGCTGACGAAGATGTTCTCGTATTACGTCATATGGTTTTAGCACATCACGGCCTATTAGAATATGGTTCTCCTGTACGTCCAAGGATAATGGAAGCAGAAATATTACATCAAATCGACAATATTGATGCTTCCATGCAGATGATGTTGACTTCGATTCGTCAAACAGAACCAGGAAAATACACAGATCGGATTTTTGGTATGGACAACCGAAGTTTCTATGTACCAAAAGATTTATAGCAAAAATTTATTTTTTTCATTCAAAACAAAAAAGCGAGACATAAGTCTTCGCTTTTTTTGTTTTCTTTTATTTTGATGAATCAGTTGTTTCTTCAGTTGAAGATTCTTTTGTTGAATCAGTTGATTTTGTGTCAGAGCTCTTTGTTGAAGATGTGGCTTCACTTGAGTCTTTAGCACCTGATGAAGTTGTTGTGAATGCACTCAACACATTTTCAAAGGCATCGTCTTTGATTTTTACATTTGCATCTTTTAATTCTTCACCGATTACTTTAGTCGTGAATGCATTGTCACTTAATTTTGTTTCAGTAGCGATTTCTTTTAATTGATCTTTGTATTTATCCATGTCGTTGCCTTTATTTTGGTTTTTCACCATTTTGACAACATAGTATTCTGTTGCATAAGAAGTAGTATTTGTTGCAGTAATAACGTCAGAGACTTCGCCGTCTTTCAATTTGAAAGCTGCTTCTTTTACTTCTGCAGGAATGGTTGTTGTCGTTGAGTCGAATTTGACTTTACCGCCATCTTCTTTTGTCTCTGAATCAGTTGATTTGTCTTCGGCTAATTTAGAGAAATCATCCCCATCGTCCGCTGATTTTTTGACATCTTTTGCTTCATCTTCACTTGATAATTTGATGATTTGTGCTTCTACTTCTGGATGGAAAGATTCCCAAGCAGTTTTCAAATCATCATCTGTAATATCTACATGAGCCTTCAAACCAGCTTCAAAAGCTAGATTGTTACGGATATATTCTTTGTAAGAATCTTTCGTATACCCAGCAGTTTCTAATTGTGATTCAAAAGTATCACCTAAAGATTTCGCTTGTTTGTCGTATTCTGCATCCACTTGTTTATCTGTTACTTTATCGCCGTATTTGTTATTGAATACTTTATAGATGATCATCCGTTGTACTAATGATTGGTTCGATGATTCGAGCTTTGCTTCATCGTAGAAATCAGATACAGTGATCGTTCCGCCTTTCATCGTTGCGATATCTTTATTGGTATCGCCTGAACAAGCCGCTAGAGTTAAAACAGCCAACGCACTAGTAGCTGCCAAAATAATTGATTTTTTTTTCATTAATGTTTGCACTCCTGTAATTAGTTATTATTTTTTATATATTAACTATACCATACCCCATGCCCTTTAAAAGCGTTCTCGTGATAGTTTCAAACAAAATTCAAAATTTCATCACATTCCTAGGAAATGTGCAATTATTCCTCTATTAGACAGTCATATCTGTTGAGAAAATGATCATTATTGTATGTGATCAGGATACTCAGGCAGATCAGCTGTTAGTTTTTCTACTTGTTCATTGATTTGGGCGATACGTGGTTCGGCTTGGAATTTAAAATTTTCGATATCTTTGTTGATGGCTTCTTGGAAAGCGGGAATCACAGATTCAGCTGTTTCTTTTGTCTCGATCAATGCGCTTTTAAAATGATCCAAGCTGTTATTTAAATCGTTTGTCAGAGTGGTTGCTTCTTCCAGTTCTTCAATCAGTTTTTTTCTTGTTTCGTTCCCGCTCCTAGGTGCAAATAGCAGACCACCGACAGTTCCAGCAGCAGCTCCGAATAGCAGTCCTTTGAAAAAGTTTTTAATCATCGCTATGCACCTGCTTTACGATTGTTTCTTGAATAGCTTTTAGTTCTTCTGGTCCATAACTGTCTTGATGGTTGCCAAAGTGGATAGAAAAATCGTCCTCTTTGCTATAGCGAGGAACTAAATGGATATGTGAATGAAAAACAGATTGATAAGCTAATTCACGGTTGTTATTCAAGATATTAAGACCTTTCATTTCTGGAAAAGCTTTTTCTAATGCTTGAGCAATCTTAGGCACACGTGAAAAAACTTCTCCTGCAGGTTCAGGATCATATTCAAAAATATCTGCTACATGACGTTTAGGAACAACTAACGTGTGTCCTTTCGTTGCTTGAGAAATGTCTAAAAAAGCATAGACTTTGTCGTCTTCATAAATTTTATAGCTTGGGATTTCTTGATTGATGATTTTGCAAAAAATACAGTTTTCCATAAAAAACATCCTTTCCATAAAGAATAAATACTTCAGCTTAACTTTACCATAAGTTAAAGCCATTGTAAGGAAAAAAACAAAATACCGTCATTTTCTTCGTGGTATAATAAATAAAAATAAATGGCGGAGGAAAAAGAATGAGTTTAATTATCGATCATGTCACAGGAGGGTATGGCCATCTCCCTGTGTTAAAAGATATCAGTTTCAACGTACAGCCTGGAGAGATAGTAGGATTGATTGGGCTGAACGGAGCAGGGAAAAGTACAACCATCAAGCACATTATCGGTCTGTTGGAAGCTACAAAGGGAACGATAGAAATCAATCATCTATCTTTAAAGAAAAATACAGAAGAATATCGTAAACAAATTGGGTATATTCCAGAGACGCCTTCTTTATATGAAGAATTGACTTTGAGGGAACATATCGAAGTCACTGCAATGGCCTATGATATACCTATGGATACAGCAATGAAAAGAACTGAAAAGCTGTTAGAGACTTTCCGTTTGTCTAATCGCCTTGACTGGTTTCCGGCTAATTTTTCAAAAGGGATGAAGCAGAAAGTGATGATCTTATGCGCCTTTTTGATCGAGCCTTCTTTATATATCATTGACGAACCATTCTTAGGATTGGACCCACTAGCTATCAATGCGCTGCTTGAATTGATGGTAGAGATGAAAAAAGAAGGAGCCGGTATTTTGATGTCTACGCATATTTTAGCTACTGCAGAAAAATACTGTGACCGTTTTGTGGTCTTACATAACGGAGAGATACGAGCAGATGGAACCCTTGAGATGTTGAGAAAAGAATTTCATCTGCCGGATTCTTCTTTGGACGAAATCTATATCGCTTTAACAAAGGAGCAGGCACATGAGTAGTTTTTTTCAAAAACGTTTAGCAAGGCATCAAAAGAAAATGATGAAATATATGCGCTATGTGTTGAACGATCATTTTGTTTTAGTTTGTCTTTTCTTAATTGGTGGCGTGGGATTGTACTATTCTAGCTGGTTGAAAACCTTGCATCCGCCTTTTGCACTTGGGGGAATGATAATCTCTGTATTTTGGATGCTCTGTTTATTTGTAGGCAAGATGGCTACTTTTGCGGAGGCAGCAGATATTGTTTTTTTACTTCCGAAAGAAAAAGAAATGCAGACCTATTTGGAACGAGCTTTTCGCTATTCTTGCATTTTTCCGATGATCCTTTTGATATTGGCATGCGGATTTGCTATGCCATTAGTGGTGGTTAGTACTCAGCAAGTCTTTTCGATGTTTTTCGTCTATCTGATTATATTATGGAGTTTGAAATTTAGTCATCTGCAAATTAAGCGAGCAGAATTGTTTCGGCTAGATCAACAGGTCATTCGTTATTGGAAAACAGGTTGGTTACTTTCTTCTATGCTCATTTTGCTTCTTTCATTTTATTGGCTAGTCTGGGCAGGGGTAGCAGGTGCATTGGTACAGGCAAGTCTATATTACTGGTTTTTGTGGAAGCAACAGGAAAAAGGATTGGATTGGGAGAAAATGGTGCATGTAGAAGAACAAAGGTTGCATAAAATCTATCAATTTATTAATTTATTCACCGATGTTCCCGAAATTACGGCAAAGGTAAAAAGAAGACGCTACTTGGATCCTATATTGACTCATATTAAGAGAGAATCAAAAAACACTTATCTTTATTTGTTTGCAAGAAGATTGGCAAGAGGTTCTGATTTTAGTGGTCTTTACTTCCGGTTAGTAATTATAGGTGGGTTATTGATTTTCGGAGTGATCGACTTTTATTTTAGTCTGATAATCGGTTCTTTATTTTTATATTTAATCGGTTTCCAATTGTTGCCTTTAGCGAACCAGTTCCGTTACATGGTGCTCGTTCAGCTTTATCCAATCCATGAGAATCAGAAGAAGCAAGCAATCCAGTATCTGCTCACATGGGTATTAGTTATCGCATCGGTTATCTTTGGATTGATTGCTGCAGTCGTATTGGATGGTCAGCAGCGATGGGTTCCGCTAGCGGCTTATTTGATTGTTACGGGTCTCTTTGTTAAACTATATGTACCAACTCGTTTGAAGAAGATGTCAGACTGAAAACAAAGCTGTGTAGGATAAAAATGAACATGAAAAATAGAGCGTTGACAGTAAGAATGCTGTTCGTTCTATTTTTTTTGAGAAAAGTCGGTTTTTTGAATGGCAAATAAATGAAAAAGAACGTATATGTGCTTGACGTGTAGTGATCAGGCGACTAGAATAATAAGTACTGCAAAACAAAGAGTAAGAGGACGGGAGAATGCATGATGGAGTTTCAGTTAGACCAAGAGTGGCGGTTACGTCCCATCAAAGGCGATACAGGAAAAACATACATAGGCATGCGTGATGAAGACAAAGTCTTTATTAAACGAAACACGACTCCGATGTTGGCTGCTCTTTCAAGGGAAGGAATTACACCAAAACTTGTTTGGACAAAACGAACGGGGAATGGCGATACCTTGACAGCACAAGAATGGCTAGAAGGCCGCTTGCTAACTCCTAATGAGATTGGTCAAAGAAATGACGTGATTGATGTTTTGTACCATTTACATCATTCAAATTCTCTTAAAACCATGCTGACCCGTATCGGCGGACGTGTTATGACGCCGGAGAAGATGTTGCAAAAATATGAAAAAGAATTACCAGAAGAACTCCAGAAAAATCAATTTCTGCAAATCGTCCATCGATTTCTTCGTGAGCAGATCCCGCCGATAGATAAGGAAAATCTATCAGTGGTGCATGGAGATGTAAATCATCGAAATTGGTTAGTATGTAAAAATTATTTATATCTCGTGGATTGGGATTCAATCATGTTTGCAGACCCTGCGGTAGATATTGCAACGATTTTAGGGAATTATGTGCCTCTATCCAGTTGGAATCAATGGCTGATCAGTTATGGCATACGTCCAACTGACGAAATGCTTGAAAAGTTTCACTGGTATGCGGCCATGAATTTGCTCCAAGAAATCACTAGATACTGCAAACGTGAAGATCATCGACGAATGAACGAAGAAATTTTACAATTAAAACGAATTTTCAGTGGCTGAGGTTTGGCCCAAACTCTGCGGAGATTTGGCCAGACCTTTTTAATTAGAGAAAGGAATGGAGATAAATAATGCGTGTCCGAAATCGTCCGGGAGCAGCGGAAATGTTAGCGGCTCACCCGAATTTTGTAATTAGTGATCCAACATTGTGGAAGGGGAAATGGAATGAATTGTTTGGAAACGATCATCCAATCCACATTGAGATTGGAATGGGGAAAGGCCAGTTCATTACTGGAATGGCAAAAGCCCATCCTGAAATCAATTATATTGGAGTAGAAATGCAAGTAAGTGTTGTTTCTATAGCATTAGACAAGTTGATTGAACAACCGCTTCCTAACCTGAAGCTTCTGCATGTGGATGGATCAGCATTGACAGAATATTTCGCTGACAGCGAAGTAGATCAGATTTATCTGAATTTTTCTGATCCATGGCCGAAAAAACGACATGAAAAACGGCGCTTGACATACAAAACTTTTCTTGCTGTAGATGAACAGATCCTTCGCCCAAATGGAGAAATCCACTTCAAAACAGATAATCAAGGATTGTTTGAGTATTCGCTGGCAAGTTTTTCTCAATATGGCATGATCCTCAAACAGGTATGGTTGGATTTGCATCAAAGTCAATTTGAAGGCAATATTATGACGGAGTATGAAGAAAAATTTTCTTCGAAAGGTCAACGTATTTATCGAGTAGAAGCTCAATTTCAAGATAAGACCAAAAAGAAAAGTCTGTGAATGAACTTTTTACTTTCATAAAAAGATAAATCCCAGAAAACACATTACATCTGTCATGTGCATTTTCTGGGACTTTTTTGATTTAAGATATACCTATTTCCTCGGTTTTCAACAAGGTGGAATCAATTGGAATCGAGAGAATGAAAATAATCCTTTGTCAGTGATCTTCAATTCGGGTATGACAGATAAGGTTAAGAAAGAAAGTGTCAAAAAAGGATCAAAGGTTTTAGCTGCCCCTAGTTGATGTGTTTCAGCTATTAATTCATTCAGCTGTTCATTGACGAACGAAAAAGGTTCCTGTGTCATGATACCGCCTATCGGTAGAGGAAGACAAGCCATTTCCTTCTGTTTATTGACAACAGTCATCCCGCCACCTTTTTGAATCAAAAGATTAGCAGCATACAGCATATCCTCATCATTTGTCCCCACGACAACTAGATTATGAGAGTCATGAGCAATCGTTGTCGCTATCGCCCCTTGTTTCAGCTGAAATCCTTTTACGATGCCTAACCCAATATTTCCGGTTTGATGGTGACGCTCGATCACCGCAATCTTTAATTGGTCTTTTTCGATTGAAGGAATGAATCGTTCGCCTTGTCGGTCCACTTTTTCTACCAAATCGTTCGTGACGAGACTATTCGGGATAATTTCGATCACATGGGCTTGTGAAGAAGGGAGAAGCAGCTCTAACGAACGAGGATGCAATGGTTGAGCATTTAGGTTTGGTAGACAGCACATGTATGGATTTGAATGATCAGCAAATAAATGGTCTTCGAGTTGACCAGATTGGACGACCAATGTTCCCTTATAGAAAACTTCATGAATTGGCAGCTTGGTAAGATCGTCTGTTAAGAAGAAATCAGCTTGATATCCAGGAGCAATCGCACCTAGTGTTTTCAAATCAAAACATTCTGCTGCATTCAATGTTGCCATCTGGATTGCCTGTAATGGATCAATTCCCATTGAAATAGCTTGACGGACGATATGGTCAATTGATCCTTCTTTAACTAAATCATTGATGAGTTTATCATCGGTGACAAAGAAGCATCTTCTTGAATTATCAGGCGTGATCGCCGGTAGTAGCGATGCCAGATCTTTTGCAACGGTCCCTTCTCGAACCATTAAATACATACCAAGATCCAAACGTTCTTTAGCCTCTTTTGCAGTTGTAGCTTCATGATCCGTCCGAATACCAGCTGCGGGATAAACATTTAATTCTTCCATGCCGATACCAGCTGCATGTCCGTCAATCTTTTTCTTATGCTGGTGCATCAATTGGATCTTTTCTAGGATATCTGCTTCATTATTTGCTACTGCTTGATAGTTCATGACTTCAGCTAAGCCTAAAACTTCGGGATTTTGTAAAAAAGGTGCTAGATTTTTGGCATTTAGATTTGCACCATTTGTCTCAAATGGAGTGACAGGTACACAAGAAGGGAGCATAAAGAAAATATTCATAAGCGTTTGTCTTGCATCTTCTATCATAAATTGAAGACCAGTACTCCCAGCGATGTTTCCTATTTCGTGGGGATCTGTTACTACAGTAGTAACTCCATGAAGCAAGGATACTTTTGAAAATTCACTTGGTGATAAAAGTGAACTTTCAATATGCACATGTCCATCAATGAATCCTGGTACTAGATATTGCCCCTTAGCATTATGTACGCTTTTTCCTTCATATTCACCAATCCCTACAATCATTCCTTCGTAAATCGCTACATCTTTTTCCATGATCTCTTTCGTAAAGACATTGACGATCTTAGCCTGTTTGATTACTAGATCAGCGGGCTTTTTTTTACTTGCTACTTCGATGTATCTCTTTAATGTTGATTCCAATGGAATGCCTCCCAAGATAAATTTTTATAAGTATAACATAAATTCGTTTTTTGCCAATGTTTTTTAATAAATTCATTTTATTTGAAACAAAAAGATCAAAAAGACGTATGTTTTTTGTGGAGGGGAGAATAATGGAAATAAAACGATTATCAGATCAAATGATAAGTGAAAGTTTCGCCAAACATGCCCAAGACGTATATGTCTTGCCAGCTTCAGAAGTATTTTACATCTATTTTCGCTATGGCAAAAAACGAACGTTCTGGAAGGAAGTATCTTCGGCAGATGGCCAGCAATTGATTTCAAGATTTAAGTATTTGGGACAAATGGATATCGGAGAAAAAAGAAAAGCTCAATTAGGTGCATTGACCTATTCTTTAGAAAAACAGAAGGTTCGGTTACGACTGTCTTCTGTAGGAGATTACCTTCAACGAGAAAGCTTAGTGATTCGGCTATTATACGGTATTTCTGAAACACCTCATCGTTGCTTTAATTCTCGAGATTTTGCAACTATTTTGCAGAAAACCGTTAGACGTGGATTATATCTATTCAGTGGACCAGTCGGATCAGGCAAGACGTCATTAATGTATCGGTTGGCTTTGAAAGAAAAACGGCAAGTAATCACGATCGAAGATCCTGTAGAGATCGAAGAACCATTCTTTCTGCAATTGCAGATCAATCCCAAAATAGCACAGACTTATGACACACTTTTGAAGCTCGCATTACGGCATCGCCCTGATTTGTTGATTATTGGTGAGATAAGAGATGAATCAACTGCACATGCTGCGGTAAGAGCTGCACTAACGGGACATCGGGTATTCGCAACCGTACATGCACGCAATCTTGAAGGTACATTGATCAGAATCCATGAACTAACAAAGAAAAAAGAAGAGCTATCTGAATGTTTAGCTGGAGTCATTTATCAAGAACTTTTAGAAGATGCCGATCACCATCCTTCTGTCTTGTGGAGTTATCAATTTATGGAGGAAGAACCAGTAAAAAAATCATGGGAGGAAAGCTATGAAGAAGCTCAGAAAAAAACTTGGCAGTCAGAACTATTTTAAAGGATTGACAAGAAGCCAGCAAAATCAGTTTGCACAAACTATGGGAGAGCTGCTTTTAACTGGTTTTAGTTTGCAAGAATCCCTTTATTTATTACTCACGATCCGTTCGTTCCAGCCTGCTATTTTGGCAAACATCCAACATCAGCTAAAGGAAGGACAACCGTTTAGTGAAGTACTTTCGCAAACAGGGTATGGAGCAGAACAACTGGTACAGATCGAATTAGCTGAACTTCACGGGAATCTGCCGGCAACTTTGTTGGAAATTGCCAAACAGTTACGTCTGGTCGAAGGATTTCGCAACGATTTGAAAAAGCTGCTCGCCTATCCGATGCTATTGCTCACCTTTTTGCTAGGTATCTTATTTAGTATGCGTTTGATCGTTTTGCCTCAGCTTATTGGTTCAGGGATGGTTATAGAAGAGCATTGGGGGATTCAGCTGATACAAGTCTTTCACTGGTACGTTCTACTATTTATCCTAGTGGTTACTTTATTGACTTTGCTAGTAAGGTATCGGCTGATGAAATTGTCTCCTATTGATCGGAGTGAATGGATAAGCAGACAATTAGTGATTGGACCAATATATTCCTTATATCAATCTGCTTATTTGTCGCTAGAGATTGGCAAACTTTTTCATGAAGGTTTCGAATTAAGGCAAATCATCGTTTGCTTGAAGGAGACGAAACAAGAAAGTCTGATTCAACACCTTGCTTCCAAGATGATACAAGGATTAGAGGCAGGTATACCATTAGCTGATCAGTTCCAGAATTACCATTTTCTATCTGAAGAATTCAGCAAGATTATTTTGCAGGGAGAGGCAAAAGGAAATTTAGGGAAAGAGCTGATATTTTACAGCGAATGGACAAGAAAACAGCTTTTCAAACGACTTCAGCACTGGCTGCATTTTATTCAGCCAATTATTTTTTTGGGCGTAGCGGTTTTGATTTTACTGGTTTATGCTGCTGTTTTATTACCTGTTTATGGAAGTATCGAGGAGGTCTTGCCATGAAAAAGAAAAGAACACCTTATTATAGCGGTTTTACATTAATCGAAATGCTGATCGTTTTACTGATCATCAGTGTACTAGTATTGTTGTTTGTCCCAAATTTGTCACGTTATAGGAATCATGTAGACCAAGAAAGTCGTGAAGCAATCATTCAGTTGGTAGACACACAAAAAGAGCTCTACGCGCTTCAAAACAATGGAAGAATCCCTACCGTGGAGGAATTATTGAATGAAGGCTATATCAAACGAGAACATGCAGACATCTACCAGCGGCCTTGAAGGAAAAACATTAGCATCAGGATATACGTTGGTTGAGTCACTCTTACTGATTTTATTGCTTACAACAATCCTTTCTTTTCCAGTTCTCGCATTTTCTGCATGGAAGAATGAATTGGCAGTCTATCAATTTTTCAGCCAGTTTGAAAAACGAATCTATACCACTCAAAAAATCGCTATTGTGAACCAAATCCAAACAGGCTTTTATTGGAACATTGACGAAAATCAGATCATTTTTCGTATGTCGCAACCCGATGAAGCGAGCTGGAAAGTATTAGATATTCCTGATGAGATTACCTTGAAACGCCATGCTTCCATCACTTTTGCTGCTGGAACTGGAAATGAAAGTTCACTAAAAGCATATCAATTTTATTGGGAAGAAAAAGGGCAAACGATTACGTATCAATTCCAGATGGGGAGTGGACGTTATACAAAAAGAATTGAATAGAAAAGGGTTTATTTTATTAGAATCCCTTACAGCGCTGATGATTGCTTCCGTCTGTGTGTACTTAGTGAGTTTTGGTCAGCTTTTTTTACTTCAGGCAGAAAACAACAGCGGGGAGGAAATGCTACTTATTCGAATGGTTTACGAAGATACCAAGACACAACGGATATATCACAAAAGACCAGAGCGAAGCGAAGAAATGACTATGTACGATATCCAAATTGTCGAAAATAATGGAGTAATCGAAAAAGTGCTTGTCAATATGGAGAAAGAAGCGATCAATATTGAAAAAACAAGAAATCCCGGCATTTACGCTGATTGAATGTCTAATCGGACTAATGATAGTAAGCAGTATATTGCTGTCATTCAATATTTTGATCCAGCAAACTATCCAAGTAAGTGACTTTCTGCAGCGTAAAGATCAAAAAGAGTGGCTGATATTTTTAGCACAATTAGAAGAGGAACTTAACAGCAGTCACAATGTTTCCGTGAAAAATCAGCAATTGTATTACACTGTAGAGGATAAACAGTACATCATCGAAAGATATCAGACGATGATACGTAAAAGAAGAACTTCCGGCGGACATCAACCTATGTTAACAAGTATCACTGAGTTTCAATTATTGGAAAAAGAACACACAATTTCTTTTTATGTACACTTTGAAAATGGAGAAGATGGATATGCCATATGGACAAAAAACGATCAATAGAAAATGTTGTAAGGGATCTATTTTATTTTCTGTGTTGCTTTTATTTCTTTTATGTACGTTTTTATTGACGGCAGCATTAGAAAGCTATCGCTTGTCAATAGATCTGAATATACGAATAAAAAATTATTATATAGCAAAAATAATGAAACAGATGGCTCTATCGGAACAGTCTATACTTGCTGAGAAGTCGGAAGGGATTTTTTACTACACAACTGGATCTGTAACATATCAATGGGTACAACAGTCTCTATTCTTGGAGGTAGAAGTCTCGCCGTTTATCTTTCGATTCATAGAAGAAGTAAAAAATGATACAGATACTGGTACAGAATGAGGGGTTGTTCGTGAAAACGCCCTCTTTTCTGTTATAACACTGTTTTTAATAAAAAAATGTTTGCCGTTTCACAAATAAAAAACAGTGAAAACGATTGAAATTTTGTCAATTGTTCGATAGAATTAAACAGGTGAAAAAATTGTTATAATATATCTAGAAATGAGGTGCACCATGTTACCAGAAAAAATGGAACAAGGGTTCAATCAGAACCTGGAAGCTATTCAGCTTTTACAGAATGCATTGGGAACTTCCTTTTTAGAAGCCTATGTCGAAAATGCAGAAAATCTAATAGATGATTATCAAGTACGTGTGGTGGATGGAGTGCCGACAAAAGAGACAACACAACGGATCACAGCTCTTTATGAAGAGTTGAAAAAACTTTCTTTCGAGCCAGAAGAATGGCGCAGATTGTCTCAATTGCTTTTATTGAAGGGCAACCAGACAGAACATCTGCAGGCGAACCATCAACTCACTCCTGATAGTATCGGTTTTTTATTTGTTTTTCTTATTGAACAACTATACACAAATAAAAAGGAACCAGTTAAGATTCTGGATATTGCGGCAGGAATGGGCAACTTGTTATTAACAGTTCTTTTAAACCTATCGAATGCGGGGTATCAAACAGAAGGATTTGGTGTGGATATTGATGATACATTGTTGGCTGTGGCAGCTTCTACAAGTGATTTGACACAAGCAAATGTTCAATACTTCCATCAAGACGGGTTGCAGGATTTATTAATCGATCCTGTCGATTTTGCAATCAGCGATTTGCCGATCGGTTATTATCCGAATGACGAAAAAGCAAAAGAATTTTTAACAAGTACTGAAGAAGGCCACAGTTATGCACATCATTTATTGCTGGAGCAATCAATGAAATACGTGAAGCCGGATGGTTTTGGTTTGTTTTTGATGCCAAGCGGTTTTTTAGAAACGGATCAAAGCGAAGAAATCAAAAAATGGTTTAAAGAAGAAGGCTATCTTCAAGGAATGATTCAATTGCCAGATGAGTTGTTCCGCAACAAACAATCACAAAAAAGTATTTTGATCTTACAGAAAAAAGGACCACAAGCAAAACAAGTAAAAGAAGTGTTGCTTGTGAAACTTGCTTCACTAAAAGAACCAGAGAAGGTGACGGAATTTTTCAACGAGTTTAAAAACTGGAAATCATCTGCTCTGTAATCATTCAACGAGAAGGAGAGTCATATGTCTAAAACAATTGCAATCAATGCTGGAAGTTCAAGTTTGAAGTGGCAATTATATCAAATGCCAGAAGAAACCGTAGTTGCGAAAGGAATCGTCGAACGTATCGGTTTACAAGATTCTATTTTTACAATCAAGTACGGCGATAGTCAAAAATTCGAACAAATCATGGATATCGAAAACCACGAAGTAGCAGTAAAAATGCTGTTAGATCAGTTGATTGAACTGCAAATTTTAAGTTCTTATGATGAAATCACCGGTGTAGGGCACCGTGTTGTTCACGGAGGAGAAACTTATGGGGATTCAGTAGTGATCAATGAGGGAGTAATGGACCGCATTGCTGAATTAGCAGAATTTGCTCCTTTGCATAACCCTGCTAACCTGATGGGAATCAAAGCCTTTAAAAAGATTTTACCTGACATTTTGAGCGTAGCTGTATTTGATACATCTTTTCACTCAACAATGCCAAAGCAAAATTATTTATACAGCTTGCCAGTGTCTTATTACGAAGATTTCAAAGTAAGAAAATATGGCTTCCACGGCACAAGCCATCGTTATGTATCGGAACGTGCAGCAAAATTATTGAATAAACCGATTGAAGATTTAAAAATCATTACTTGCCACTTAGGAAACGGAGTATCAATCACAGCTGTAAATGGTGGTAAATCCATGGATACTTCTATGGGATTCACGCCATTAGCTGGTGTAACAATGGGTACGCGTTCAGGCGATATCGATCCGGCTGTTCTTCCATACTTAATGGAAAAATTAGAGATTGATATTGATGAAATGATCAATGTTTTGAATAAGAAATCTGGTTTGCTAGGCCTAACAGGATTGTCTAGCGATATGCGTGATCTTGAAAAAAACTATGAAAAAGAACACATTCGTTTAGCTTATGATATCTTCGTGGATCGCATCCGAAAATATATCGGCGGATACGTGACAACGATGAATGGTGTCGATGCAATCGTCTTTACTGCTGGTATCGGCGAAAATGACGGACATGTACGCAACGAAATCATTAAAGGTATGTCTTGGTTTGGCTGTGAAATCGATCCAGCGTTGAATGAATTGCATGGTGAAGAAGTAGATATCTCTACAAAAGAATCAAAAGTAAGAGTATTAGTGATTCCAACAGATGAAGAACTAATGATTGCCCGTGACGTGGAGCGTTTGCGCGGCTAAAAATACACGCGTGTTCTCTTTAGAAAATGGATAATTTTATATCCGTTTTCTAAGAGGACATGCTTTTTTATTTTTTACACAGAAGGAGCTGAATATAAAGAAGTGAGTGAATCCAAGTATTCTATGAATCGTGAGAGGAAAGACGCTCAATAAGCGACTTTATTTTTTGAAGAGCAAAAAAAGCTGTGTCCAGACAAGTGATCTTCAAAAGTTTTACTTTTGAGATCCCCTCTGAAACACAGCTTTTTATCAATTAGTCTTTTTTAGGAGGCAATTGGTTTTCTAAATCAGTTCGAACAACAAGCACATCGCAAGCCGCGTTTCTAATAACATATTCAGAAACAGAACCAATAAATAAACGTTCTACAGCATTCAATCCTGTAGCTCCTAACATAATCAAGTCTACTTGATTATCTTCTGGGATTTCTTTCGCAATAATTTGTTTTGGTGAGCCATATTCTACAACAGAGGTTACATTATTCAAGCCAGCTTTCTTCGCGTTGCTTTCATAATCTGCCAATGTTTGCTTTGCCATTTCAGTAGCTTGTTCTGCCAACATTCCATCAAAAGATGAAACGGTTTGGAAAGAACGTGTGTCAATGACATGTGCTAATAGAAGTTCTCCATTATTTCGGATAGCTACATTGACCGCCTTTTTAAAAGCTAATTCAGCTTCATCAGAACCATCCACGGCAACCATGATTTTTTTGTATTGTTGTAACATAAGCATTCACTCCTCAAGTCAATCGTGTTGTACTCTTTTATTGTAGAACAATTTGTGGAAAAAGAGAATTATTTACTGCTTTGGTTCAGCAATTTTTTTTGCAAAGCAGATACTGAAGGTGGCAGAAACGAGAATCACAATCAATAAAAAGATCAAAGCGATGAAGCGTTGATTGAAAAAAGCGGCTAAAACACCCATAACGCCTAAAACAGCATACGCAGCTCCATAAAATTGTAGGAATCCTTGATTTTTGTCATTTTTCTTGATCAATACAAAAAAGATATCCTGTTTATTAAATAAATAATAGCTAACGAATAATAATAGTAAAGTGGCGATAATCATCAAAATCCTAATCATGAACAAATCCTCCAAAATAAGCAACAAATAGAAAAAGCAATTTGCCAAGAGCAAATTGCTTTATTCTTTAAAAGATGGTAATCTCCGTTAATGCCGTTATTTGTCCTGTAGTATTGATCCCGCGAATTCAAGCAGGTGGGTCCCATGGTCGTAGCTTCGAACTACCAAATGATAAGGCATGTTACCAGCAGTGACACAAGACGGGTCCCAAGATATCAATAAAAATGTTCGGTCAACACACAAAGAGGACAATTCGAACATCACAGATTTCCCATCTCTATAGTAGCATATGAATTTAAAAAGAGCAATGAGAGAGCTCGCAGAAATAGAACCGTTTTCTTGTTTAATTTTTTAGGGGATGTTTTTTCCACTCTTTTATGCGGTAATACTGTTGACCTAGCGCCTGTTCATATTTTCCTGTATCCTTTGGCTGATAATATTGAGCATTTTTTAACCTATCTGGTAAATATTGCTGATTGACCCAAGCATGATCGAAATGATGAGGATACTGATAACCCACACCGCGGTTGAGGGATTTCGCACCTTTATAATGGCTATCTCTCAAATGGTCGGGAACATCACCAGCTTTGCCCTCTCGAATATCAGCAAGTGCTGCATCTAATGCCATATAGGCAGAATTGGATTTTGGCGACAAGCAAAGATCAACGACGACATCTGCTAGCGGGATACGTGCCTCAGGTAACCCTAATCGTTCAGCAGCTAATACAGCGTTTACTGTACGCGCAGCAGCAGCAGGATTGCCTAAACCTATATCTTCATAACCGATAACCATCAGGCGACGACAAATACTTGCCAGATCACCTGCTTCAACTAGACGGGCGAGATAATGAAGGGCAGCATCCACATCACTTCCGCGAATCGATTTTTGAAACGCTGAAATAACGTCATAATGAGCATCTCCATTTTTGTCATGGGTAAGAGCTTTTCTTTGGACACATTCTTCGATAATCGACAGAGTAAGATGAATCTTTCCTTCTTTATCTGGAGGAGTCGATCGTGCAGCCAGTTCCAACCCATTCAAAGCACTCCGCAAATCGCCATTCGTTGCACGAGAAAGGTGAAGAAGAGCCTCTTCATCTAACTGGATTGCTTGTTGACCAAGACCGCGTTCCTTATCCTTTAAGGCGTGTTTCACTGCCAACTGGATGTCTTGCTCTGTTAATGGCTTGACTTCAAAAATCTGTGTGCGGCTGCGGATCGCTGGATTGATAGTAATATAAGGATTTTCAGTAGTCGCTCCGATCAAGATGATTCGGCCACTTTCTAAATGAGGAAGCAGAAAATCCTGTTTTGTTTTATCTAATCGGTGTACTTCATCCAATAAGAGGATCACAGTACCACTCATTTTAGCTTCTTCCGCTACAACCTGCAGCTCTTTTTTTGAATCTGTAGCCGCGTTCAGCATGCGAAATGCATAATTAGTAGAACCGGCAATCGCACTTGCGATACTCGTTTTTCCAGTACCAGGAGGCCCATATAAAATCATGGAAGAAAGCATACGAGCATCGACCATGCGGCGTATGATTTTTCCTTCACCGACTAGATGTTGCTGACCAACGACTTCATCGATCGTTCGAGGTCGCATGCGATAAGCCAATGGCTGTTGCATAGGATTTTCCTCCTTCTTGTTTTTACGTTCCTTAATTATAACATATTTAGTAATATAGCTAGAAAGAACAGCCTTCTGTTGTTTTGTTTTCATAGCTTATCCAACTAATATTGTGTATGATAAAGTAGGTGAGAAAAATGACGGATAAACAAAAGATAGATGAATTTTTTTGGAATAAAACGACGCCGGAAGTAGCGCGGGATTTATTGGGGATGTATTTGGAGCATGACACACCTGAAGGAAGATTAGCTGGATATATTGTAGACGCGGAAGCATACTTAGGTCCAGAAGACGAGGCCGCCCATAGCTATGGTTTAAGAAGAACACCACGTGTGCGGGCAATGTATGAAAAACCAGGTACAATCTACCTTTACACGATGCATACTCATCGGATTTTGAACATCATCACTCAGCCAGAAGGGATTCCTCAAGGAGTAATGATACGTGCAATTGAACCAGCTACAATGATTGAACAAATGAGTAAAAATCGTGGTGGAAAAACTGGTCCAGATATCAGCAACGGCCCTGGAAAATTAGTGGAAGCATTAGCAATTCCTAAAGAACTCTACGGACAATCTATAGCAGATAGTTCATTACGTTTAGTTTTTGAGAAAAAGAAGATACCAAAAAAAATCGATGCTTTGCCTAGGATCGGTATCCCGAACAAAGGAGAATGGACAGAAAAGCCGTTGCGTTTTGTTGTGTCTGGCAATCCATATATCTCTTTACAAAGAAAAAACCAAATCGAGGAAGATTGGGGTTGGAGGAAAGAAAATGAAAAAGAAGGATCTATTAACATACTTAGATGAAATAATCGAAAAACAAGTGACGGACTATGATGTGGCTTTAGATTGGGATACAAAAAATCATACGATCGAAATCGTTGTTCGTTTGTTTGCGGAAAATAAAGCACAATTTGAGATTGATGATGCAGAAGGGATCGTTTCGCAAGAACCAATTATCGAATTTGAAGATGGCGTACTCCTTTTTAATCCTCAGAAATCTGTTTTTGATGAACAAAATTATCTAGCGGTAATCCCCTATGAAGGAAAAAAAGGATTGGCAAAATCAGTAGCTGATTCTTTAGTGGAATATTTGAATGAAGTATTAGCACAAGGGCAAAGTGATTTGCTTGATTTTTTAGATGAAGATGATGACGAAGCTGTATTCGAACTCCATTGGGATAATCAGAAACTAGCAGAGTTAGTAGAAGCAAAACAGCAAAATGAAATAGAGACTTATTTACCGTACCCAAGTTATTAAGGAGTGACAGACATGAAATGGAATGAAGTAAAAGTAGAAACCGAAAGTGAAGCAGTCGAAGCGGTCGCTAATATTTTGATGGAGGCAGGAGCGAGTGGTGTTGCGATTGAAGACTCTTTAGATGTTGAACATTTTCAATCGGATCAATATGGTGAAATTTTAGATAAAAATGATTTTACATCGTTGAAAGAAGGCGCGCTAGTCATGGCTTATTTTCCAGAAACGACTTTTTTACCGGAAATCTTGCCTTTTATCAAAGATCGTATCACGCAATTGCCTGAGTTTGGTCTAGCGATTGGAAAAAACAAAGTAACTGTTAGCGAAGTAGAGGAAAGCAATTGGGCAACAGCATGGAAGAAATATTATCATCCGGTGCGTATTACACGAATGCTGACGGTTGCGCCAAGCTGGGAAAACTATCAGACAGAAGATCCTCTAGAAAAAATCATCACATTAGATCCAGGCATGGCGTTTGGAACAGGCACCCATCCGACGACTTCTTTGTCATTGACAGCACTAGAAACAGTATTGCGTGGTGGCGAAACATTGCTAGATGTTGGAACTGGTTCGGGTGTACTAAGTATTGCAGCAAAATATCTTGGTGCGAAAGATGTCTATGCCTTTGATTTAGACGAAGTAGCTGTTCGTTCAGCGAAAGAAAATATGGATATGAATGAAGTAGCTAAAGATGTTCACGTATCAGCTAATGATCTTTTGAAAGGAATCGAGATTGAAAGTGATGTAATCGTTGCGAACATTTTAGCAGATATCATCTTATTGATGATCCCGGATGCATGGCGTTTACTAAAACAAACAGGGACATTGATCGTTTCAGGAATCATTGAAGAGAAAAAGCAAATGGTTCTAGATGCTATGATAGAACAAGGATTCATCGTGGATCAAATTTTCCAACAAAAAGACTGGTATGCAATTATTTTGAAAAAACCAGAGGTGGAATAGATGCAGCGATATTTTTTGAAAGAATCGTATGAACCAAAAGACCATTTTATTTTAAAAGGGGAAACCTATCATCACATTGTACGGGTTATGAGAATGGAACCGAAAGATGAAGTTTTTTTGGCATTCAATGATCAGATAGCCATTGTTGCAGAAATCACAAAAATCACCGAAGATGCTGTTTATCTGAAAGAAATTAAAAAAGAAGAAAACCAAAAGGAACTGCCAAGTTCGATAACCATAGCTAGCGGCTATCCTAAAGGAGAAAAATTGGATTGGGTTATTCAGAAGTCCACTGAATTAGGCGCACAAGCTTTTATTGGTTTTCCGGCATCAGCCTCTGTGGTTAAATGGGATGCAAAGAAACGTATGAAGCGACAACAACGGCTTGAAAAGATTGCTCAAGAAGCAGCGGAACAATCCCATCGGCAAATCGTGCCCTCAGTAGAGTTACTGGAAACGAAACGTGACTTATTTGAACGGTTAGATGATTATGATGTAGTCTTGGTTGCTTATGAGGAATCAGCAAAACAAGGCGAAAAATCAAATGTAGCCAAAATTCTTAGTGAAACAAAACCGGGCAGTCGAATCTTAGCTGTCTTTGGACCAGAAGGCGGCTTGTCCCACGAGGAAATCGATTATTTCGTAGAACACAAAGGGATACTATGTGGATTAGGACCAAGAATCCTTCGTACAGAAACAGCGCCTCTTTATTTATTAAGTGCTGCTAGCTATCAATGGGAGTTAATGGATCCCTCTCATAGCTAACATTTTTCATCAATAAAAGAGTATCGACGGAAAGAATTGAAAAAATAGGGAACAATTTGTATAATAGAAACAATTATTTGTACAATGAATACGAAAAATTGTTTGAAAAAGCTTTTTAAAAGCGAACATTTCCGTAAAAAAATGTATAACTTCACGGATTTTGGGGCAACTATCAAACAGATATTTGTCCCGATTCCTGTTTTACCGAAAAAGAAAGGGGGATCGATTCCTGTGCCAAAAGAAGAAATTTTAACGGGTCCCGGTGTCATAAAGCTCGTTAGTCAATATATGGGGCCCGAACATGTAGCATTTGTTGAGAAAGCATGCGAATATGCGACTGCTGCACATGACGGACAGTTTAGAAAATCAGGAGAACCCTACATTATCCATCCTATCCAAGTCGCAGGTATATTAGCAGATTTAAAAATGGACCCCCACACAGTGGCTACTGGCTTCTTGCATGATGTTGTTGAAGATACAGAAGTCACCTTAGAAGATCTGAGAGAAGAATTTGGCGATGATGTCGCTATGTTAGTAGACGGAGTAACCAAATTAGGGAAAATAAAATACAAATCCCACGAAGAGCAGCTAGCAGAAAACCATCGAAAGATGCTGCTGGCAATGGCTCAAGATTTACGCGTTATCATGGTCAAATTAGCTGATAGACTACATAACATGCGTACGTTGAAACATCTGCGAGAAGATAAGCAAAGAAGGATTGCCCAAGAAACTTTAGAAATCTATGCACCTCTTGCACATCGTTTAGGTATCAGCCGAATCAAATGGGAATTAGAAGATACAGCACTTCGTTATCTTAATCCAAAACAGTATTACCGTATCGTTCATTTGATGCAGACGAAGCGAGAAGAACGTGAAAAATACGTGAATGGTACTGTTGAGGATATTCGAGTAGCAACAGAAGAGCTAGGGATTTTTGCAGAGATCTATGGACGGCCAAAACATATTTATTCGATCTATCGTAAAATGAAAGACCAGAAAAAGCAATTCAACGAAATCTATGACTTGCTAGCCATTCGAGTAATCGTAGATTCAATCAAGGATTGTTATGCTGTATTAGGTGCGATCCACACAAAATGGAAACCAATGCCTGGCAGATTCAAGGACTATATTGCCATGCCGAAAGCTAATATGTACCAATCTTTGCATACTACAGTGATTGGTCCGGCAGGAAATCCAGTAGAAATCCAAATCCGTACACAGGAAATGCATGAAATCGCTGAATTTGGGGTGGCTGCGCACTGGGCGTATAAAGAAGGAAAAAATGAAAAAGTAGAACCAGATGGTATGACGAAACAATTAAGTTGGTTCCATGAGATACTTGAACTCCAAGATGAAAGCTATGATGCCTCTGAATTTATGGAAGGTGTAAAAGGAGATATCTTTAGTGATAAAGTCTATGTCTTCACGCCAAAAGGAGACGTTACTGAGCTGCCAAAAGGATCTGGACCACTGGACTTTGCATACAGTATCCATACAGATATCGGTAATAAAACCACTGGTGCAAAAGTAAATGGCAAAATGGTGCAACTTGATTACAAATTAAAAAACGGGGATATCATAGAAATCATGACTTCTCCAAATTCATTTGGTCCAAGTCGTGACTGGTTGAAATTGGTGGCAACTAGCAAAGCAAGAAATAAGATCAAGCGTTTCTTCAAAGCACAAGATCGGGAAGAAAATGTGATCAAAGGTCACGAGTCTGTGGTCAAGTGTATTACAGATTTAGGGTTTACACCTAAAGATATTTTGACAAAAAACAAACTTCAAGAAGCACTTGATCGTTTTAACTATCAATCAGAAGATGATCTATATGCAGCTGTAGGATATGGGGAAGTCAGTCCTTTGACAATGGCCAATCGTCTGACAGAAAAAGAACGGAAAGAACAAAAAATCGAGCAGCAAAAGCAAGAAGCAGAAGAAATCATGAATCAGCCGAAAAAAGAACCTGAGAAAATGAAAGTACGTCATGAAGGTGGCGTTGTCATTCAAGGGGTAGAAAACTTACTGATTCGTATCAGCCGATGCTGTAATCCGATTCCTGGTGATGATATCGTTGGCTACATCACTAAAGGCAGAGGGATATCCATCCATCGTCGAGATTGTCCGAATGTTCAGCCTGATAAACCAAATGTAGCAGAACGTTTGATTGAAGTCGAATGGGAAGATACATCGAATACACGAAAAGAGTACGATGCAGACTTGGAAATCTACGGCTATAACCGTTCAGGCTTATTGAATGATGTACTTCAAACAGTCAATGCGCTGACGAAAAATCTCAACAGCGTCGAAGCTCGGACGAATAAAGATAAAATGGCGACAATCCATTTGACGGTTGGTATCCAGAATTTGTCCCACCTAAAAAGTATCGTGGATAAAATCAAAGCAGTACCTGATGTCTACAGTGTACGCCGGATGAATGGATAGGAGGGCCAGATATGAGAGCAGTCATTCAACGGGTGAGTCAAGCGGCAGTGTCAGTTGATCAGCAAGAGATTGGAAAAATTGGCTGTGGCCTACTCGTTTTATTAGGTATCCATGAAACAGATACGCCAAAAGATGTGGAATATCTAGTAAAAAAAATCGCACAAATGCGTATTTTTGAAGATGATCAAGGAAAAATGAATATTAGTGTAGAAGACGTAGGAGGTCAAATTTTAAGTGTCTCTCAATTCACACTATTTGCGGATACGAAAAAAGGAAATCGACCAAGTTTTGTGGAAGCCGCACGACCAGAAATAGCTATTCCTTTATACGAATCGTTCAATGAAGGAATCAGAAGTCGCGGCATCACAGTCGCTACCGGACAATTCGGAGCAGATATGTCGATTTCTCTCGTCAATGATGGACCTGTAACGATTATTATTGATTCTAAAAACAAATAAAGTCAGTTGGTTTTCATCAATAAGAAATATAAATCAAGTCGTTTAAGTTAGACTGAAAAACTCTAACTTAAGCGACTTTTTTCTCGTCTATAAAAAGCGCTTCTTTTGTCAGCAGTCAGAAAAAAAGTTAAGCTTAAATTATACAAGTTATTTTTGGGAGGTTGCTGAAGATGAAAGAAGTACCAGTAATAGATGTCAAAATCACGGATCTAAAAAGATTGTATCAAAAGGGATACAATATGTTGGAGGAGTTACGTCATGAAGCAGACGCTCCCGTTGTCAAAGCAAAGATTTTCAATAAAGAAGCTATTGTGATCTACGGATCGTCAGCGGCAAAAATATTTTATGACCCAAGAAATTTCAAACGAAAAGGTGCTATGCCAAAATTAGTGTTGAAGACACTTTTTGGTCAAGATGGAGTACAGACTTTGGATGGAGCTGCCCATCATCATCGGAAAAATATTTTTATGGATCTGATGACCCCCGAAAGAATGGAAGATTATCATCGTATCTTAGATAAGAACCTGACGCAAGCACTTGAAACACAGCATGGTCAATTTGAATTATTTGATTTAAGCAAGATGGTTTTCTTTACATCGATTTGTGAGTGGGCAGGTATCAATTTATCTTTGCTTTCTAAGGATGAAGTCAAAAAATTAGCAGAATATCAAATCTCTATGATCAGCGGAACGTTTACTTCTCCGATTGATCACATAAAAGGTGTCGAAAATCGCAAAAAATCAGAAAAATGGGCGCAAGGCTTGATTGAAGAAGCTCGGCAAAATCCTGTGGCTGGAAAAGAAAATGTGGCATTATATGCTTTTGCCAATGCCACAGATTTAGATGGTCAGCTTTTGCCTCTGGAAGTAGCAGCTGTTGAATTATTGAACATCATCCGTCCAACGGTTGCTCTAACTGTGTGGGCGGCGTTGATGGGACACGCGCTTTTCAGCAGACCTGATTTGTACCAACAATTGAAAAACGACTTTTCTACGTTGCAAGATCCGTTCATTCAAGAAATGAGACGCTATTATCCGTTCTTTCCGATGTTACCTGCGATTTCTCTGAAAGAAGTAGAAGTCGATGGTTATCGTATACCAGAAGATAGCTGGGTCATTCTAGATTTATATGGAACAGATCATGATGAACGAACGGTTGAAGCACCAGACTCCTTTATGATCAAACGATATTTAGGAAAAGCAAAAGATATTTCATATAAAGAAGAATATGAGATGATTGCCCAAGGTGGAGGAAACTTTCGACAAATGCATCGCTGCGCAGGAGAATGGATCACTCTCCACAGCCTACGTGTGTTTTCTGATCAGCTAGTAAACAAGTTTGAATTCTCTGTACCTGAACAAGATTGGACGATCCCATTCAATCAGTTTCCGACTTATCCAAATAGCCGAGCGCTACTTTATAAGAATTAGATTAGTATAAACTTATCGAAAAAAGGAAGATCAGCACTGTTTGATCTTCCTTTTTTCATACTACTATAAGTGGATAAGGTCAATTGCTCAAAATCCGTGAAATGCTTCATCAATGGTTTGATAATCCTCACTGGATAAATGCAAATCTAAAGCTTGGACATTATCAGAGACTTGCTCTGGACGTTTAGCTCCGGGTATGACTACAGACACTCTTGGATTCTTCATATACCAGGCTAGAACAAGTTGCGTAGGGGTGGCTTGGTATCTTTTAGCAATGGGGCGAAGTATGTCGACAGCGGCTAAAATTTCTTTGAAACGTTCTCCTTGAAAATCCGGATTGCTTTTTCGAGGATCTCCTTCGCCGAATTGTTTTTCCTGACCACGTTCATATTTTCCTGTCAGTAAACCGGAAGCAAGAGGAAAATAGGGGACAAAGCTGATTTTGTTTTTTTCAAGATAAGGAAATAATTCTTTTTCAGCCTCCCGATGGATCAAACTGTATTTATCTTCTACTACATCGACATATCCATCTGCATTCGCTTCTTTCAATTGTTCTAACGTGAAGTTCGATACACCAACTGCTCGGATTTTTCCTGCTTCTTTCAATTCATGCAATGCAGCAACTGCTTCATTTTTTGGTGTGCTTTTATCCGGAAAGTGGATATAAAAAATGTCGATGTAATCAGTTTGCAGACGTTTCAGTGCGTCTTCCACCGATTGTTTGAGAAATTCGGGTGAATTGTCAAATGTTCGTCCTTTATTTGGCACATGAGCAGCTTTTGTAGCAATGACGATACGTGAACGATCATATTCTTTTTCCTTCAATACCTCACCGATCAGTTCTTCAGAACGGCCGTTTCCATAAGCATAGGCGGTATCGATCAAATTGATTCCGCTATTCAAAGCTGTACGAACCACTTGTTTTCCTGTCTCGTCTTCCAAACCGTCAAAAAGATTGTGTCCCCCAACGGCATTTGCTCCTAGTCCAAGCTGTTCTGCGTAGACTTGTGAATGTCCGATTCTTATTTCTGCCATAGCTGATTCCTCCTTTTTTTCTAGTCTAAAACAAAAGAACAAAAAGCTGAACTAAAATGTTTTTGTGAGGGAAAATAGTCAGATAACTCTTGACTTTGAGATTGGTTTTTAGTAGGTTATAAGTAATATCGAAATGTCAATGAAAGAGCGAGTAAGTTTTTGAAACTTTACAAGAGAGGATCATCGAGGCTGAAAATGATCCAAAGTTTCATTAGCCCAAAGACACTCTGGAGATGGACGAGTGAAAAGCCGTCCCGCGTACGAGCGTTATTCGTAAGAGGAAAGAGAAATCTTTCAAAATTAGGTGGTACCGTGTATGAATTTCATTCACCCTTGTTCAAGATGAACAAGGGTGATTTTTTTATTTACATAGCTAAGAAAGGGAGAGAAAACTATGAGTTTCCAAAGACCAAAAGGAACAAATGATATTTTGCCAGGCGAATCAGAAAAATGGCAGTTTGTCGAAGAAACAGCACGTTTATTGTTCAGAGATTATCAGTATAATGAAATGCGTACACCGATTTTTGAACATTATGAAGTGATATCCCGCAGTGTAGGTGATACGACGGATATCGTTTCAAAAGAGATGTATGATTTTTATGACAAAGGGGAACGTCATGTGACGCTTCGACCAGAAGGTACAGCGCCAATCGTTCGTTCTTTTGTTGAGCATAAATTGTTCGGTCCAGAGTATGCAAAACCGTTCAAAACTTTTTATATGGGACCAATGTTTCGCTACGAACGTCCGCAAAAAGGACGGTTACGTCAATTCCATCAGATCGGAGTAGAAGCATTTGGATCAGAGAATCCTGCAACAGATGTGGAGAGCATGGTGATGGCACTCGATTTCTTCAAACAGTTGGGAATCACGCAAATCCGTCTAGTCATCAATTCATTAGGTGATAAAGACACACGTCAAGCCTATCGTCAAGCATTAATCGACTATCTTTTACCTTTTGAAGCAGAGTTGAGTGAAGACTCTAAACGCCGTCTTCACGAAAATCCATTGCGTGTGTTGGATAGTAAGGACAAACGAGATCAAAAATTTGTAGCAGATGCGCCATCTATCTTAGATTATTTAAGCGAACCTGCTCAAAAACATTTTGATACCGTTGTTTCCATGCTGGATGCATTGGCTGTTCCTTATGAAATCGACAGTAATATGGTTCGCGGATTAGATTACTATACGCATACGATTTTTGAAATCATGAGTGACGCACCGAAAATGGGGGCACAAGCAACGATTTGCGCAGGCGGACGTTATGACAATCTAGTGGAAGAACTGGGTGGTCCTTCAACACCTGGCTTTGGATTTGCAATGGGTATCGAGCGATTACTCTTGACTATGGAAGCAGAGGAAGTAGTTATCCCTGCATTTAATGAGTTGGATGCTTATGTGGTCGCACTCGGAGACGAAACAAATATCGAAGCATTGAAAGTGGTCCAAGCGATTCGAAACTTCGGTTTTTCAGCTGATCGCGACTTCATGAACCGTAAAGCAAAAGCACAATTTAAGACAGCAGATAAAGCGAATGCCAAGTTAGTATTGGTGATCGGTGAAGATGAGCTTGCTAGCCAAACAATCAATGTCAAAGCAATGGCAAGCCGAAAAGAAAAAAGTTTTCCATTAGAAGAAATATATGAGCATTTTGATGAAGTCTATGATGAAATGACTTTATTCGAGTAGGAGGAAAAAAGAAATGGCACAAAGAACGATTTATTGCGGATTAGTTTCCGAACAACAATTAGAACAAACAGTTACATTAAAAGGATGGGTACAAAAAAGACGAGACCTTGGGGGAGTAATCTTTATCGATCTACGGGATCGTGAAGGAATCGTTCAAGTCGTCTTCAATCCTGAAATCAACAAGGAAGCATGGGAAATCGCAGATAAATGTCGCAGTGAATACGTGATCGAAGTAACTGGGGTAGTCAGAAGACGCGGTGAAAATGCAGTAAATCCTAAAATGGCCACTGGTGAATTTGAAGTGATTGCAAGTGAAATCGTGATTTTGAATCAAGCAAAAACACCGCCATTTCAAATTGAAGATGATCAAGCAATCAGTGACGAAATACGTTTGAAATATCGTTATTTGGATCTGCGACGTCCCAAAATGACTAAAAACATCAAATTGAGAAATGCGACAACAAAAGCGATTCGTCATTATTTAGACGATAATGACTTTCTAGATATTGAAACACCTTACCTAGGAAAATCTACACCAGAAGGCGCAAGAGACTACTTAGTTCCTTCACGTGTCCATGCTGGACATTTCTATGCGTTGCCGCAATCTCCTCAACTATTCAAACAATTGCTGATGAATGCTGGGTTCGACCGTTATTATCAAATCGTTCGTTGTTTCCGTGACGAAGATTTACGTGGAGATCGTCAGCCTGAATTTACGCAAGTAGATATTGAAACAACGTTCCTAACAGCAGAAGAAATCCAAACTTACACAGAAGGATTGATTGCGAAGGTAATGAAAGAAGTTCGCGGCATCGAAGTCACATTGCCATTTCCCCGTATGACCTATGATGAAGCAATGGCTCGCTACGGCAGCGACAAACCGGATACACGTTTTGAAATGGAATTGATTGATCTAAGCGAAACAGTCAAAGAAGTAGAATTCAAAGTCTTCCAAATGGCTCTTGAAAACGGCGGAGTCGTGAAAGCATTGAATGCGAAGGGCGCTGCAGATCGCTACTCACGAAAAGATATGGATCAGTTAGGACAATATGTAGGGCAATTCGGAGCTAAGGGACTTGCATGGCTGAAAGTGGAAGAAGACGGTCTGAAAGGCCCGATTGCTAAATTCATGGGAGAAGCAACAGAAGCAATCATCAAAGCAACAGATGCAGAACCAGGTGACTTGCTGATGTTTGGCGCAGATAAAAGTGAAATCGTCGCTGCTGCATTAGGGGCTATCCGAACACGTTTAGGAAAAGAATTAGGACTGATCGATGAATCAAAATTCAATTTCTTATGGGTAACTGATTGGCCTCAATTTGAATTTTCAGAAGAAGAAGGTCGATATGTCTCTGCTCACCATCCATTCACGATGCCAAAAGCAGAAGATATCCCATTACTGGCTGAAGACCCTGCAAAAGTCTATGCAGAAGCTTATGATATCGTCTTGAACGGCTATGAATTAGGTGGAGGTTCTATCCGGATCCATACTCGGGAACTTCAAGAAAAAGTGTTGAAAACTTTAGGCTTCACAAAAGAACAAATGGAAGAACAATTTGGGTTCTTGCTAACAGCTTTAGATTACGGATTCCCTCCACATGGCGGCATTGCATTAGGATTGGATCGTTTTGCAATGTTATTAGCAGGGGAAGACAATATTCGTGAAGTCATTGCCTTTCCTAAAAACGGAAAAGCAGCCGATGTGATGAGTGATGCACCAAGTATGGTTTCACCTTTACAATTGTTCGAATTGAATATTGATGTAACCAATATAGAAGAATAGCCGATAAAAAGGCAAAAAGGATTTGTCGAATCTGCTTCTTTTGGCAACCTTGATTTAATTGAAAAACACTTTATAATGAAGCCATAACATATAAAGCGGGGCTTTTCCATGAAAAAAACATTCGAAAATTGGGCTTACCATGATTACACGACCAAACTTTCGGTATCAATCGTTTATGCGTTGATTGCATCTGTCGCATTGAATTTCTTTTATCAACCAGGACATATTTATTCAAGTGGTATTACGGGCCTGGCTCAGATTTTGACGACTTTGTCAAAATCACTGATAGGGTTCGAGGTGCCGGTATCAACCACTTTGTATTTACTGAATATACCTTTGTTCGTCTTGGCGTGGTTCAAAATCGGGAAGAAGTTTACAATTTTCACTTTTATCACAGTCACTTTGACCTCCCTTTGTATCCATATTTTACCGGAAACAGTCTTATCTACCGATCCAATCATTTGTGCGTTGTTTGGTGGGGCTGTGATGGGACTAGGGATTGGGCTAGCGTTGAGAAATGGCCTATCATCGGGTGGTCTAGATATCGTGAGTATCACGATTCGTAAAAAAACAGGAAAGTCGATTGGTTCTATCTCGATCTACTTCAATGCATTGATCGTTTTTGTTGCTGGGATTCTATTTGGCTGGCAATATATGTTTTACAGTACGTTGTCTATTTTCGTCAGTGGAAAAGTAACTGATGTCGTTTATACTAAACAAAAGAAAATGCAGGTAATGATCGTAACGAAACATCCAGAAAAAGTAGTGAATGAAATCCAAAACTGTATGCGTAGAGGAATCACGATTATCAATGAAGCAGAAGGTGCTTATAAACATGATAAGCAGACAGTATTGATGACAATCGTTACACGTTACGAACTGCCTCTACTCAGAGAAGCGATGAAAGCTTCTGATCCGCAAGCTTTTGTAAGTATTGCAGAAAATGTCCAGATACTTGGGCGTTTCTACGAGGATGGCATTTAGATCGAGTTTGACAAAAATTCATGAAATACTACTGTAGACAGACATTCGTTTGTCTACAGTTTTTTTCTACCAAAGGATGGATCAGCAAATAGAAACTACTTTTTTATTTGAAATTTTCTTAAAGTTGAAAAAAAGCATGTTTATTTTTTAAAATTTATGGGATGATAGAAAAAAATAGTAGAGAAAGGACACGATTCTACTTGCTATTTTCACTTAATACCCGTATATTACGAATGAAAAAAGTTTATGAAAAGTTGGAATATTGAATGGAAAAACAAAAAAGGTTAAAAAACAGCCGCTACATCACTGGGTTTGATGGGCTCCGTTCATTAGCTGTGGTTGGTGTTATCTTCTATCACCTTCTGCCAACTAGTATGAAAGGCGGCTATTTGGGCGTTCCGATTTTTTTCGTCGTATCTGGTTATCTGATCACGGATCTGCTAAGGCAGGAATGGGAACAAAATGGAAAAATCAATATTTGGCAATTTTATGTCAGAAGAATGAAGAGACTCTATCCGGCACTCGTTTTTATGCTTGTTACAGCTTCGGCTTATATCACCTTGTTCCAGCGAGGATTGTTGAATAATCTTAGAGGAGTTGTCGTCAGCAGCTTACTGTATGTCAACAATTGGTGGCAAATCAATAACGGTTTATCTTATTTCGACCGATTTGCTAATGAATCACCGTTTACACATATCTGGTCTTTAGCGGTAGAAGGTCAAAACTATTTGGTTTGGCCAATCTTGTTTGTATTGTTGATGGTATTTGTTCGTAAAAGAAAATGGATCTTTTATACCGTGTTAGGTACATCTTTCCTCTCTGCGATCTTGATGATGATTTTGTATACACCAGGGGGCGATCCAACCCGTGTTTATTATGGAACGGACACCCGGCTGTTTTCTATATGGTTGGGGAGTGCGCTCGCTTTTGTTTGGCCAAGTACTCGTTTGAAGAAAAACATCCCGAAACAAGCAAAAAGTATCCTGAATATCGCTGGAGGAATCTCACTGCTGGCACTGATTCTTTGCTTCTTCTTTTTAGATGATCATTACAATTTCATCTATTATGGAGGGATGCTCCTAGTGAGTCTGTTATGCGTAGTACTAGTTGCAGTGACAGCACATCCTGGAGCAAGCTTGAATCGTTGGCTGACAAATCCAGTATTTACTTGGATTGGCAAACGAAGCTACGGGATTTATCTGTATCAGTTTCCAGTTATGATTTTTTATGAAGCAAAAGTGACTGATATTGCTGATCATGTTCTGTTCCATACTTTAGTAGAAATCACATTGATTTTAATCATCAGTGAACTTTCTTATCGATATGTGGAACGTCCGCTAGCACGTTTTGACTATGGTCGTACATTCCAAGTGATGAAAGGATGGTTCAGTAAACCAATCATCAGTAAGAGCAAACCATGGGTTGTTCCAGGCACATTACTTGTAGCAATTGCATTCGTTGGTTTCGTTACGGCACCGAAAAATGCTGTAACGGCCGATCAAAAACAATTGCAGGCAAAGATCGCTGAAAGTAAAAAATTAGCAGAAGAAACCAGAAACAATTCAGAAAATACCACTAGTTCCGTTGACCAAGCGATTCTTGATAAGTACGAGTTGTCTAAGGCCCAAGGAAACAAGGCACAAAAATTAGAGCTAACGGCATTTGGTGATTCAGTTATGCTAGATGCTGCAACTGATCTACAAGAGCTTTATCCAAAAGTAGTGGTAGATGGCGATGTGGGGCGACAATTATACGCCAGTGTACCGTATATTGAAAAATTAAAGGAACAAGATTTATTGAAAGACACTGTTCTAATTGGACTAGGAACGAATGGCTCATTCTCTGAAGCTCAGTTTGATAGCGTGATGGATGCAATCGGTGATCGAAAAGTATACTGGGTCAATGTCCGAGTACCGACGAAACGTTGGCAAAATGACGTGAATGCGATGCTTGAACAGATGACAAAAAAATACGACAATATGACGCTGATTGATTGGTATAGCTACAGTAATGACCATAATGACTGGTTTTATGATGATCAAGTCCATCCAAATCCTGAAGGGATGACACATTACATTCACCTAGTCAGCGAAGCCTTGCTAGGAGGAAGTTCAAGTACGAACAGCAGCGAGACAAACGTATCAGAATAATAGCTACAAAAAACTTCAGGTAAAAACAATTGTTTTTGCCTGAAGTTTTTTTATATTTATCGTGTTTTTAACAGTCATCTATTTTCAGGAAGCAAAACAGTTGAGTGTGTCTTCAAATAATGTTCTTTTTGTTTTCGGGTGAGTTTTTTGAATGCAGCTTCTGCTTTTGTTGCTTCGCTTCTTGAAGAAAATACTTCTGCATGGATCATCTTAACAGGTCTTCTTTTTTGAAGACGTGTATATTTAGCGCCAGTACCATTGTTATGTTCCCCTAGTCTCCTAGAAAGGTCTGTTGTGTACCCACCATAAAATGTCTGATCTTTACAGAATAATACGTAAAAATAATGTTTATTTGCCATAGAGCATCTCACGAATCTCTGCTGTGTATTCCCCGTCTGCATCGTAAGTGATCAATGGCGGAGCGACTTTGAATCCATCTAATTTACCTTCTTTGATTCCTTCAACTAACAAAATATTTGCCTCTTTTCCAGCTTTTGGGTAAACAAATTGGATCCGTTTAGGTGCAATCCGATGATTTTGCATAATTTGGATGATCTCTAAGAATCGTTCAGGTCGATGGACCATAGCGAAACGCCCATTTGTTTTTAGTAACTTACTTGAATTGTCGATCACTTCTTCTAATGTTGTATGGATTTCATGACGGGCGATTGCTAGGTGTTTATTAGGGTTCGTTTTATTTGTTGGCAGCCCTTTGAAATAAGGTGGATTGCAGACGACTAAGTCACAAGAATTATGCCGAATGACGGATAAGCTGTCTTTCAGATCGATGGTGTGGACTGTCATCTGTTCATCTAGATGGTTCAGCGCGATGCTACGTCTTGCCATGTCTGCTAGGCGAGGCTGAAGTTCGATAGCATCAATAGCTGCTTGAGTTCGTTTGCTTAAAAACAGGCCAACTGCACCATTACCTGCGCAAAGGTCAACAATCTGTCCTTTTTTAGGCACACGAGAGAAGTGAGCAAGTAGCACAGCATCTAAAGAAAAAGAAAATACTTGGGAACTTTGGATAATTTTGATATCTTCTGCGTATAATTGGTCGATTCGTTCGTCTTCGTGAAGCATGGATTCCCTCCAAAATGAAAAAAATAGTCGTTTGTATTATACTATTTTTATTAAAAAGAACCAAGGTGGCTTGTCAAACCTCTGTTTTTTATGCATACTATGACCATAAGAAGGGAAAGGAAGAGACTATGTTTTATCGATTTATGCGAGGGGTAGTTCGAGTACTATTAGCTTTAGTCAATGGGAATGCCCGTTATGAGAATAAAGAAGTATTACCGCAAGATGAGAATTACATACTAGTTGCCCCCCATCGTACTTGGTGGGACCCATTATATCTAGCGGTAGCTGCAGCACCGAAGGAATTCAGCTTTATGGCAAAAGAAGAACTGTTCAAAAATCCGGTTCTGCGATTTATATTAACTCGATCTAATGCTTTTCCAGTTAAAAGAGAGAATCCAGGACCAAGCGTCATTAAAACACCTGTAAAGATTTTAAAATCGACAAATTTAAGTTTAATCATGTTCCCCAGTGGGACAAGGCATGCTACAGAACTTAAAGGCGGGATGGCGTTGATTTCCAGAATGTCTAAAGCGAAAATCGTACCAGCCGTATACCAAGGTCCACTGACACTTGGGGATTTGTTCAAACGTAAGAGAGTAACAGTGCGTTTCGGTGAACCAATCGACCTATCAGATATCAAGAAAACGGATAAAGAAGGAATGGCGGAGATTGAACGACGAACACAAGCGGCTTTTGACAAATTGGACAAAGAAGTGAACCCAGATTTTAAATATGAAATCAAAAAAAAATAAAGTGATAAGTTTAGGAGTGGGCGGTCTTTTTGAATCTCCTGTTCTGTTCAGACTTTTCGATGAAAAACGAGGGAGAGACGTCAAGTCTGCCCTCTTTTTGCTTTCTAACGTGCAAAATAGAAGACAGGTGTCATGTAATGGATCAAAGTGTTATAATGATTAGAAGGACATTTTTTGAGGTGATTGGATGCGTTTTTTACATACAGCCGATTGGCATATCGGAAAAAAACTACAAGGTTATGACTTGATTGAAGACCAACGTCATGTATTATCTTCTATACTGGATATCGCGAAAGAAGAAAAAGTAGAGGCAATCGTGATTGCAGGAGACTTATATGATAGGAGTGTGCCCGCTGTCGATGCCGTAGCATTATACAATGAATTGATGGTTGATTGGAATTTAAAGGAAGGGATCCCAATTTTTGCTATATCAGGAAATCACGATAGCAGTACGCGACTTTCAGCTGGTACGCCATGGTTCAGTTATTCGAACTATTTTTTGCGAACGCAGCTAGCAGAAGCTTTCGAACCAGTCGAGTTTAACAACATACAATTTTTCTTTCTTCCTTACTTTGAACCAATTGCAGCCAGATTATATTTTGAAGATGACAGTATCCGCACGATCCAGCAAGCGGTAGCAAAAGTGATAGATAAAATGGAGGAGCTGTTCGATTCAGGGAAAAAACACGTATTGATTAGCCATTTTTTTGTAATGGGAAGTGTAAAATCTGATTCGGAAACGAAAATCGAAGTAGGGGGTCTGGATTCGATCCCAGGAGAACTACTTACACCGTTTGATTATGTAGCACTAGGACATTTGCATAATCAAGCAGCTTTAAGACAGGATAATGCTCGCTACAGTGGCTCGCCGTTGAAATTTTCTCTATCTGAGATCAACCAGAAAAAAGGCGTATGGATCGTTGACCTGGCAACAGACCTAGAGTTGAATTTTAGGGAGATCGAACCACTGCATGATATTGAAGAAATAACAGCAAGTTTTAAAGAATTGTTGGATCCTGCCTTCTATCAGTCCGTCAATCGGGAGAATTATATCCAGATCTATCTCACGGACAGAACGATCATCCCGAATATGATGAACCAGCTTCGGCAAATATATCCTCGTATTTTGGGGATTGAACGGGCAAACGGCCGAGCAGAACAAACAAAGCACAAACGAAAAGTACTAGAAATGAAAGATCCTCAAAAATTAGCAGAAGCATTTTTTAGTGAAATGACGGAAGAACAGCTAACGGCAAACCAAGAAAAATGGCTCGGAGAAACGTTGCAAGAAATCATGGAAATGGAATGATCAAGAATGAAACCGAAAAAATTAAAACTTAAAAATTTTGGTCCTTTTATCAATGAGACCGTTGATTTTTCACGATTGACAGAAGCACCGCTTTTTTTGATCAGCGGGAAGACAGGAGCAGGAAAAACGACGATTTTTGATGGGATCACTTTCGCACTTTTTGGTGAAACTTCCGGAAGACTTCGTTCTGGAAAAGAGATGCGTTCCTTGTTTGCTACACCAGAAGAAGAAACAAGCGTGACTTTTTCTTTTGAACATCAGCAGATGAGCTATGAAATCGAACGAAAACCAGAGCAAGTTTTAGCGAAACGAAAAGGAAACGGAACAAAAAAACAGGCAGCTAAAGTAACGTTGACCATTTTTGATGGGAAAGGAAAAGAAATAAAACAAATCACAAAACGTACAGAAGCAGACCAGTTGATCAGAGAACTGATGAATCTCGATGCGAAACAGTTTTCCCAAATCGTTTTACTGCCCCAAGGAGAATTCCGTAATTTTTTGGTTTCATCAAGCAGTGAAAAAGAGACTGTTTTACGTCATTTGTTCGGTACTCAGCTTTTCCAACAGTTCAATGAGCGATTAAAGGAAAAAGCAAAGCAACAGCAACAAAAACTAGATCATTTAGAGCAAAATCTTCATCTTCTGCAAAAAAGATTTGTTTTAGTCAAAGAAGAGGAAGCAGTAGCAGGGTTTGAAGCCGTTCTTTCCCAATGGACAAACCATCAGGCCATACTAGAAAAACAAATCACTAAAGAAAAAGAAGTTTTAGCAGACTATCAGGAGAAACAGAAACAATTAGAAAATTCCTACTATCGTTTTGAAACCTTGAAAAAAAGCTATGAAGAAAAAGCGACATTACTAAATAAGCAAAAGAAATTAGCCGCTCAAAAAGACGAAATAGAGGAAAAGAAACGATGGATTGGGTATTATGAATTTACACAACGCTTAATTGAACCAATCCAGCACCTGAAAGAAATAAAAGCTGAAAAAATAGAACTGTCACAAAAAAGCAATGAACAAACAAAGAAACTAGCGATGACTACGCAACATTATGAAGAGTGGCAAAAAAATGAAACAGACCGCATACATCGGCAAACAAAAATCAAAGAAGCTGCTCAACAATTGCAAAACAAACAGATGATGGTACCGATTGTCGAAGCCTTGCGTAGTAAAAAACAAGAAGCAGAACAATTAAAACATTCATTAGATAAAGAAGAAACGAACGCCGAAAAGCTACATCAAAAACAGGCTATTTATCAGGAAAGAACTCGATTTCTTCAAGAAATCTTATTAGATCAGGAAAAACTGCAGGAAGATCGTCTTGCTTTTGGACAGTTAAAATATCTAGATGAAAAACAGCAGGAAATAAAACAACAAAAAACAAAAAGCATCGAATCACTCGAACAGATAAGAGAAGAGCTCAAAAAAGCAGCCGAAGAAACAACAAAAAATAATCAGCGATTGAAACAACAGATAGAACAAGCAGAACAGCTGAAAAGCCAATGGGCAAAGCAGCAAATTGCTCGTCTTCAGCTTTTCTTGCGTCCGGGGGAACCATGTCTGGTTTGTGGGTCGACAGAACATCCCGTACAACAATCAAAACATGAACAGCCAAATAAAGAAGATATCTTGAAAGTAGAGCAACAACTGGCAGAAGCTGAGTCAGCTGTAGAAAGAACCCAGCAAATCATTGCCAAAAATGAAGCACATGAAAATAATCTTCAACAGCAATTATCTGATTTAGAACAAAAAATCATGGAAACGAATATACAACTAGCTGGACAAGAAAAACACTTACAACAGGCTTTACAACAGGCATTTCCTGCGATAACAGAACAAACAACAACTGCTCTTACAGTAGTCGAACAATCTTTAGATAAACGAAAAAGCAAGATAGCCAATGCAAGAGCAGAACTAGAAGAAATAAGCCAACAAGTAGAAAAGATTGAGCAGCAATTAGCTGTCTACAAGCAGCAACAGACAGCAAAAAATAATCAGCTTCAACAACTGCAAGGCGAAATCAAAAGTTTAGAAAAACAATTACAAGATACGGATAGCAACTGTTTAGAAGAAGAGATACGACAACTTGAAAAACGGTTAGAAGAAGACTCGAACCAACTCGCTGCTGAACAGAAAGCAGGAATGCAATTGTTGCAAGATCTGCATATGTTTCGGACACAACTTGATCTTCAACAGGAACAAATAGAAAAAACAGATGAAAAAATAGAAAAAGAACAGCAAAGAATAGCTGAAAAGCTGGAAACCCAAGCGTATTTTTCAACAACTGAGGAAGTCTGTGCATTCGCACAACAGCAAGCACAATACGAAGAGAACCAGCGCATAATCACTACTTATCATGAAGCACAATTAGTGACAGCTGACCGACTACGTCAATTAGAAAATATCCAGCTGACGGAGATAGTTCCAGATACAGAAGAGATCAGCCAGCAATTGGAAGAGATAAGAGAGATGATCGAAACAAAGCAAGAAAAGATATACAGTTTACAAGAACAAAAAATCAATAACCAGAAAATCTACGATGAATGTCTTTCGATTTATCACGCAAGCCAGACGCAATTAGATGAACTTACGCAATTACAGCAACTTTCGCAAACATTCAACGGAGAAAATCCTAAGAAAACTAGTTTAGAACGGTATGTGCTTCAAGTTTATCTACAAGAAGTGTTACAAGTAGCAAATGATCATCTCCAACGTTTAACGAAAAATCGTTATCAGTTTGAACTAGCGGATACGATCGGCAGTTATCGAGGGAAAACCGGATTAGAAATCAATATCTATGATGATCAGGCAGGCATGTCTCGAAGCGCGCATACGCTGTCTGGCGGTGAAAGTTTTATTGCAGCACTTTCTTTAGCATTAGCCCTTGCGGATGTGATCCAGACACAAGCTGGTGGGGTAGCAATCGATGCATTGTTTATTGATGAAGGTTTTGGGTCATTAGATGAAGAAGCTTTGGAAATGGCGATGGAAGCTTTAGAAACGATTGAAAGTGAAGGAAGAATGATTGGAATCATTAGCCATGTAAGAGAATTGAAAGAACGAGTATTACAGCAAATAAGAATTGATACAGAAGGTAGCGGACAAAGCAAAATACGCTATCAACTTGGATAAAAAGGGAGATTGGTAACTATGAAATGGAGTATTCCGGAAAAAGTCATTGCACGTGGGCGTCAATACTTGCAAGAAGGCCGAGTGTTATCGGTTGTCCCTGACCAAGAAGAAAACGTGTGGCATGCAGAAGTCTTGGGCAGTGAATTGTACATGGTTGATTTGGATGGGACAGCAAAAGAGATAGATTACTGCCAATGTCCATATTGGGAGGAACATAAATATTGTAAGCATACAGTTGCTGTGGAACTTTACTTACGGTCGAAAAATCTATCTCGTATCATGAAAAAAGACCAGCCGATGTTAGAACCGGTAAAAACAACAAGTGAAGGAGAAATCATTGCAAAAGGTTTTTCTCGTCTAAAAACACAAAAAAATCCTCAAGCGGTGCAACCCTTGATTATTGAATACCAAGTAGAAACGATTGAGACAAATCAGTATCATCCAGAGCTTTCTATTTTGGCGCTTTACTTACGCATCGGTTCTTTGGCATCGCCGAAAAAGACATATATCGTAAAAAACATCTATGATTTTTTACAGGCTTACACAGAAAAAGAAACCTACACAGTCAATAAGCAGTATCAGTTTCGTCTAGATAAACGGGCTTTTCAAAAAGAAGATCAAAAAATACTCGCTCACCTTGCAGGAAGTGCCCAAACGCATCAATTATTAGGCACGAATGGCTTGCAAGTCAAAGGGAAACTAGATAAAAGATACCTGCTTCTCCCAGTAGAACAAGCCCGCTTCCTGCTAGAACAGATGAATCAGACGACACGTTTGCATCTGCAAATAAATGGACAAAACGATCAAGGAATCCAATTTTCCGATCAAAACAAGCCTTTATCATTCAAAGTGGAAAAACAGGAAGAAGACTATTTATTGCAAGCATTGAATGATTTTGATTTTTTCTTTATGCATTATCAGTGGGGACTTATCCAGGGAGTATTCTATTCTCTAACGAAACATCAACAAACAGTTTATCAAACTTGGAAACAATTGATTCGCCGATTGGAGAAACCAGAAGTAATATTCAAGAAAAAAGAACTACCGGCCTTGTTTAAAGAAATCATTCCTCTTCTTTCGGAGATTGGAGACGTAGTGGTTGCCTCTGAAGTAGAAAAGGAAGTAGCGGATATTCCAGTCGAATTTATTTTCTTTTTCCGAAAAGCCAAAGGAAAAATCCAAGCTCGAGTCGATTTCGTTTATGGCGAAGTCATCTATTCGACCGATCCAAAACATGAGGTCTCGGCCAATCAGGACTTTCAGGTGCTGCGTGACAGAGCTGAAGAGAAACGAGTCCTTGATTTATTCAGGATGTATCGCTACCAGAAAAATGAAACTGGCTATGAGCGTCCGTTGCCAAGCGGGGAGGAACTGTATGCCTTTTTCCGTACAGAACTATCTGTTTTCCGTCAGTTTGGTGAAGTCAGACTTGGCAGAAAGTTGCGAGAGTTGTATTTAGATGCGCATAAACATCAACCGCAAATCGAAGTAACCGAGACTGGTTCATGGCTTGATATTCGATTCGACGTATCGGGGATAGAAGAGCAAGAGATTGATCATGTACTGCAAAGCTTGTTGCGAAACGATGCTTTTTATACATTGGAAAACGGACAGGTTCTTTCTTTTGATTCAGAGGAATTCCAACAAACAAGCCAAGTATTGCAACAATTACGGGAGTCAATACGTTCAGAAGAAGGGACGATCCATGTACCTAAGAATCAAGGACTGATCATTCAAAATCAATTGGAAAAAAGCAATGCTACTTTTAGCGAATCGTTTCATACGATGGTCCAAAATCTCATTCATCCAGAAGGGTATCAGGCACAACTTCCCAAAGGATTGAATGCAAAGATGAGAGAGTATCAGAAGCAAGGGTTCCGATGGTTGAAGATGTTGGGCCATTATCAGTTTGGCGGTATCTTAGCCGATGAAATGGGACTTGGGAAAACACTGCAGACGATTGCCTTTTTACTTTCGGAAAAAGAAGAACGGGAAAGCTTTTCTGCTTTGATCGTAGCGCCGGCCAGCTTAATCTACAACTGGCAGGCAGAGGTAAAAAAATTCGCTCCTTCTTTGAGTATCCAAGTAATCAATGGGAATAAAAAAGAACGGGAAGAATTGCTGGCTAAAGACACAGATATTCGAGTGACCTCTTATGCCAGTTTGAGACAAGATTTAGCTGATTACCAATCACAAAAAATTGATTATTTGATCCTTGATGAGGCGCAAATGGTCAAAAATAGTAGTACGAAAACTGCTCAAGCATTGAGAGAATTAGCTGTGCCTCAGCGATTTGCATTAAGTGGGACACCAATCGAGAATAATTTAGAAGAATTGTGGTCGTTGTTTGCAACAATCATGCCAGGATTTTTCCCAACCAAAACAAAATTCAGAGAACTTGCCGCAGAAGAAATTGCGCAAATGATCCGACCGTTCATTTTACGGCGAGATAAACAAACTGTGTTGAAAGACTTACCAGAAAAAACAGAAATGAATCTATATTCTGCACTGACAGAAGAACAAAAGACCGTTTATTTAGCTTACTTGCGTCAAATGCGTGAAGAAATCTCGTCAATGGATTCTGAAGCATTCAAGAAAAACCGGATCGGGATACTAGCAGGTCTGACAAGGTTGCGTCAAATTTGTTGCGATCCTCGTCTGTTTATTGAAGATTACCAAGGCGATTCTGGCAAACTCGAACAAGTAAAAGATCTATTAGTCGCTGCCAAAGAGAACAAACGCAGAGTTCTGCTGTTTTCTCAATTTACAGGTATGCTTACTATCTTACAAGAAGAGTTAGCCGAGCTGGGGATCTCAACATTTTATTTAAGAGGCAGTACAAAACCGCAAGATCGATTAAGTATGGTAGATGCATTTAATGCAGGCGAAAAAGATGTTTTCCTGATTTCTTTAAAAGCCGGGGGAACGGGACTGAATTTGACAGGAGCAGATACGGTCATCTTGTATGACCTTTGGTGGAACCCTGCAATTGAAGAACAAGCTGCTGGTCGTGCGCATCGAATCGGTCAGAAAAATGTGGTAGAAGTGTGGCGTATGATTTCTGAAGGAACGATTGAAGAACGAATGGATTCGCTCCAACAAGAAAAACGCGAACTGTTCCAAAAAGTGATCCAAGGAAATGAAGAACAGCTGACAAAACTGACTGAAGAAGATATCCGCATGATCTTAAGTGTAGGAGAGATTGAGAAGTAAGAGATTCGAAACAATCGTTCAGTAATGGATAAGAAGATCTTTCGAAAAAAGCAGGTGTTTAGTTGATTTAAGAAATAGCAAGGAAGTTGGGTTTCCGTTTTAACCCGATTTCCTTGCTATTATTTTTTGTTTTTATTTATAGGAGTTAAGCAAAGATTGTCTTCATTGTTTCTAACAGCTGATCAAAAGAAGAAATTTCGATATCGCAAATAGGAGTCTGGTCGATTTTGCGTTCTCGATGGTTGAACCAAAGTGCTTGCCAGTCGGCACTTTTTGCACCTAGAACATCATTGTCATAATTGTCGCCAACATATAGAGTTTCTCCTGGAAGCATATGAAATTCTTTCTCAGCAAGCTGAAAAATCTCTTTTTCTGGTTTTTGGAACCCTGTTGCTTGAGAAACCAGCATGTTGTGGGAAGGAATCCAATTGTTCAATTGAAGTTGTTTTAATTTTTTTGTCTGATGGTCAGTCGGTCCATTTGTGATAATTCCTAATGGGACATTTTTTTCCTTCAAGAAGTCAAGTGTTTTTTTGACCTCCTCATGCAAACAGATATTATCAAGTTCTTCCTCGTAAATTTTTTGAAATAGGAGACCTTCTTCTTCTGTGATGTGAGGGTAGTCTAAATCTTTTAGTGATTGGCTGATTCGATGTGCTCGCATATATTCTAGCGTCCACTCTCCTGCCATTACTTTTGGAAAGTTTTCATCACTATGATGACGGAAGCGGATATATAGTGGATGCATATCTTCATCTGAAACAAGCGGCACGACTCTTTTTACCGCGTTTCGAAATGGCTGCTGCTGATCATACATTGTATCATCAACATCAAACACAACTGATTTAATCAAAATTTTACACGCCTTTCGGTTTTCATTGATTTTTTCACAAATCCTTGACTATTGTAACAGAAAAAATTATCTAAAAAAGCTGATAAATAAAGGTTTTTCTTACTATATTTCTGTTTCCTTGACAGAATAAGGTTTTTAGATTTCAGTTTTTTTCACTAAAAATCATGAAACACGTCAATAGGTTTGATGAACAAATTAATCATTATTGTGTAACTCGGTGGGTTTATTTTAATGCAATCTCTGAGGAATTTTCGAAAGGTTTATTTTTTTAATACAGTCTCAATATAACTATTCAAACATAAAATAACGTTATTTAGTTTATTTGTTTATAGTAAATTTTATCTAGTAATCATTGCTTTAAAATATTGTGCTTATATAACAGAGAAAATAAGCGTTATAATAAAGAACAATATTATCTAAAATGACAAGAAACATTACTATCAAAGAAATAAAAAACATAAAAAATCTTAAGAAATCGGTTTCATTTGTGCTTCTAGATAAAATAATAGTACAGTTTTATTGGCTGTTTCATCGTCTTGTAAAATTTGAATTAGATTTGAAAACTCTAATTTTTAAATGATAGAAAAAGCAAGAACGCTGGTTTTACTGTATATTAACCTTAGATAACTTTCATTTTTTTAAAAAAATTATGAAAAAAAGGTAGCTATTTAAAAGTTGATTATGTATAATAGAAACAGATGGGAGATTATTATGATCTTCTGTTACAAAAAAGTGATTCTTATCACGAAAAGGAGTGGTGCACGTTGTTAACATTATATACTTCCCCAAGTTGTACTTCCTGCAGAAAGGCTCGTGCGTGGTTGCAAGAACATCAGATTCCATTTGTTGAACGTAATATTTTTTCAGAACCATTGAACAGTTCTGAATTAAAAGCGATTTTACAAATGACAGAAGACGGAACAGAAGAAATCATCTCGACACGTTCCAAAGTATTCCAAAAACTGAACATGGATTTAGATGATCTGCCGTTACAAGAACTATTGGAACTTGTGCAAAACAATCCTGGATTGCTTCGCCGTCCAATCATGATTGATGATAAACGTCTACAAGTTGGTTTTAATGAAGATGAGATTCGTCGATTCCTGCCGCGCGATGTACGACAATTAGAATTGCGTCAAGCACAATTGATGGCTGGATTATAGAAGATAAAATGAAACTTGGAAAAACTATTACGATGATAGTTTTTCCAAGTTTTTTTGTTTTTATAAATAGTGTTCTTTATTGTGGGCACAAAAAAGGGTGTGAGAGTGGTCATGGTATGAAAAACAGAAGTGATTGATTAGCTAAAAAGTCGGCTATATAGTATTCATCTCCCAAAAATGTTATAGTTAAATAAGATAGCTTGAACGATTGAAAAAATCTGCTGGTTTTATTAAATTCACTTAACAGCGGGATTTTTTTTCTTTACATTTAAGCTGATTTCGCTACAATGAATCTATATTGAACATTGCGGCAAAGTGAGGTGTAGCAAAATGGAAATGGAACACATTAATGAAAATACGATCCGTGTACTGATAGGTCATGAAGATTTAGAAGAACGGGGCGTTTCATTTTTGGATTTACTTGGCAATCACAAAGGAATCGAAAATTTCTTTTATAGTATTCTGGAAGAAGTTGATATCGAAGAGGAGTTCCGAGGAAGCGAAGCTGTCACTTTCCAAGTTTTGCCAAAAGGAGACGGATTAGAACTGTTTATCAGTAAAAACCTGCCAGATGAAGAAATTTCTCAATCAGAAGATTCTGCTGTTGATTCAGAAGACGTGAGCGAATTTCTCCGTCAGCAAATTATTGGTAGCGATCCGGAAGAAGAATTATCTGGAAGCGCCCTAGAAGAACAGGAAAGACAAGCAATTTTTGCTTTTGAAGATTTTGAGCAAGTGATCCAGCTGGCAACAGACGTTGAACTAGAGTCTGCTTGGACTGATTTGTACTTATTTGAAGAGCGTTATTACCTAGTCGTTCATTTCTGGATGGAGAATCTCAACCAAGCGGATGTAGAGAATCAGATTGCTCGAATTTTGGAGTTTGCAGAAAAGAGCGATCGTACACCAGAAACATTGAATGAATATGGAAAGTGTCTGATGGCGCGTAATGCTATCGAGCGTACGAAATTTTATTTTGTATAAATCACTATTATAGTAAGAGCCATATCGATCATATATCGATATGGCTCTTTTTCGTGTAAATAAATGGCTAGACGTAAATAAGTTCAGAGGGAGAAAAATGCTGCTTGCGATGAATGAATATCATGAATGCTGTTCTGCTAAATATGCAGAAAAAGAGAAAATGTATTATTGTCGTAGTTGTCGGAAAAGAGTGGTTTTGAAAAAGGGAAAGAAAAAATGTGCTCATTTTGCCCATCGAAAAACCGAAAACTGTTCGGTTTTTAGTGAGGGGGAATCAGAAGAACACTTGCAGTTAAAGGAATGTTTCATGGATTGGCTGGGACAGTCAGCAGAACCTGTATTTTTGGAAGCTTATTTGCCAAGATTGAGGCAGAGACCAGATATTTTATTGGCTAATCTAGCATTAGAAATCCAATGTTCTAGGTTGTCTCATCAGAGATTTTTTGAAAGAACCAAAAATTATTTGAACAACGGTTACCAAGTATGGTGGATACTTGGTCATTCTTTTCTTGGACAACGGCAATTTTCATTGATAGAAAAAAGTTGCTGCTATTATAATAGAAAAAGGGGGGTACATTGCTGGAAAGCTGACCTTAAGAACCAAAAACTTTATTTATATCATCATATTACAGAGACTGTATCAGGCCACATTTCTTTTTTCAGTAGCTGCTGGACTTTTTCTGGTAATGATCTTAAAAAAATATTTACTAATAATGAGATCAAAATAAATCAGATGAAGAAAACAGACAAGTTAAGCGAGGATGGGAAGAAGTGGTTGGCGCGCCAGCTGATTTACAAACAAAAAAATACAGTATCCATACAAGAACAGTGCTACTTGCGTCACAAGCACCTTTTGTATCTATCACCGTGGATCTATCAAAACAGTCGGTTTTTCTTTTATTTACGAGAACAGGTTTTTCTTTATCGAATGTTGTACGAAGAATCCTTAAAGCAACAGAAAGTACCTGATTTTAGCTCATGGTTTTGCCAAGTAAAAGAATATAAAAGGGAGTGGCTTTTCCCTATGATTGAGGAAGAGATGGTCTATCGGCAATTTTTTGATGAATGCACACATTTATCCTCTTGGAAAATATAGTAAGTATAAAAATAGAACAGGAACCGGTTTTCTATGTAAAACAAGTTTCAGTTGTGCTAAAATTGATAGAAGCAGACACATAGATTAGTAGAAAAATCAGACGCTGTAACATGTGGATGTGAGACGAGGATCTATTTTGAAAGACCGAGACAAAAGGATATAAAAAGGAGTGGATTTCATGGAAGTAAAGCAGTTGCCAAAACGCGAAGAATTGCCTGAAAATTTAACTTGGGACTTGACCAAGATCTTTTCAAGCGACAAAGAATTTGATGAGAAATATCTAGAATTATCAGAAAAGTTAAAAAAATCTGAAAAATATAAAGGAACACTTAATCAAGGCGCTTCTCAATTTCTTGATGCGATTGAATTTGTGTTGAGTGTTTATCGCCAAACCGAAATCATTTATGTCTATGCACACCTTAAAAACGATCAAGATACTGGGAATACAGAATATCAAGCGCTTTATGCAAGAGCAAGTAGTTTGTTTTCAAAGGTTAGTGAAGCTGTTTCCTGGTTTGAACCAGAAATATTGCAGTTATCAGATGAACGGATTTGGCAATATTTCAAAGAAGAACCGAAGTTAGAAGTCTATCGTCACTATATCCAGCAAATAGTAGATAATCGTGCCCATGTTTTATCTGCCGATCAGGAATCGCTTCTTGCAGGAGCAGGAGAAATCTTTGAGGCTTCAAGTGATACATTTGCTGTTTTGAATAATGCAGATTTAGTTTTCCCAACGATCGAAGGAGAGAATGGTGAAAAAGTCCAATTATCTCATGGTGTGTACGGTCAGTTGCTAGAAAGCACGGATCGAAGTGTTCGCGAAGCCGCATTTAAAGGGTTGTACAGTGTTTATGAGCAATTTAGAAATACGTTTGCTTCTACTTTAAGTACGCATATAAAAGGACATAATTTTAAAGCAAAAGTTCGTAATTACAGCTCTGCCAGAGAAGCATCTTTGAGCAATAATCACATTCCTGAAAGTGTATACGACACTTTGGTAGATGTAGTAAACAAGCATTTGCCTTTGCTGCATCGATATATGGAATTACGGAAACGTTTATTAGAAGTGGAAAAACTGCACATGTACGATCTTTATACACCGGTCTTAGGAGAAGCTCCAATCACCTTTACGTATGAAGAAGCAAAAGAGAAAGCTTTGGAAGCACTGAAGCCAATGGGCGAAGAGTACATGACTATTGTAGAAAAAGCATTCTCTGAACGTTGGATCGATGTTGTCGAAAATAAAGGAAAACGAAGTGGTGCCTATTCTTCGGGAAGCTATGACACAAATCCATATATTTTATTGAATTGGCATGATACATTGGATCAATTGTTTACGCTTGTCCACGAAATGGGACATAGTGTCCACAGTTATTTCACACGATCGAGCCAACCTTATGTATACGGTGACTACTCCATCTTTTTAGCAGAAATAGCTTCGACAACGAACGAAAATATCCTAACAGAATATTTATTGGAAACAGAAAAAGACCCTCGCGTCCGAGCTTATGTGCTCAACCATTACTTGGATGGATTTAAAGGAACAGTTTTCCGCCAGACACAATTTGCTGAATTCGAGCACTTCATGCATACGGAAGATGAAAAAGGTGTGCCATTGACTAGTGAATATCTAAGTGATAGTTATGGTAAATTGAATGCAAAATATTATGGTCCGGCAGTCGAAGAAGACCCAGAAATCAAATTTGAATGGTCACGGATCCCGCATTTTTACTATAATTACTATGTCTTCCAATACTCGACTGGTTTTTCTGCTGCTTCAGCGTTGGCGAAAAGAATACTTAGTCAGGAACCAGATGCGCTAGAGAACTATTTGGCTTATCTAAAAGCTGGTAACAGTGATTATCCTGTTGAAGTGATGAAAAAAGCAGGAGTAGATATGACACAGGCTGCGTATATCGAAGATGCAATGTCGATGTTTGAACAACGACTAAACGAATTAGAAGAATTGATTGATCGTTTATAAGATTTTTGATTTTTTCGAATAGAAACGAAAAAAATACGTCGGCTCTCTTGTAAGGGAGTCGACGTATTTTTTTAATTAGAAAGCAAGTGTAAATGGCTAGTTCGTGAATGGAACTGAGAATCATTTGTATGTAAATGTTCACCATTAAAAACTTGATACGAGTTATCTGTTGTTTTACACAGCTCTTTGATTCTCCAAAGGCTGCTTGTGCCTTCTACTTCTACTAAAACACCAAAATCACGATCGCAAGCGTAATTGTAAACGACTGCGGAAGGATGTTTCGTGATGCCCATTTCTCGAGCAATTTTTTGATCGGAAAAGAATACTTCTTTAACAAAGTCAGATTGCCGATCTTCTTTAAACATATTCAAATCGCCGCCAATCTCTTCAAATATCGATTCAGCAAGTGCATGAGAATATGGTATGTTATTGCAGCCGACTGCTTCTTGCAGTTTGATCAAAAAATGGCGGCCTTTTTTCTTTCCTTGGAATTGAGCCGCTTTGCAGTCTAATGCGGCAGAATAAGTCGTTGAGAATAAGTGGTTGCGTTTCTCAAGATTGTTTTGAGAAATTCCTTTTTGTTGCATGACATCCCCAATTGTCTGCAAATTGACCAAAGGAAGAAAGCGAAATTGCATCTTTTCTTTTGATGGTGTTCCGTACTCTTCTTCAATAAATTGTAATAACTGTTGCTCCATTTTGAAACAATATTCCCCTAAAGGATTAACAAATAAATAGATTTCGATCATATGAATCTCCCCCAAAATAGATTCTATACAACTAGTGACTAGATTCTTTCACATCCTATAACTTAACAGAAAAAAGTAAAAAAATGAACTCAAGTGCCTCGTGAAAATGAAAGGTTTCTAATTTTTAGCCTCAAGCATACGTTGAATCTTGTTCTTAGCAGGACGATAAGGCAAAGAAAAACGTTTTAAAAAATTTATAAAAGCAATTTTTCCCGCAGATGCATCCACTACCTCTAGTTCTAGTTCAAAATCGTGAAGATTGTCTCCCCAGCTTTCATCGATAGCTAAAAGTCCTTCTTTAATGGGGAACTCAGCCCGTTTTGTTGTAAGCTTTCCTGTTTGGATCAATGAAGCAGGATCGATATTCAAATCAGAAAGTTTTTGAAAAACTGCGCCTGAGCGAGGCAAACGTTTTTGAAAGATGAATGCTTCTGCTTCTTCTGTTACAAAGGTATCCGTCGTTTCGAGACGACCTTCCTCAGCAGGTGTTTTTAATGTATATTCAGCTTGATGACCAACGAAACGGATTCGTAGGCCACAATTTTGTTTCTTCAGCTGTTCATCAACGGTATCGAAGTAAATATTAGTCTGTACACGGAAATCATTATCTGTTAATTGATAGTGAGCGATGAATATCTCGTACTCTTGCTTTGTCAGCATAGATTTATATTCGATTTCAAGCATTTGCGTCATTTGATCGACTCCTTTTTGTCTATTTTGCCTAATTTTCTTTTTTTGGTCAATGCATAACTCAAGAGTACGAAAAAACTTTGCATATATGGTAGAATAAACAATGAATGTTAATGAAGTAGAGGTATCAGCTATGGAACGAGATTGGGAAGCATTTTTAGCACCATATGAACAAACTGTATCAGAATTGAAAGTGAAACTGCGGGGAATCCGTAAACAGTTTCGTGAACAAAATCGTCATGTTCCAATTGAATTTGTCACTGGGAGAGTCAAACCAGTTGACAGTATCGTAACAAAGTCACAGTTACGTCATATTCCAATGGGACGCTTAGAAGAAGAAATGTCTGATATTGCCGGCTTAAGGATCATGTGTCAGTTTGTAGAAGATATCCATCAAGTTGTTGAGATTATCCGTAAAAGAAAAGACATGAAAGTTCTTCAAGAACGGGATTACATCACTAATAAGAAAGCAAGCGGCTACCGTTCGTATCATCTGGTGATCGAGTATCCTGTACAGCTGATCAGTGGTGAGAAGAAAATTTTGGCGGAAATCCAAATACGGACCCTTGCGATGAATTTCTGGGCAACGATCGAGCATTCGCTGAATTATAAATATCAAGGCGTTTTTCCAGAAGAAATGAGCGAACGACTTCAGCGTGCGGCAGAAGCTGCGTATCAACTGGATGAAGAGATGTCCAGTATCCGTGAAGAAATCCAAGAAGCACAGCGATTGTTCTCCCATGGAAGAGGAAAATCAGATGATGTCTACTATCGAACGCTTTTGAAGAAAGAAAGCGAAAGAGAGGAGGCAGGGGATGAAAGTAGCGATCGTTCACAATAAAGAAGCAAAGACTATAGAAGTGGCTGAGCGCTTGAACACACTATTAGAACAAGCTGGGATCCAGAGAGATGATCATGAACCAGAGTTGGTCATCTCAATTGGTGGAGATGGCACATTATTATCGGCATTTCATCACTACAGTCATTGTCTGAATGATGTGCGTTTCTTAGGCGTGCATACAGGTCATTTAGGGTTTTATACTGATTGGCGAGATTACGAGCTGGAAGAACTAGTAGACAGCTTGCGAACAAATCTGGAACAAAGTGTCAGCTATCCCTTGCTGGATGTTCGGATCAGTTATTTGGATGAAACGCCTGATCAGCATTTTTTAGCACTAAATGAATCAACGATTAAACGGGCCAATCGTACGATGGTAGCCGATGTATACATTAAAAATGAATTGTTTGAAAGTTTCAGAGGAGATGGATTGACGATTTCTACACCCACTGGTTCGACTGCCTATAATAAAAGTGTCGGCGGTGCAGTGATCCATCCTAGTATCAATGCCTTTCAATTGGCTGAGATTGCTTCGCTGAATAATCGAGTGTTTCGTACTTTGGGTTCTCCAATCGTGATTGCCCATGATGAGTGGTTAGAAATAAAATTGGAAAATACAGAAGATTATCTTGTAACGGTTGATCAATTGAATGTCGCAAAAGCCGATATCCGTTCTATTTATTATCGAATAGCAGAAGAACGGATCCATTTTGCTTCTTATCGACATATGCATTTTTGGCATCGCGTGAAAGATGCCTTTATTGGTGAGGATTAATATGCAGTTTACATGGGATTATGAGAAAGATCATTCTCAGCAGGTAAAATATTTTTTAAAAGAAAAAGGGATCTCAAAAGGTCTGTTAGCGAAAATAAAATTTCAAGGCGGTCAAATCAAAGTCAATGATCAAGTAGAAAATGTCTTGTTTTCTCTAGCCAAGGATGATAAGGTAACCATTGTGATTCCTGCTGAAGGAGAACATGAAACCGTACTTTTGGACGAAACGCCGATCGATATCGTGTATGAAGATGAACATGTTCTGGTAGTAAACAAACCAGCAGGCGTTTCGTCCATTCCTGCCCAATACCATCCAAATGGGACAATGGCTAATCGTGTAAAGGCTTATTACAAAAAACAAGGGTACGAAAACCAAGTAATCCATGTAGTTACACGACTAGACCGTGATACGTCTGGCTTGATGCTTTTTGCCAAGCATGGGTTTGCGCACGCAAAATTAGACACGCAACTTCGTGAAAAGAAGTTTGTAAAAAAATATCAGGCATTAGTCAGTGGAATGCTTTCAAATTTATCGGCACATGGTCATATCGATTTGCCGATTGCCCGAGATTATTCTTCGCTACTGAAGCGAATGGTCTCTGATGAAGGACGTTCTGCACAGACGGAGTACTGGATAGAGAAGCGACTAACAGAAATCGCGTTAGTTGATATCCAGCTGCATACAGGAAGGACACATCAAATAAGAGTTCATTTTTCCGCCATTGGCTGTGCACTGCTCGGTGATGATATGTATAGCGGACGAATGGATCTGGGAATAAAAAGACAAGCCCTTCATTGTTATGATCTGCGTTTTTACCACCCATTTACAGAAGAGCTGCTAGAGTTCAAGCAGCCTTTAGCCGCAGACATGGAGGCAGTTGTGAGACGGTTTGAAGAATAAGGCGAGGTGAGATTGGTTTGGATGAAAATCAAGAATTAGAGGAAAGATTTGCCCAGTTGACTCAAGATTTAAGGGAAAATAATATTCAGGCATTCAGAAACAGTTTTTTAGAGATGCATATCTATGAGCAGGGGCAATTCTACCAATCTCTTACAGAAGAGAACAGGCAGCTGATCTATTCCTATCTGTCGCCTAAAGAATTAGCGGATATGTTCGATGTGATTGAAGAAGACAACGAACATATGAAAGAATATCTGGATGAGATGCGTCCTAGCTATGCAGCAGATATGCTTTCTGAGATGTATACAGATAATGCTGTCGATTTGCTTAATACGTTAGATAAAAAGCAAATTGCTAAATATTTAAGTTTGATGTCTGCAGACGATGCCAGTGAAATCAAGGAATTGCTCCATTACGAAGACGAAACAGCTGGTGCAATCATGACTACTGAATTTGTTTCGATCGTAGCAAATCAAACCGTTCGCTCTGCGATGTATGTGCTGAAGAATGAAGCAGATGTTGCTGAAACAATCTATTACATCTATGTCGTTAATCAAGAAGGTCAACTAGTGGGGGTTATTTCTCTACGCGACCTAATCGTGAATGATGATGATGCTATGATTTCTGATCTGATGAGCGAGCGGGTGCTTTCAGTTCATGTAGGCGACGACCAAGAAGATGTGGCACAAACATTCAGGGATTATGACTTCTTAGCTCTTCCTGTTACCGATTATGATGATCATTTGTTGGGAATCGTCACAGTTGATGACATCATTGACGTTATTGATGATGAAGCTGCCAGCGATTATTCAGGACTTGCCGGGGTCAATGTGGAAGAAATCAATGAAAATCCAGTAAAGGCAGCATCTCGACGTTTGCCTTGGCTAATCACTCTGTTGTTTTTAGGTATGTCTACTGCTTCTTTGATCAGTCATTATGAAGACTTGGTAAGTGAAGCGAGCATTTTAGCGGTCTTCATTTCGCTGATCACAGGAACAGCTGGTAATGCTGGAACCCAGTCGCTGGCTGTGGCTGTCCGTCGACTTGCAATCTCTGATGACAAAGATCACGGGTTTGTCCGACTTGTTTTGGCTGAAGTCTTGACCGGCGTCGTAACAGGAGCTGTTACAGGGATGACGATTTTTCTGATCGTGGGCTTTTGGAAACATAATTTTATCTTAGGATTTGTGATAGGGATGGCCATGTTGTTTGCGATAACAGTGGCGAATCTTGCAGGTAGTTTGATTCCGATGCTGATGGATCGTCTAGGATTTGATCCAGCGGTAGCAAGCGGTCCATTTATCACGACCTTGAGTGATTTGACAAGTGTACTGATTTATTTCAATATTGCCTCTTTATTTATGGGGTATTTTATGTAAAAAGCAAAAACATTGGCAACAAGCAGTATACTTGTTGCCAATGTTTTTTGTTTATAAGATTATGGCTGAAGTTCAACGATTTTAGTTCCGTGGACTTCACTCACGTTTAATTCTTTAGCTACATGTGCTGCATTCGCTGCTGTTACGCCACCACCGGGCAAAATGATCAAACGGCCATCTGCATAGTCAATCAATTCTTTGAGCCGTGGGAAATGTTCTTCAATCGTTTGATCAGCAGGGCCGCCATGCGTTAAGATACGGTCAACACCGTGCGCTGCTAGCCAATCGATTGCTTCAAATTGCCGTTCTTCAGGAATACTGTCAAAAGCCATATGGAAGGTGATCTGTACGCCTTCTGCGGTTTCGATCAATAGTTCCAATGCTTCTTCGTCTAGCCATCCTGAGGGAGTAAGACAACCAAAAACTACGCCATCCGTCCCTAATTTCTTTGCTTCAATCAAATCAGTATGCATAATTTTCAATTCGATATCGTTATAGACAAAATTGCCCCCTCTAGGACGGATAATCGTCATTACAGGGATATTTTTTTCCCCTGCGTAACTTAATGTTTCTTCGATCACACCAGTACTTGGGGTCGTTCCGCCGACCGCTAAGTTGTCACATAATTCGATTCGGTTAGCTCCTCTGGCAATTGCCAGAGGAATAGATGTGTAGTTTTCAGCACAAAATTCTTTGATCATCTGATCTTCTCCTTTGTCTTTCGCTTTCTTCTAGGCATTGTATCATATTTTTACCAGTTGCCAAAGTGAGCATCTAACGGTAAGATAAAACAGAAATGAGGGGGAACTATGTTAAAAAAAATTGACCGAGGACGCCAGTTTTTGGCAGAAAAACATCAGCTGTTCCGCTGTCCAGTTTGCCAAGAAGAGGTAGAAAAGTCTGATAATGGCTTGATATGCAAAAATAATCATCGTTTTGATCTGTCCAAAAAAGGAACACTTTACTTTTTATCCCACGCGGTTAAAACAGAATATGATCAAGAAATGTTCGTTCCAAGGCGTAGAATGATCCAATCAGGCATGTATCAGCCCGTTATTGAGACTATCGCACAGTATCTGCCTAATGAAATCTCGCTATTAGATGTCGGCTGTGGAGAAGGAAGCTTCTTGAATGAACTTTCAAAATTGAAAAAGATTCAAACTGCTGTTGGATTTGATATTTCAAAAGAAGGGGTCTATGCAGCTACGGAACAATCTGTCGAGGCATTTTGGTGTGTAGCGGATTTGACCAATTTGCCATTTGCTGATCAGACATTTAACACGATCTTAAATATCTTTTCGCCTTCTCATTACCAAGAATTCCAACGTGTACTGTCAGAAGATGGAGAGGTGCTGAAGGTAGTGCCGCAAGAAAATTATTTAAAAGAACTGCGTCAGGCTTTTTATCCGAATCAACCTGAAAAGCAAAGTTATTCTAATGATCGTGTAGTCGCAAAGTTTACTGAATCGATGAAACTAACTGAACGTCAGCGTGTGACTTATGAATTTGAGATACCAGAAGAAAATCGAAAAGATCTTTTAGCAATGTCGCCCTTAGAGTGGCAAGTCGAGGAGGAAATCAAAGCAGACTTGTACAAGAATCCTTTGAAAAAGATTACAATTGACATAGAATTATTAAAAGGAACTAAGAGAAAACGGTTTTCTAGTAGTTTTTAAAGAGTAGAGGTTGCAAAAGTAAGTTGAGGGTGTTATAGTAGCAACAAGTTGTTTTTTCATTGGTTTTTATCAGGTTCCTGTTCTGATAAAAGTTAGTGAGAAGAGCTTCACTAACGTAACGACTCGCAGTGACTGACACCGAGTTGATACGTTTTTTTTTATGCAAAAATCAAATTGTCAGAAAATAGAAACGAACATAAATATGAGAGGAATGATCCTGATGAATCATATCGTTTTATTCGAACCGTTAATACCTGCAAACACCGGAAATATTGCCCGTACGTGTGCGGCCACGAATACGCCGCTTCATTTAATTGAGCCCCTAGGTTTTTCAACGGATGACAAACACCTGAAACGAGCAGGGTTAGATTATTGGAACGATGTAAATATTACTTATCACAGTGATTTAGAAGCTTTTTTAACATTTTTAGGTGATCGTAAACTACACTTGATCTCAAAATTTGCTCATAAGGTATACAGTGAAGAAAATTTTGCTGATGGAGAAGAGCACTTCTTTTTATTTGGAAAGGAAACAACTGGCTTGCCAGAAGCGTTTATGCGCGAAAACGAGGAAAAGTGTTTGCGCATCCCTATGAATGATGAGCATGTTCGTTCATTGAATTTATCGAATACAGCTGCAATGATTGTGTACGAAGCACTTCGTCAGCAAGGATTCCCTAATTTAGAATTAACGCACCATTATGAAAATGACAAGCTGGATTAGACAGTTTATTATAGAGTAAAATAAAAGAAAGACAGGAGTTTGCTGCGTATGGAACTATATTTTACCCGACATGGGAAGACACAATGGAATCAGGAAAGACGTTTTCAAGGGAGCAATGGCGATTCTCCGCTTTTGCCTCAAAGTTACGAAGAAATCAAAGCATTTGGGAAAAAAGTAAAATATGTTCCTTTTAAAGCAATTTATTCCAGTACAGCAAAACGAGCATGCGATACAGCAGAAGGTATCAACAAAGAGCTTGCTAGTCCGGTAGAGATTTTCTATACAGATAAACTGCGAGAACTAGGGCTAGGTACTTTAGAAGGACAATCAATCGATGAAATGTATCAGAAATACCCAGAGAATTTGCCGAATTTGCGTAATCACTTAGATCTATATGATCCTTCTCCTTTTCATGGAGAAACGATTGAATCAGCAATCACACGTATTGAAACTGTTGTAGCGGATGCGGTTGCTCAACATAAAAACGGACCTCTTTTATTCGTAGGTCATGGGGCCTCATTAACTGCTGCCATTCAATGGATGACAGGGAAAGAGCTAAGTGAGTTGCGGGAAATGGGCGGTTTGTTCAATAGCAGCCTGACGATTTTAGAGACTGAAGAGCCTTGCAAATTATTGCCGTATAAACTGAAAGTATGGAACCAAACAGATTTTTTAGGAACTGAAACAGCACCAGAACCTTTACTATAGAAGAAGGAGGCGGCTTCCGATGCAGCCAGAAGAAATGCCTTATTTCGTTGGTACAGTTGCCGCGATTTTTTTTCAAAATCCTAGTAATTTTTACAAAGTGCTTTTGGTACACATCAGCGAAACTACAGCTGATTACCGTGAAAAAGAGATTGTAGTTACCGGAAGCTTTGGCGATATTCAAGAAAATGAGACCTATCGTTTTTATGGAGAACTAGTGGATCACCCTAAATACGGAAGACAGCTTAAAGTCGAAAGATATGAGCAAGAAAAACCAACAACTGCGAATGGGATCGTAGCTTATCTTTCCAGCGAAAAATTCCCTGGGATCGGTAAGAAAACAGCAGAGAAAGTCGTCGAGTTGCTGGGAGAAGATGCTATCGAAAAAATCATTGCTGATCCTTCGGTATTAAAACAAATCGCTGGTTTAACGAAGCCAAAAAGAGAAATGCTTGCTGAAACGATTCGTCTAAATCACGGGATGGATCAAGTAATCATGGGATTGAATCGTTATGGATTCGGTAGTCAGTTAGCTTTCAGTATTTATCAGACCTATAAGAACGAGTCTTTGGATATCATCGAAGAAAATCCGTATCAGCTAGTCGAAGACATAGAAGGAATCGGGTTCAAACGCGCAGATAATCTAGCCGAACAAATCGGTATTGCAGCAGATTCACCTAGAAGAATCCGAGCAGCCATCTTGCATCAGATTTTTCAGCATGCTGTTCAAACAGGAGATACATACGTACCGGCGGAAACATTGCTTCAGCAAACCATCCGTATTTTAGAAACAAGTCGTCCAATAGAAATTCTGCCTGATCAGGTTGCTACTGTGATTATCCAGCTTGTTGAAGAAGGAAAAATCCAGCAAGAAGAAACGAATCTTTACGAAAACAGTTTGTATTTTTCTGAATGGGGTATCGGCAATTCCATCCAACGTCTGCTCAGCCGTAAAAAAGAAATCCATTATCCTGAAAAAGAAGTGCAGAAAAATATTCGGCGTATCGAAAAAATATTTGGTATACAGTATGGACCTTCGCAAGAACAAGCAATCGCTGAAGCCATCCGTTCTCCTCTATTTATTTTAACAGGAGGACCAGGTACGGGGAAAACTACTGTGATCAATGGGATCGTCAATCTTTTTGCAGAGTTGAATGGTCTGGAATTGGATCCGTCAAAATATACCCAAGAAATTTTTCCTATTCTGCTTGCAGCACCTACTGGCCGGGCAGCTAAACGAATGAACGAGACAACAGGTCTGCCTGCCAGTACAATCCATCGTTTACTTGGGCTGAATGGACGGGAAAAAACACCTTCAGTCAGCACGAAAGAATTAGAAGGCGGACTTTTGATCGTTGATGAGATGTCTATGGTCGATACATGGCTGGCTAACACATTATTCAAAGCGATTCCGACGAATATGCAGGTTATTCTAGTAGGGGATAAAGATCAGCTTCCTTCTGTCGGTCCTGGACAAGTGCTACATGACCTTTTGGAAATCGAACAAATTCCTAAAATGGAACTCAATCAGATTTATCGACAAGGTGATGGTTCTAGTATTATTCCTCTTGCCCATGAAATCAAAGAAGGACGTCTACCAAAAGATTTCACAAAGAATCAAAAAGATCGTTCCTATTTCCGAAGCGATGCTTATCAAATTGAACCCTTGATTTCTAAAATTGTGGAAAAAGCGAAAAATAAGGGATTCCGTGCACAAGATATCCAAGTATTAGCACCAATGTATCGGGGACCAGCAGGGATCGACGCGTTAAATAAAATGATGCAAGAGATATTCAATCCAGGGAGACCTGGGAAAAAGGAAGTACATTGGAACGACACCGTTTATCGGATAGGAGACAAAGTACTCCAGTTAGTCAATACTCCTGAATTGAATGTATTCAATGGAGATATGGGAGAAATCTCGGGGATTATCTTGGCAAAAGATTCGGAAGATAAAGTGGATGAATTAGTTATCCAGTTTGATGCAAATGAGGTCACTTATAAAAGAAACGAGTGGAATAAAATTACTCTTTCTTATTGTTGTTCGATCCATAAATCACAGGGCAGTGAATTCAAAATGGTCATTTTGCCCATGGTTCATCAATATCAGCGAATGCTTCAGCGCAATCTACTCTACACGGCTGTTACTCGGAGTAAGGAACTGTTGATTTTGTTAGGGGAAGAGCAAGCGTATGCCACTTGTGTAGCGAATGAATCGGCAAGCCGAATGACTACGTTGAAATCAAGAATCATCGATAATGGAAAAATGACTATCACTCTGCGGACAAAACTAGCAGCTTATGAAGATTCTTTGATTGGAAATGATCCATTTGAAGATGGGACCTATACAAAAGAGTCGCAGGACATAAAAGAAAAGTTACCTATAAAAGACGACAGTGGAACGAATGAATCGAAAAACCAAGTAATGGAAACAGTGGAACCAGATCTATTTTCTTCATCGGTTGTAGAAGAAAAGAAAGAAGAGATAGAACCTGCTGTTCCCAAGGAGTTCGTTCTTACTGCAGAAGCGATTAATCAGAAATTAGTAGATCCAATGATTGGTATGGAAAACATTACACCGTATACATTATAAAAGAATCTGACGATACGTATGCGCTATTTGTCGGCAATATTGATCACTTAAAAAGCGGATGTGACACGACTTGTGCCTCATCCGCTTTTTGAAATTATTCTTGGTGACTTGTAGTGAAATTGTAGGCTCATGCCGTCTTGGTAAACGGTGTTCAAAAGACAGTTTCTTGGTATGAAGTCAAATTTTTGCAAAAATGTGAACAGGCATTTCCACAAAATTTTTCTACAAACTCGAAACTACTTGAAAAATAACTGGTTTTTTGTAGAAAATTGCAGATCAAAAGGACGAGGAGCGACATCTTCTCCATCTTCTTGACCATATTGCGGCGTTGGTGAAACGATTCGTAATCTGTTTGTTGTGTAGTGATGGAAATATTTCGATTTCAATTGTTTTTTCTGCATAAGTAAAAGGATAAGCCATATGATTTTAAAAATATTGATTCGTTCGACCATGACAAAATCAATGACTGGTTTAGTCGCATCTGCAGTTGGAGCGATTGCGATTCCTCCTCCAAAAAAAGGATGCTTCGTTGCTGTACATAAAAATGCATTTGAAAAACTTAACTGCTTTCCTCCTGCATCCACTAGAATTGGAAATCCTTTTTGAGTAAATAAAGTCCGGAGAATAGAGAACAAATACGAAAAAGAACCTAAGTTGTATTTGTTCAATCGTTCTTTTGTAGAAGAATGATTTGTCGCGTGGACGATAGCTGCGTCTAATCCAATACCAAAATTATTAACAGCTATTCCTTTTTTTTCACTTATTTTTTCTTCATAAGCCATTATATGGACTTTATCTGGTGATTGAGCTGCTAAAATCAGCTGAAGTGCTTTTTTAGGATTCTTAGGAAGTCCCGCTCCTCGAGCAAAATCATTTCCAGAGCCTGCTGGAATATAAGCGACAGGAAATTCAACTTCCATCTGATAGAAAGTATCAAGTACCTGATGCAAGGTTCCGTCTCCTCCTACGATGATCAAAAGAGGGAAAGTTTCGATTGTTTCCTGTTCTTCTGTCCAAGGTACTAATGTTTCTTTTGCCAGAATTTCAGCAATCTCCGCATCATGTCCTTTGTATTCACTGTAATGAAGGGTATAGTTGACATGTTTGTTTTTTAATATCGGCAAGATTTTTTCTGCTACTTTATGGCCGTTTCCACTGCCTGCCGATGGATTGATCAATAAATGATAATGGAATTTCATATTTTCCTCCTGCTATTCAATAAAACAAGATATTTTAATCATCCTGTTTGCTGGTTAACCAATAATTAGCAAGTTTTTTCTATTTTTGGAATGAAAGAAACTTGTTTTTACAAAAAAACACCTGTTACAAAATTAATTCTTGGTTATTATAGCAGAAGACTAGGAGAATGAAAAAGGTCTGGAGACCGAAACACACAAAAAAGCCTAGCAAGCGCATCATCCATTACTTACGTAAGGAGAAGTTCCAAGGTTCGGTATGTCCACTTAGACCTTCAGCTGCCTGCTAGACTATTCTCTAGTAAGAGGTTGCTCAAATTCCCACATCCTTTTTTATTTATTTAAGTTTCACAACAATTCTGTTCGTGCAGAACCTACTTCGTCTGCTTTACTGGGAATTCTTATGACCCCTTACATTTATCTTATACCATATTTTGAGACTTTTAGCAAACGTTTACATTTTTGCTTGTTTACTTTTTTCAAAAGTAGATAAGACAGATTGAAATAGATGAAAAGTCTGTTATAATTATTGTTTGTTTCACATAATCGCGGTTCATCAACCATCCCGCGTTAAAAAAACTAGGAGAAATGAGGAGAGAAAATGCAAAAAACGAAAAGCAGACAACGGTTGTCCGTAATCGTTGTCAATGGTATCATCATGGCTCTTTATCTAGCGCTAACTATTTTAGTTGCGCCTGTATCCTCAGGGCCAATCCAGTTTCGTATTTCAGAAAGTTTGAATCATTTAGTTGTCTTTAACCGTAAATTACTTTGGGGAGTTTTGGGCGGGGTCATCGTCTATAATGCCTTCTTTGGATTTGGTATCATGGATGTGGTTTTTGGTGGTGGCCAAACATTGCTTTCTTTAGGTCTGACAGCTTTGCTGCAAAACAAAGTGAAAAATGTAAAGATGCGTTTAGTATTGAACACGATCTTCTTTACTATCAGCATGGGATTGATTGCTTACATGCTAGTTCCGACAGGTGGCCAAGCATTTTGGACAACCTATGGTACACTTGCATTAAGCGAGTTCATCATCATGGCTGTTTCAGCACCACTGATGTATTATTTAGATCGTTCGCTTGATTTTGAAAAGCGTGTCTAATTGTAAAAAAACGACAAAAGAAAGCAGCTGAGCTGTATTTCTTTTGTCATTTTTATTATGCTTCTTGGTTTTGCAAATTTTCGATTTCTACCACTTTATAATTCTTTTTCTCTAAGTGGTTGATGATCGTTTCACATACTTTCGGTTCAGTGTTCGCCGGCAGCGTAATCAATGTACGTCGGATGTATTCGTCTTTTTCAATATCAAGAGTAATGCAGCTGGCAATGCTACTGTATTTTGAAATGATTTTTGCGATAGCAGCCAGATCTCCTTGCTTTCCTGTAGAAGCAATTGTCAGCACATAGCTTCCTTGTTCTACGCTCCAAGATTGAGAGAGCATATTAAGTAATGTGCTATGTGTCAAAATACCATAAAAATGATTTTCACTGTCAAGGACAGCAATATAAGGAAGCTCTTTGATCGTAAAGAATACTTTGAAGAAAGAAGTATCCAGATAAATGAACTTTGTGGCATTTTTCAAAAGATGAGTGACAGGAAGCGTCATATCACCGCCGTTTGCTTTATGACGATAGATGTGCATTTTGTAAATATTTCCACGGAAAATATTCCCTGAAGAATCTAAGATCGGTACACAACGGTATCCGGAAGTTTCTAAAATTTTTAATGCTTCTTCTAATGTACTAGTCTCTGTAACGGTTGTCAGATCTTTTTTCTTATATACAAGTGTTTTTAATAGCATCGCTATACCTCCAATTGTCTCATTTTAGCTTAATTTCAAATTAATCATATCATAATTTTATCTAAAACAATAGATAGTTTATTTCACAAATTGACAAGTAAAAAGTTACGTGATACTGTTATTAAGTATAAGTCTGATTCTCAGCAAGGGGGCAGAAGTAAATGGCAAAGAAAAAAGCAGCACTCGCTTGTTCCGTTTGTGGGTCTCGTAACTACACAAAATCAGTCAGTGAAGGAAAAAGCGGTGAACGTTTAGAAATCAACAAATTTTGTAAATATTGTAATCAATATACATTACATAAAGAAACGAAATAAACAGCAAAGGAGGGTGTCTCATGAAATTTCTAAAAAGCGTAAAAGATGAAATCAAACAAGTAACTTGGCCAAACAGAAAACAACTTCGTAAAGATACGTTGGTAGTTATCGAAACTTCTATTCTTTTCGGGTTGATGTTTTACGTAATGGATACAGCAATCCAAAGTTTATTTGGCTGGATCTTAAAATAACTCGCTAGCCACAACGTGCTTTTAGTGCTATAATGAAGCGAAAGAAAAACTTCGGGTGTACTGAGGTTTTTTTATTTTACAATGAAATGAGGAGCCTTCAATGGAATCTTTTGAAAAAAACTGGTATGTCTTGCATACATATTCAGGATATGAAAACAAAGTAAAAGCAAATATCGAATCTCGTGCGCAAAGTATGAAAATGGCCGACTTTATTTTCCGTGTCGTTGTTCCTGAAGAAAAAGAAACAGAAGTCAAAAATGGGAAAGAGAAAGAAATCGTTCATAAAACATTTCCAGGATATGTTCTTGTTGAAATGATCATGACAGACGCTTCCTGGTATGTTGTCCGTAACACACCAGGCGTGACAGGATTCGTTGGTTCACACGGAGCTGGAAGCAAACCAGCACCACTACTTCCAGAAGAAGTCAATCATATCTTGCGTTCTATCGGCATGAGTCTACGACAAAATGATTTAGAAGTAGAAGTTGGCGAAGTTGTGAAAATCATCGAAGGCGCATTTGCTGGATTAGAAGGACAAGTAACAGAAGTTGACGGAGAAAAAGAAAAATTGAAAGTCAACATCGATATGTTTGGTCGTGAAACAAGTACAGAACTTGATTTCGATCAAGTAGATAAAATCGATTAATAAAGAGACTTGAAATGTCGATCATACGATTGACCTTTCAAGTCTTTCTTTTTTCTATATGGAAAGGAAGAGGCGAATGACAAATCGAATCAAAAATGTATGCAAACATGCGGCTACAGCAGCTTTAGTGCTTATCAGCTTGTTTGCGATAAGTGGTTGCCAGACGACGAAGACTACTGCAGTTTCTGATAAAGAAAAAACGGTAGAATCCAGTAAAGTGATAGAAAAAACCACTATTCCAACACTTTTTTTCCATGGCTACAGCGGGACAGGAAATTCCTTTAAAGGGATGTTGCAACGTTTGGAAAAAAATCAAAAAGCAGTAAAAGAATTGGTTCTAATAGTAGAAGCCGATGGACAAATACAAGCAGAAGGAGACTTATCTGGAAAAGCAGACAATCCGATGGTCCAAGTATTGTTTGCAGATAATAAAAACAACGAGTGGAATCAAGCAGAATGGATCAAATCTTGTCTTTTGTATCTGAAAGAAAACTATAGCATAGACAAAGTCAACATCGTGGGACATTCAATGGGAGGAGTTAGCGCGTTACGCTATTTAGGAACATATGGACAGGATACGTCATTGCCGCAAGTTCAGACATTTACGGCAATTGGTGCACCTTTTAATGATTTTGTCGATGACAGTGGGCAATCTCTGACAGAGGAGTTAGCAAAGGGGCCTGCTGTTGTTTCTAGCCGCTATCAAGATTATCAGCAAATAATCGGAAATATGCCTACAACTACTCGATTTTTCCTGATTGCCGGACAATTGGACGAAGCAGACTTGAGTGATGGGACAGTACCGTTAAACAGTGCATTAGCTGTCTATGCGTTGTTGAAACAACACGGAAATGAAGTAGAAGAAAAAATAGTAAAAGGCGAAAATGCCGCTCATAGTATGCTTCATGAAAACCAAGAAGTAGATCAGCTTGTTAGTCGATTTGTTTGGAATGAATAGCAAGAAAAGGATCCGAGAGTAAATGTTTGCTTACTTTTTGTAAGAATAGTATGATTTACATGTAATCAAGAAGATGAAAGAAGGATCTACTATGACTTATCATACAAGTAATGAAGAACATCCAATCGATATTGTAAACATTGCTTCACTAGAAGGTCGTGTAAAAGAGCGAATGGAAGCAGGAGCTTTTGGCTATATTCGCGGTGGTTCTGAAGATGAGTGGACGATGAAAGAAAATACGACTTCTTTTAATGCAAAAAAAATCATGCCACGGATATTACGCGGAATCGACTCAGCAGATTTGCATACATCAGTTTTTGGAATTGAATTAGACACACCGATTATCCAAGCGCCATCAGCGGCCCAAGGATTGGCACATGAAAAAGGGGAAGCTGATACAGCTAAAGGGGTAGCTGCTGCTGGATCAATCTTTTCCATCAGCACTTATGCGAATACGACAATCAAAGATGCAACAGATGCAGTGCCAGATGCACCGCAGTTTTTCCAATTATATATGAGTAAAGACGATGGATTCAATGAGTTCATTTTGAACAAAGCAGTAGAAGCAGGGGCTAAAGCCATCATTTTAACGGCAGATTCAACGCTCGGTGGTTACCGTGAAGAAGATGTGATCAATCAATTCCAATTTCCATTACCAATGCCTAATTTAGCTGCTTATAGCGAACAAAGTGCAAGTGGGAATGGCGAAGGAAAAGGAATTGCAGAAATCTATGCAGCTGCAAAACAAGGCTTGACACCAGATGACATCAAAACAATCAAAGAAATCACCAATCTTCCAGTCATCGTAAAAGGAATACAATCGCCAGAAGATGCAGTCATCGCTATCTCTGCAGGGGCAGATGGTATCTGGGTATCTAATCATGGGGGACGACAATTAGATGGAGGTCCTGCTTCCTTTGAAGTATTGCCAAAAATTGCCGAAGTAGTCAATAAACGTGTACCAGTGATTTTCGACTCTGGCGTCCGTCGAGGAGAACATGTCTTTAAAGCTTTGGCAAGTGGTGCTGACTTAGTTGCGATTGGCCGACCAATAATCTATGGATTGAATCTAGGTGGGGCAGAAGGAGTAACCTCTGTTTTTGAACACCTGAACAAAGAATTGTCGATCACGATGCAACTTGCAGGAACAAAATCGATTGATGAAGTAAAAAATACGAAATTGATGGATTAATAAAAAAAACGAAGATAGGCCTAACTGTGCGTCTCTTCGTTTTTTTGTGATAGAAATAACTAATCTCTTAATACTCGAAACTAGGTAGCTTTTTTACGACCTCTTATTTAAAATCTCTTCTGTAAGTCGCTTAGCAGTTGGCGTAACAGCTAAGCCGCCTTCTGCTGTCTCTTTGAAAATCGATGGCATTTGTCGTCCGACTTGATACATCGCAGCAACGACTTCATCCGGTGGAATGACACTTTCGATACCCGCTAATGCCATGTCAGCAGAGATGAAAGCTTGAGAGGACCCTAAAGCATTACGTTTGACACAAGGTACTTCAACTAAACCTGCAACAGGATCGCAAATCAGTCCCATCATATTTTTCAATGTGATGGCTACTGCTTGAGCTGCTTGATGAGGAGTCCCGTTTTTTGCACAAACCAAAGCCGCCGCCGCCATTGCACTTGCAGAACCAACTTCTGCTTGACAACCCCCTTCTGCGCCACTAATAGAAGCGTTGTTCGCGATTACTAACCCGAAAGCGCCAGCAGTAAACAAGAATTCCAATTGCTGTTCATGTGACAAACCAAGCCGATCTCGGACAGCCATTAACACACCAGGAACAACCCCCGCACTTCCAGCAGTCGGCGTAGCACAAATCAATCCCATTTTTGCATTGACTTCGTTAACAGCTACAGCATTGCGTACAGCCTTTAAGATCGTTTCTCCGCTCAAAAAATCTGCTTCGTTCAAATAATCATCTAATTTTTTTGCATCGCCACCGGTAATCCCTGTGACGGAGGTGACACCTTCTTTTCCCTCGTTGATCGATTGTTCCATTACTGAAAGATTTTTTTCCATAATCGCAATGATCTGACTACGGGAACGGCCGCTCATTTCCATTTCAACTGCAATCATCAATTCTGCTACACTTGAATAAGCTTTCGCTTGGTCTACTAATTCTTCAATCGATAAAAACATTTTTTCAGCTCCTTAATCGAAATAGTTTACGCTGTCGATATTTGGCAGATGTTTGAGTCTTCTTACTGTTTCTTCAACTTGAGGATTATCTACTTCAATGATCATGATGGCGCTTTCGCCTTTTGATTCCCGTGTCACTGTCATAGTACCGATATTCGTATTGGTTTCAGAAAGTATACCAGTCACTTTAGCGATCATCCCTGGAACATCTTGGTGAACAACGATCAAGGTAGGTGTTCCCATGCTTAAAGAAATTTTGAATCCATTCAATTCAGAAATCTGGATATTGCCACCGCCAATCGAAATGCCAGTAACTGAAAGCTTTCGTGTTCCTTTTTTTAGAAGCATCTTTACAGAATTCGGATGTTCGGCTTTTTCACTCTTAGGAACAAACAAGACTTCCATGTCAGCCTCATATGCCAATTTCAAAGAATCAGCTAAACGTTCATCATCAGGTTCCATTCCTAATAGACCACCAACTAATGCAATGTCTGTTCCGTGACCTCGATAGGTTTTTGCAAATGATTCATATAGATAAATATCTACAGAATCAGGTTGCTCGCCAAATATACTGCGTATGATCTTCCCAATTCTAGCTGCTCCGGCTGTGTGGGAGCTACTTGGACCAATCATCACAGGTCCAATAATATCAAAGACACTTCTATACCTTAAATCTTTCATTTTCTCCACCTCATTTTGTTATGTAGGAATCTTTGTACAAGGGTCTAAAAAACCGTGTTATTGTTTGCTTTCATCTGTTGAACCATGCTAGCGCAAGTGTAACATAAAAGAAGAAATGGGAACGAAAAATTGTTGTTTTTTTAGAATAAATTTAGCGTTTATTCAAGCAAAATGTAAAAATAGCAGAAAAAAATCTTGAAAAAACAAATAAATTTGCTATACTGTACCAGTGTGCATTGTTTTGCACATTATTTGTCTGGATTTTTTCAGATCAGATAAAACGTGGGAGGAGAAATATGCATCTCCAATTAACCACATCACGGACTTAAGGAGGTATGTCTCGTGGCAAAGAAAGTAGAAAAAATCGTTAAATTGCAAATTCCTGCAGGGAAAGCAACTCCAGCTCCACCAGTAGGTCCTGCACTAGGTCAAGCGGGTATCAATATCATGGGATTCACAAAAGAATTCAACGCTCGTACAGCTGATCAAGCAGGTTTGATCATTCCGGTTGTTATTTCTGTATACGAAGACCGTTCATTCACATTCGTTACAAAAACACCACCAGCTGCTGTTCTATTGAAAAAAGCAGCTAAAATCGAAAAAGGTTCAGGTGAACCAAACAAAAATAAAGTTGCGAAAGTTTCTAGCGATCAAGTAAGAGAAATCGCTGAATTAAAAATGGAAGACCTAAACGCAGCTAACGTTGAAGCAGCAATGCGCATGGTTGAAGGAACTGCACGAAGCATGGGGATCACTGTAGAATAATCTCTATACCCTAAGACAGCAGCTTCTCAGTTGGCTCTATATTGAAAGATATAGAACACGTGGGAGGTACAACCGTTATAACCACAATCAAGGAGGAACCAAAATGGCTAAAAAGAGCAAAAAAATGCAAGATGCATTAAAAAAAGTTGATTCAAGTAAAGTTTATCCTGTTGCCGAAGCAGTAGCTTTAGCAAAAGAAACAAACATTGCAAAATTTGATGCAACAGTTGAAGTTGCATACCGTTTGAACGTAGACCCTAAAAAAGCAGACCAACAAATCCGTGGTGCTGTTGTATTACCAAACGGAACTGGTAAAACACAAACTGTTTTAGTTTTTGCTAAAGGAGACAAAGCAAAAGAAGCTGAAGCAGCTGGTGCAGATTTCGTAGGTGACGACGACATGGTTCAAAAAATCCAAAACGGATGGTTTGACTTTGACGTAGTTGTTGCAACACCTGATATGATGGCTACTGTAGGTCGTCTAGGACGTGTATTAGGACCAAAAGGCTTAATGCCAAACCCTAAAACTGGTACAGTTACAATGGATGTAACAAAAGCAGTAAACGAAGTGAAAGCTGGTAAAGTAACTTACCGTGTAGACAAAGCTGGAAACATCCATGTACCAATCGGAAAAGTTTCATTTGATGATGAAAAATTAGTTGAAAACTTTGCAACAATCCATGATGTATTGCTAAAAGCTAAACCATCAGCAGCTAAAGGTCAATACATGAAAAATGTAACGATCACAACAACATTTGGACCTGGTATCCATGTTGACCAAGCTTCTTTCTAATCAAATATTAGAACGTTGATTGATCCAACTGAAAAATAATTCTTGACTCAACTAGTTTAGCATGCTAAGCTAGTTGAGGTTAATAATTAACTTGTACCGAAGACAGTAGGTGGCGCCAAGCCTTAATTTCCTACCGAGGACGTTTATTGAATATATTCAATAGTCCCTCTATGTCTGCGGTGGCATAGAGTTTTTTATTGTGAATCACTATGAACGAAGAGAATAGATGATGAACAATACTGGTTGAGCAAAGCGAAAGGAGTTTCCTTTCGAGCAAAGCGAGTAGAATCACTATGAACGAAGAGAATAGATGATGAACAATACTGGTTGAGCAAAGAAACTATACAAGTGATTTGCCTTTTCAGTTCAAAAAACTCTTCCATCAAAATTCAGGAGGTGAAACTCAAAAATGAGTGAAGCAATTATCGCAAAAAAAGCAGCAATCGTTGATGAAGTAAGCGAAAAATTTACAGCAGCTGCATCAGTAGTAGTCGTTGACTACCGCGGATTAACAGTTGATGAAGTAACACGTTTACGTAAACAACTTCGTGATGCTAACGTAGAAATGAAAGTTATCAAAAACTCAATTCTTTCACGTGCAGCTAAAAAAGCTGGCCTTGAAGGCATGGACGAAGTATTCACTGGACCTACAGCCGTTGCATTCAGTAACGAAGATGTAGTTGCACCAGCGAAAATCATGGACGAATTTGCTAAAGAAGCAAAAGCATTAGAAATCAAAGGCGGTATCATCGAAGGTAAAGTATCTTCATTGGAAGAAATCACAGCATTGGCAAAATTGCCAAATCGCGAAGGACTTCTATCTATGTTGCTATCTGTACTACAAGCGCCAGTCCGCAACGTGGCTTACGCTGTCAAAGCAGTGGCAGACAAAGAAGATGGAGATGCAGCTTAATTGCCGCATAAAGTATTAAATAATAAAGAACATTTAAACGGAGGAAATTATAATGGCATTGAACATTGAAAACATCGTTGCTGAGTTAAAAGAAGCAACTATCCTAGAACTTAACGACCTAGTTAAAGCTATTGAAGAAGAATTTGGCGTATCTGCTGCTGCTCCTGTAGCTGTAGCTGCTGCTGGTGGCGCTGCTGCTGCTGAAGAACAAACAGAATTCACTGTAGAATTAACTGCAGCTGGAGACCAAAAAGTTAAAGTTATCAAAGCAGTTCGTGAAGCAACTGGCTTAGGCTTGAAAGAAGCTAAAGCTGTAGTTGATGGCGCTCCTGCACCAGTTAAAGAAGGCGTATCTAAAGAAGAAGCTGACGAATTGAAAGCTAAACTTGAAGAAGTTGGCGCATCTGTAACTGTTAAATAATTTTTTAACTATTTAAAAGCACTGAGATCCTATCTTGGATTTCGGTGCTTTTTTGTTTTTATGTTAAACTATTATTTAATGAATATAGTTTTTTTCAGGAGGTAATATGAAAAAGAAAAAAATCCGATTGATTTTGATCACGTTGGGAATCGTTCTGATACTTATGGTGGGCTATCGGTTGTATTTGGAATATCAGACAGATATACAATTATTTTTAAACCCTAGAGCAAGTAAGGAAGAGCTGCTTGCACATATTCGTTCTCATGGTTTTTCTGCATCGCTACTCTTGATTGTGTTGACAGCGGTGATGTGTGCTGTTCCGGGTATCCCTACTTCGGTTATTGGTGTCATTGCCGGATTGAGCTTTGGTCCGTTTATTGGGGCAGGTATCAATGTTTTAGGGAATGCTCTGGGCAATATTTCCGCTGTGTTTTTGATGCACCGATTGAAGTTTTTAGACAAGAAAACTGAAAAAAATCATTGGGTGCAATCCATTCGGCAAATGAGACATCCCAAAATAGGCGTCATGTTAGGTTACATGATACCGGTGATCCCATCTTCTATGGTCAATTTTGCTGCAGATGCGATGAAATTGCCTCTTCAGCAAATCGTAATGTCGATCGTGATTGGAGTCATCCCTTCATCTGTGTTGTATGCGTGTGGGGGAGAAGCTCTGTTTCACGGATATAATAAAACTGCAGTCACGTTGGTTGCAAGTGTTACTGTGTTAGTAGGGTTAGTTGTCTTCATTTATAAAGATCGCAAGAAAAAACAAGGAAAACAAAGACAAAAATAATAAGTATGGCGAATAGTTGTATTTTTCTATTTCCAATCTTTTCCATAAGTCGTAAACTAAGATAGGAAATGGGGGAAATCAATGGAGAGTAAAGAAAAAACACCTTTAACAACATCGCTTATTTTATTATTATCAATCACTTGCGGCGTCGTTGTTGCCAATATGTATTATATCCAGCCGATTGGAACAAAAGTAGCAGCTAGTTTATCTGTTAGCACAAGTGCAGTCGGGATATTGACAATGTTGACCCAGTTGGGCTATGCACTAGGGCTACTGTTTTTAGTTCCTTTAGGAGACGTGGTGGATCGTCCAAAATTAATTATACGAATGGCAGCGTTATCTGCTATCTCGCTGTTGGCCGCTTTTTTTGCGCCTTCGTTTGCGTTATTTGCATGCGCTTCTTTTTTAATAGGATTACTTTCGATCGTGCCGCAAATTATCATTCCTTACGGTGCGGTACTAGCAGGACCAAAAGCAAGAGGAAAAGTCATGGGAACATTGCTTAGCGGTTTACTCGTGGGGATTTTGCTTTCTCGGACTGTATCTGGTATTGTTGCCAGTCTTTTTTCTTGGCGGATGATCTATTTATTTGCTTTATGTGCCGTCGGGATTCTTACACTTCTGCTTTACTGGAAGATGCCGCGTTCTGTCCAGCAAAGTAGTACATCTGTTTCATACCTTGATTCACTCAAAAGTTTGCCGCATTTAGTTGCCTCTCAACGTTTATTAAGAGAAGCGGCAGTCAGCGGATTTTTTATGTTTGGCACATTTTCAATCTTTTGGTCTACGTTGATTTTTTATATCAGCAGTCCCGCTTACAATTGGGGGACTTTTGAAGCAGGGATATTAGCGATTTTTGGGTTGTCTGGAGCAGTCGCTGCGCCTATCGTGGGACGACTGCAGATTCTTATTCTGAAAGAAAAATTGTATATATGGGACTTGTTATGCAAACAATAAGTTTTATTGCTTTATTGGTTGGCGGAAGCCATTTGGCCATTTTGCTTTTAGCTATTATTTTATTAGACGTCGGGAATCAATTTGGTCAAGTCGCCAACCAAACACGAGTACAAGGACTAGGTGAAGCAGCAAGCAACCGAAATAATACTGTATTTATGTTTATGTACTTTATTGGAGGTGCGGCTGGTTCATTGCTAGGGACGACCATGTGGCAACAGTATGGTTGGTTAGGTGTAACGGTTAGCGGACTCGTTTTTCAGGGATGTGCGTTTTTCTTTCAATTCGTTGTTTTTCGAGAGAAAAAAGAAAACTGAACAACAAAAAAACTGATGATCATGCTATCATCAGTTTTTTTGTCTTTTTGTCTCATTACTTTGGTTCAATCTCAATGACTCGTTGAACAAGATCTTGATAAAATTCTTGTTCATGAGAGACGATGATCACCGTTCCTGGAAATTTCCGAATGCCATCTTGTAAGCTTTCTTTTGTTTCTTGATCAATATGGTTCGTCGGTTCATCGAGAATCAGTAAATTACCTTGGTTCATTGTCAACTGTGCAAGTTTCACCTTGGTTTGTTCTCCACCACTTAGTGTAGTGAGAGGTTCGCTTGCTAATTGATTGACTAGTCCAGCTTTAGCTAATTGGCGACGTAATTCTTTGATAGTCGCTTTTGGAAATTGACTGCTTAAGTATTGCAGTGGTGTTTCTAATGGATTTTCCCAGTATAGATCTTGTGAAAAGTAATTGATTTTTGTGTTATCTGGGAAGTGGAAATCGCCACTTATTTTTTCGATCTCACCAATCAATGTTTTTAACAAAGTAGATTTCCCAATCCCGTTGAAGCCTCGAATGGCAATATTTTCACCAAACCGGATGGTCAAATTAATGGGCGCAAGTAGCGGTCGATCATAGCCGATGACTAAATCAGTTGTTTCCACTGCCAACGTCGTGACAATAGGCGAGAATGGAAAATCAAAGACAGCTTTACTTGCTGAAGCGGGAGGCGTCAACCGTTCGATTTTATCTAATTGTTTTTGTCGGCTTTTTGCCATCGTTGATCGGGAACCGGCTTTGTATTTCCGAATATAAGCTTCAGTCTTTTCGATTTGTTTTTGTTGAGCATGATATTGGCGCAAATAGCTTTCACGATTTTGTTCCTTTTGTTTCAATGCTTGTTTTAGATGGCCAGTATACTTAGTAATCTTTCCAAACTCGATGTCTGCGATATGGGTGGTGATCTGATCAAGAAATTCTTGGTCATGGGAAATCACGATATACGCACCGTCAAAATCCTGAAGAAACTGCGTCAGCCATTGGATATGCTGATCATCTAAGTGATTGGTTGGTTCATCTAAGATTAGAACATCTGGGTTTTCTAAAAGTAGTTTTGCTAAAATCACCTTTGAACGTTGTCCACCACTTAGATTTTTCAACAGTGAATCTAAACCTAAGACATCGATCCCCAACCCGCTGCTCATCTCAGCAACTAAGGTGTCGATTTGATAAAACACTCCTTGGTCTAATTCCGTTTGGAGTTTCCCAGCTTTTTCTAGCAAGGAATCATCGAAGGTCTCGCTATATGTTTGGTAAAGAAAAGCAATTTTTTCTTCTTTTTCGTATTCTTTTGCGTACGCAGTTTTTAGAAATTCTTCGATCGATAATGTTTTATCGACTTCTACATATTGATCAAGGTAACCTTTATGAATATTTTTTTGCCAATGGATCTGTCCATCATCTGGCAGGATCTCACCAGTGATGATTTTAATCAATGTACTTTTGCCGGCTCCGTTTTGTCCGATCAGCCCAAGATGCTCGCCAGCGTTTAATTGCAGATCGACCCCTTCGTAGAGGATTTTATCGCCGAACTGCTGGGTGATGTTGTTTAATGTCAGTATACTCATAATAACTCCTTTTTCATAAAAAAACTGCAGACATAAAGTGTCCACAGTGAATCAATTGCTTGGTTTTCATGCAACATGGATTGTTTGATTGAACCATCTTATGAAACCTAACACGGATGCCCTTTTGTTGTCAAGAAAATGAAAAAAATAGAATTTGGTCTATACTGATTATTGTAAAAAGAAAAAAAGAATGCTATAATTGGGCTATACCAAAACACAAAGGAGCAATCACTATGGAAATCATTCGTGTAAAAAACGCTGAAGAAGGCGGAAAAAAAGCATTTGAAATCATCAAAGAAGGTATGAACAAAGGTGCAAAAGTATTAGGATTGGCAACAGGAAGCACACCAGTTACTTTATATAAAGAAATGACTTCAAGCGATTTGGATTTCAGTGAAATGACTTCTGTAAACTTAGATGAGTACGTTGGACTAGGTGGTTCAGATGAACAAAGCTACCGCCATTTCATGGATGTCCAATTATTTGATAAAAAACCATTCAAGGAAACATTTGTACCAGATGGGAAAGCAGAAGATCTGGAAGCAGCATGCAAAAAGTATGATCAAATCATCGATGCTCATCCAATCGATATCCAAATTTTAGGAATCGGGCAAAATGGACATATCGGGTTCAATGAACCTGGTGCTTCATTTGACGGAACAACTTCAGTAGTTGATTTGACAGAATCAACGATCAATGCAAACAAACGATTCTTTGATAAAGCAGAAGATGTACCAACAAAAGCTGTTTCAATGGGAATTGGCTCAATCATGAAAAGTAAAGAAATCGTCTTGATGGCGTTTGGCGAAAGCAAAGCTGATGCAATCAAAGGGATGATTGAAGGACCTGTAACGAATCATTTACCAGCAAGTGTATTGCAAAACCACGACAATGTCGTTGTGATCATCGATGAAGAAGCAGCAAGTAAATTGTAATTTACCAAAGAGGCTGGGACAGAAGCGTTTAACTCCAAGAAATAAGAAGGAATTCACGAAAATTGCTTTTCAAATTTCTGTGAATTTCAGCTTATTTCCGAAGGAGTTGCTTCTGCTTCCGCCGTTTACACATGTTTAGAGTGTGTGACAAAAGTTTTTCTTTACTTTTATCCCACGCTCTTTTTCGTAAGAGGTAAAAATTGCACTTTTTTTGTCTGCTCCTTTCAGACATGATATATTGGACTGGAGGGTGTTTAGATGAATGATATGGTATTGACAATTCCAGAGATTATTTTACGTTTAGGGATCGCTATGCTATTTGGCGGAGCAATTGGCTTTGAGCGACAATATAAAAATCGTCCAGCAGGGATGCGTACGCATATTTTAGTTTGTATGGGAGCATGTATCATTGCATTGATCCAAGTCGAGATCGCTAGTGGAGCATTAAGAGATGCTTTAGCGTATCCACAGCTTGCTGGAACGATCCGTTCAGATGAAGCAAGGCTGATTGCTCAAGTAGTGAGTGGCGTCGGTTTCTTAGGTGCAGGAACGATCATCGTCACGAAACAATCAGTGACGGGACTTACGACTGCCGCTTCTTTATGGGCTATTGCCGGATTAGGGATCGCCATCGGCATGGGTTACTATTCCATTGCGATCATCAGTTTTATCGGGATTGCTATTGCACTCACAGTAGTGAAACGCGTGATCCATGTACCTACGACTAAAAAGTTAGAAATCCAATTTATCCATAGAAAAGAAACCAAAGATTTTCTTACCGATTATTTTGAAGAGAAAAATATCGTGATCGAAGATGTGAATTTTGATGTGAAATTCGTTGATGACTATCGTGTATATAAAAATATATATACGATCGATCTTCCTAAAGGACTCACTTATGCCGATGTAATCGAGGAATTGTCCGTGCACAAAAATATCACAAAGCTACATTTAGTCAGTATTGCGCAATAAACGATCTGCCCAAAACGATTTTTATTTTGGGCGGATCGTGTTTTTGTTGAAGTACTCTTCTGATCAGTAAAATACCTTTCCTTTTTTATTTTGTTTTTTTTAAGCAAATGAAAATCTCAGCGCGTAATTCTTTGTTAAATGATAGAATAGAAGTATCAAAGGAACTTGGAGGAGAGGTATGCAATCACGTTTTAAACAATCAAAATTATTTTTCTGGACAGTGGAGCTAGTACTCACGATCGTCGGTGTGTATTTCATTTTACAAATGCCGAATATTTTTAGTCCAATATTGAAAATGCTTTCGGCTATTTTTTTGCCGTTGCTTGTTGCTGGTTTTATCTATTATATGTTCGATCCAATCGTTGTTTTTCTCGAAAAACATCGGATTCCGAGAGTGTTGGGTTTTTTATTGACATTTTTGGTCGTAATCATTTTAGTTGTTTTGGCTGTCATGAATGTAGTACCTCAGTTAGTGGAGCAGACGATTCAATTGACTCAGAGCCTGCCAATCTATGCAGATGAAACAAGCAAATGGCTAAATGAATTGGCGCAGCGAGAAGAGTTTAAAAATTTCAATTTGGAAGAACAATTAGCATCAGCGAATTTATCTCTCAGTAATTTGTTCAATATCATATTGGTCAGCTTATCTGCAAGTGTCACTAAAATCATTTCATTCATGATGCAATTTTTTATTTTGTTATTTACGGTTCCATTTATTTTGCTGTTTATGTTCAAGGATGGACACAAATTTATTGATGCGTTGTCTCATTTCTTTCCGAAAGCGATTCGTAAAGAGTTGCGACAAACAGTGAAAGAATTAAATGAAACATTATCTGCCTATATCAGCAGTACGATCTTAGATGCTTTGATTATTGGTGTGATGAGCTTTTTGGCAATGAGAATATTCAATCAGCCTTATAGCTTATTGCTTGCGGTCATTTGCGGCATCACGAATATTATCCCATATGTCGGTCCTTTTATTGGAGCAGTACCAGCAATCATTGTCGGTTTGTTTATCTCTCCATTTCAAGCTTTGTACATGGCGTTGTCGATTTTAGTGATTCAGCAATTAGATGGAAATTTGATCAAGCCGTTGTTGTTTGGAAAATCAATGAATATCCATCCACTGACGATCATCTTGGTATTGATTGGAGCAGGAAGTGTCGCAGGAATATTAGGCATGCTGATTTGTATACCTGTCTATGCAGTGATTAAGACAATAATATTAAATATTCGGAAAATCTATTTATTGAGAAAAATGGAACATGTTTCTGAAAAGTTAGATAGTCCAAAATTGCTGGAAGAAACAAGTGAATAAGCCTATTTAAAAAGGGATCTTAGCGTTCATTTTATTTAGATGTACGTTGAGATTCTTATTTATATGATCCAGTTGATGCTTTTTTATAATCTAATCGATCCGTCCTGTTTAGGGTGGACGAATGAGCAAATCATGGGGTAAATATTGTTTACTGGAAATGGCTCAAAGGTATATTAGATTTCTTTCATTTTAGATAGAGTAAGTAAAACGAAGAAACCACAAGAAATGCTTCCAAGAGAAAACAATACTAAGTGTGTTAACATATTAAGTTTTGACTATCCTGTTTTCTCACTCATTTCATTTTCATCTCACTCAGAAGTCTCTCCTGAAACCGATTTTCTACCATGATATCCTAAAGAAAAAGAATTCGGAGGGTTGTCATGAATCAGTTAAAACAAAATCTATTTTTGACGCGGCGCGATTTTGAAGAAGCACTAGAGGAGATAATTCTGCCTTTAAAACAGGAACTATTCAATAGTGAAAAACCAGGAGTACATCTAGGGAGTAGCGGCGCGGTTTATGACGAGAAGAGAGCAGAAATGGAGGCATTTATTCGTCCATTATGGGGATTGGCACCTTATTGGATGAACCATGAGACGAAAGATGAGTTGAAAGACGTCTATCGAAAGAAAATCTTGAAAGGGATGAATCCAAAAGATTCTTTTTATTGGGGAGATATTAACGATTATGACCAATATATCGTAGAAATGGCAGCGTTATCTTTGAATCTGTTATTGAATCGAAACTATTTCTTTGATGAACTGTCAGGCACTTCCAAACAACAGTTGATTCATTGGCTAAAACAAGCCTTAGATAAAAAAATACCTAAAAATAATTGGACATTTTTCAAAATTTTGATCCGAATCGCTTTAAAACATTGTGGTGAATCATTAGATAAAGAAAAAATGGAAGCAGAATTACGCTTTATTGATACGATGTATGTAGGAAAAGGCTGGTATATCGACGGTAAATCTTCGCAAAAAGATTACTATGTTCCTTTTGCTTTTCATTATTATGGATTGATTTTTGCCAAGTTAATGAAAGACGACTTTCCTGAATGGTCAGAAAAATTCATCTATCGTGCAAAAGAGTTTACGAAGGACTATATTTATTATTTCGACTCCGATGGAGAAGCGTTACCTTATGGACGAAGTCTCATCTATCGATTTGCACAAGGTGCTTTTTTTTCTGCATTGATTTTTGCAGAAGTGGAAGCAATCCCTTGGGGTCAGATAAAGACGCTTCTTTCCAACCATATGAAGCAGTGGATGACACACGATATCTTTACTTATGACGGACGGCTATCCATTGGGTATCATTATGAGAACCTTGTGATGGCAGAAGGTTATAACGCACCGGGGTCTCCCTATTGGGCATTAAAAGTATTTTTATTACTAGCAACTAAAAAAGAACATCCGTATTGGGAAGCCAAACCTGAACCAGTCAATACCAAAGAGAAAAGATTGATTGATAATGGAAATATGCTTTTGTGTCAGGCAAAAGAAGGAAAACATGTACTTGGTTATCCACATGGTTTGATGATCGATGGCCAAGCGCATGCCCCAGCGAAATATAGTAAGTTTGTCTACTCTACTAAATTCGGCTTTAGTGTGCCAAAAGCGGGAATCACATATGAAGAAGGGGCATTTGATAATACATTAGCTCTTTCAAGAGACGGTGAATATTTCAGGACAAAGAAAAAGGTACGAAGTAGTGAAGCAACAGAGACTTTTGTTATGTATGAATGGCAACCATTCCAAGAAGTGCTGATCCAAACAGAAATTTACCCATTTGGCGAATGGCATGTTCGATTCCATGAAATATATACGACGATTCCTTTAGAGATAAGAGAAGGCGGATTTAGTCTTTTGGTAAAAGAACCAGAAATAACTTTGTCGAAAGACTGTGCAAAAATAAAAGAAACGCATGTGTCTCAAATCATTGCAATCGAGGGGTATGAAGAAGCAGGTATTCAGGTACTAGAACCAAATACTTCTGTATTCTTTCCAAGAACCAATCTTCCCTATTTGAAAAAGAAAATCGAACCTGGCACCCATCGCTTTATTTGTTTAGTTGGCGGAATAATAAATGGAGGAGAAAAAAATGATCCAAATTGATCTAAAAAATAAAAATAATCAAGTAGTTATTGGCAAAATCGATCACGAGAAAAAAGAAACCGCATTTTCTGCAAATGGAGAAGAAATAGCAGTTTTAGCAATCAAAAATCACACATATGAAGTAGGAGACAAACTGGTCATAACGAAAGAGAAAAATGATCACTATTTTGTTGTGCAATTAGATGAAACATTGGCACCGACACTTCTTTATATTCCAGAGAAGAAATGGGAATATGTGATTCCGCTAGAAGAAACGAAAGCTTCAGTAGAGACGGGATTTCGTTCAAAAAGACATCACATATATGTTCGTAAAGCCTATGATTTTGAAGTGGAAAGCTATCGGAATGTATCTACAAACCCTCATGATCAAAAATTGTTCAGTGGAGCATATCCACATGCATATGCTAATGTAGAGACGAGAAATGATGTGACTTTTTTTGCTAAAAATGCGATTGACGGAAAGTTTGGTAACCGCTCACATGGATCCTATCCATTTACTTCTTGGGGAATCAATCAGCAAAAAGATGCAACTTTGACGATCGACTTTGGACGCTCAATCCAAACCGATCGAGTAAATCTTTTGTTTCGAGGAGATTATCCACATGATAGCTATTGGACAGAAGTTTCTATTTGTTTTTCTGATGGAGAAACAATAAAAGTAGCAACAACAGATACGCTTGAATTTCAATCGTTTTACTTTCCTGAAAAAATGACGAGTTCAGTTACTTTGAAAAATTTGAAAAAAGCAGAAGATACGTCACCATTCCCAGCATTAACACAAATTGAGATTTTCGGACGAGAAGTAATCACTTGTACTTGATTAAGAGAAATAATAATAGAAAAGCTATTCACTATATAAGGGAATCCGCTTTGAAAATCGAACAATGATTTTCGTAGGACTCCCTTTTTGTATAAGCTAATTTACAGGATGATTATTTTGGATCGTTCATGACAAATCTTTTTTTATTGGTTGATCTGAAAAAATCAATGTATCAATTGATATACCTTCTGTTTCAAAAATAACCACTTCATTTCTGCCTTTTTTGAGTACATCTTTTGGACAATATAGTGATAAAACAGGCCCATGATTCCAGTACCTCCCGAGATTGAATCCATTGACGATGACGATCCCCTTACCATATAAAGAACAATCGATATAAGCATCTGCTTCTTCAGCAAGATCAAACTCAAATTGATAAAAAGAAGGCTGTGACGGGTCTTTGCCAGCGGAATAGTCGATTTTATCTAGTTGAGCTTGTTCGAAAGTCAATGGGTAATGGCGGTATCCAAGATGGAAATGGATATCTTGCATGACACCATTGCGAATCCCTTTTGATTGGGAGGGACTATTCAATTTTGCACCGTAATTAACTCTTCCTAAATTCTCAACTAGAACATCTAATGCGATAGTGGGCTGATTTTTTTGTCCTTCAATCATCATTTCATCACCCAGTGTTTCTTGTGTTTGCGTTTGGTCGTATTTGCCGTCAATATATATTTGTGCACGATCGTTTGTTTCGATTAAACGTAATTTATTTTTATGTCCGTAATTTTTTAAGGTAAGTGAATATAATAAATAGCCGTAGCCATTGCTTGCTTGTTCCATTGTCAAAGGGTAATCTGTTTTGATTTCTTCACAGATCTGTTCTTTTATATGAAATAGAGAAACGCTTCTATTTACCGGATAAGTCCCTAGATTTTTTAACGTTTTTGTTCGGGGCTCTGCTTGCCAAACAGATGGACAAACTTCTTTGATGACCCTTTGAACTGCATAATATTTCTCAGTAGGTTGTCCAGCTTCGTTTAATAGTGCATCGTAATCATAGCTTGTGATTTGCGGAAGATCTGTATTGCCTCGAGCAGAACATCCATTATAAAAACCAAAATTTGTTCCCCCGTGGAACATATATAGATTCAAGGAACCAATTTCTAACATCTCTTTTACTTCAGTTGCTAATTCTTCGGGATCACGCGTAATGATAGGTTCTCCCCATCGATTAAACCATCCATCCCAATACTCCATACACATGATCGGCCAATTTTTTTGATGATTCTGCATAAATTCTTTTAAGACCTGCGCATTTTCTTTTGAGTGGCTTCCAAAATTACCAGTCACAAAAATGTCTTCATCAATTAATGTACCAGCATCTAACACCTCTAGCCAAGCACCATCGGAGGTAAATAAAGGAACATCAATCGAATGTGCAAGCATCAATTCTTTTGTTTGGCGTAAATAAGATTTTTCCATTCCGTAAGAACCGTATTCATTTTCGAGCTGCATCATGATGACTGGACCACCTTGTGTGATCTGAAGAGGTGCAAGTTTTGGTAGAAGTACTTGATAATAATTTTTCAATTTTTCCATAAATCGAGGATCGGTAGAACGTACTCTTATATTAGGTTCTTTCAATAACCAAGCAGGTAATCCACCAAATTCCCATTCAGCGCAAATGTAGGCGCAAGGACGTAAAATTACCATCAAGTCTAATTCTTGTGCAATTTTTACAAATCGAACGACATTTTTGAATCCGGAAAAATCAAAGGAACCTTCTTGTGGTTCGTGAAGATTCCACGGAATATAAGTTTCAACCGTATTTGCTCCTAGTGCTTTTAAATTATATAAACTGTGCTCCCATTGAGAAGGGGGTATTCTGAAATAATGGATTGCCCCACTAATGATTTTTGTAGGAATACCGTCGACTAAAAATTCGTCTTTTATTTTAAATGTTTGCATGTCTATTCATTCTCCTTACCAGTAAGTGTTCCATTCAGGTTTTGCTAAACGCATAAGCGCTTCTAAATAAAAGTAGTCGCCCCATAGATTTGGCTCATCGACTCCTTTTCCTTCCGCATGAGCATAAACGCCATGTAAAAGAATTCCTTCATTTTCTGGATCATTTTTAGCAGTATAGTGTGTTCCTAATTGATAAATCATTCCTTTTGCTATTTCTTTTGCTTCAGGATACGCTTCCATTTTTTCTGCTTCTAATAATCCACATGCAGCAATCGCTAGAGAAGAACTGTCTTTATCTGATGGAAAATCATCATTGAAATCAAAATCCCAGTAAGGTACAAGATCTTGAGGTAAATGTTCTAAGAAAACATCGACGATCGCTTTGTAGTTCAACGGAAAAGGAGCAGAATGCAAGTATCGCTCGTTTAGTGGAATCCCTAAAATCGCCCAACTTTGCCCTCTAGCCCAGATCGACTCATCACTATGACCTTGATGTGTTGCACCATGTGTTGGAACTCCTGTGTTTGAGTCAAAATAATAGGTATGGAAAGTCGTGGCATCTTCACGAATCACGGTATGCAACAATGTCTGGTAATGCTTGAAAGCCACTTCTTTATAATGTGGGTCATTAGAAAGCGTACATGCTTGGAACAACAAAGGAAGATTGATCAAAGAATCAATAATCAAGCGGTATTCGAGAGGATCACCGTATGCTCCCCAAGCTTGGATAAAATTCCCTTTGTTCTGAAATCTTGCCACTAAAATATTCGCAGCTTGTAAAAGCGATTCTTTACACAACTGACTATCCACGACTTTATACCCGGCTCCAGCAGATAAACTATAAAGAAAACCGATATCATGATGATCAAGGATGAAGTGTTGGTCTAAGCGTTTTTGAAAGCTATGGATATTTTCCATTGCACGTACTAGAAATTTCTCTTCTTTTGTCCATTCATAAGATAACCAAAGCATTCCCGTCCAAAAACCATTTGTCCAATCATCATTTTTTTTGATTCGATATTTTCCGTTTGTTGCACAAGCTGAAGGGAAATCTAACCCGAAACGAACCATATTTTTTTTGATACGCATCATGCACCATTCAAATTGTTCATCCAACCAATTTTTATCTACAAATGTTCCCAATTCAATCAACATTTCCTTTTTTTGTTGAAGATTCATAGCTACCTCCTCTTAAAATGTTAACATATTAACTTAAAAATAGTATAACGTATTTAGAAAAAAAAAGCGAGTATTCAAGAGGATTTAAAAAAGTTTCTTAGAAGAGAGCAAACAAAAAAGTGAAAGCTATTCCGCTTCCACTTCAATTTTTGTTTTAAAGTATTTCCAATGTTTATAACTGATGATATATTCTGCTACACTTTGATCTGCTAAGTAAGAGTGTTTGATTTGTTGTACAACAGGTTCTCGGAAACTTAGATTCAATAGATTAAGTAGTTCTGCATGCTCTGGGAAAACAATTTCATTTGTTTCCACAGAAGCAAGGGAAAAAAGATCAATCCCAAAATCTTTACGAACTTTTTCGTATATACTTGAATAGACAGAAATATCTTTTGCTATTGGTTCTTTCACTAATTTTTTTGGTAAGTGAGTGATGTGGACCAAAAAGGGTGTGTCTTCAAAGAAACGAACACGTTTAATTTTATAGTAAGAAGCATTTGCTGGTAAGCCTAATTCCTTTAAAATATCCATTTCATTTTCTTCCTCAATCGAGAGTACTTTAACTTTTTCTTTATCTAAAGAATGTAGTTCGATATCAGAGAATTTCACACTTTGAGAAACTTTTGATTTTGAAACGAATGTTCCTTTTCCTTGGATACGATAGAGATAGCCTGCAGCAGTTAGTTCATTGAGAGCCTTGACTGCAGTAATTGAACTAACAGAATATTTCCGTTTAATATCTGCTTCTGAGTAAAATTTATCACCAGGAATAAAGTGGTGGTTTTTGATTTCTTCAAGTAAGTCTTGCTTGATTTGCTCGTATTTAGGAATCATACTAGAAGTCTTCCTTTCTTTCATCATCATTATCTAATAGGATAACATGTTAACATATCCAAATCAATTAAAACCCATAAAGTCTGCTATTGCAGAAGTAAATAAAATTATGACGGTAGATGAATTTAGTGGAACTTTATAAAAATAATAGAAGTAAATTGGGATAAAACATCACATTTTAGAAAGCGGATACAAAAATGTCTGATGCAATGGACAAATTTCAGTGAAACAGATGGGGTAAAAATGGTTATGATAAAGATACAAAGGGGGAAGGATCATGACTAGTCAAATGAATCGAGAAAATAAATTAGTGCTACTATTGTCAAAACAAAATCATTACATGACTTCAGAAGAATTAGCTGATTTATTAGATACCTCGACTAAAACGGTCTACCGCTTAGTAAAAAAAATAAATACAGAATTTCAAAATGGTCACTTGATTTTATCAGAAAAGGGGAAAGGGTATAAATTAGACTACGAAAAATTTATTGAACGAAACAAAGAAACAAATAATCTATCAATTAGTCTATCGCCAAATGAACGTCAGAATCGTGTAATGGAGGAACTTTTACTGTCTTCACCAAGAGCAATCAGGATATCTGAGCTTTTTAATGCCTACGAGGTGGGTGATTCGGCAATTTCCAATGATGAGAAAAGTATCGCCCAAAAGTTGAGGAAGTTTGATCTTCAATTGATTCGAAAAAATCGGACATTAGCCATCAAAGGTTTAGAAGAAGATATACGTAGAGGGCTTGCAGAAGTTATTTGGCGCATGAATATCCTTGATATAGATGAAATAAATGCTTCGAAAACGTTCAATTTCAATCGTTACGATGTCTTGTTCGTTTCAGATCAATTAAAGCTAATCGAAAAAATATTAGAAGGTGGACTTCCTTATCCTTACAATGTCAATATTTTTTCACATCTGTATATCTTGATCAGTCGCTCAAGGAAAAGGAGTGCTCCCGCCAGAGAAGAGGAACTAACCACGGAACAAATTGAATTCTTTGAAAAAGATAACCAAATTAAAAAAACAGCCGAAATCGTTATACAAAATGTTGAAAAATATCTGGCAACTTCGTTATCTGTGAATGAATCTTACTATCTCTATCAGTATCTAGTTTCCTCAAGAATGGAAAAAACAACAAAAGAAATAAAAAAATTTCCAGAAGAGGTAGAAAAAATCACTACTTACTATTTAGAAGTAGGCAAACGAATCAATATGAAAGTGACAAATGAAAGTATTTTTATTGATCTAGCCAATCATATCAAACCAATGATCAATCGCTTAAAAAACCGTATCCACGTAAAAAATGGCTTGTTGGACCAAATTCAGCTGACCTATGAAAAAATCTATAACAGTGTGTCTGAAGTATCTAAAGAAGTCAGTCAGCACTTCAAATTACCTCTAATCAATGCAGATGAGATTGGCTTCATAACGTTGTATTTCGCACGGATGTTAGAAACACAACAATTACCGATTCAGACATTGATTATGTGTACGACAGGTATTGGAACTTCTGAATTGTTGAAAGCAAAAATCATCAAAAAATTTCCAGACTTAAATATAGTAGATGTCATTGCGACAAAAAACTATCGTACGGCTTTAGAAAAAAATCCGAACATCGAATTGATTTTGACAACAGTTGGAATCCGCTCACGATTAGGAGTCCATACATTACTTGTTAGTGCGATGCTAACAGCAGATGATCAATCACGAATCCAGAAAAAGATTGGGGAAATCTATAATGAAAGATGAGTTCATCGAAAGAATCGAAGTATCCGTTACTTCTCAACGAGAGGCATATCATTGGTTAGCAAGTTCACTTTACCCTGGAGAAGAAGAGAAAATAAGCATATTGATGGAAGCTTTTCTTATGCGTGAACAAAATGGAAATATTCAAATCGAAGAGGGGATCATTCTTCCTCATATTGAACATGAGTTGATCACTGAATCAAAAATCACCATTTTGTATCCCCAAAAAACCATTATTCAATGGAACGAAGCAATCGAACAAGTCGATTTGATTCTTTTTGTATTGCTTTCGCCAAACGAAACTACGGAAAAAAAGAAGAAAATAGCGAATTTCATGAGATGTTTAGCTGACGAAAGATTTATTCAAACATTAAAGAAAAGAAAATAAGGAGAGACAAAAGATGAAAATCGTAGGAGTAGCCGCATGTACAGTTGGGATTGCCTATACGTATATTGCACAAGAAAAATTAGAAAATGCAGCCAAAAAAGCAGGACACGAGATGCACATCGAAACGCAAGGAACGATTGGAATCGAGAATGAATTAACCCCAGAGCAAATAAAAGAAGCAGATCTCGTGATTCTGGCAATTGATGTGAAAATAAGTGGCAGAGAACGATTTGAAGGAAAACGTATCATTCAAGTACCGACGGAAATCGCCATCAAATCACCCAATAAACTAATCGAAAAAGGCGTTGAAGTCGTAAAACAAGCGTGAAGGAGTGGAAATGCCATGGAAGTAACAAACATCATCGATCCGAATACGATCAAAACAAACTTAGCAGGAACGACAAAAGAAGAAGTACTTGAAGAATTAGCAACTATATTGTTGGAAAATGCGTATATCACCGATATAAAAGAATTTATGAAAGATATATATGCTCGTGAGAAAGAAGGGCAGACAGGTATTGGGAACTACATTGCAATTCCTCATGGAAAAAGTGCATCTGTCAAAAAGATCGGGGTAGCAATTGGAGTGACAGCTCGAGAAATCCCTTGGGAAACATTAGATGGTAAAGGGGTAAAAGGAATTATTTTGTTTGCTGTGGGTAATGATAATGATGGGGCTAAAACTCACTTGAAGTTGTTATCTTTATTTGCAAGGAAATTAGGAAACGATGAAGTTGTTGAACAATTGATTAAAGCAAAAGAGACAAAAGAGGTCATCGCAGCATTTGCATCATAAAAAGGAGGAAGAAAACATGAAGATCATAGGAGTAGCCGCATGTACAGTTGGGATTGCCCATACGTATATTGCACAAGAAAAATTAGAAAATGCAGCCAAAAAAGCAGGACACGAGATGCACATCGAAACGCAAGGAACGATTGGAATCGAGAATGAATTAACCCCAGAGCAAATAAAAGAAGCAGATCTCGTGATTCTGGCAATTGATGTGAAAATAAGCGGCAGAGAACGATTTGAAGGAAAACGTATCATTCAAGTCCCCACTGAAATCGCCGTAAAGTCACCCAATAAACTGATCGAAAAAGCACAAGAAATAATTGAAAAACAACTTGCTTGATCATAAGGAGGGAAAAAAGATGGAAAAGATAAAAAAGTTAAATTTAAAGGGACATTTATTGACAGCGATTTCTTATTTGATTCCAATCGTTTGTGGAGCAGGATTCTTGATTGCTATCGGGATGGCGTTCGGTGGGACAAGTCAAGGAACACTGGTACAAGGTGAATTTTCTTTTTTTGATGCTTTAGCAACAATGGGAGGCGCTGGTTTAGGGTTACTTCCTGTAGTCATTGCAACGGGGATTTCTTATTCTATTGCAGCAAAACCAGGGATTGCTCCAGGGTTCATCATCGGATTGACAGCGAATGCTATTGGGGCTGGTTTTATTGGAGGGATATTAGGTGGCTATCTTTCTGGATTTCTCGTGTTAGCTATTTTAAACCATGTGAAAGTCCCAAATTGGGCAAAAGGACTGATGCCAACATTGATTATTCCCTTTGTTGCTTCTATCCTAGGTGGGTTAATCATGGTCTATATCATTGGAACTCCTGTTGCCTTGTTTACGTCTATTCTTACGAATTTCTTAGAAGGATTAGGTAATTCGTCCTTGTTGATTTTTGGCGGTGTGATCGGCTTACTAAGTGGCGTTGATTATGGTGGACCAATTAACAAAACGGTTTTTGCTTTTGTTCTCACAATGCAAGCAGAAGGAATCAATGGGCCAATTACAGCCCTCCAATTGGTGAATACGGCGACGCCTATCGGGTTTGGATTAGCTTACTTTGTCGCAAAAATATTTCGGAAAAACATCTATACAAAAGTGGAAGTCGAAACATTGAAATCAGCTGTTCCAATGGGTGTGATCAATATTGTCGAAGGTGTGATCCCACTAGTGATGAATGATATCGTCCGAGGTGTGGTTGCTACGGCTATTGGCGGATTTGCTGGTGGTGCAACGACAATGATCCTAGGCGCCGATGCAACAGTACCCTTTGGCGGTGTATTGATGATTCCGACGATGTCCAGACCTTGGGCAGGCGTGATAGCAATCTTAGTGAATGTTCTTGTGACAGCCGTTGTTTTGGCAATTATTAAAAAAGATGTGGGAAAAGAAGTCGAATCCGTAGTGGAAAAGGAAGAAGAAGATATTGACTTGGGAGACATTCAGATTTTCTAAGTCCTTCATTTAGTCGGGGATTCAATCATTGATTTTTAAATAAAGGAGTCTTATATATGAGTAAAGTTTTGTTCTCACCATCTTTAATGACGATGGATCTGGATAAATTTAAGGAACAAATTGAGTTTTTGAATCAGCATGTCGATTCTTATCATATCGATATCATGGATGGCCATTATGTACCTAATCTGACATTGTCTCCATGGTTCATTGAGGAAGTGCGAAAAATCAGTCATTTACCAATGTCTGCCCATTTAATGGTCACAGACCAAAGTTTTTGGGTGAATCAATTGATTTCACAAAAATGCGAATGGATTTGTATGCATGTCGAATGTTTAGATGGGCTAGCCTTTCGATTGATTGATCAGATCCATGCTGCAGGACTAAAAGCAGGAGTCGTATTAAATCCTGAAACACCTATTGAAACTATTTTCCCTTATATTGATTTAGTGGATAAAATCACTATCATGACAGTCGATCCCGGTTTTGCTGGACAGCGCTTCATCGAAAGCACATTAGATAAAATCGTTGATTTAAGAAAACTTCGTCAAGAAAAGGGATATCATTATTTGATTGAAATGGACGGATCTTCGAATCGAAAATCATTTAAGCGAATTGATCATGCCGGACCAGATATCTATATCATCGGCCGTAGTGGATTATTTGGTTTAGACGAAGACATTGAGAAATCATGGGCCATCATGAAAAGAGACTATGAGGAAACAACTGGAAAAAGTATAGAATAAGGAAATAGTTAAAAAGGTGAGAGGCAAAAGTTTAAGAGTTACTTTTGCCTCTCACCTTTTTGTATGCTGATACTTTTTAGATAATTGTACAGAAATAAAAAAACATAATATGTTAAGATGTTAGGTTTACGAATGAGATAAACTATGTTATAGTGTGCTTGTACAAAAGATAATATGTTAAGTAGGATTTTATTTTTGGGGAGGAAAAGTGATGCAGAATATTATATTGATTAGTCATGGCAGTATGGCTGAAGGCGTCAAGGCAAGTTTAGAAATGATCGTCGGAAAGCAAGATCATGTTCATGTCGTTGCGTTGACGCCTGATGGGGACAATCGGCAATTCGAAGAAGAATTATTAAAAAAAATGAAAGCCCTTAACGGCTCATCCTTGATTATTGCAGATCTTTTAGGTGGTACGCCATGTAATGTAGCATTAAGTAACTATCTAGAATCAGAAAATGTGGAAATTATTGCAGGGATGTCTTTACCATTAGTCATAGAAGCAACGTTGAATTCAACTGCTACGGTAAAAGAATTGATCCAAGCAGCAACAACTGGCATTGTTGATGTGAAGCAAAAAATGAAACAAACAGAAATCGAAAAAGAACCAAGCCTACCAAAGGATAATAGCCAATTGTATGAGGCATATAAAGGAAAAGAAAATATCGTGAATGTCAGGATAGACGAGCGTTTGATCCATGGACAAGTTGCGGGCATCTGGGCGCCCAGTTTGCACACACAGCGTATCATTGTAATCAACGATGAAGCAGCAGCAGATTCGTTACAAAAATCTTCCTTAAGAATGGCAGCGCCTACATCGATGAGACTTTCAGTTTTGCCGGTTGAATCTGCTGCGAAAAATATACGTTCAGGAAAGTATGGAAAACAGCGTCTATTCCTAGTATTCAAAAATCCAACAGATGTCTTACGTTATTTGAAAGCCGGAGGAAAGCTAACACACGTAAATGTTGGAAATATGAGTTATAAAGAGGGATCAAAAGACATAACAAAAAGTATCAAAGTATTAGAAGAAGAAATTGATGTGTTCGAATCAATTGCAGCAATGGATATAAATGTAACCGCTCAATTGGTACCAAATGATCCAGTTGTTGACTTCATGGATAAACTGAGAAATTAAATAAAAATGAGGAGGAAGAAAGTATGCACTTAGCAGCGTATCAAATTATTCTTATTACGGTTTATGCTTTTATTGCAATCAATGATTCGCTTATTTCAAATACATTAACACAACCAGCCATCGCAGGTATGATTTCAGGAATGATTATGGGAGACTTAAAAACAGGATTGATGGTTGGAGGTACATTGCAACTAATGAGACTAGGGATTGCGGCTTTCGGTGGGGCATCAGTTCCTGATTATTTCACAGGAGCCGTCTTGGGAACAGTATTTGCGGTTATCTCTGGGAAAGGTGCAGAGTATGGTATAGGATTGGCTGTTCCAGTATCTTTATTGATGTTGCAACTTGATGTAGTCGCTCGCTTTTGTAATGTTTATCTCTTGCATCGTGTAGATAGAGCAATTGATGATATGAAAATCAATCGTATACCGCGATTAGTCTTATCTGGCTCTTTTCTTTGGGGATTATCACGAGCCATTCCGATTTTATTGATGCTTTTAGTCGGTGATGCTGCTGTTTCAACGATCACAGAAAATACACCAGAATGGTTGATGAATGGACTAAAAACTGCTGGTGGGGTGTTACCAGTCGTGGGTGTGGGAATCTTGTTGCATTACCTTCCAACAAAACAATATATTCCTTATTTACTATTGGGTTTCTTTTTAGCCGCTTATTTACAAGTGCCAATGCTTGGTGTCTCAATCGTCGGTGTGATTGCTGCAATTATTGTATTTAAAAAAGATAGTGAAAAAGCAGAACATCCGACAGTGACAGCCACAAATAATGGAACATTTGAAGGAGGATATGATGGGGATGAATAACCAGAAATTAACAAAACAAGAGCTGAATGCGATTAGTTGGCGCTATATTTTAGGAAGTCAGCTGAACTGGAACTATGAACGAATGATGAGTTCTGGCTATTTATATGGGATATTACCAGTATTGAAAAAATTCTATGGTAATGACGAATCACACTTACAAGATATGATGCGTACACATAATCAATTCTTCAATACCAACGCGATTTTCGGAAATTTGATCATGGGGATTGATGTGGCAATCGAAGAAGAAGATGGTTACAAAGCAAAAGACACAATCATTGCCTTAAAAACAGCTTTAATGGGTTCTCTTGCTGGCGTAGGTGATTCATTGTTCCATGTGATTTGGGGAACGATTTTTGGATCGATTGCAGGAACATTAGCTCAAAGTGGCTCAATTGTTGGATGTGTGATTTGGGTCATCGCGAATATCGTTTTGTTATTTGGACGGGCTGCGTTATTACCATTAGGATACAAACAAGGAGTCAAACTTGTCACAACTTTGAAAAACAAATTATCTGCATTCACTAATGCCGCAACAGTTTTAGGTGTCACGGTAATTGGTGCTTTGATTCCTTCCGTGGTAAAGGCAACGGTCCCATTTGTTTATAAAAAAGATGGTGTGGAATTAGTTATTCAAGATACATTAGACGCTATTTTACCCTCTCTTGTTCCGGTGTTACTTGTTTTATTAACTTATTGGATGTTGGGACAAAAGAAATTGAATTCCACACGAGTAATCTGGATCATTTTGATTCTTTCCATTGCATTAAGTGCGTTTGGTATTTTAGCTTAAAAAAGGAAAAGTGAGATACGTCCGTTCACATATTTGTCCAAAAAGTAGAGGTTAAGCGGTTTTCTCATTCACTAAGATAAATGTGATTTTAGCCTCTGTATATTCATACAATCTGATGAGAAAGAGGGAGCAAAGATGGAGAAGGAGAAAAAAGGTTTGGGTAGAAGGATTCTTTTGATGAGTATGCTTAGTTTAATTAGTTTATTTGGAATGAGTATATCAACCTTTGCCGAGGAAGATGAATTTCAAAAGATGGAAGAACGATGGAAAAGTCAACTTGTCTTTGAAAAAGAAAGTCCGGAAAATGAGTCATTAAGAGCATATATAGAAGCGTTATCAAAAGAAGCGGAAAATTTATATCAAACATTGGATCAATCACCTGACCGGACCTATCTATGGCCACTTGAATCGGGAAATACTTCTTCAGCAGATTTGACGACACAATTTACGAAACTCCAGAAACTTACTTATGCCTATAAGACAAAAGGGACAACACTTTATCAACAGCCAGAGGTTGCTGCAGCAATTAAAGAGGGAATCGATTTTATGATTACCAAAAAAGGATATGATGGGAAAAAGTATTATGGAAATTGGTGGGATTGGCAAATTGGTATCCCACAAAAATTTGTGAATATCCTTCTACTGTTGCACCAAGAGCTATCCAGTGAAAAAATCCAACAATATACAGCTATTTTAAATCAATATGTACCTGATCCATTCCAGCAATTATATACTAAACCACAAGATTCATTTGTAGACCTTGCATTTATCCCTAACTTTTCAACGACTGGTGCCAATCGAACAGACTTATCATTGACTGTTTTAGGAGTAGGTATTTTACAAAAAGATGCCACAAAAATCCATCAAGCAGTGAATGGGATCAAAGATGTTTTTCAACTCGTGACAAGTGGAGATGGGTTTTACGCAGATGGTTCCTTTATCCAGCATAATGATATTCCTTATACAGGTTCTTACGGGAATGTACTAATCAAAGGAGTCGGACAGATTTTTACGATTGTGGATGGGACTTCTTATGCAGCAGCTTCTGATGACATTCACGCTTTCGTAGAAAATGTAGAGAAGGCCTTTATTCCTTTGATTTACCAAGGTGAAATGCTTCCCATGGTGAATGGACGCGCTATTTCGCGTGCGCCTTCAAAGACGAAGGTAGGATACGGGTCTTCAACGATGTATAATTTATTGATTGTTTCAAAATTTGCACCAGAAGATAAGCAAAAGGAACTAAAAGAAGCAGTTAAATATTGGATGCAATTGAACCCTTCGTATTATATAACGAATGTAAGAGATTATAATGATCTGGTCATGACACTATCCTTATTAGAAGACCAGACGATTTTAGGGAAGGATTTACCATTCATAGGGACAAAAATGTATCATAAAATGGATCGTTTTGTTCAGCGTACCAGTAAGTATATGGTAGGAATCAGTATGTATTCGAACCGTATCTCTTCTTTTGAAGCAGGAAATAAAGAAAACAAACGTGGTTGGCATACATCGGATGGGATGGTCTACTTATATAATGAGGATGATGTACAATTCGGTAAGAGCTATTGGCCGACTGTCGATCCTTATCGATTGCCAGGAACAACGGTCGATACAGTCCCTTTAAAAGATGAAATCTCTTCTTTTACGACTGTGCGATCAAATGAGAAAGCCGTTGGCGGTGTATCAAATGAAGGTCAGGCAGTGGTAGGTATGGCTCTAAATAAAACTGGAACAAAGAATAATGGGACAGTTTTGCCAATGGATGTCAAAGGGAAAAAATCGTGGTTTGTGCTTGACAATCAATTGATTGCGCTTGGTTCGGGAATTACCGGTAACACAAATGCGTCTATTGAAACGATTATAGATAATCGTTTATTAAACGATCAGTTTACTTATAAAGTTGTAACAGAAACAGGAGAAATTACCCAGCCAACCGAACAAAGTGAAAAAGAATGGTTATTGTTACAATCAAGTCAATCAGAAACATCGATCGGTTATTATTTTCCTGAGAAAGAAACAGTAAAAGTGATAAGTGAAGCACGGCAAGGTAATTATAGGGAAATCAACGAATCATTTCCTAGTGATGAAGTTTATCATGGAAGTTATCGGAAGTTTTTGATCAATCATGGAAAACATCCAATCAATGAAGCTTATGCATATGTGATATTACCCGGAGTGAACGAAAAAGGTTTAAAAGAATATGCAGAAAAAGAACCAGTTACTATTCTTCAAAATACTCCAAAAATTCAAGCAGTAAAAGTAAAAGAATCCGGTTATTTGGGTATCAATTTTTGGGATAATACTGGTGGAGAATTAGATGGATTAAAAACAGATAAACCACTTTCTGTATTAAAGAAAATAAACGAACAAGAAAAAAGTTATACGTTTGCTGATCTTGCTCATACAAAGACGAAAATAACGATTGAATTACCAAATGATTTTGAAGCTATTCAAAGCATGAGTGAAGGAATTACCTATGATGAGCAGATGGGTCGCTTTACTATTGATTTTTCGCAAACATCGGATACACAAAAACAAATTGTCGTGGAATAAAAAAAGCGCACAAGAATAGAATATTCTTGTGCGTAATTTTTTATCCTTATTCCAATCCAATCAAATAATCGTCATCTTTCATCGCTTCTACATGACCTAACAAATAGCCGTTTCCGACTTGTGAGAAGAAGTCATGGTTGCTTGTGCCTGTTGAAATCCCGTTCATTACGATTGGGTTGACATCATTGGCAGTATCTGGGAAGAGTGGGTCCATCCCTAGGTTCATCAATGCTTTGTTGGCATTATAGCGTAGGAATGTTTTGACTTCTTCTGTCCAACCGATTGGATCGTATAATTCTTCTGTATAACGTTCTTCGTTTTCATAAAGCTCATAAAGAAGATTGTACATCCAGTCTTTCAACGTTTCTTGTTCTGCTTCAGGTAATTCGTTGAAACCTAATTGGAATTTGTAACCGATATAGGTTCCATGTACCGATTCATCTCGGATGATCAGTTTGATGATCTCTGCTACGTTTGCCAATTTGTTGTTTCCTAAATAATAAAGAGGAGTATAAAAACCTGAATAGAACAAGAATGTTTCTAAAAAGACGCTGGCAATTTTCTTTTCTAGCGGTGTACCGTGTTTGTAGATTTCATTAATACGCTCAGCTTTTTTTTGCAGATAAGGATTCGTATTCGTCCAGTCAAAAATTTCTTCGATTTCTTTTTTCGTGTTCAGTGTACTAAAAATAGAAGAATAACTTTTGGCATGGACGGATTCCATGAATTGGATATTGTTCAAAACGGCTTCTTCATGGGGAGTACGGACATCTTTACGCAACTGATCCATACCGCTTTCAGATTGGACAGTATCCAACAATGTCAAACCGCCGAATACATGTCCTACTGTATCTTTTTCCAATTGAGACAATGTGCGCCAATCATCTAGGTCATTTGAAAGTGGGATACGTGTATCTAGCCAAAATTGCTCTGTCAGCTTCTCCCAAGTGGATTTATCAATGATATCTTCAATTTCATTCCAGTTTATTGCTTCATAATATGTTTCTGACATGAGAATGCTCCTTTAATTAAAATATGAATAAGCGAATCTATCTATGATATTAGATTACGCAGCTTTCACATTGATTGCTTCCGATTTCTTCTGCATCATCAGTAAAGGTACGTACATAATAAATGGATTTGATTCCTTTATGGAAAGCGTAATGTCTTAAAATATTCAAATCACGTGTCGTTTGCTTCGTTGTTGTCTTCCATTCATAAATACCTTCTGGGATTTCAGAACGCATGAATAAAGTCAAACTCATGCCTTGATCGACGTGTTGTTGTGCCGTTGCATAAACATCGATTACTTTACGCATGTCCATATCATAAGCAGAAGTGTAATATGGAATCGTCTCATTGGATAAATAAGGCGCTGGGTAATAAATTTTACCGATTTTCTTCTCTTGGCGTTCTTCGATCATGCGAGTGATAGGATGAATGCTTGCACTCGTATCATTGATATATGAAATTGAGCCATTTGGTGCTACTGCCAAGCGATTTTGGTGATATAGCCCATCTTTCATTACTGCTTGTTTCAAGGTATTCCAATCTTCAGCAGTTGGAATAAAAATCCCTTCAAACAATGCTTTGACTTTTTCTGATTTTGGCTGGAATTCTCCAGTTACGTATTTTTCGAAATAAGTGCCATCAGCATAAGCTGATTTTTCAAAATTATGGAAAACTTGTTTTCTTTCACGAGCGATATTGTTGCTTTCAACAAGTGTCCAATAATTCAACAGCATGAAATAAATATTTGTAAAGTCTAATGAATCCTCTGAGCCATATTCCATTTGTTCTTTTGCAAGATAAGTGTGTAAGCCCATGGCACCTAATCCAATCGTATGATTCAGCTTATTTCCGTTTTGGATCGGTGGTACGACATCGATATCAGATGCATCTGTAATAAATGTCAATGCACGAGTCATCGTACGCACAGATTGACCAAAGTTAGGGCTTTGCATCAAATTCACGATATTTGTCGAACCTAAGTTACATGAGATATCTGTTCCTAATACTTCATACTCCTGTTTGCCGTTGATCACAGAAGGCGTTTGAACTTGTAAAATCTCTGAACATAAATTACTCATGATAATCTTGCCGTCGATTGGATTCTCGCGGTTCGCTGTATCAATATTGATTACGTAAGGATAGCCAGATTCTTGTTGTAATTTTGAGATTTCATTTTCAAGATCACGCGCTTTGATTTTTTGTTTACGAATGTTTGGATTTGCAACTAGACGATCATACTCAGCTGTAATATCTACATAAGAGAATGGAACACCATATTCTTTTTCGACACTATATGGACTAAATAAATACATATCTTCGTTTTTACGTGTCAATTCATAAAATTTATCAGGTACGATCACACCAAGAGAAAGAGTTTTTACGCGAATCTTTTCATCTGCATTTTCTTTTTTTGCTGAAAGGAAAGCAATAATGTCTGGATGGAACACATTCAAATAAACCACACCAGCTCCTTGACGCTGACCTAATTGATTAGAATAGCTGAAACTATCTTCGAATAATTTCATGACTGGAACGACACCACTCGCAGCACCCTCGTATCCTTTGATAGGAGCGCCGGCTTCACGAAGATTTGATAAAGTAATCCCTACGCCGCCACCAATACGGGACAATTGCAAAGCAGAGTTGATTGAGCGCCCGATAGAGTTCATATCGTCAGTGACTTGAGTCAAGAAACAAGACACCAATTCGCCCCGACGTTTACGTCCAGCATTCAAGAAAGAAGGTGTAGCTGGCTGATAACGTTGATGGATCATTTCATCTGCAAGAGCAAGTGCTAATTCTTCATCCCCGTTCGCAAAGTAAAGCGCATTGAAGGCTACTCGATCTTCATAAGTTTCCAGATAAGCGGAACCGTCGTTGGTTTTCAACGCATATTGAGAATAAAATTTGTAAGCAGCCATAAAAGATTTGAAAGAAAAATGTTGTTCGTCCAAAAATTGATATAGCTTTTCAATAAATGATGGTGAATATAATTGGATGAATTCTGCTTCTATATATTCTTGTTCGATCAAGTAATTGATTTTTTCCATAATAGATGGAAAAGTCATCGTATTTGGTTTGACATTTTCTTCAAAAAAGGCAGCCAAAGCTTCTTTATCCTTATTCAAAGGGATTTGACCATTGACTGGTCGATTGATTTCATTATTCAGCTTGAAATAACTGACATCTTGTAAATTTTTAAGACTCATACGTACGCCCAACCTTCATTTCGTATTTGATGATGCTTGATTGCAAATCATTGCATTGTTTTTAAGCTTTAAAAAAGGATTTGGAAGTTTGCGACAAAAACTGGTGCTGTCTCAAGCCCTTCAAATCCATGTATCTTGTTTTGATTCTTTTAGTCATGTTAGCTGGCAAGTTTACGCAACTGATCAGGACGGAATCCGATAACTGTTTCTGCATCGGAAGTAATGACAGGAACACTTTGGAATCCTTGTGCTTTCAACCAGTCTACTGCTTCCGGTTGTTCATCGATATTGACTTCTTCAAAAGCAATTTGATTTTCTGTTAAAAAACGTTTGACCATCTTGCATTGCATGCAATTATTTTTAGAAAAGATTTTTACGTTCATGATGAGTGCCTCCTCTAAACACATTCTTATTATCTATAATAGATAGTATAAAACTCTTAGTAAAAAAGTCAAACAACAAACACTACATATTGTGTTGTGGAAACTGTGGAATACTAAGTTTTGTGTTTTTGAAAAAAGAGCTGAAAACAAGTATCGTGTGGGAAAATAGCAAATCTAATAGAGAAAAAATTGTGGAAAACTATGAAGAAATATTTTTTTCTCATTTTTATCTATCAATAATAAAGAATCGCTCATAATATCACAAGTGTAATTGACATTCTCAATTACCGAGAGTATTCTATGTGAGAATGATTCTCATTTATTTGCGTAATACGTGAGAAAACTAGAACATAGAATGAATGATTTCAACACATGATTTATTTCACAAGAGAGGAATCAATATGCAAACCTTAGCTCAGGCAAAGCAAAACTTCGTTTATCAAGTCGAACGAATCGAAACAGAAGAAAAAACAAAACGCCATTTGCAAAATATTGGGGTCGTTGCCGGAAGTAAAATCGTCGTCGTCAATTTATCAGGCAACAATGCCATTTTACTGGTAAAAAGTCATCGAGTGGCAGTAAGTCGGGAAATACTAAGTCAGATCTTTGTCAATAAAAAGATTGCTTCCTCTGAAAGCTGGACCTCTCTTGATCAATTAAAAGCAGGAGAGACTGGGATCGTCGTAGCCATCCACGGACATGGCGCAGTGAAGCGGCGGTTGATGGATATGGGATTGACGCGAAATGTAAAAATAGTCATCCGAAAACTAGCCCCTCTAGGAGATCCAATCGAACTGACAGTGCGAGGATATGAATTGACGTTACGAAAGTCAGAGGCTGAATTAGTCTTGGTACAAAGGGAGGAAAACGAATGAATATCGCGTTAGTCGGAAATCCAAACAGCGGAAAAACGAGCTTGTTCAATCTCTTGACTGGTTCGAATCAATATGTAGGGAATTGGCCGGGCGTAACAGTAGAAAAAAAAGAAGGATCGTTGAAAAAAAATCCGAACATTCATATTCAAGACCTACCTGGCATCTATTCTTTGTCTCCTTATACACCCGAAGAAGTGATTGCAAGAGATTATTTGGTTCATGAACAGCCTGAACTGATCATCAACATTATTGATGCTACCAATTTAGAGCGGAATCTATATTTAACTACGCAGTTATTGGATTTAGGCATTCCTATGATGATTGGTCTGAATATGATGGATATCATCAAAAAAGAAGGAAAAAAAATCAACCTAGAAAAGCTTTCCTATGGTCTTGGTGTACCAGTTTTACCAATCAGCGTATTGAAAAAGCAAGGAATCGAAAAATTAATCGAAAAGATTCAGGAGTCTGCAAAAAAACGGCTTTCTATTCCTGTTCCCTGTACATACGATCCGCGTTTAGAAGCAGCTTTACATGAAATTGAAGATGTACTAGGAGAAAAAAGTAGCAAGAAACGCTGGTATGCAATGAAATATTTTGAAAGAGATCAGAAGGTGAATGAGGATGATGAGATAACAAATTCTCAGCAAAAAGAAATCGAACAACTGATCCAGTTGACAGAGAAACTATTGGATGACGATAGTGAAACGATTCTAGTCAATGAACGTTATGAATTTATTACCCAATTATGTGCACTATCTGTCGTGTCAAATGATTCTTTCCAATTATCGATGAGTGACAAAATCGATCAGATTGCAACGAATCGTTGGTTAGCCTTGCCAATCTTTGCATTTGTGATGTGGCTGATTTATTACTTGGCTATTCAAACAGTAGGAACAATGGGGACAGATTGGATCAATGATACATTGTTTGGAACGTGGCTACCAGAACATGTTGGCAGACTGTTAGCTGAATGGCAAGTAGCGGAATGGATGCAGGAGCTGATCTTGAACGGCATCATCGCAGGCGTGGGAGCAGTATTAGGATTTTTACCGCAATTGATCGTATTGTTTTTATGCTTGAGCTTTCTAGAAGACTGCGGATATATGGCGAGGATCGCTTTTGTCATGGATCGACTTTTCCGGAAATTCGGGCTTTCAGGAAAATCCTTTATTCCTATGCTGATTGCCACGGGATGTGGCGTACCAGGGGTCATGGCTACTCGCACGATTGAAAACGAGCAAGATCGTCGTTTGACGATCATGGTCACGACATTCATGCCTTGTTCTGCAAAGTTGCCGATTATTGCCTTAGTAGCAGGGGCCTTTTTTCCTCACCAATCTTGGGTAGCCCCTTCTGCCTATTTTCTTGGGATGACTGCAATTATTTTCTCTGGAATCAGCTTGAAAAAAACGCGTTTGTTTGCTGGAGAAACAGCTCCGTTTATCATGGAATTACCCACATATCATTTTCCTCAATGGTCAACGATCCTAAGACAAACCTATGACCGCAGCAAGTCTTTTGTTAAAAAAGCAGGAACGATTATCTTTGTTTCTAGTATCGTGATCTGGTTTAGCTCTTCTTATAATTTTTATGCTCAACCTGTTCCTGAAGACCAAAGTATCCTAGCCTTTTTCGGACGAATCCTGGCTGTTGTTTTTCAGCCGCTTGGTTGGGGGAATTGGCAAGGAACTGTCGCAGCGATTACAGGATTAGTTGCTAAAGAAAATATTATTGGCACATTTGGTATTTTGTTTGGACATGCGGAAGTATCCGAAAATGGTAGAGAAATCTGGCAAGTGCTACAACACACATATACTCCCGCAGCAGCTTATTCATTGTTAGCCTTCAATTTACTTTGTGCGCCTTGTTTTGCGGCAATTGGGGCTATCCATCGGGAAATGAATGCCAAGAAATGGACTTGGATCGCCATAGGCTATCAATGCGGTTTAGCTTATTTAGTTAGTTTTGTGATCTATCAGTTGGGACACTTATTGGAGGGTGGACAGGTAGCGTCAGGGACGTATCTTGCTATTTTACTGATGATAGGCCTCGTTTATGTTTTGTTCCGCCAGCCAAAATCCAAGAACCAGTTTTATACTATATTGTCATTAGAAGGAGAGGAATAGGATGGCGACATTCTTATTAAGTGTATTAATCTTTGGAAGTGCAGGAGCGATTGTCTATACTCGTTTAAAATCCGGAAAGAATTGTGATGACTGTCAAACAGCTTGCCCAGTAAAAAAGGAACAGATCAAGCGATGATCAGTCGTTGCAAGAGGCTGTTCTCCCCTTTTTTGCTTATTTTGCTAGAGCATAGTAAGATGAGGGAAAGTAAAAAAAGAAAGAGGAAAGAAAATGTCTGGAAAGAAAAAAATCGTCCGCCCGCGCTATCAGCAGATTGCTGTTGATTTAGCCGAACGTATCGTTGAAAACCGATATAAAGTGGGTGAAAAGATCCATGCTCGCTCAACGCTTGCCAGTACGTACAATGCTTCTCCTGAGACCACCCGAAAGGCTATCAATGTGCTGGTAGATCTTGGGATCATGGAAGTACGGCATGGGAGTGGGGCATTTGTTGCCTCGAAAGAAAAAGCAAAAGATTTCCTATTGCAGTATCAAGATGTACAATCTATCCAAGATACAAAAGCAGAAATCATGGCGAGTGTGGAGAAGCAACAAGATGAGCTGAATCATTTTTCTCAATTATTGGATCAGCTGGTCAATCAAACGAAGCGAATACATAAGATGAACCCTTTACTTCCGTTTGAATTGTCTTTATCAGAAAAAGCAATGCATCTGGACCGTTCGATTAGCGAGTTGAATATCTGGCAGGCGACTGGTGCTACAGTTATCGCAATTTCTCATAACGAAGAACTACTTGTTTCACCTGGACCTTATGCTAAATTTACGGCAGGGGATATCGTTCATTTTATTGGAAATGAGTATACGCTACAGCGTATGACAAACTTTTTTTACCCGGAACATCAGCTTGCAGAATGATTGTGTGAAATATTATAAAAATATTAACTTGGCTAAACCTTTTATTTATAAAGATTTAACCAAGTTTTTTTCTGTTTAGACAAGCAAATTTCTTTCATTTTTGACAAAGTGACTACATGATGTTAACATAGTGTGGTCACTTTTTTCAGAAAGAAAAATGAATTTACATAAAAAAGGAGAATTTGTTTGGTAAAAGTAGAAGTAAAACATTTAACAAAGATATTTGGTAAAAAGACACAAGCCGCTTTAGATATGATGAATGATCACCAGCCGAAAACGGAGATTTTAAAGAAAACCGGTGCGACGGTTGGTGTGTATGACGTGAATTTTGACGTAAAAGAAGGAGAAATCTTCGTGATCATGGGGCTTTCCGGGAGTGGGAAATCCACATTGATCCGTCTATTGAATCGTCTGATCGAACCAACTTCGGGCAGTATCTATATTGATGAAGAAGATGTATCGAAGTTAAGTAAAGAAGAATTGCGAGAAGTCCGTCGTCATAAAATCAATATGGTTTTCCAAAACTTCGGTCTGTTTCCACACCGAACGATCTTGGAAAATACAGAATACGGGTTAGAAGTCCGTGGTATACCTAAAGAAGAACGACAAGAAAAAGCAGAAAAAGCATTAGAAAATTCTAGTCTGCTTTCATTTAAAGACCAATATCCTAATCAGTTATCTGGTGGGATGCAGCAACGGGTCGGCTTAGCCAGAGCTTTAGCGAACGATCCTGAGATCTTGCTGATGGACGAAGCGTTCTCGGCTCTTGATCCGCTGATCCGACGAGAAATGCAAGACGAATTACTGGACTTGCAAGCCAATGTTCAAAAAACGATTATTTTCATTACCCATGATTTGAATGAAGCTTTACGGATCGGGGACAGAATCGCGTTAATGAAAGACGGCGAAATCATGCAGATCGGAACAGGTGAAGAAATATTGACCAATCCAGCAAATGATTACGTACGTGAATTTGTGGAAGAAGTCGATCGTTCCAAAGTGCTTACTGCTCAAAACATCATGGTACCTGCATTGACGACGAATATCGAATCTGATGGACCAAATGTCGCATTGACAAGGATGCGTAATGAAGAAGTCAGCATGCTGATGGCTGTTGACCGAAAGAGACACCTGAAAGGAATCATTACTGCAGATCAGGCGTTAGAAGCTAGGAAGCAAAAACGTCCATTGATCGACTTCTTAGATGAAAATGTGACGGTGATCGGAAAAGACATGGTTGTAAGTGATATTTTCAATATTATTTATGATTCACCGACTCCGCTTGCAGTTGTAGAGGATGGAAAATTAAAAGGTGTCGTCATCCGAGGTAGTGTGATTGAAGCATTAGCAGAAACAAGCGAGGTGAGTGAACATGAATAATCTATTAAACTATCAATTACCAGTGGCAAACTGGGTAGAAAATATCACAGAATGGTTTACGACAACTTTTTCTGGCCTATTTTCATTTTTACAAACGATCGGACAGGCAGTGATGACGGGGATTACAAATTTACTGTTAGTGATTCCAGCGCCTTTGTTTATCTTGTTATTGACGATAGCAGCTTTCTTTATCTCTAAGAAACGTCCAGGACTTACGTTGTTCACGTTGATTGGTCTATGGTTTATTTATAACCAAGGTCTATGGAATGACTTGATGAATACTGTCACACTTGTTCTTTTATCTAGTGTGATCTCAATCATCATAGGTGTACCGTTAGGGATCTTGATGGCAAAAAGCAGTAAAGCTCAAAGCATCATCAAGCCGATCCTTGACTTTATGCAGACGATGCCAGGATTCGTTTATTTGATTCCAGCAGTTGCATTTTTCGGTATCGGGATGGTGCCAGGGGTATTTGCCTCAGTCATCTTTGCTTTGCCACCAACCGTTCGCTTTACGAATTTAGGGATTCGACAAGTACCGAAAGAGTTGGTAGAAGCTTCTGATTCATTCGGGAGCACAAGTCGTCAAAAACTATTCAAACTAGAATTGCCTTTAGCTAAAAGTACGATCATGGCAGGGATCAATCAAACAACGATGCTGTCACTTTCAATGGTCGTTATTGCCTCTATGATCGGTGCACCCGGCTTAGGACGAGGAGTATTGTCCGCTTTACAAAGAGCACAAGTCGGGAATGGATTTGTCAACGGGGTTGCATTAGTTATCTTAGCAATCATCATTGACCGTTTTACGCAGCATTTGAATCAGCCAAACAATAAGAAAGTTGCAGGAGCTGCAACACAAAAAAGTAAAAAACGTCAAGGATTGATCATTGGTGCTGTAGTAGTAGTGATCTTAGGTGCGATTGGTATAGGAAGTTTTTCTTCTGCCAAAGAAACAAAACGTATCAACTTGTCTTATGTCGAATGGGATACAGAAGTTGCTTCAACAAATGTAGTCGGTGAAGTATTGAAACAAATGGGCTATGATGTAACGATGACACCGCTAGATAATTCAATCATGTGGAAATCTGTTTCAAATGGCGAGTCAGATGCCATGGTTTCAGCTTGGCTACCTAAAACTCACGGTTCACAGTATGCACAATATAAAGATCAAGTCGAAGACCTAGGTGCCAATTTGACAGGAGCAAAAGTCGGTTTAGCAGTACCAGCCTACATGGATGTAAATTCGATCGATGAGTTAACCGATCAGGCAGGTAAGAAAATTATAGGAATTGAGCCAGGAGCTGGGGTAGTTACGGCTGCTGAAAACACAATCAAAAAATATGACAACTTGAAAGACTGGAAAGTCGAGACATCTTCTTCAGGAGCAATGACCGTTGCACTAGGACAAGCAATCAAAAAACACGAACCAATTGTAGTTACAGGATGGACACCTCATTGGATGTTTGCCAAATATGATCTGAAATACTTGGAAGATCCTGAAAACGGAATGGGAAGCGAAGAGCAGATCCATACGATGGTTCGAAAAGGATTGAAAGAAGACCAGCCAGAAGCTTATAAAGTATTAGACAATTTCCATTGGTCAGAAAAAGATATGGAAAAAGTCATGTTGGAAATCAACAATGGAAAAGATCCACAGCAAGCAGCAAAAGACTGGATCAAAGAGAACCAAGAATTAGTCGAAAGCTGGAAAAAATAAAAAAGGCGGAAACAAAATAAATGGAGCTTCCAAAATTGGATCAAAAATCCAGTTTTGGAAGTTCCATATTCGTCTGTCTCTTTTTTTGTCTATAAAAAAGAGAATGCGCAGTTCATCTTCGAAACGTCCGAAGACGCCGACAAACTACCATTCTCGTGGGTTTGGCACCCAATGGGCCGTGAGGGGCTCGAACCCGCGACCCGCTGATTAAGAGTTCGTTATTTAATGGTATTTTAAATGAAGATAAGCGAATTTACAGCATTTTTAAATGCTTATATACCGCAAATTATTCCAAGTTTTTATATATCCTACCCGAGTTTATACCCGAAAATATAATTTTTTATTGTTATTTTATATCTTTTTTTAATAGGTTTTCAAACGCTGTAGTTGCTGTATCTTTTTCTTTGCGTAAGACATGACCATAAACATTCATTGTAGTATTAAAATCTCGATGACCTAATCGTTTTTGAAGCTCTTTTGGAGTCATATTAGGGTCGCTAAGCAAATAGGTAGCTGATGTATGTCTAATGTCGTGAAAACGAATGTGACGCAAATTGTGACGTTTGGTGAATCGTTTGAACTTCTTATACAGATAACTTCCACGTGGCAAAGTTCCGTCTTGTTTTGTATCAAATATAAAATAGTGTTTTAATTTCTTTATATTTAATTTCCAACGAATCTTTTTATTCTCTTTGATTAATTCATCTAACATATCAAATAGATAAGCAGGACCGGTTACTATTTTTTCATCATCATCATTTTTCAAACCTGGAAGCAACCGAATATCTGATTTTCCATCTACTTCTGAAATCCGCTGATGAAATCTTATTTCTTGTTTGTCAAAGTCAATATCTTTTTCTTCTAAAGCTGCAATTTCTCCTTGTCTTGCTCCTGTAATAAATGCTAAAACAATTAAAGTTTTAATTTCTATACTTTCCTCAAATGCTGCTTTTAGCATTGCGTGGATTTCTTCTTCAGAATAAGGTTCTTCGATATTCTTTTTTACGCCTTTTTCTTTTGGTATTTTTACATTTTCCACAGGATTTTCTTTAATTGCACCGTACTCATTTTTAGCCATCAAAAATAAATTATTAACGGCATATAACATGCGAAGCTTCGTATTTCTTGATAAAGGTTTATCAGAGTTTCTCCCAGGATCTTTTGTGTTGATTCTTTGAGCATTAACAACAATTTGTTTTATCATGTATGGCTTGATGTCAATTAGAGGGATAAAATCAAATTTATCAAGAAATCTATTCTCGATCATTCGCTTATAGTTATGATAAGACTTTGGCTCTAAATTTTTTTCGGCCTCTGAAAGCCATATTTTTCTATAAAATTCACCAAAAGTTATATTGAATAAATCCAACGAATCATCGGTCATTCCTTCGAATTGCTCTAACCAGATGTTCAATTCTTTATATGCCGCTCTTTTACTATTCGCTTTTATAGTTTTGCTTTTTCTTTTTGCCGAGCCATCAGGTTTGTACCCTAATACCGCTCTTAGTCTATATGTTTCGTTGTCTACTTGTTCTAAGTATCCTGTTACTTCTGACATAATTGAATCAGCTCGCTTTCTTTGATACAATAGACAGGTGAATAAGCCTATTGTGTAGGTTTGTTTTTTTCATAGAACACGCTCGCTTTGGTCGGTGGGGCGTGTTTTTATTATTTTACAGACTTTCGAAAACTAAAGTAGCTTGGATTCTATCGCCACCACCGAAACCTTTACTACCACCGTTTGTAGTGGAAATAGTGTGTAATCGATAACCTTTAGAACACTGTCTATTTATAGTGTTTTCAAGTTCTGATAGGTTTTGCGACCCTTTTCCTATAAATTTTTCTTTTAATACAACTTGCAATACAACGTAACTTGGCATATTCTTTTCCTTCTTTCTACTATGATAATAAATACTAACCCCTAGCCGGAGCGCCAACTCCGACTGGGGTATTTTTTTATAAAACGACTACGCCATAAATTTTAAAATCATCTGTATCACAGATTGATATATCCTCATACTTTTTATTTAAACTCACTAGCTTGTTACCTGACAGTTTTTTAACAAACGCTTCATTATTTACTTGGCATACGATTATCTGACCGTCACGCGCATCCGATGTGCTTTTAATAAAGATAACTTGTCCATCTTCGAAAAGCGGTAACATTGAATCACCGTTTACCTTAACTGCGAAATCATGTTCAGGTATCACGCCTTCATAACTTACTTCGTCCACAATTTCATCTTCTAGCCATTCACCTGTTCCAGCGGACACATAACCTCGGATTTCAATTGTAGTTTTCGGACGTTTGTTTTGTTCTCTCAATTGATATTCCGCAAAGTTGTAGACTTTTGTTTGGCGAGACTCTTCCAATTGGCTATACAAATCTAATAAATTATCTATTTTAGTTTGTTTTTTATCGATAATCATTATTTTGTTTTCTAGAGAATTTTTAATATCTAACGCCTCAAAAAGATCGTCCGGAGTTAAATCCAAAGCCGTTGCATAAGTTTTGATATTATCTTCATCTAGGGATCGGTTTCCGTTTTCATGGTTAGATATAGTATTTTGACTGTAGCCAGTTAATTTACTAAGTTGTTCTTGAGTAAGTTTTTTCTTTTTTCTTGCGTCCTTTATAACCGAACCTAAAATATTTTTCTTCATTAAAGGCACCTCCTTCATGAGATAACAATATCACATTGCAATAAACGTGTAAATAAAAATATCTCAAAAAGTGATAAAAAGCTATTGACGTATATCTCAATTTGAGATATTATTGATTTATCAAATGAAGGAGGCGATTACATGAGTACGATGGAAAAAAAGAAAAACTTAAGAGTTGAGTTTTTGAAGCCGAAGTTAAAACTCAAAAAAGCTAGGCTTGCAAATGAATGGACTACATCTTACGTAGCTGATTTGATTGGTTTGGAAAGACGTCAATATGAGTTAAAAGAAAAAGGCGAGTATCCATTCCATGATTATGAAATGTACATTTTGGCAAAAAACTTTAACAAAAAAGTATCAGAATTATTTTTTTAAAATCGAATATCTCTATTTGAGATAAAAGTAAGAAAGGAAAGTAAAATATGAATACACCACAAATTTTTAATTTCGAACAAAACGAAGTTCGAACAGTTTTAGTAAATGATGAACCATATTTTGTAGGCAAAGACGTTGCAAGTGTTTTGGGTTATTCAAACACTAAAGATGCTTTGTCGCGACATGTAGATTTGGAAGATAAGATGGGGTCGCGAATCACGACCTCAGGTCAATCGAGAGAGATGACGATTATCAATGAATCAGGGCTATATAGTTTAATCCTTAAATCTAAACTCTCAAATGCTAAGAAATTTAAACGTTGGGTGACTAGCGAAGTGTTGCCAGCAATTAGAAAACATGGTGCCTACCTTACTGATGAAAAAGCATATGACATCACACACAATCCAGATTCATTAGCTGATTTGCTTTTACAAGCTGGCGAACAACTTAAACAAAAAGAATTGATTATTCAAGAGATGCAACCAAAAGCGATTTTTGCTGATGCGGTTCAAGGAAGCGTCAATTCATGCTTAGTCAAAGATTTGGCTACTATCTTAAAACAACGAGGAGTTAACATCGGACAAAACCGATTATTCGAATGGCTACGGGAAAATGGTTATCTATGCAAAGAGGGAAGACGAAAGAATCAACCGACACAACGTTCGATGGATTTAAAAATCATGGATGTTAGGGAACACATCCGTACAAACTCTCATGGTGAATTAGTTACAAAATTTACACCATTGATTACTGGAAAAGGGCAACAATATTTTGTCAATAAATTTTTAGGAAATTAAGGAGGAAACAACCAATGGAGCAACTAGCTTTAGTTAACCTCTCAGACCTCAAAGCTTCTTTGGCAGAATCTGAGATTGCAAATGAAGTGTGGGATACAAAGCAAGCTGCGGAATATTTAAAAACCACAACACGCACGCTGACTAAAGATGCCGAATCTGGAAAGATTCCAGCAGCGAAAGTTGGCAGAGAGTGGAGGTTTAGTAGTATCGCTTTGTATCAGTATCTAAAAGGAGGAAAAACATGGGTAAATTCAACAGAGCACTAGTATTCAGCGCACCGCTAATCGTCTATGCTTTAGGACTTTGGGGAAGCAGGCAAGCATTAATCGGCACGATCGTTTACATGGTTTGGATTTTCATTGGGCTTGATGAAGCTGAGTACAAAACAAAAAAGCCAACCAGGGAGGCTGACTAAAGTGTGGTTCTGTTTATTAGGTGTTTATCTCGTGGCCGTTTTAGGAAATAACTACATGAGAAAACGCGGCGAATACTGGTATACATCCTATGCGGTTCTAGTATGTCTAATGCTTACAATTTTTCTAATGATTTATTCAAAATAGGTAATACTTTGTCAATCAAATAAGTTTCAAGAGATTTTTGTTCTGCATTAGTGTTGCCGTAACCAAAACGGCTTAAGAAAATTTTCATAACCTCTATATCTTCATTTTGAATATATGGCAGGACTGCATAACCTGATGCTTTTACAGCAGATATATTTTTATCAGTGTTACTACCAATACAAATACCCACATTGTTGAGGAATGTTGAGAAAGTTGTTTGTATTGTTTGGGTTTTTGAATCGTGTTTTTGTAATTCAATTTCTTTATCCTTCATCGATTCAGCATGCTTATTATTTATAACCGCTGTAATCCAAGGGGATATAAGAGCTACTAAAGCTAGGATAATCGAAATTGTGATCGTGTTATCGAAACTCATTTTTTCACCATCCAGTTTTTAAACCATTATATCAAAAAGGAGAGAAGAAATAATGCAAGAATTAGTAATTTTGAAAAATAAAGAAGCTGTGACTACGAGCTTACAAGTCGCAGACAGCTTTGAAAAGAAACACAAGCATGTGCTAGAAGCAATCGAATCAATAAAAAGATCGGTCGAAAATTCGGCCAATGTTGAAGATGGGTCCAATTTTGGACAGATGTTTGTGGAAGGGAACGAGCCAGACTCATACGGAAGAAGTCGGAGAGTTTATTTCATGAATAGAGACGGATTTTCCTTGCTAGCTATGGGATTCACTGGAAGTAAAGCAATAAATTTCAAACTAAAATTTATTGAAGCTTTCAACGAAATGGAAGATGTTATTCGGAAGAATACTGTTCCTCAAACAATTGAAGACATGATGATCTATCAATTAGAAGAAATGAAAGATGTTAAAAAAGATGTTTCCATGCTTAAAGATACTATGCGAATTAGCGGACAACAAGAGTTTGAAATTAAGCAAAAAGGAAATATGAAAGTTATGGAAGTTTTAGGAGGTAAAGAAAGCCGAGCTTATGAAGAAATCAGCAAAAAAGTATTCTCAAAATTTTGGTCTGAATTTAAACGTACCTTTTCAATCCCAAGATATGGCGAGTTACCTCGTAAGAGATTCGATGATGCTGTTTCATTTATTGAAATGTGGTTACCAGAAACTGCGATCCGCATGGAAATCGATCAACTGAACAGACAACAAAGACTTTTCGGTGATGAAAATGAATAGAGCTGAAGCGCTAAGAATAGGGACGGTAATTGCTAATCGCTGGTGGAGACACAATAAACCAAGCATCCTAAGCCAACAACATATTGATAAGCAAAAAGCTTGGCAACAAATAAAAAAGTGACTCAGCCGGCAAGCATAGAGTCACAAAACAAAACATATCTGAGGAGATTATATCATGAAAAAAAGACAAATCAAAAAGAACAGCAAGAAAATTGCCGACAAATTAACAGGATATGCTTCGGTCGTTAAAGAATTAGAGGCGTTAGGAGTATTCAGCATTGATCCCAACTGGAGAGGAGACATTGAGTGCCATATGCGCCCTGAAAATATTGTTAAGTTGCCTTTCGCGAAATCGGTCGGTTTCAAGTTTAGCGAATTCGATAAAGATCATATTCAAGCTTCTGTAAAATTCAGCGGCTTTACTTTCTTCGCGCTAGTTAATAATGAGGAAAGAGCAAAGTATTTTCCCGGTGAATTGGATGTGCAGTCTTATGAATAAAGAACTTTCCACTCTAGATCAATATTTGACTGATCCTAGTTGGGGCAAATCGAATATCAAGGAAACAATCAATCGAAAAATCAGACGAAATCTTTTGACGAATGAAGAACTAGCTTGTGATCAAGATGATTTGGGGAATTTTGTGAGTATTTGGGATCATGTCTATCTTATCCATTTATCGAAAAAGTCCAAAAAACCTGAATATATCTATGTCATCGAAGATGGCTTGATTGATGCACTAGAAGAGTACGACAGAGATAACTTGATTGATATCTCTTATTACGGATCAGGTAAGAAATACATTGCTGAAATGGAGGCAGAATTTGATGAGTGAAAGCAAAGGGACAACGAACTTTGAAAAACTTTTTAGTCGTAAGTTAAATAAAATTCTCAAGAAAAAAGGAAATTTTGATTATTTATCTTGGGCTCACGCATGGGAGATTATGAAAAAGAATGATCCACAGGCAACGGTAACTATTAATGAGTATAAACACTACAGAGTTG
>NZ_JBFOGA010000010.1:0-74294 GCF_040887565.1 Enterococcus sp. C46
TATTTTATTGGCCCGTTGGTCAAGCGGTTAAGACACCGCCCTTTCACGGCGGTAACACGGGTTCGAATCCCGTACGGGTCATGGAAGATACTTGATGAGTATCTTTTTCTTTTTATCTGAAAGAATGATTTTAAAAGGCTTAGCAGAGTTATCTTTATAGATGATTGTGCTAAGCTTTTTTGGATAAATCTAATGTAAAATATTTATATTTTTTAAGCAAAAAAATGAAAAAATACGAGCAGAAAACTGTTTTATCTGCTATACTTGGTTCGTTGCAAGTTCCCGAAAGGATCCGCAGGACGGAGATGCCTTGTAACCGAATTTAACTAGGGGGAATCATTATAATGGTAGAAAGACACTTATTTACATCAGAATCTGTTTCTGAAGGACATCCAGATAAAATCGCTGACCAAATCAGTGATGCGATCTTGGATGCAATTTTAGAACAAGACCCAACAGCACGAGTAGCGTGTGAAACATCTGTAACAACTGGGCTTGTTTTAGTATTTGGAGAAATATCTACGACGGCATATGTAGATATTCAAAAAGTCGTACGGGAAACAATAAAAGAAATTGGTTATACACGTGCAAAATTCGGATTTGATGGAGATACAGCAGCTGTATTGGTTGCGATTGATGAACAATCTCCTGATATTGCTCAAGGAGTTGACGAAGCACTTGAGATCCGGGATGAAGATAAAAAAGACGTATTAGATGAAATTGGTGCTGGCGACCAAGGGTTAATGTTTGGTTTTGCTGTAGATGAAACACCGGAATTAATGCCTTTACCAATCGCTTTGAGTCATCGTCTGGTACGCCGCTTGGCAGATTTGCGTAAATCAAATGAATTAACGTATTTACGTCCAGATGCAAAATCTCAAGTCACAGTTGAATATGATGATCAAGGACAACCTGAACGTGTAGATACAATCGTTATTTCAACACAGCATGATGATGCAGTAGATAATGAAACAATTCGTCATGATGTCATCGAAAAAGTAGTGAAGGAAGTTATTCCAGCTGAATTATTAGATGATCAAACAAAATATTATATCAATCCGACTGGCCGATTTGTCATTGGTGGTCCTCAAGGGGATGCAGGATTAACAGGAAGAAAAATCATTGTTGATACGTATGGCGGTTATGCTCGTCATGGTGGCGGTGCTTTTTCTGGTAAAGATGCGACAAAAGTTGACCGTTCTGCCAGCTATGCTGCACGTTATATTGCTAAAAACATCGTTGCAGCAGGGCTTGCTCGCAAAGCAGAAGTACAGCTAGCTTATGCGATTGGTGTTGCTCAACCTGTCTCGATCTCAATCAATACTTTCGGTACTGGAACGGTTCCGGAAGAAGAATTGATTGCTGCAGTGAGAGAAAACTTCGATCTTCGGCCAGCAGGAATCATCGAGATGCTTGATTTGCGTCGTCCGATTTACAAACAAACAGCTGCTTACGGTCATTTTGGCCGTACAGATGTGGATTTGCCTTGGGAACATACGGACAAAGTAGATGCATTGAAAGCAAGTTTAGCAAAATAAGCTATATTCAGCTGGAACGATCGCCGAATGGTGGTTGTTCCAGCTTTTTTTATGGCAGTGCACCTCTTGAAAAAGATAGTGAGTATTTATCTATTTTTAGATCCTGTCATGATGAAAAAGGAGGCATAAGATGAAAAAAGAAACAAACGTTACTTTAGTCACAGTGAGTGTTTTCATTGCAACGTTCATGACGGCTATTGAAGGGACAATCGTAACAACCGCTATGCCAACGATTGTCGGCTCATTACATGGAATGGAAATCATGAACTGGGTATTTTCGATTTATTTGCTGACAAACGCTATGCTTACTCCGATTTACGGAAAACTTGCGGATAAAGTGGGACGAAAACCAATTTTTATTTTTGGGACATTATTGTTTATTATCGGTTCGTTATTTTGCGGTTTATCTCAAAGCATGATTGGGTTGATTGCTGCTCGTGCGATTCAAGGGATGGGTGCTGGAGCAATGATGCCAGTAGCTTTGACGATCATCGGCGATCTTTATTCTATTGAAAAGCGAGCAAAAGTTTTAGGTTTGAATAGTTCAGCTTGGGGGATTGCCAGTGTTTTTGGACCGCTTGCGGGAGGATTCATCGTTGAAACGATCAGCTGGCACTGGATCTTTTTTATCAATGTGCCGATCGGAATTCTATTAATTATTTTTATTTGGCTATATTTAAATGAACCAAAAATCATACATGAGTCTAAACCAATGGATATTTTTGGTAGTTTTAGTTTGATGGCCATGCTTGTCACATTGCTGTTAGGGTTCCAATTATTAGGAGACGAAGGAATGAGTCCGCTTGTTTCTGCTTTGTTGCTAGGAAGTATCGTACTGTTAGGTATTTTTATTTTTGCCGAAAAAAGAGCTAAAGATCCTGTTATCATGATGCATTTATTCAAAAATCCACTATTTGTTGTGGTAAACTTGGCTGCAGCATTGGCTAGTGGTTTTTTGATGGGAATCGATGTTTATATTCCTATGTGGATGCAAGGTGTATTAGGACTGAATGCAGCAATTGGTGGGTTGGTATTAGCACCATTATCACTAGTCTGGATGGTCGGTTCTTTCCTTGCAAGCAAGTGGATGACTCAAATGGAAACTCATTGGGTCTTGAGAATTGGATTACTAATCGCAGCTATTGGGGGCGCTTGGTTGTATCTTATGCCTTTCAGAAGTAACTATTTATGGTTTTTTGCTATATCAACGGTCATCGGTATAGGCTTAGGTGTGACCATGACTACCTCGACTGTCAGTGCACAAAATAGTGTATCTCGTGATCAGCTTGGTGTAGCAACTTCTTTTAATACGTTAGTTCGAACAATTGGTCAAACAGTTATGGTTTCTATTTTTGGTTTATTGATAAATGGGGTAACTAAACGAGAACTTGCAGCAGCAAATTTAACAAATGATGCAGATATCATGAACAAACTGGTGAATCCACAAACGGCTAAATATATCGATGCGGATATTCTGTTGCCATTAAGAAAAATTCTTTATGATGGGTTACATTCCGTTTATCTAGTTGGCTTGTTACTCGTGATCATTGCTTTGGTCTTAACGCTTTTCGTTCATGAAAAACGTGGTAAAATAAAACAGTAGTTTCGGTCGAGACATGTACTCTGCCGAATCATTCAAATTTAAAGTTATTCAAAAATAACTTCTTACTAAGGAAGGCGAAAATATGGCATTTATTCAAGCAAATATTTATTCGAATGTATTAGAAATGGAAGTCAATCTAAATGTGATACTCCCACAAACAACTAAAAAGGTGATTGGCACCAGTTCAGAGCAAGCGACAACGGACATACCTGTTTTATATTTACTTCATGGGATGGGTGGCAATCATAGTGTATGGGAAAGACGTACGTCGATTGAACGTTACGTAGCAGACTACGGATTAGCTGTCATAATGCCATCTACTGATCTTGGATGGTACACAGATACGGCTTATGATATGAAATATTGGACGTTCATTGCAGAAGAGCTACCTGAGATTTGTCATGAACTATTCCCACAATTAACAAGAAAAAGGGAAAAAACATATGCCGCTGGATTATCGATGGGCGGATATGGCGCATTAAAACTAGGCCTTGCAAAATCAGAAAATTTCGCAGCAGTAATCTCTCTTTCAGGCGCTGTTTCTGTAGGAAACCGAATGGATGATCTTTTGATGGTTCGTAAAGCAGCCTTTTGGGAAGGAATCTTTGGACCATTGGATCAAATCGAAGGTTCAAAGAATGATCCACAATATTTATTGAAAGAATTAGTAAAAAGCGGAAAAACAGTCCCAAGGTTTTATATGGCTTGTGGGGAATCTGATTTTCTTTATCAAGCAAATCAGGAAATGGTATCTGCTATGCAGGAACAAGGCTTAGCGGTCACCTTTGAACAAGGACCTGGCGATCATAATTGGGTCTTCTGGGATCAATGGATCCAACGTGCATTGGTGTGGCTGATGGAAGAAAAGTAAAAAAGAGACTTAAAAAGATAGCTCCTATAGAGATCACTTTGTTGGTGACCTTTATAGGAGCTTTTTTTATCGATTGTTTTCTCTTCTTTTATTTTGTTGGCATAAACCTTCAATATAGGTTTGTGCACTCGTTAGAAAGAGTGCTTTTTCATTCAATTCTGCATGGGACTGCATACTTTCTTTAAAACCCTCTAATTGATTTTCGACTACATAATTACGCATAAATAGAACTGTTTCTTTCAAAAATTCATTTCCGTCCATAATCTTTTGCCGAAGCTGTTGTTCATGCTGCTGATCCATTAGCTGTCCAATCAATAAATTGTGGAGAGAGGCAATGGCCTGATGACTTTGAGTGACTGAAAATCCTTCACGAACAAGTAGTTGGATCATTTGTTCCAAATGTTCTAATCGACTCGGAAAAGCGGGCACAGTATTGATTTCTAATTCTGCCCCACAAGGAAAACGTGTGTAAAGGTCATAGTAATTTTCCATATACTGTAGCAACTGTTCATTCCAGGGCAAAGTTGGATCTGGAAGCGCTAATTCTTCTTCCATTGTTTCAGCCATTTTCTGCAAGAGCTGTTGTTTATTTTTGAAATACCAATATAAAGCAGGCGCTTGAACGTGAATTCTGTTTGCGATGTTTCGCATGGAAAGCTGCGAAAGAGCTTGTGTTTCAGCCAGGATATCAAAAGCGGCCTGAATGATGATGGCTTGAGAAAGCTTTATTTCCATTTTATCAACCTCGTGTATTGCATTATCTTTTTAAACATGGTAAATTGTTAGTCGGTCTAATTTTACAGTGTTAAATTAGTCCTGTCAATTTAAACAAAGGGGTGTAATCAACGAATGAAATTAATCTTACGACATGCGAAAAAATATAAAGTAGCTGTTTTTATTTCCTTGCTGTCCGTAGCAGTCATGGTTGCAGCAGCATTATGGCAACCTAAATTACTACAGCAAGTATTGGAAGCTATTATTACAGAAGATAATGATGAAATGAAAACAATCGGTATTTATCTGATCAGTCTGGCTTTGCTAGGATTAGCTGCAGGTGTAACGAACACGATTTTCTCTGCGAAAGTAGCTCAGGGCGTAAGTGCAGATATCCGAGAAGAAGCTTTTCGAAAGATCCAGACATTTTCATTTGGGAATATCGAACAGTTCTCTGCTGGGAATCTTGTTGTTCGTCTAACAAATGATATCACGCAAATCCAAAATTTAGTGATGATTTCTTTGCAATCACTTTTTCGAATTCCATTCTTATTTATTGGTGCCTTCATTTTAGCTATGATCACGATGCCACAATTGTGGTGGATCATCGTAGCGCTTATCGTTACGGTATTTCTTATCACGGCACTTTCATTTACACGGATGGGTAAGCACTTCATGATCATTCAAAAACTGATTGATCGTGTAAATAGCATTGCAAAAGAAAACTTACTAGGGATTCGTGTAGTGAAATCTTTTGTACAGGAAGAAAACCAATTGAAGACATTCAGCAAAGTAAGTGAAGACTTAACAAAACACAACATCATAGTCGGTACATTATTTTCTGTGATGATCCCGTCCTTCATGTTGGCTGCCAATTTGGCTGTGGTTGGAGCAATCTTCTTTGTGAGCGACCTTGTTAAAGATGATCCTACATTAATTGGTGGAATTGCTTCATTCATGAATTACTTGATGCAGATCATGATGGCAATCATTATCGGTGGAATGATGATGATGATGACTTCAAGAGCAGCCGTATCGCTGAAGCGGATTGCGGAAATTTTAGATGCTGAACCAGATCTTACTTATTTAGACGTTCCAGAACAAGAGTTGACGGGTTCTGTCACTTTTGACCATGTTTCTTTTCGTTATCCTGGTGAGGATACAGATACGCTTAAAGATATCAGCTTTTCTATCAAACCTGGAGAAATGGTCGGGATTGTCGGGGCGACTGGTGCCGGGAAATCCACACTAGCACAGCTGATTCCTCGTCTATTTGATCCAACAGAAGGAAAAGTAGAAGTAGGTGGTGTAGACCTTCGCCAAGTAAATGAAAAGAGTTTAAGACAAACGGTGTCCTTTGTTTTGCAAAAAGCAATTTTATTCTCAGGAACGATTGCTCAAAACTTGCGCCAAGGAAAAAAGAATGCAACAGAAAAAGAGATGGAACATGCTTCTTCTATTGCTCAAGCAAAAGAATTCATCGAAAAGCTATCTGATCGTTACGAAGCACCAGTAGAAGAACGAAGCAGCAATTTTTCTGGTGGACAAAAGCAGCGACTATCCATTACTCGTGGTGTTATCGGTGATCCAAAGATCTTGATTTTAGATGATAGTACGAGTGCATTGGATGCTCGCTCTGAAAAACTGGTCCGAGAAGCACTTAATCGAGATTTGAAGGGAACAACGACGATCGTCATCGCACAAAAAATTGCTTCTGTTGTCAAAGCAGATCGCATCTTAGTATTGGATGAAGGTAGATTAGTCGGTGAAGGAACCCATGAGGAATTGGTAGCTGGAAACCGTGTCTATCAGGAAATCTTTGAAACTCAAAAAGGAACGGAGGAGTAAGTATGACTGATTTAATAAAAGCAAGTAAATTTTTCTATCACTATTTGAAGCGGTACAAACTCTCCTTTTTCTTTATCTTTATCACAGTAATTATTGCTACCTATCTACAAGTAAAAGCACCTCAGTATATCGGGGAAGCTTTTCAAGAATTAGCAAATTACGTAGGTGGCTTGATGCAAGGCGTAGACGATAAAAGCAAATTTGTTTCTGTAATATGGAAACTCTTGTTGTTTTATGTATTAGCTAGTGCAGCCAACTTTATCTATAGTATTTTATTCACTCAAGTAGTAGGGAAGTCAACGAACCGGATGCGTATCGGTTTATTCAACAAATTGGAAAAATTGACGATTCGCTTCTTTGATTCTCATCAAGACGGTGAAATTTTAAGTCGTTTTACCAGTGACTTAGATAATATTCAAAATAGTTTGAACCAAGCATTGCTTCAAGTCATCACGAATGCTGTTTTACTTGTCGGAATCTTGATTATGATGTTTCGTCAAAATGTAGAATTAGCTTGGGCTACGATTGCTTCTACTCCAGTAGCTATTTTGATAGCTGTCTTGATTATTCGAAAAGCGCGAAAATATGTGGATCTTCAGCAAGATGAAGTGGGAAAACTGAATGGCTATATGGATGAAAAAATCAGCGGACAACGTGTCATCATCACAAATGGCTTACAAGAAGAAACGATTGAAGGATTCTTAGAACATAATCAAAGTGTTCGCGAAGCAACGTTCAAAGGACAAGCTTATTCTGGCTTACTATTTCCGATGATGCAAGGAATGTCACTAGTCAATACAGCAATCGTTATCTTTTTCGGCGGCTGGTTAGCATTGAATGGCGATTTGGAACGTTCGGTGGCGTTAGGCTTAGTTGTGACATTCGTCCAATATTCACAACAATACTACCAACCATTGATGCAGATTTCTTCTGGGTACAGCATGATCCAATTAGCAATCACAGGGGCAAGACGATTAAATGAAATGTTTGATGAAAAAGATGAAGTCAAACCAGAAAACGGTAAAGCATTTGATGGAGTGGAACAAGGACTTGCCTTGCAACACGTAGATTTTGGTTATTCTCCAGAAAAACTAGTCTTGAAGGATGTCTCAATCAATGTGGACAAAGGAGAAATGGTTGCTCTTGTTGGACCAACCGGATCTGGGAAAACGACGATCATGAATCTGTTGAATCGTTTTTACGATGTCAATGATGGGTCAGTAGTAATCGATGGAATAGATATCCGAGAGTATGATCTAGATGCATTACGTAGACATGTAGGAATCGTTTTGCAAGAATCCGTCTTGTTCTCTGGCACCATCAAAGACAATATCACATTCGGTAAACCAGATGCTTCAGATGAAGAAATCATCAATGCAGCAAAACAAGCGAACATTCACGACTTTATCATGACGTTAGAAAAAGGGTATGATACAGAGATATCCGAAGAAAACAATTTGTTCAGTACAGGTCAAAAGCAGTTGATCAGTATTGCTCGAACGATCATCACAAATCCATCTTTATTGATTTTGGATGAAGCAACAAGTAATGTAGACACGGTAACAGAAGCAAGAATCCAAAAAGCAATGGATGAAGCCATCAAAGGAAGAACCAGCTTTGTGATTGCTCACCGGCTGAAAACGATCTTGAATGCAGATAGAATCGTTGTCTTGCGTGATGGGGAAGTCATTGAAGAAGGCAGTCATCACGAATTATTAGCAGAAAATGGATTTTATGCGGAACTTTATCATAATCAATTTGTATTTGAATAAAGAGGTTGTGAAAAAGCTGTCCTGCATCAAATAATAAGAACAGTCAATTAAAAACAGCTTCTCATGTTTTTGATTTGGTTGGATTTATTACCGCAGATGCAAGCTTTTGAGCACCGTGAATAAAGAGGTTGTGAAATCAACGCTCTAACCTGAGTATTAGAGAAAAAAACGCAAAACATATCATTTATGTTTTGCGTTTTTTATTTATCTTTTTTTCTCAATACAATATAAAATAGGCGGCTGGTTCTTTTGGTTGATAAACCGATAATTCAGCACATTATATGTTTCCTGTGGCAGTTTGGAACAAAAAGAATCAACCATATCCAGTTCTTTTTCTCCGCCTTCATGACCATAGTAGACAACAAGGATCAATCGTCCGCGAGGCACAAGTCGTTTCAATATTTCTTCCATAGCTGTGCGTGTAGTCTCTGGCATAGTGATGATTGCTTTATCACTTTTTGGGAGATACCCTAGATTGAAGATCCCTGCTTTGAGATCTTGTTGTTCAGCTATCACTTCTCCTAACGTTTCGTGGCCTTGTAGAAACAATGAGACACGTTCTTCTAACTGATGCTGTTCTAGCTTTTCACGAGTAGCATCGATTGCTTGTTGCTGGATATCGAAACTATAGACATGACCAGTTTTTCCGATGTGTTCTGCTAGAAAAACCGTATCGTGGCCATTGCCCATCGTTGCATCTACGACGTGATCTCCTGGTTGCAAGATTTCTTGCAGTAATGTATGGCTGAAATGCAAAGCAGTTTGCAACATCAGACACTCACCTTTTTCCGTACATCATATTTTCCTTGGAAGCTATCTCTGCGAAGAAGTTCTTCATCAATTGCATTCAAGACTTCCCATTTTTTTAAGCTCCACATTGGTCCAATCAAGGAATCCCACGGCGCATCCCCTGTCAAACGATGGATGATGATCTCTTTTGGTATCATTTCCAGCTGGTCGCAAATGACATTGACATAGTCAGGACGACTCATTAATTGAAGTCGACCTTCATGATAGTCTCGCAACATTCTCGTTTTGCGCATCAGATGCATCAAATGGAGCTTGATTCCTTGGATATCGGAATCTAAAATAGTGCGTCTGACATTTTCTTTCATCATCTCTAAACTTTCGCCTGGTAATCCGTTGATCAAATGCGTACAAACACGGATATGATGTTTGCGTAATTTAGCCACGCCATCTAAATAAGTTTGATAATCATGTGCACGGTTGATCAGCTTTGAAGTTTCTTCAAAAGTTGTTTGCAATCCAAGTTCTACCCATAAATACATTCGCTCGTTCAGTTCAGCAAGGTAATCAACTACTTCATCTGGCAGACAATCCGGTCGTGTACCGACTGATAATCCTACGACACCTGGTAAATTGACTACTTGCTCAAATCGTTCTTTGATTATCTCAACTGGCGCATGGGTGTTTGTAAAATTTTGGAAATAAACGATGTATTGTTGGACATGAGGCCATTTTTGATGCATCATGTCGATTTCTTTCTGGAATTGGATTGGAAGTGGATCTTCAGGTGCAACAATCATATCACCCGAACCAGATACACTGCAAAAAGTACAACCGCCATGGGCAACAGTCCCATCTCGATTCGGGCAGTCGAACCCTCCATCAATCGGCACCTTGAAAATTTTCCCGCCAAACTCATTTCGTAAAGCATAATTCCAAGAATGATATCTTTTATTTCCTTCTGAATAAGGAAAAGTCATTAAAAGTCCTTCTTTCTGTAAGAGTTATCTATTTGTTTTCTTTTTTCTCTATACACTGGATAAGTCAGGCACAGCCAAGAAAGACTGAGTAAGTAGCCGCCGATGATATCAGTAGGAAAATGAACACCCAGATAAATGCGGCTTATCCCAACACTTACTATAATAAACACCATCAGCAATTGAAGCAATGTACGTAAGGTTCTTTTTTGAACAAAAGCTGGCAGCAGAAATAGGAAGGAGCCGTAAAGAATCATACTGCCTGCTGCATGTCCACTAGGGAAACTGTAACTTGTTTCAACCACTAAGTGTGTCAATGAAGGGCGCTCTCGCATGAAAAATAGTTTGATCAACGGGTTGATGATTCCAGCAATTACAATAAATCCAGAAACGAACCAAACTGTTCCTGCCCTTTTTTTCTTATACCACATCCATAAAGCCGTACAAGCAAATAAAATGATGACGGTAAGAGGATTACCGAATTTAGTCATAAAGAGTTGGTAGCTGTTCAGATTAGGATAAGAAGCTCTGACAATGTCTGTAAACCACTGATCGAAACCAGAAAGCCACGACAGATGGAACTTTACGATCCAGCCCAAAATAAAAAACAGGACAAGAAAGAAGCTGCCAGTCACCTGAAATGATGTTTTATATTTCATACAATTCCTCCTTTGAAGCAATGACTTATTATAGCATTTTTGGTCCAGTGAAAAAAACGGTAAAGAGATAAAACCAGTGTATGATCCCTCTTTGAATAACCAATATTCTTATAAAAAAAATAACTGTAATCGGAAAGACATTTTTTGGTAATACAAATGAAATGTTAGGAAAATAAAATCAGTGTTTTTCGAAATCCTTGTAAATAAGAACATAGATGTAGGAAGAACTTGAAAATGAACAGAAGTTGTTCATTACGGTAAATTACAATATGATTACAAAAAACAACAAAGCTCTTAAATAACTTTTAATAAATATTAAGAGAAGTTATAATTATTAATAATAGATAAATTGAAGTTGGAGGATAGAAGATGGAAAACATTGCAAGAAAAGAACGGAGACGTTTAGAACAGACTAAACGTTTTCGAAAAGCAAAACGAGGGGCAGCAATCGTGGGAACTGCGATGGTAGGCTGTTCTGTCGCTGCTCCATTAGTACAGCCGGTTCCTGTTCAAGCGGATGAAACACCTGTTCAGTTCGGCGCAAGAATCAATACAGCGGCATTTATCACAGAAATTGCTACTTATGCGCAGCCAATTGCTCAAGCCAACGATTTGTATGCATCAGTGATGATCGCACAAGCAGTTGTAGAAAGTGGTTGGGGCAGTAGTGCGTTATCGCAAGCACCTTATTATAATCTTTTTGGGATAAAAGGCAGCTATCAAGGACAAACCGTCTACATGGATACGCTTGAATTTTTAAATAATCAATGGGTAAATAAAAAGGAGCCTTTCCGACAATATCCTTCTTTTGCTGAATCGTTCAATGACAATGCCTATGTACTTAGAAATACTTCATTTGGCAACGGTTATTACTATGCCGGTACTTGGAAGAGCAACACGAGATCCTATACAGATGCGACAGCTTGTTTGACAGGTCGTTATGCAACAGACCCTGGTTATGCAAGCAAATTAAATAATATCATCACGACTTACGGATTGACCCAATATGATACACCAGCTAGCGGAAACGCGGGCGGTGGAGCCACTACAGGTGGTAATAATACTGGAAATACAGGTAGTACTAGCGGTTCAAGTAATTCTGGTAATACAAACTCAGGTTCAGCAACTTCGACCACTTATACTGTTCAATCTGGCGATTCTGTTTGGGGAATCTCCAATAAATTCGGTATTACAATGGACCAATTGATTCAATGGAACAATATCCAAAACAATTTCATTTATCCAGGACAAAAACTAACGATCAAGGGTAGCCAAGAAAATGGCTCTTCGACGAATAATTCTGGTAACAATACCAATTCTTCAGGAAATGCTGGTACATCAAATGGAGGACAAACAACTGGGGCGAAATATACTGTTCAATCTGGCGATTCTGTTTGGAAGATCTCAAATGATCACGGAATTACGATGGCTCAATTGATTGAATGGAACAATATCAAGAATAATTTTGTTTATCCAGGACAACAGCTGATCGTATCAAATGGCGGTTCTTCTAATACTGGAGCAAATACTGGCAACACAAGTGGTTCAAATTCGTCTAACTCAAGTTCTTCTAATACGGCTTCAGGAACGAAATACACAGTGAAAGCCGGAGACTCTGTTTGGAGTGTCTCCAACAAATATGGAATTACGATGGCTCAACTGATCCAATGGAACAACATCCAAAATAACTTTATTTATCCAGGACAACAACTGACTGTTTCAAACAGTGGGTCAACAAACAGCGCATCAAGTAATACAGGTTCGTCAGCCAATACAAATAACAGCAGTTCAGCTAATACTGGCAGCAGTTCGTCTCAAGGCACTTATACAGTCAAGGCGGGTGAATCTGTTTGGAGCGTAGCAAATAAAAACGGCATCACGATGAATCAGCTGATCGAATGGAATAATATCAAAAACAACTTTATTTACCCAGGACAGCAATTGATCGTTAAAGGCGGCAATTCAACAAATACCAATACAGGTTCAACTACTTCGGCAGCGAAACCAAATACACCGAATACGTCAGCTACAACAAGTACATCATCCTCTGGCAATACGATGTATACCGTGAAAGCAGGCGAGTCAGTTTGGAGCGTAGCGAACAAACATCATATCACGATGGATCAGTTGATCGAATGGAATAATATCAAAAATAATTTCATCTATCCAGGACAACAAGTGATCGTGAAGAAAGGCTCTTCTCAAACAACAAACCAACAATCACCTGCTGGTTCGAAAACCTATACTGTGAAATCTGGAGAATCTGTTTGGGGCGTTGCTGACAGCCATGGTATTACAATGGCTCAACTAATCGAATGGAACAATATCAAAAACAACTTTATTTATCCAGGTCAAACATTGATTGTAGCTAAATAAAATAGCTGTTCAAAGAAATAACGATTGAATTCCACAAAAATATTTGTTACTATAAGGCTACTTAAATATGACAACACTTGAAAAGGAAGTAGTAAAAAGACTGAAGTTTCAGAGAGCACATGGTTGGTGAGAATGTGCACGGATGCTTTTGAACTCGCCTTTGAGTTGCCCTTGCTGAATATTCGAGTAAGCAGGTGGCGGTGACGGCCGTTACAACGTTCGAGGCCTTTTCATTAAGGTAAAAATAGGTGGTACCGCGTAGATTACGTCCTATAAAAAGAGCAATCTTTTTATAGGATTTTTTTATTTCTTTTGTGAAGTTTGAGAAAACAAAGTAAAAGAAAACAAAAAGAAACAGATTCTGCCGGTTTTTTCGCTATAATAGAAACAAGCGTTTTTAATAGAACAGGAGGACAGAAAATGAGTTACAATCATAAAGAAATTGAGAAAAAATGGCAAAAATACTGGGCAAAAACGAATACCTTCAACACCCATGATGATCCTGAAAAACCAAAATTTTATGCACTGGATATGTTTCCCTATCCATCCGGACAAGGGCTCCATGTAGGGCATCCTGAAGGTTATACGGCAACGGATATCCTTTCCCGTGTGAAAAGAAGTCAAGGATACAACGTACTGCATCCAATGGGGTGGGATGCATTCGGCCTACCTGCAGAGCAATATGCGTTAGATACAGGAAACGATCCGGCTGAATTTACCCAAAAAAATATCGAAACATTCCGACGCCAAATCAATTCTTTAGGATTTAGTTATGACTGGAATCGCGAAGTGAATACAACTGATCCAGAGTATTACAAATGGACACAATGGATCTTTACAAAGCTTTATGAAAAAGGCCTGGCTTATGAAGCAGAAGTAGCGGTAAACTGGGTACCTGAATTAGGAACAGTTATTTCAAATGAAGAAGTGATCGATGGAAAAAGTGAACGTGGTGGCTATGACGTAGTCAGAAAACCAATGCGCCAATGGATGTTGAAAATCACTGCTTATGCCGATCGCTTATTGGATGATCTAGAACTAGTTGACTGGCCAGAAAGCATCAAGGAAATGCAAAGAAATTGGATCGGTCGTTCAGTGGGAGCAAATATTGAATTTAAAGTGGCGGGTACGGATAAATCCTATACCGTGTTTACGACACGACCAGATACTTTATTCGGTGCAACTTACTCGGTTCTTGCACCTGAACTAGATCTTGTTAGAGAAATTACGACCCCTGAACAAAAAGCTGCTGTAGAAGCTTATATCGAAGAGACAGCGAAAAAATCAGATCTGAAGAGAACAGATCTTGCAAAAGAAAAAACAGGAGTATTTACTGGTGCTTACGCAATCAATCCAGTCAATGGCAAAGAAATCCCAATCTGGATCGCTGATTATGTATTAGCTTCTTACGGCACAGGAGCTATCATGGCTGTTCCAGCACATGATGAACGTGACTTTGAATTCGCTCAAACTTTCGGACTAGAGATTCTTCCAGTTATCGAAGGTGGAGATGTTCAAAAAGCTGCTTACACAGAAGATGGTACGCACATCAACTCTGAATTTCTAGACGGTATGAACAAACAAGAAGCAATCGACAAAATGAATGAATGGCTAGAAGAAAATGGCGTAGGGAAAAAAGAAGTCAGCTATCGCTTACGTGACTGGCTATTCTCCCGTCAACGTTACTGGGGCGAACCAATCCCAATCATCCACTGGGAAGACGGAACAGTCACAGCTGTCCCAGAAGAAGAGTTACCATTACGTTTGCCTAAGACAAAAAATATCAAGCCAAGCGGTACTGGAGAATCTCCATTAGCAAATATTGAGGAGTGGGTCAATGTCGTTGATCCTGTAACAGGTAAAAAAGGCCGTCGCGAAACGAATACAATGCCACAATGGGCAGGAAGCTCATGGTATTACCTGCGTTATATCGACCCTCATAACAAAAAAGAACTAGCAGATTATGAAAAGTTGAAGCGTTGGCTACCAGTTGACATCTACATTGGTGGAGCAGAACATGCGGTGCTTCATTTACTATATGCACGATTCTGGCATAAGTTCTTATACGATATCGGTGTTGTTCCTACAAAAGAACCATTCCAAAAACTATACAATCAAGGAATGATCTTAGGCGAAAACAACGAAAAAATGTCAAAATCTCGCGGTAATGTAGTCAATCCTGATGATGTGGTTGAAACTTACGGTGCAGATACACTGCGCATGTACGAAATGTTCATGGGACCATTAGACGCTTCGATTGCTTGGAGCGAAAATGGCTTAGAAGGAAGCCGTAAATTCTTAGATCGTGTATGGCGTTTGATCGTTGATGAAAACAATAAAATGCGTGACCGTATCACTACATTGAACGACGGCAAACTTGATAAAGTATACCATCAAACAGTAAAAAAAGTGACAGAAGACTATGAAAATCTTCATTTCAATACAGCAATCTCCCAATTGATGGTCTTTATCAATGAAGCCTATAAAGTGGACGCTCTGCCTTATGAATATATCGAAGGATTTGTTCAACTACTCGCACCGATTGCTCCTCACATGGGTGAAGAACTATGGTCTATCCTTGGAAATGATGGTGGTATTTCTTACGCACCATGGCCAACATATGACGAAGCAGCACTTGTGGAAGACGAAGTAGAAGTTGTTTTCCAAGTAAACGGTAAAGTTCGTGCGAAAAGCAATGTTCCCCGAGACTTAGGGAAAGATGAGCTAGAAAAAGTAGCATTAGCCAATGAAACAGTGCAAGAATATATCGAAGGCAAAACAGTCAGAAAAGTTATTGCGGTACCAAATAAGTTAGTCAATATCGTTGCTAATTAAATAACCTGATAAAAGCAGTTGGCAGAATCTCTGTCAGCTGTTTTTTTGTAAAAAAACATGAATAGAGAAAATAGTTGACAAGAAAATAACAACGCCATATGATGTTCCATAGTATTTACAACCTGTCATAGTTGACTGTAAAAAATATTGAAATAAAAGTAAAAGAAAGGACGACAACAGGTGAATTTTTATCAGTCTCTACAACTAGATCCGTTTATTTTAAAACAAAAAATACGAGAAGCAGCTTCTAAAAAAGAAAAGTGCATGTATATTTGTTCATTGTTTTTACGATCATTATTCATCGTATTGTTTGCCATTTGTTTTATTATTTTCATTACAACATTGTTTGAATCGACGCATAAACCATACGCGGTGGTTTTATTCTGTATGTTGATGAGTATTCGTTTTGTTGATTTTGGTTATAAGATTTCTCATTCGATCATTAGTTTAGCCATCGTTATGCTCTCACTATTAACAGCGCCTTATGTCCATCTGATTAAATGGACAGTTATGGGCATGTTGATTCATTTTGTTTTACTAAGCAGCATATTAATGGCAACCGCTAGTGATCCCAAAATGGGGAATGCTTCTTTGTACGGCTTTTCATATCTCTTTATTGTTTATTCGTTACCTAAAGATTCGTTGAACAAGAATTTCTTTACACAAACAAGTAGCTTATTGTTTTTGTTTTTTTGTTGGTTTTCAGTTCTCCTTTACAGAAAACATCGAGAAAAGAACAAAGACAAAAGCTTGTTTAAAGAGATTTTTTTGAAAGGCATGTATTCGCAGGAAAAAATTTGGATGCTCATCTATGCATTTGGCATTAGCTTTTTGATTGTTGCAGGAGAGTATGTCCCTTTTCAGCGATTGATGTGGGCAGGGTTTGCATTTTCTTCTATTGTATCTAGCTATGGATTGATGTCGATTGGTTTCAAAGAACGAGCAGTAGACCGAATCATTGGGTCATTGATTGGATGTGCTTTATTTATTGGTATCAGCCAATTTATTCCTTTTAACTGGGTCGGTATATTAGGTGGTCTAGCTTTAGGTGTTTGTTCTACCTATAGATATAAAACAGTTTTTAATTGTTTTGGTGCTTTGGCAATCACTGCCAGTTTATTCGGGGTTCCAGGAGCAGTGTCAATCCGTATCTTTGAGAATGTTCTTGGGGTATGTCTAGGGGTCATGTATATTGGGTTGACTGAAACACTTATCCGAAAAATAAGAGAAAAACATGAAGTGAATCCTTTGGTAAGTTCCACTAAAAAATAATGAAAAAAATGAAGAAGGGGCTGTGACAAGACTTTTGTCACAGCCTCTTTTTACGAATAAACGGTGTTCCAGAAGTATCTTCTTCGAAAAATGAGCCCAAATTTTACAAAAATTTGAGTAGCAATTTTCGTAAATTCCTTCTTGTTTCTTGAAACTGACCATGTCTGTCACAACTTCATTGTTTTAAGGTAGATCAGTGAAACGTTCGACTTTCATTTTTAATTTATACTTTTTACGGAGTTCGTTTATTTGGGCCATCATTTCGGATTTGTGATGCTTTTCGATTGCTTCTTCATCTTTCCAACGGTCGATCAGTAAAAGAGATTCTGGATCTTCTAGTGGAAAGTAATAGTCATATTTCTCGTTTCCTTCTTCTGCGCGAATCGCTTTGACAATGTTTCTTTCGACCATTTCTTCTGCAAATTTTCTGGCTTGTCCATTTGTACTTGTATACAAAATATTCACTGTGATACTCACTAAATCCCCTCCTGAAAAAATTCTATCACTAGTATATCACGGTGCCAGAAATTATTATTCAAGATATGATACACATTTTTTCCGTAATGCTACGGAAATATATATTTTGAATAGAAAACGCTTACAAGTTATGCTTGATTTATAAAAATAAAAGGAGTGATTGATTTATGAAAAAAGCATTGATTATTTGTGCCGCAGGAATGTCATCATCGATGATGGCCTCAAAGACAACGGATTTGTTTAAGCAAAAAGGAGAAGAGGTACTCGTAGATGCAGTTTCAGCTACAGAAGGCGATAATATGATTAAGAATAGTGATTTTGATTTATTTCTGATCAGCCCGCAAACGACGATGTTTTTGGATAAATTCAAAAAATTAGGAGAATCTGTTGGAAAGCCTGTTGTTAGTATCCCTTTCCAAGCGTATGTCCCAATCCCTACAGGCATCCAGAAGTTAGCAGAGGTGATCGAAGAGAACATATGATGGAATAGGAGTGGATGATAATGAAACAGAAGGAAAAATTGCTGTTGAGATATTTGATTGATCACAGGAAGGAGTATGTCACCAGTCAACGTTTAGCTTCTGAATTGTTATTATCTGATCGGACAATCCGTAATTACTTGCAGCGGATCAAAGAGTTAGTAGAAGAAAACGGAGGTAAGATCCTTGCTAAACCAGGTTATGGCTACCAACTGCACATCTTGCAGAGATTGACATTTGATCTGTTTTTGAGTCGGCAAGAAATAGTACCGGGATATGCTAGAGAACCTCAAGGATTTTATGAGTCGGAAGACCGACAAAAGTATATATTGAATCAACTGCTTTTGGAAGATGCCATTCTTTTTATGGATGATTTGGCAGAAGAGCTTTATATCAGTCGTTCTAGTTTGACAAAGGACATGCAAGCAATCAAAGAGCGGTTGATTCCTTATTCACTAAAAATTGTTTCTAAGCATGGTCAAGGGATATGGATCGAAGGGGAAGAAAGAAATCGACGGCATTTTATCATGGATACTTTTTTCGGGAACCATTGTGGAAATTCATTGAAAGAATATTTAGGACAAAGTCGCTTTTTCACAGACATCAGTTTTGAAGAGCTAGTGATCATCATTCTCGATGAAACAAGAGAAGCTAAGTTAAAAGTTTCTGATTTTATCATACAGAATTTGTCCTTACACTTGGCTTTGGGAATCAAACGTCTACGAGAAGGGTTTGAAATCAAGGAACTAGGTATCGAACAAGAAGTTTCTGATCGAGTAGAGTACCAAGTGGCGCAACGCATTGTTCAACGTATTGAGGTAATCGCGGATGTATCGTTTCCCCAAGAAGAAATTGCTTATTTGACTTTACACCTTATGGCTAAGTCAAATCATAGAGAAAATAAAAATGATCAGGAACTATCAAAGGAAGTAGTGAAAGTTTTGAAGCGATTGTCTCAGGAATTTCGTTTTTCATTAATAGAGGATCACCAGCTTTTCAATGGACTGCTTGATCATTTGTCACCAATGATGATTCGATTGAGCCGAGGCATTCGCATTGAGAACCCTCTGACTGAAGAGATAAAGAAAGAAAATCCCAAAGTTTTTGAAGCAGTAAAAACACATTTCAGCAACATGCCGGCTTTGAAAAACTATACCATCAATGAAGATGAATGGGCCTATTTGGCTTTGCATCTCATGGCGGCATTGGAAAAAGAAAGAGCTACGCATAAGTTACATGCGTTGATCATCTGCGCAACAGGTTATGGCAGTGCTCAATTATTAAAGAATCGTGTGATCAGCGAATTTGGAAAAAATATTACAGTGGTAAATGTAAAAGGCTATTATGAGATCAATGAAACAACTTTAAAAGGAATCGACCTGATTATTTCTTCTATTGATCTTTCGACAATGTTTTTTAAAATTCCAGTTTTACATGTCAGTATTTTTTTGAATGAAGATGATGTTCATAAAATACGAAAGGTAATTGGTGAATCCATACCTTATCATTCCTCAGATCGACCGATACCAGTATTTTCTCTACAGCAAAAAAAGCAGATTTACACCGAGCAGCTGTCTGAAAAATTTTTCAAGACTTATACGTACGAACCAAAAAAAGAAGAAGTTCTTCATGATTTGTTGCAAAAGCTGAGCATAAATGAAGAAGAAGGATATATAAGAGAAATGCGAAAGCAGATCCAGCAACGTGAAAGTATGGGACAAATCATATTCAGTGATACAGTGGCAGTCCCACATCCCGCTGTTCCAGTTGGAATCGAAACAAAGGTAGCCGTTGCATTGATTCCTTCAGGGATGCAATGGTATCAGTATCAAGGAATCCATTTTGTTTTTCTAGTTTCGCCTTCTTATATCGAAAATGAAGGAATTACGGTCGTGACCAAAGCAATCGTTAGGTTAGTTGACCAGCTAAACGTGCAACAGGAAATCTTAGCTGAACCTATTTTTGAGAATTTCAGCAGTAAATTTATCAAACTGATCGAATAAGGAGGAAAACAGGTGACTGAAAAAATAAACAGTGAAACGCTACAAGTGACGTCTTTTGATATCATTTTTCATAGCGGAAATGCACGAACACTGATACATGAAGCATTTCGCTCGATGCGTAAGGAGATGTTTGAAGAAGTAGAAGAGAAGTTGCGACAAGCAAATGAAGAGATTCTTCATGCGCATCAATCACAAACTCAACTTCTGAAAGAATATGCTAGTGGGACAAAAATAGAAATGGAAATTATCATGGTCCATGCACAAGATCATCTGATGACGACGATGACATTATTGGAAGTTGCACAGGAAATGAATTATTTGTATCAAAAAAATAAATAGAAAGGAAGATTTATTGTGCAGGATACAGTAAAAAAGAAAAACGAATTAGAAAAAAAGCAACTTAGTTTGAAAAACATGTATTTCAATCGTTATCTGTTCGTACGCTATCTGACTGCCTTTTTCTTTTTCATGAACATGCAATGGATGATTCTGCTTCTATCAGCTAAAAGTTTAGGAAGCAGTTTACCAATGGTTCTACTTTTAGCTATTTTGCCTGCAGTAGGAGAACAAGTAAAGCTTTATCGAAAGCACCAAACAAATGTTCCATGGACAAAGCGGTATTTTTTGTTTCAGGGTGTCTGCAATATATTATTGATTCCAGTGTTGTTCACCTCAGGATTTACACTCTTGTATCCTTTTATGGCAAATAACAATAGAGGACAGCTATTTGTTTTCATTCTTATTGTAAGCGGTATTTTTGTCAGTGTATTTATCCAGTATCGTTTAAAGAAAATTTCGCTCAATCAAGATCAGCAGTATATCCGTATAAAACAATATGAAAAAGCGTTGTATTTAGGAAAGGAGAATAATTAATGTTTGATTTTTTGCAGAAATACCTGATGGGACCTATGGGGAAAATTGCGCAACTTAAAATCGTTCGGGCTGTCATGGCAGCGGGGATGGCTTCTATTCCTTTCACGATTGTAGGTTCGATGTTTTTGGTTTTGAATATTTTGCCATTACCGTTCCCATTTTTAGAAGGATTTTTTAATGCAACTTTTTTCAAAGTTAGTGACTTGTACATGATCGTCAATACAATGACGATGGGGATTTTATCTATTTACTTTGCCATTGTGTTTGCTTATGAATTAACGTCAATTGAACGAGATGAACAAAAGTTGAACGTTAATCCGCTCACGGGGGCATTACTATCTGTTTTTGCATTCTTTATGTGTATCCCTGAATTGATCATGACTGATGGTAAAATCAGCTTGATTGCTTCTATCAATGAGACAGAAACTGTAGTAAATGGGATACGGATGGGCTCTTTTGTCGAACGTTTAGGAACTTCAGGAATTTTTACAGCTATTATTATGTCGATTATTGCGGTCGAATTGTATTGTATGTGTGTCAAAAGAAATTGGGTCATAAAAATGCCAGATGTTGTTCCGCCAGGAGTTTCTCGTTCTTTCACTGCTCTGATCCCAACATTTGTCATTGCGTTTGTGGTGATGATCATCAATGGATTATTAGTTGCGCTAGGAACGGATATCTTCAAAATGATTGCTATCCCATTTGGGTTTGTTACGCAGCTGACAAATACGTGGCTTGGTGTCATGGTAATTTATTTCTTGATCCATGCATTGTGGATCGTAGGAATCCATGGAGCGAATATCATCACTTCTTTCTTGACCCCAATCGTATTAGCTAATATGGCAGCTAACGCACAAGGCGCAAATTATCCGTTGGCAGGAGAATTCAACAATTCTTATGTAACCGTTGGTGGATCAGGTGCGACCTTAGGATTGATCATCTTTATTGCATTCCTCGCGAAATCTGATCAGCTGAAAGTGTTAGGAAAAGCCTCTCTTGTACCAGGACTATTCAATATCAACGAACCAATTATTTTCGGGATGCCAATCGTTTACAATCCCTATTTAGCGGTTCCGTTTTTCTTAGCACCGATGGCTTCTGCTACACTCGCTTATTTTGCCATTCGGCTGGAAATCGTTAAACCGATGCTTGCACAGATGCCGTGGCCTTCACCAGTTGGAATTGGCGCATTTGTCGGCAGTGGGGGTGATTGGAAAGCGGCTGTGCTAGCTGTCTTTTGTGCAATCATCGCATTCATTATCTGGTTCCCATTTATTAAATTCTATGATAATAAATTATTGAATGAAGAAAGAGAAAAGGCAGCAGAATTAGCTGGCGAAAAGTCAGCTAACTGATTTCTAAGAGAGTGTGGGACAAAAGTAAAGAAAAACTTTTGTCTCACGCTCTAAACATGTGTAAACGGCGGAAGCAGAAGCAACTCCTTCGGAAATAAGCTGAAATTCACAAAAATTTGAAAAGCAATTTTCGTGAATTCCTTCTTATTTCTTGGAGTTAAACGCTTCTGTCCCAGCCTCTATTTATTATAGTCAATATGATTCGAACGAAGTATCAAGGCAGAATACCGAGCGACTGAAGCAAACCTAGACATGTGAATATCAGATAAACGACTAGAAAAAATAGAGCAACCCTTCCGCCTAAGCGCGCGAAAAACTTAGTCTGATGCTTCCGACTCATCAAGTAAGAAAAAAGTAGCAGTAACCATCCAACAATCGATGCATCAACTGGCAAATGGAGATTTCTAAAAATAACGACCCCCATTTTGCCACTTTGCAAATTCAAAGTTAGAAAAATGACAGAAAAAAGAGAAAGAAAAAAGATACCGTTTGCTAAGTTGAAAAATTTTTTCATAATAACCACCTTTATATTATTGAAAAAATAATAAACATATAGAAAAAATAGGAATAATAAAATATAATTAAAGTATACTAATTAATTAGTATAAATACTATAAATTTTGGAGGTTTTATTATGAAAAATAGTTTTTTTAAAGCTATAGTATTAACAACGTTTGTTTCAATTAATTTAGGGATGGGACCTGTAGTAAAAGCCCAAGAGGTTCAATTTGATACTCAGCAAAGTATGTCTTCAGAAATGCTGTCTAATTTAGAATTAGAAATGAATGAAAAAATTGCGCTTGATTTAAACAAATTTATTAGTGAGAATAAACTAAAAGTAACGATAGAAAATCCGACCGTAGAAATAAATGAAAACGTTATCTATAAAGGGTATAATGAAGAAATAATAAAAGATAAAATTAGTGAAGATATAGAGCAATTTAAAGAAAATTTATATGAAATGACTTTAAACACAGAAAAGACAGATGCAGAAAAGAAAATCATAAATAATGGGAGTTATTATACTGCTCGAGTATGGTCTGGAGTTCCAGCAATAGGGCATGGTTACATAAATCAGGACTTTAGAGTAACTATTTCAGGCGGACGTGTGATAAGTACTAATTTTTTGGGGTCAAGTTATTCTAGCGGATTCTTAATAGGAACATGGTCACATAATCGTTCTTGGGCTGAAACTCGAGGAGGAGGAACTTTATTGGACATATATATGAGAGGAACGTTGCGATATGGCATAGGAGATTTTTCATATAATTATCCGGCAACTTTTCTTGATAATTGTAGAGTCAGTGGTAACAGGCTAGTAAATGTTTAAAACAAAAGACATAGACGGGACGCTATGAAAAGTTTTCTTTTCATAGCGTCCCGTCCACTAGAACATAAATAACATTACTCTTCAATCAACCGCTTCACGATTGCATAATCCCCTTCATAAGGTTCATCTACACCATTGATTTTTTGATAGGGATCAACCCCTTTTCCCGCAATGACGACTGAATCCTGCGGAGTACTTTCTGCTAAAGCACGTCGAATCGCTTCAGGACGGTCCATTTCATAATGAACGATCAATTCTGGATTAGTAATTGCTTCATTGATTTCTTCCGCGATTTTTTGCGGATCTTCAAATGCTGGGTCATCTGCCGTCAAAAAGGCAACGTCAGCTGTTTCTGATAGCACTTTTCCAAAATCATGTCGACGGGAGATTGCTTTGTTTCCTGGGCTGCCTAATACAACAATTACACGACCATCTGGATGTTCATTTTTGGCAAATTCCAGCAATGTTTTCAAACTTAGATAATTATGTGCGTAGTCCACATAGACATGCGCCCCATTTGTTTGGATCAATTGATCCATTCGACCTGGTACACGAGCTTCTTTTAATCCGGCTTGTGCATCTTGACTGGAAGCACCGGTTAGTGCTGCGGCAATGATCGCACTGGCTGCATTTTCTTGATTGAATCCTCCGGCCAGCAAAATATCATAAGCAGTATCGCAGATAGCTAAGTGATCTTGACGAGAAGATAAAGTAAACCCGTGGGTACCTTTGTCTGAATGGATCACTTGATAATTGCTTTCTTCCGAACGGCCATAAGTGATCGTTGGGATCTGGAATAGATCGGCGGTTTCTTTAAGCAAATCAAAATAGTCACTTTCGTGATTCAAAACAACTGTTTTTGAGTTTAAGATCAATTGACGCTTGCAATAGAAATAATCATCGAATGTTGGATGTTCGATCGGACTGATATGGTCAGGCGAGATATTCAAGAAGATTCCTACATCTAAAGTCAACCCGTACACACGTTGTGTTTTGTAAGCTTGAGAAGAAACTTCCATCACTAGATGAGTCATACCATTTTCAACTGCTTCTGCCATCATACGATATAAATCTAATGACTCAGGCGTTGTTAAATGGGATTTGAAATACGTTTTGCCATCTAGCGTTGTATTCATCGTAGAAAGCAATGCAGTTTTTTTATTCGTTGTGTGATCCAAGATTGCTTTAGTAAAGTACGCAGCAGTTGTTTTACCTTTTGTTCCAGTGAATCCAATCACTTTCAATTTATTTTGTGGATAGTCGTAAAAGGCCATAGCAAGAAGTGCCATTGCTTTACGGATATCCGTCACAATGATTCCTACTGCTGAATTTTCGTATGGCTGCTCTGATACGTAATATTGGATACCTTGTTCGATCGCTGAATCCAAATATTCATCTTTGAAATTCATTCCTTTACAGAAAAACAGAGTAGAAGCATCAGCTTTTCTTGAATCATAACTTAACTGAAGAAATTCAGCTTTTTCTGGTACATCAAGATGCCAGCCTTTTGTTGAAACAAATTCTTTTAATAGATGTTCTTTTAATAGTAAATGACGGATGTCTTCTAAAGAGAAGCTCATTGATTGATCCCTCGCTTCATTCAATTTCTTGATTTATTATAGCACACTCTTTTCAATATATCGTTTGATTCCGCTATGACAAAATCCAGCTTTATTCAAATTTTCTTGACACAGGGGACAAGCGGATGAGTATTTTCATAAACAATGAACTGACTGTAATAGATAGGAGAACGAACAGTGTCTCTAACCATCCAAATACATAATAATTCAAAAAGACGATAAGGCTATTCGTAAGTAACAGTCCTTGCGGCATTGGAAGCCGAAAAAATTTGTGGAAAATAATCGGCGGTATCGTTATCCCACCATTTGAGGCTCCAACGGTGTACAATGTGTAAACCCCAAGACTGAACAAAAGACTTCCTGAAATCAGTGAAAAGAAATGTGAGGAGAGCATTTCCACTTTTGGAACAATCTCTAAAACAACAGGAAAAAGCAGACTTCCCGCTACAGTTTTAAAAAATACTGATTTTCCTAATAGAACAGCGGCTAGAAGCAGCATCATAAGGTTGATGATCCAAACAGTAACTGAGCGCTGGATAGAAAAGGCCGTTTCAACTAAATGTCCGATTGCGCCCACTCCGGCGGAAGCTATATCATGAGGGAGCAAGAACCAATTCAATCCAACTGTGATAAAGAAAAGACCTAAAAATATAACGGGTAGTTTTTTTATTTCTTGTGTCATTGATATCTCCTATAAATGTTAGCCATAAAAGGCTGTATATTTCTTTACTTTACCAAAAAAACGAAATCGAATTCAAAAAAACAATCGTTCTTATAAAAGTTATATAAAATCGATTGCCAGTTTCTGTTTTACCAATTAAAATGATAGTAATGTTTTGTAGAAAGTTGGAATCTGACCGATGGATAATCAAAGAAAACCAGCATTAGATCAATTATCACCGCAAGAAAAAATGGCACGAGGCTCTGCCTGGATGACCGCCAGTAATATCATTTCAAGGTTGCTAGGAGCTGTCTATATCATTCCTTGGTATGCTTGGATGGGCGAAAATGCTAAGGCTGCCAATGGATTATTCAATATGGGGTACAATATATATGCATTGTTTCTACTGATCTCTACAGCAGGAATACCCGCGGCGATCGCAAAACAAACCGCGCGATATAATTCGTTGAATGAATATGGCACTTCACGACGATTATTCATCCGGGCATTACAGATGATGGGCGGGTTAGGTCTGTTGTTCGCTTTGTTCATGTACATCGCCTCTCCTTGGCTAGCTCATGCTTCTGGTGGCGGAGAAGAACTGATTCCAACGATGCGCTCTTTGAGTATCGCTGTATTGGTTTTTCCTTGTATGAGTGTGATACGAGGGTATTTTCAAGGGAATCAAGAGATGATGCCTTATGCGCTGTCGCAGATCGTTGAACAAGTGGCACGTATTTTTTATATGCTATTGGCTACATTCATCATCATGAAAGTCATGAATGGCGATTATGTGACAGCGGTCACGCAATCAACTTTCGCGGCATTTATCGGTATGCTAGCAAGTATCCTTGTCCTTTTGTATTTTTTGAAGAAACATCAAGCGTATACATCTGCATTTATCCACTACAGCGAAAACAAAGTAAATATTGCAACGAAGGAATTGTTGTTAGATACCATTAAAGAAGCAATACCGTTTATTATCGTTGGTTCAGGGGTAACAATCTTCAAATTAGTCGATCAATTCACTTTTATGAGGATCATGTCCGCATCCACTGAATATTCCAACGCACAGTTGTTAGATCTTTTTTCGATTTTCAGTGCCAATCCAGATAAGTTGACGATGGTAGTTATCGCATTGGCAACATCGATCGCGTCTACCGGGTTACCGTTGATTACAGAAGCTGTTACGTTGAAAGATCGAGTAGGGCTGGCAAAATTGACGAGCGGAAATTTACAACTGTTTTCATTTTTTATGTTTCCAGCGACATTCGGTGTCATGTTACTCGCCTATCCGCTAAACACATTATTTTATACACCAGATTCTCTAGGAAGCAATGTACTGATCCAAGCAAGTTTTGTAGGACTCTTCTTAGGGTTATATATGCTAGTTTCCAACATGCTGCAAGGAATGTTTGAAAACAGGGCAGCAATCAGTTATTTGGTTGTTGGGTTTCTGGTGAAACTACTTCTTCAATATCCAGCCATTCGTTTATTTGAAGTGTATGGCCCTTTATTAGCGACAATGCTCGGTTTTGCTGTGTCTTGTACCTTAATCTTAAAGAGGATCCATGAAGTAGCCCGCTTTAAACCAAGTTTTGTCTGGCGTAGGACATTACTGATCTTTATTCTTACCTTGATTATGCTTTTTGCTTCGTGGATCACAAAGATAATTTTTGGGACTTTCTTAAATGAAGATAGCAAATTCCAGTCTCTATTATTGATTCTTGCAGTAGCAGGTATAGGGGCATTGGTGTACGGTTATTTAGCTTTGAAAATCCGTTTGGCAGAAAGACTACTAGGACCAGGAATAGCGCGTTTACGACACAAATTAAAAATAAAATAAGTGAATGGGAAGAGCAGAATCAATGCTCTTTTGAAATGGGGGAAACGCATGCGTTTAGATAAATTTTTAGCAGATATGGGACTTGGTAGCCGCAAAGAAGTCAAAGGATTGATCAAAAAAGGAACGATTGAAGTCAATGGGCAAGTGGTCAAAAGCGATAAAACGCAAGTAAACGAGTTTGAAGATACGGTTACTTATTTAGGAGAAATCATTGCGTATCAAAAAGATTTTTATTATATTTTGCATAAACCTGCAGGAGTCATTTCTGCTACTCAGGATAATCATGACCAAACCGTAATCGATTTGTTGAAAGATCAAGATTATCGGGAAGATCTTTTTCCAGTTGGCCGATTGGATAAAGACACGGAAGGCCTCCTGATTTTAACGAATGATGGGATATTTGCTCATCAGTTATTATCACCAAAAAAACACGTGGAGAAAGAATATCTAGCTGAGGTTAGCGGTATAATGACAGAAGAAGATATCCGTTTATTTGCAGAAGGATTAATTATTGATGGCGATGAGCAGACATTGCCGGCAAAACTCCAAATTGATCAAGTAGATCAAGAGTCAGAAACTTCAATTATCCGACTGATTTTGCATGAAGGGAAGTTTCACCAAGTCAAGCGAATGGTCAAAGCAGTAGGAAAAGAAGTCTTATATTTAAAAAGAATCCGTATGGGGAATTTTTGGCTGCCTAAAGATTTGAATAAAGGGCAGTATCGCCCCATGACCAAAGAAGAGCTAGAACAAGTGAGAGAAAAATAAGTGAATGGACAGTTAAAAGAATAAGTAGCGTAGTTGTAGCGCCATCTGAAAAGCAGACTTATCCGTCTGACTTTTGGATGGCCTTTTTGTGAAATTTCGACTTATTTCCGTAGAAGCTACTTCTGGAACATTGTTTGTTCAGAATAAGGGACTGTGACAAGACTTTTGTCACAGTCCCCATTGCTCCTTGTGACTCGGAGTTAGATAGTAAGGTCACGATCTCCCTAATATTCAGGACAAAACGCTGATTTCACAACCTCTGATAAACGGTGTGCAATCAGCTGACCCTCGGTATTAGCTCAAAAAACGGCAAAATATGAGAAACTATTTTTCCGTTCTTTTCTCTAATACTCAGGACAAAACGCTGATTTCACAACCTCTCCTATACTTTGTTTCATTTTCCCTATACTTTGTTTATTTATTCTCATTATTGAAAGCGCTATAATGACGTTGCGAATGAATCGAAAGGGGTTTTTAGATGAAAAAACGAAAGGGGTTCAATCATTTTTTTATGAATCTATGGCGTTATAAAGCACTTGTCCTGATGGCTGTACCGGGTATGCTTTGGATGATTTTTTTCTTTTACATACCTGTAATGGCGAATGTCGTAGCATTCAAAAATTTTCATATTTCAGCAGATGGGTTCCTGGCTAGCCTGAGGGAAAGTCCTTGGGTGGGTTGGGAAAATTTCAAATTTTTATTTTCTTCGGACCAAGCATTTCTCATCACTAAAAATACAATTTTATATAATGTGACATTTATCCTTTTAAATCTGCTCATTTCAGTCGTATTTGCAATCATTATGAGCGAGTTGAGAAATAAACGACTTGTTAAAGTTTATCAAACGATGTCCTTGCTCCCTTATTTTCTATCTTGGGTCATTATCAGTTACTTCGTTTACGCCTTTTTAAGTCCCGACAAAGGAATATTCAACCAGTGGATTACTGGACACGGAGGAGAAGCTGTCAATTGGTATAATGAACCGAAATATTGGCCATTTATCTTAGTGTTCATCGGTACATGGAAAGGGATTGGTTATAACAGCATCATTTACTTTGCATCTGTTATGGGAATCGATCCGACTTATTATGAAGCTGCTATGGTTGATGGAGCTAGCAAATGGCAGCAAATCAAACATGTGACGATACCACAACTGATTCCATTGATGACGATTTTAACGATTTTAGCCGTAGGAAACATTTTTCGAGCTGATTTTGGCCTGTTTTATAACATTCCTAGGAATTCCGGTGCATTGTACGATGTGACTCAAGTTTTGGATACGTATATCTACAATGGGCTGACATCCACAGGAGATTTTGGTATGACGGCTGCTGCAGGACTTTATCAATCAGTTGTTGGTTTTGTCTTATTGATGATCACAAATACGGTCGCCCGTCGTTTTGATAGCGATTCTGCATTATTCTAAGGAGGAAAAAAATGAAAAAAAAGAAAGTGGAGAGAGTCCAAGTCCGTTCTTTCAATAAGACGACCAATTTTTTCTCTAATATAATGATTGCACTCTTTGCTATTTCCTGTATTTTGCCATTTATATTTGTTATTGCCATCTCTGTTACCGATGAGTCCGTATTGTCGACGCACGGGTACAGTTTTTGGCCAGAAAAATTCAGTCTATTTGGTTATACGTATTTGTTCGACCAGATGCAGGATAAAATTTTCCAAGCGCTTTATGTTACTATGCTTGTCACTGTTTTAGGTACACTGATCAATAGCACGGCTACTTCTTTATATGCTTATGCGATTTCGCGGTCAAATTTTCCATTCCGTCGTTTTTTTACCGTTTTTTGTTTGATTACGATGTTGTTCTCACCCGGTATGGTAGCTAATTATCTTGTTATGACAAATCTTCTCCAGTTAAAAGATACGATTTGGGCATTGATCTTGCCAATGGCTGTCAGCCCCTTCAATATTATTGTGATGCGCACATTCTTTAAACGTTCGGTCTCTGATTCGATTATTGAATCGGCGCGGATCGACGGAGCTAGCGAACTTCGAATATTCGTTCAAATCGTTTTACCGTTAGCTGTTCCTGGTATCGCAACAATCAGCTTATTTGCCGCATTGGGTTACTGGAATGACTGGTTCAATGCTTTACTATACATTCAAGATGATAAGCTAGTTCCACTACAGTATCTTTTGATGAAAATCCAAAGTAATATTCAATATCTGACGCAAAATTCAGGAGCAGGAAGCCAATTGACAGGTGGGCTAGCTTCAGTTCCAGGAGAATCCGCCAGAATGGCGATCGTAGTTATCTCTACGTTGCCTATTGCGATCAGCTATCCATTTTTCCAGAAACATTTTGTCAAAGGTCTAACGATCGGTGGAGTAAAAGAATAAAAAAATATAAATCATAAAATTAGGAGGAAGAAAAATGAAGTTATGGAAGAAACTAGCCTTTACAGGTGTTTCAGCATTATTGGTAGGTACATTAGCGGCATGCGGAGGTTCTGGTTCTAAAGAGCAAGCAGAAGCTAGTGATTCGGACACTTTGCAGATGTATCAAATCGGCGATAAACCGGATAATTTCGATCAATTGATGGAAGTGGCAAACAAACGAATCGAAAAAGAGATCGGTGCAAAAGTCAATATCAATTACATTGGTTGGGGCGATTACGAAAAGAAAATGAACGTCATCATTTCTTCCGGAGAAAATTACGATATCGCCTTTGCGAACAACTATGTTTCCAATGCTCAAAAAGGAGCCTTTGCTGATTTGACTGAATTAGCGCCTAAGTACGCTGAAAAAGCGTATAATGATTTAGATGAAGCTTATATCAAAGGAAATTTGGTGAATGGGAAATTATATGCCTTTCCAGTAAATGGAAATGTCTTTGCTCAACAAGTACTTACTTTTAACAAAGCTTTACTAGATAAATATGATCTTTCAATTGATGGAATCCAATCTTACGCTGATGCAGAAAAAGTTTTGAAGGAATTCCATGAAAAAGAACCAAACGCGGCCGCTTTTGCCATTGGACAAGGATTCAAAGTCCAAGGAAACTTTGACTATCCTTTAGGGAACACTTTACCATTTGCTATTGATCTGGATGGAGATGATTCAAAAATCATCAATCAATACGACAATGAAACGTATATCGGCCTGTTGCGTACGATGCATAGCTGGTACAAACAAGGACTCATTCCAAGTGACGCTGCAACGAGCAATAAGGACTATCCACTAGAAGGAAATACTTGGCTGATGCGTGGAGAAACACAAGGACCCTATGATTACGGCGATACGATTTTGACAAATGCAGCAAAACAAGAACTAGTTTCAAAAGCAATTACTGTTCCATTGAAATCTACAGCTCAAGCACAAATGGCAAATTTTGTCGTATCCAATACTTCAAAAAATAAAGAAAAATCAGTAGAACTTCTAGGGCTGCTTAACAGTGATCCAGAATTATTGAATGGACTTGTTTGGGGAATCGAAGGAGAAGCATGGGAAAAAGTCGATGGTTCAGAGGATAAAATCAAATTGCTAGATGGTTATCAGCCAAACACACATATGTCTGCTTGGAATACAGGAAACAACAAGATTCTATATACACAAGAGTCCATTACGGATGACATGATTGCCAAACGCGACCAATCGATTGCTGAAGCAGAAACTTCACCGATTTTAGGATTCAGCTTCAACACGGACAGTGTGAAAACAGAATTAAGTAATATTTCAAATGTCATGAACCAGTATTTGGATGGATTGAATACAGGAACTGTTGATCCAGATGAAACATTGCCGAAATTAAAAGAAGCTTTAGATAAAGCTGGTTATGACAAGGTATTGAAAGAAATGCAAAAACAATATGACGAGTTTCGACAAGAACAATAATGAATAAAGACAAAGAGGTTGTGACAAAAACGTGTCGCAACCTCTTGTTCCGAATAAACGGTGTTCAAAACCTTGCATCTGCGGCAATCAGCCCAACCGAACGAAAAACGTAGAGAGCTATTTTTGTTCGGCTATTCTTATTACTTGATGCAGGGCAGCTCTTTTACAACCTTTAATACTCAGGCCATGGTGCTGATTGCCCAACCTTTTTGTATAATGAGAAAGTATAAACTTAATGTTTGGAGGAGAAGATATGTTAGGGAAGGTTTTGGAAGAGTTGTTTATCCGAATCTGGGTCGTTATAAAACTAACCTTATATTTCTGGATATACACGTTTGTCGGCGGAATCATCTTTGGATTAGGTACGGCATGGAAAACAGTCAATGAGTTATTTTATTTATATGGATTCGAGTATAAAGAAATCACGTTAAAAAGAGGCTGGAATATATATAAAAGAAATTTTTTAAGAGGAAATCTGCTATTTGGTTTATTTTTATCTAGTACTGCTTTATTGAGCTACAATCTATATCTATCTGTTCAAATCAAAGGACTCATTTTTTTAGCTATTGATTTTATTTTGCTTTTTGCCTTATTTTGTCTATTTGCTACTTATCAATACAGTATGATTTTAGACAGTGAATATACGATCTCTGTTCCTAATCTACTAAAGCTGAGTTTTATTTCGGTTTTTTCCAGCTTTTCGTCTTTTCTAAAAACAATTATTGGTAGCGGTATAATTATAGCTGTGACTTGGCAATTCAAAGGATTGATCTTATTTGGTGTCATTGGTCTTTTGACGGTTTGGAATGGTACGACGACGAAACAGTGGCGTGAAGAGTTAGATAAACAGTTGGAAAGTTATGAATAGGATCCGGATTCTATTTTCAAAAGGAACGTTACTGAATCGGCTGTTGCGGAAATATGCGGTTATCATGATTGGTGTAACGATGACTGCTACTATTATTTTTAGTGTCCATACGTGGAATCAAAACCAAAAGCAGGCAGAAAACATGACAAGTGATGCCGTTCAAAGTACAAGCAGAATGCTGAATGACAAAACAACTTTGAGTAGGATCATTAAAAACCAACTCGTCGGTGATTCCGAAAAAATCGAAAATGTCACTACCTACTTAACAAAACCCATAGATCAGTATTTGATGTATGTATATGAGCAGCAAAACAGTACCGACGAATTAGTTTCTTTCCCAAATCAAATCAAAGATCTTTATATAAATTATGAAGAACTAAGTGCGGTATATATCGTACTGAATCAGCTACCGGAGTATTATGAATCCTCTAGAGAAAACAAAGGCGGAGAAGTAAAAGCAGGAACGCCAAAATTACTAGACGCCTTTTATATCAAGTTGCCTATCACACAAGGAGGAGCTGAGTCAGGCAGTATTTTTATCGGTTTCCAAAAGAAAGAGCTAGATACGATTTTAGAGAATCTAACGTCATTCAATGGACTCTCTTTATACATGATTTCTGGCACGACAAATCGCTTGTATACGTTCCATGATAATAAAATAGCTAAAGAAACGTTTGGAAGACAAGAAACGATTATCTCAGAGAGTCTTCAGAAAAATTCACAATTGCCAATTGCTAATCTGAGAAAAAATAATTTTATCCAACATCAAGAACTGTCGGATGATTACCGAATATTAGCTGTATTAGATAAAAAAAGCGTAAAAATCGAAACGGGAAAAAACCTTGCCCCGCTGATTGTCGGTATCATTGTTTTAGACAGTATATTGCTTATCTTTCTTTATAAAACATTCAAACGATATTCACAGCAAATATCCATCGTCATGCAGGCAATGGAGCAAACAGCAGCAGGGAATTTAGAAACCCGGATTGATACAACAAAAACGGAATATGAACTAAAGGAACTTTCAATCGGTATCAACGAAATGTTGGATAGCATCAATCAATTTGTCGAAGACATCTACAAACTAGAAATCAAACAGCAAGATGCACATATGCGGGCGCTTCAAGCACAGATCAATCCGCATTTTTTATACAATACATTAGAATATATCCGAATGTATGCAATCAGCGAAGGAAGCGAAGAATTAGCAGATGTTGTATATGCTTTTTCTGCCTTGCTCCGAAACAACACAAATCAAGAGAAGACGATCACTTTGAAAGAAGAACTGGACTTTTGCGAAAAATATGTCTATTTATATCAAATGCGTTATCCTAATCGAGTGGCCTATCATTTTATGATCGATCCTGATTTGGAAAAGATCGAAGTACCTAAATTTGTGATTCAACCATTAGTTGAAAATTATTTTAAACATGGTATTGATTTTACTCGATTTGATAATGCCCTAAGTGTCAAAGTCTTACAGGAAGACAAGCGGGTAAGAATCATCGTCAAAGATAATGGAAGAGGGATGACTGAAAAACGGCTAAAACAGGTGGAAGAAAAACTGTCTCATCCCAAAGTGGAACTTCACGAATCAATCGGTCTGCAAAACGTGAATGAACGTTTACGTGCCAACTTCGGCAGCAGTTATTACATGTCGCTTGAGAATAATGAGACAGGTGGACTGACTGTTTCTATTACATTCAAGGAGGGGTGAACATGTACCAGGTGTTATTGGTAGATGATGAATACATGATTTTGAATGGGTTAAAAAAGATAATTGATTGGAAAAGTTTAGGGTTCCAAATAGTAGCAACAGCGGAGAATGCCAAAGAAGGACTATCTGTCCTTGAGCAACAGCGGATTGATCTAGTGGTAACGGATGTGACGATGCCAGAAATAAACGGACTGGAATTTATTGAAGCGGCTCAAAAAGAACATCATAATTTTGAATTTATGATTTTGTCCGGGTACCAAGAATTTGATTATTTGAAAGAAGTCATGCAATTAGGCGCAGTGAATTATTTGATGAAACCCGTGAATAAGTTCGAATTGATTGAAAGCCTCAAGAAAATCAAAACACGGTTAGACCAGCAAAATGAACAAAAAAATCAGCAAGAAATCTATCAGGAACTATTATTCAGTCAATGGTTGAATGAAGAGTTAGATGAAGCAAGTGAAGAAGAAATAATAGGACAAATCAGTGAGAAACAGCATAGAATAGTATTGATCCAATTATCAAGAATTCATGATCCTCTTATCAATACATGGTTGAAAGAACACCAGCAAATCTTTTATTATCAAAGAAATTATGGAGACCGTATATTGATTACGCTGTTGTTGGAGGCAGATGAAGTTGATAGATTTTGCTGTTTTGTCCAAGAAAACATCCCTGATCAGGAATGGCTGATCAGTATCGGGGAAGAGACAGATTCATTGGACAAGATCCCTGAAACATTTCAACAAGCGAAAGACAATCTACAATTACATCAATTTTATGGAGATAAAGACGAGCATGTTTTTTACGCAATACAAGCAACAATAAAAGAGCAAACCATCGATTTTTCAAGTTTCAGACGTGTGTTGCAAAATAAACGATTAGATGATGCCCAAAAAATGATCACTGATTTTTTCGAGCAATTTCAGTTAGCAGCCATGATGCCGGAAGACATCCGGTACTCCAGCTTTTTACTGTTTATGGAGATTCAACGGGAATTGATTGATCTAGAAGATGAGGAATATTTACAAGGAATCGAAAAAATTCATCAGGCAAAAACGGTGCAAGAACTCCATCAGCTTCTTCTGTCGTTCGTCCAAAAGCACCAGAGACAGAAAAAATACAGTGGCAATGTAGAAAAAGTAATCGAAATCCTGCATCAGCATTATCAAGAACCACTTACACTCAAAGAAGTGTCAGAAAGTTTGCATTTAAATGTCATGTATTTAGGGCAGTTGTTCAAAAAAGAAACGAAAAAAAGTTTTTCAGCTTATTTGAACCATTTGCGTATGGAAAAAGCAAAGCAGCTGCTTTTGCACAGTAATCAAAACGTCAATGAAATAGCAAGTGAGATTGGCTACAACAATACCACGTATTTCTCTAAATTATTCAAGAAGATTGTCGGCAGATCCCCTAAGGAGTATCGGGAAAAAAGAGGAGAATCCTAAAAAAAGAAGCGTATGGAATGAATCAATGTTCAAAAGTTTGCATCTGCGGTAATAAGCCCAACCAAACGAAAATAGGAGGAGCTATTTTTGTTTGGCTGTTCTTATTACTTGATGCAGGACAGCTTTTTCACAACCTTTTGTTAGTTATCGTTTGATAAAGAAAAAGGCAAATCTTTTGATCGATACTTCTTAGGATGAGGGACGATACCTAATTGGTAAAAAATCTTGCCGCCTTTCAGCAAATCTTGATGGGTAAAATATAATTTCGTATATTCTTTGTCCATCCGATTGATTTTATGGATAAATTGCTGTTGCGGCCGATTAGGAGTGGCTTCAATCGTCAATTCCTTTCCATTTGACAAAAGCACAACAGCCTTGTCCATTAAAGGCATACCGATAACATATTCACCGGTTCCTGGTGTGACAGGATAGAATCCCAGACTATTGAAGATATACCAAGCAGCCATACTTCCGTTGTCCTCATCTCCAGGGTAACCCGTTGAAGAATCGTTGAAAGTTTGAGTCATCAATTGTTTAAGCAATGGCTGTGCCATTTCGGGTTGTCCAATATAGCTGAACAAGTATGGGTAATGAAAACTTGGCTGATTGGAGATAGCTAACTGCCCAAATTCTATCGCAGCCATCTCGCTCATTTCATGAATCTCAAAACCATATCCTCCTGTTTCAAATGTCGGAGATTGATTGCACAAATCAATGAGTTTTTCTTTGAATCTCTCACTGCCGCCATATTTTTCGATCAACCCTGCAAAATCATGATAAACAGCAAAGCTGCTTTGCCAAGCACTGCCTTCTGCATAATCTTGTCCCCAACGATGAGCAGAAAATGGTTCTCTGAATTTGCCATTTTTATCTTTGGAACGCATCCATCCTGTCTCATAGTCAAAAATATTTTGATAGTTCAATGATCGTTGCTGATATTTTTTCACCGTTTCGTCCTCTGCTAGTACTTTGGCAACTTGACTAATACAAAAGTCGCTGTAAGCATAGTCTAGCGTATGATTGACCGATTCATGGTAGTGATTAGGAACATAGCCGTATGTCAAGTAATCCTCTGTCCCTTGTCGTCCATAATTTGGATGATTACTTTGAACTGTAGCGCCTTTCTTCATTGCTGTTAGAAATTCCTGCATCAAGTCTGGCCGAATATCTTTTACAGCAGCATCTGCAATGACTGCATCAATTAATGTCCCAGGCATTAGTCCACGTTCGTCAGGAGACAGCCATTTTGGCAAATAGCCACTTTCTCTATAGCTGTTCAAAAAACCTTCCAGCATTTCTTCGTACTTTTCTACAGCAATCAAAGAATAAAGAGGATAAACCGTTTTATACGTATCCCAAAACCCATTATTTGTATAGAGAACACCAGGTTTCACAGATCGACTAGTCGTATCATAGTGGATTTTTTGCCCACTAGGATCCATTTCATAAAATGTCTGCGGAAATAAAAACACTCGATAGAAGTTATGATAAAACGTCCGCAATTGTTGTTGATCATGGTGTGTGAGCTGTATACGATCAAAATAGGATTGCCATTGTTTCTGGCTGTTAGCAAGGTAAGTCTCTTTGCTTTGGTTTTGTTCTAGTTCCAGGTTATAAGCTGCTTGTTCCGAGCTGATAAAAGATGTCCCGAATCGGATGATTTGTTTTTTTGTCTGTTCAAAATGCAACGGGATCGAATCGCTATTTTTGTTGGAAACAGCTAACTCATCAATTGTTAAAGGATATTCAAATCTCAATATAAAATAAAAAGAAAAATCAGGATCTTCTGAACCAGCAAAATGTGTGATTTTTCCTTCCACTGTGTAAGGATCTATAACAAAGAGCTGATGACGTCCCGGAAAGGATAAAAGTAAACCGCTATCATTTCTGCTGTAATCAATAGATAAGATTCCGCCATACATACTGGGTATCAATGTAGAGCGGATGCCATAACGCAATTGACGGATCGACAGATGAGTCGGACAAAATATACTTTCTTCTGGGCGGTAAGAACTTTGAGCATGAAAAAGGGTATTTTCCTGTAATTTACCATTGATTGGCGTGAGCAGCATATGACTAAAATCGCCCATCCAAGGACTTGGTTGGTGGGTAAGTCGATAACCTTGAAAAACACGATCCTCAGGATGAAACCACCAGCTGCCGTTTTGATCGGTCGTTTGCGGTGCAAAATAATTCATCCCAAAAGGAACGCCAGTGTAAGGCTGGCAGTTCCCGTTAGAGAAATTTGGCTGATTAGCTGTGCCATGTCTAGTATCTATTTGACCGATATTCATTTTATTTCTCCTTTGTTGATTGTCTTTTGATAAATGAAACTGGAAATTTGCTGTCGGAAGGACGTTCGTTTGTCTCTAACCAAGTGATCAAAGCCTCTCCAGCAAGCTTGCCTAACTGTTCAAAATCTTGTGCAATGGTTGTCAGCGGTGGATCAACAAGAGCGGCTGCTTGGATATCATCAAATCCGATGATTGAAAAATCTTCAGGAACATGATAATCATGCTGTCTCAAGAAATTCATCGTCTGGATAGCAACAACATCGTTTTCGCAAACAAAAGCGGTCACTTCATACTTAGTGATATAAGAAAGCAATTCATCGAATGTCGCGCTTTTGTCATCCAGCGAAGTGTGGAAAGCCAAACCAGCTTTGTCTAATGCTTCAAGGTAACCAAGGTAACGCTGACGTACGGATTGTGGATGAGTCTGTGCACCAAATAAATAAGCGATTTTTGAATGTCCCTGTTCGATCAAATGAGAAGTAGCGAGCACACCACCTTGGAAGTTGTCGGAAAGCACGGTAGGAAAAGGCAATTCATAGATTTTTTTATCCAATATGATAACAGGGAATTCCTTTAATGAAAGCTCAAAAAGCAAGTCAAGATGCTGTTCTGTATCAAAGGCATAATAAATCAATCCATCAAATTCATGGATGAGTTCTTTTGCCGTTTTATTTTGTAAAAAATCATGTGTCGTCATCATGACATCCATATGTTTATCCTGCATCACAGGATTCAATCCCTTGGTAAAATCACCAACAGACAAATCAGCGACATATGGAAGAAGAAACAGAATCCGCCGTGTTTTTGTAGGTGAAGGAAGCATCTGCTCCGGAGAAGCTGATTTAACAAAACTGCCTTTCCCACGAACGCGATAAATCAGCCCTAATTGCTCTAATTCAGTCAATGCACGTTTTGAAGTGATTCTGCTTACTTTATAAGTATGGGAAAGTTCCTTTTCAGTTGGTAGTTGGCTATCTACAGGTAATTCACCAGTTAAAATAGCCATTTGCAAATCATTAAATATTGTCTGGTACAATGGTTGATTCATATAAACACCTCTTAATGATATATCATATTTAAATAATACCATAATAGATGAAAAAGTAAATAAAAATTTATTTTTTTGAAAGCGTAGACATAAAATGACACAAGAGGTATAATCTTTAAAGATATATCAAATGAAAAGAGGAAATTTATATGGTTTATAAGGATATACCAAAGTCAGTACAAAAATTTATGAATGATATCACACAAAAATGCGGGAAAAACCATGCGGACTGGGCAACGAATTTTACAGCAGCATTTGCCAACACATTATTGACAACAGTCAAAAAGCAAAATGACGGTACTACTTTTTTATTGACAGGAGACATTCCTGCAATGTGGTTGCGAGATTCTACTGCACAAGTTCGTCCTTATTTAGTGATTGCAAAAGAAGATGAGGAACTAGCTGACATGATTAGTGGGTTGGTCAAAAAGCAATTTTTTTATATCAACATCGATCCATATGCGAATGCCTTCAATGAAGAAGCGAACGGTGCGGGACACCAAACAGATCACACAAAAATGAACGATTGGATCTGGGAAAGAAAATATGAAATTGATTCTTTATGCTACCCGATACAGTTGGCCTATCTTCTTTATAAAAATACAGGAAAAACGGACCAATTCAACCCAACTTTTATTGAAGGGATCAAAAAAATCTTAGGCGTGTTCGAAACAGAGCAGGATCATGAACACTCTCCTTATACATTTATACGAGATACGACAAGAAAAGAAGATACGCTGATCAATGACGGACGAGGAGCCAAAACAACTTTTACAGGTATGACATGGTCTGGGTTCCGTCCTAGCGATGATGCTTGCCGTTACGGATATCTGGTACCATCCAATATGTTTGCGGTGGTCGTGTTAGGTTATGTGGAAGAAATTTTCCAAACGATACTCGATGATAAAGAAATTGTACAGAAAGCACAAATATTGAAGAAAGAGATTCAAGAAGGTATCCAAAATCACGGACGGACGGTTAATCAAAAAGGGCAAACGATTTATGCATACGAAGTAGATGGAATGGGGCACGCGACGGTCATGGATGACAGCAATGTGCCCAATTTGATCGCGGCACCTTATTTGGGTTACTGTTCGGAAAAAGAGGAAGATTATCTTCAAACAAGAAGAACATTGTTGAGTAAAGAGAATCCATATTTTTATGAAGGAAAGTATGCAAAAGGAATTGGTTCTTCCCATACGCCAAAAGAGTATGTTTGGCCAATTGCACTAGCTATGGAAGGAATGACAACACCAGATAAATCTGAAAAAGAACGGCTATTGAATTTGCTTGTAGCAACTGATGCAGGAACACATCTTATGCACGAAGGATTTGATGTGAACAATCCTGAAAATTATACAAGAGAATGGTTTTCTTGGGCAAACATGATGTTTTGCGAATTAGTCATGGATTACTTTGATATTCGAGTAGAAAAATAGGAGGTACTGTAAATGAAAAAGAAAGTATATATCATTTCTCATAGTCACTGGGATCGTGAATGGTATATGGCTTACGAACAGCATCACATGCGGTTGATTGAATTGATAGACGATTTATTAGAGCTATTTGAAGTTGATCCGTCCTTCAACAGTTTTCATTTGGATGGGCAAACGATTATTTTAGATGACTATCTTCAAGTAAGACCAGAAAAAAGACAGGCGCTCCAACAAGCAATCAATGAAGGAAAATTGAGAATCGGACCATTTTATATCTTGCAAGATGATTTTCTGATCAGTTCGGAATCAAACGTGAGAAATATGCTGATTGGCATGGAAGAAAGCCGTAAATGGGGAACCCCCGTCATGTTAGGTTATTTTCCTGATACATTTGGAAATATGGGACAGACGCCTCAATTAATGAAACAAGCTGGTATTTCAGCAGCGGCGTTTGGCCGTGGGGTAAAACCAATTGGCTTTGACAATCAAGTTCTGGAAGCAGAAAACTATTCTTCTCAATACTCAGAGATGTGGTGGAAAGGACCTGATCAAACAGAAATTTTTGGTCTGTTATTTGCCAATTGGTATAGCAATGGGAACGAGATTCCCGTAGAAAAAGAAGCTGCTCGTGTCTTTTGGAAGCAGAAATTAGCAGATGCAGAACAATATGCATCTACTGATCATCTATTAATGATGAATGGTGTTGATCATCAACCAGTACAAAAAGATATATCAAAAGCAATTCATCTCGCAAATGAGCTGTTTCCAGATTACGAGTTCATCCATTCTAATTTTACTGACTATCTGGAAGCAGTTCGACAAGAGTTGCCAGAAGACTTAGGTTCAGTAGAAGGAGAATTGACAAGTCAAGAAACGGATGGCTGGTATACTTTAGCCAATACAGCATCTGCTCGCGTTTATTTGAAACAATGGAATACCAAGGTCCAACGGCAGCTAGAAAACATCACAGAACCACTTGCGACGATGGCTTACGAAGTTACAGGGATTTATCCCCACGATCAATTAGATTATGCTTGGAAGACATTAATGCAAAATCATCCTCATGACAGTATTTGCGGTTGTTCAGTCGATTCTGTCCATCGGGAAATGATTCCTCGTTTTGAAAAAGCAGATGAAGTCGGAAAGTATCTTGCACAAGATTCTTTAGAACAACTGGCCACAGCAATCGATACAACTGGATTTCCAAAAGACAGCTTTCCATTTGTCGTTGTAAATACTGCAGGAATGGATAAAACTGGCGAAGCAGAAATAACCATCGAATTAGAAAGAAAAAGATTCGCTGAGGGAATACCGGAACATCTGTATCAAGAGTTAGAACAGTTGCCTAGACGGAAGTATCACGTAGAAACAAAAAGCGGGGCCACTATACCAGCTATTTTATCTGAAGAAACTGTACAATTTGGTTATGATTTGCCGAAAGATCGTTTCCGTGTGCCATATATGGCAAGGACAATCAAGGTAACTTTACCAATAAAAAACATGCCAGCTTTTTCTTGGGAAACATTCGCGCTTGTAGAAGGGGAAGCGAAAGCAGAAGAAAAGGAAACAATGATCCGTCAGAGTGGACGAATCGTCGAAAACGCCCACCTGCGTTTGACGATTAAAAAAAACGGTACCATTACAATGGAAGATCGTAAAAACAAACGAAAATGGAATAACCTGCATATTTTTGAAGATATCGGTGATATAGGAAACGAGTATATCTTTAAGCAACCTGTCTATGATCAACCAATCCTATCCAGTAATCAAGAGGACTCTGAAGTAAAAGTATTAGTAGATACACCAGAAATAGCAAAAATAAGTATTCTACAGGAAATGGAGATCCCAGTTTCTGCAGACGAGCGTTTAGAGAAAGAACAACGGATGGTTGTAGAATTTCGTTATCGAAAAGCAGAACGATCTAAAGAAAAACGGATCCTTCAAATAGAAACGATCATGACAGTCAGAAAAGATAGTAAAAAAATCGACTTTGAAACGACTCTTGACAATCAAATGAAAGATCATCGATTGCGTATCTTGTTTCCTACAAAGTTACATGTGGAACATCACGAAGCAGATAGTATTTTTGAAGTAGTAAAGCGCCCAAACCATGTATCTAGGAGCTGGGAAAATCCCACGAATCCGCAACATCAGCAAGCATTTGTCAATATTCATGATGAACAGAACGGTGTAACAGTTGGTAACTTTGGTTTGAATGAATACGAAGTAACAGCAGATGGACAAATCGCGGTGACGCTACTTCGCTGTGTGGGAGAACTAGGAGATTGGGGGTATTTTCCAACACCAGAAGCACAGTGTTTAGGTAAGCATCAGTTCAATTACAGCGTTGAACTACATGGACCAGAAGAAACATTCTCTACTTATTTGCATGCATACGCGGCACAGATTCCTTTTTCCACTCAACAAATCAAACATCATGAAGGAACATTGGCATCAAAACAACAATATTTAACGATAAAAAGTGAAACGTTTGCAATTACAGCTTTGAAACGGAGTAAGTTTAGTGATAAAGTAGTAGTGAGAGGTTTCAATATGTCTAGTCATTTAGAAAAATTAGAAATAACTAAAGACAATCGAAAAACGGTCATATTGAATCTGCTTGAAGAACCAACGCAGCAATCGGTTGTCCCGATAATCCAACCTTATGAAATTCGGACAATCGGATTCGAGGAGGAAAACTAAATGTATGGCGGAATAGAAGCAGGCGGAACAAAATTTGTGTGTGCGGTTTCAGAAGATGGAGAGATTTTGGAAAAAACAAGTATTCCTACCACAACACCAGAAGAAACATTGGATCAAGTATTTGAATTTTTTGATCGTTATGAACTGAATGGAATCGGGATTGGCTCATTCGGCCCGATTGGTATCGACCAAACAAAAGATAATTACGGATACGTTTTGGCAACTCCCAAAAAAGGATGGGCACAATTTGATTTTCTCGGCACAATCAGGAAACGCTACAATGTTCCTGTTGCTTGGACGACGGATGTCAATGCGGCTGCATACGGGGAGCTGAAGCAAGGGGCGGCACAAGGAAAAAATAGTTGTATTTACCTTACCGTGGGAACAGGAATCGGTGCAGGCGTTGTGATCAATGAGGAAATTTTTTCAGGAATCGCACATCCTGAAATGGGACATATTTGGGTAAAACGCCATCCAGATGATCAATATGAAGGCACTTGTCCTTATCATAAAGACTGTTTAGAAGGATTAGCAGCAGGTCCGTCTATTGAGGCACGTATAGGAATCAAAGGGCAAGATCTGCCACAAGATCATCCGATTTGGGATATTCAAGCTTTCTATATTGCTCAAGCACTGATCAACTATACGTTGACGTTAGCACCTGAAAAGATTATTTTAGGCGGCGGGGTAATGAATCAGGATCATCTCCTTCAAAAAATTCGTCAGCAATTTGTTGAATTGATGGGTGGCTACATGGAAACACCTCAAGTAAGTGAATATATCGTTCGTTGGGGACTGCCGAATGAAAGTGGGATTATCGGTAGTTTGCTGTTAGCAGAACACGAACATCAAAAGTAAGCAGACAAGTTACACAAAAAGAACGTAGTCTTATCAGCAGATAATGATAGGACTACGTTCTTCTTTCTATTTCCACAATCCGGGTAAAGCTTTACCAACTATTTTTTCTTGAGTAAATGGATGAATCATGTGCAGTTCTAATGCATGGAGCATCAGTCGTTCAGCTGGTCTATTTTGGTAAAGAGGGTCTCCGACGATTGGATGCCCTATATGAGCTAAGTGAACTCTGATCTGGTGCGTACGACCGGTTTCCAAAACACAATACACTTGTGTTTTTCCAGAAAGTACTTTGTCGACAGTGACATGTGTCAAGGCGTTCTGACCATTTTTATCATCTACGACCCGTTTTCTCCGATCATGGCGATCGCGTCCGATTTTATTGGTAATAGTCCTATCTTTGGCGATTTTCCCCCATACGATGGCTTGATATCTCCGATAGATCATTTTTTGTTCCAACATTCTTCCAAGTATCGGCAAGACAAATGGGTTTTTTGCAAATAAAACAGCGCCGCTTGTTTCTTTGTCCAAACGGTGGACAACATAAGGTCGTTGTTTTTTCGTATCGAGATAAGCAGCTAAGTGATTGAGCAAGGTACTGTTTTCTGTTGGTTCGTTTGGATGAGTCTTCATTCCTGCAGGCTTATCCACTATAATCAAATGTTCATCTTCATATAAAACACGGATGTGCTTCGCATCTCCTAATTGGACTTCTTGATAATTATAATCTGTTTCTTCGAATAACAATGTGATCTGGTCATTGCCTTTTACTTCATGATGGAACAAAGCAGGTTGTTGATTGATCCAAACGTTTTTACGTATACGCAAAAAGTGCCGAACCTTTCTAGGAACTAACCATTCCTTTTCAAGCAAGTCGCGAATCGTTGTTTCAGGGTGGTTCATAGGTAAAGTAATCGTGATTTTCACAAGTGTACTCCTTTCGGTAAAATTGCAGACTAATTGTACCATTTTTAAAACATATTTAAGAAAAAACTTACATTTTTCTGTTCATTCTTATGTTACTCTACTTGCACTAGCGAAAAAAAACAAATCGAACTACAACTTAAGCAGGAAGAAAACACTCTTTCATTATGGTAAAATAAGACGATTGAATTGAATAGACAGGAGAAGAAGCGAATGGATTTTCAAAGCATTTTAGGAAAGATAAAAGCTGCTTTGATCAGTTTTTGGCGATGGATCAGACCATATCTCGGACAATTCCATCGATGGCGAAAGCGCATTTGGAAAAAATATCATGTGAACAAATTGATTTTGCTGATTGGTTTGATCTGTGTCTTAGTGACAAGTATCTACCTTTTTATTTTAGCCAAACAAGCAAATGTCGAAACGTTAAAATCTGGATTAAGCCAATCGACAGTCATTTATGACAAGAAAAATGAAGAAGCTGGCACACTGTACGCCCAAAAAGGGACATACGTAGAATTAAACGCGATTTCTCCCTATATCCAAGATGCGGTGATCTCGACAGAAGATAGGAATTTTTACGAACATCACGGATTTGATATCAAAGGAATCGCCCGTGCGGCTGTTCGGATGGTTTTGTCTGGCGGAACATCAGGGGGCGGAGGAAGTACGATCACTCAGCAGCTTGCCAAAAATGCTTATCTGACATTAGATCAAACATTTGATCGAAAAGCGAAGGAATTATTTTTGGCAATCGAGATCGAAAAGAAGTACAGCAAAGAAGAAATCTTGACCATGTATCTTAACAATGCCTATTTTGGCAACGGGGTATGGGGTGTCCAAGACGCTTCCAGAAAGTATTTTGGAGTAGATGCAACGAATGTTACGCTATCTGAGGCTGCTACTTTGGCAGGAATGCTGAAAGGTCCTGGTATTTATAATCCGATTGATCACCCAGCAAATGCGAATGATCGGAAAAACACAGTATTAAGCGTAATGGAAGAAAACGGAAAAATCACAAAAGAACAAGAACAAGCAGAAAGCCAGACAGACATCAGTGCTTATCTTCATGACACATACGACAATTCAGATTCTGGTTATCGTTATCCTTATTATTTTGATGCAGTGATCGATGAAGCAGTTAACGAGTATGGTCTTGATGAAGAAGATGTCATGAATAAAGGCTATAAAATCTATACAGCTTTAGATCAGGATTACCAAAAGCAATTAGAAGCTACTTATCAAAATAATGCATTATTCCCAGCAAATGCTTCAGATGGTGCCATGGTCCAATCTGCTTCAGTAGCTTTAGATCCGAATACAGGCGGTGTACAAGCATTAGTAGGACGAAGAGGAGATCATGTCTTTAGAGGATTCAGCTTTGCTACACAGATGCGCCGTTCTCCAGGATCAACGATCAAACCATTAAGCGTGTATACACCAGCGTTGGAAGCTGGCTACAAGCCTTCTAGTGTCTTGAAAGATGAACCGCAAAGTTATTACGATGCGCATAATTTTGACGGGACATACCAAGGAGAAGTACCGATGTATCAGGCTGTTGCACAAAGTTTGAACTTGCCTGCTGTATGGCTTTTGCATGAGATCGGTTTACAAAAAGGATATGATAAAGCAGAAGAATTCGGCCTGCCTTTAGCAAAATCTGATAAGTATTATGGCTTAGCTCTTGGCGGATTAGAAAAAGGAGTATCTCCAATGATCATGGCGGGTGCTTACAGTGCATTTGCCAATGAAGGTCAGATGTATACGCCGCATCTCATCACGAAAATCGTTGATTCAACTGGAGCGGTGATCATCGATAATACAAACAAAAAGCCAAAACAGGTCATATCAAAGGAAACAGCCGATGAAATGACTAGCATGCTTCTTGGTACATTCTCAAATGGGACAGCAGCTGCTGCGAATCCTGCAGGTTATACGATAGCAGGGAAAACAGGAACCACAGAAACTAATTTCGATGCCACGAAAGCAAATGACCAATGGATGATTGGGTATACGCCAGACGTAGTGATTTCGACATGGATGGGGTATGAAGAATCCAGCAAGCTGCATTATTTGGAAGGGACAAGTGGAAATGTTGTCGGGAAAGTCTTCAAATCAGCGGCAGAAGGTATCCTTCCTTATACTTCCAAAACAGGATTTAGTGTAGCGGATGCCTATGCCACAGGAGGGCAAGTGGTAGCAGCAGATCAAGTTGGAAACACAGGTAATTCTAATGGAGAGTCTGGAAATTGGCAAGATAACTTGAATCAATACGGTGAACAAGCAAAAGAAGGATTGAAGAATTTCGGCGATATGGTAAAAGAAGGCGTTCAGGGAATTGGTGAAGCGGCTAAAGACCTCTGGCGGAAATATCAAGGAGAGTAGACCCTTTGAAAACGAATAACCCCATGTTACAATAGAGAGTAACTACTAAAAGAAAAGAGGGCATAACATGTCAAACATCTACGATAGCGCAAATCAGATCGAACGTGAGATCCGTGAATTACCAGAATTCAAAGCGTTGAAAGAAGCGTACGAGAAAGTACAAGCAAACGAAGAAGCACACAAGCTATTCAAAGACTTCCAAGCGATGCAAATCGAATTACAAGAAAAACAAATGAGCGGACAAGAATTCAGCGACGAAGATGCAATGAAAGCACAAGAAATGGCTGTAAAAATTCAATCAGAAGAAGTAATCAATGATTTAATGCAAAAAGAACAAGGGTTCAGTACGATCATTAATGACTTGAACCGGATTATCATGACGCCAGTTCGCGACCTTTACAGCGAATAGAATTATTTTATGAAACAACAGAGGTTGTGAAAGAGCTGTTCAGCCTTGAGCGATGACAAAATTGCTTCTTATTGCCGATAGACTGTCGCTTGAACACCATTTACCAAGAGGTCGTGAGCCTACCGTTTAACTCTGAGTTACAAGGAACAATTTCAAAAAAAGCTTCTCATGTTTGATGACTATTGTGATTTGTGACCGAGGAGTTGGCAGGAGAACACCGTTTATTCAGAAATAGGAGAGACGACAAAACTCTTGTCGTCTCTCCTTTTTTTGTCATTCATTTTTCAAACGGTAAAAATAGCCCTCTTGAGCTAACAGCTCTTCGTAAGTACCCATCTCAACGATTTTTCCTTCATCGATCACGACGATTTTATCTGCCTCTTTGATTGTTGAAAGCCGATGAGCCACAATAAAAGTAGTGGGTGTTTCTGTCAGGTAATTCAGGGCCTGCTGGATTTTTTTCTCTGACTGGTTATCTAAAGCTGAAGTTGCTTCATCTAGCAAAATGATTTTCGGCTGACGTATCAATGCTCGTGCAATAGAGATACGTTGTTTTTGGCCACCAGACAGCTTGTTGCCATGTTCGCCTACTAAGGTATCCAGACCATCAGGAAGCTGGTCAATCAGTGAAGAAAGTTGCGCAGCTTCGATGACTTCATTTAAACGTTCTTTTGATACGTTTTTCAAGCCATAAGTGATGTTCTCTTTGATCGAAGCGGAGAACAACAAAGTGGTTTGAGGAACAACGGCTAAATAATTACGCACACTTCGCATATCCAATTCATCCAAAGGCTGATCATCCAAGAAAATCCTCCCTGAAGACGGCTGGATAAATCCAATCAATAAGTTAAGGAGTGTAGATTTTCCAGAACCAGATGGCCCAACAAAAGCAATTGTTTCTCCAGCTTTCACCTCTAGAGAAAAATGATCGATAATCGGCTTGAGTGAGTCCGGGTAATGAAAAGAAACATCCTCAAAACGAAAATTTCCATCCAAATGTTGGATTTTTTTCTTACCGTGATAAGTTTCTACATCGCCAGCAATCAACAGTTCACCAATAGAAGTAATAGATTCCATGCCTTTTGAAATCGTAGGAATCAGTGTGATCATTCCAGAAACGGAATTGACGATCGTTGTGAAATATGTCTGATACATCACGACATCACCTGGTTGGATACGCCCTTGTAAAGCTAATATCCCAGTGAAAATCAAACAAATCAGCTGAAATATCTGAAAACTAGCCCAGCTGACTGATCCGAAAACAGATTGCAGGATATCTAAGTGGAATCCTTTTTCATAGATTTGGGTAAAATGCTTATTTAAGCGAGTGGTTTCGTGTTTTTCTAACCCATGAGCTCGAGCAATCGGTGCTAATTCGATCACTTCGATCACTTTTGCAGAAGTTTCTTCCATTTCTTGCCGGAAATCTGAATTGGACTGTCTGATCCTTTTCCGGAAAAAAAGAGTAACTAACGCGGCGAGAGGGACAGTCAATAAGAAAAACAAGAAAACGACAGGACTTCTATAAAGCGTGATACCTAAAGCCACGAATAAATTGACAGCAATGTTCAATCCGCTGACAAATACTTGAGAGGACAATGTTTGGATGGCTTCTACATCACGGATGATCTTTGATTGGATCCGGCCAGATTGCAATTCTTTTTGATAGGGAATAGAAAGTTCTTGGATTTTCTTGATAAGGGTCGCTCTTAGTCCAGCTTCTACTTGCCGGATCGAAGTGCTATGGTATTTTACATGAAAATAATTCGTCAATATATTTTGACCGATCAGACAAGTCATCAAAAAAGCGTTGAAATAAATCGCCTGCAATTGAGAGGAATCTTTTGATGAAGCTGCATTGATTACATTGGCAATAGCGATCGGCATTAACCAAGATGGAAGATGTTTGATAATAAAAAAGAGTCCTGACATAGCAAAGCGCCAATAATTCCCCTGATAAAGATGCAGCAATGTCTGAAAAGCATTTGCATGATATTTTTGATAACTTTTCTGTATTCGTTCCTCCATAATCTTCTCCTTAACAATCTTGGTAAATAAACTGCAAGTGTTCTATTGCTTCAGGAACATAAATCTCAGGAGTAGCTTCAAGAGTGGCGTACATTAGAGGACGCTCATATTTGATATAATGCAGTACCGGTCGGAAATCTAAACAGCCTTTGCCAACAGGAACCATGCGGATCTTTCCATTTTCCATGATGTAGTCTTTGAGATGAAGGGCTGTAATACAACCCTGTAAATTGTCCAAGGCACCTTGGATCACTTTCTCCTGATCAGTATGATTTTCTTTATGCATCAAATTCGCACAATCTAAAATAATTTTTAAATTTGGTGAAGCTACTTCATCGACTAAACGTTTGGCTAACTGATAGTTATAGATTGGATGATTGATCCCTGCTTCAACAGCAACAGTTACGCCAAAATTTTCTGCATGAGCGACTAATTCAATGACAGAATTTCTAGCGATCTGATAAGCTTCTTCAGTAAAATTTTCTTTTGTGTAACCGACAGAGACACTACCAGTTTCTGTAGCGATCATCTTGGCTTGATAGGCAGAGCACAGAGCAATTTGCTGTTTGAAAGTTGCTAATGCTTGTGCACGAACTTCTTGATTTTTGCTGGATAGGTTGATATAGCATCCTAAAATGGAAAGTTCGATATTGTTTTTTTGGAAGTATTCACCAAAATAGGCAGCACTTCCAAGTGTCATGGCATTTAATTTAAGTTGTTCAGGAAATGCTTTTTGCGGTGCAAATTGGATATGGGACAAGTGAAGCTGTGATACTTTTTGAACGATTTCTTCACGATTTCGAACCTCTAGATCATGGGCACGAATGCCTAAATTTAATGGAAACATTTCAAACTCCTTTTTGTAAATAATCAGCAAGAGGCAGACGGGATTCTTTTATCAATTCAGCAATTATTCGGGCAACTTTATCAGCGCCTTCTGGACTAAAGTGGGTATTATCCTTTAGTCCTTCTGGGTAATTTTCACAACTATTAGGCATAAGATGCAGATAGAATTTTTTTGTCTCTTCTTTTGAAAAGATCTGGAAATATTCTTGTGATCGTGAGAAAACATCTAAAAGCGGAATATGGTATTTCTCAGCAAATGCACGCATCGCTTTTGGATAGTCTCCAAGTATATCTGGATTCAATGTTCCATTTTCTAAGTAATCTCGTCGCGTCACAGATGTCAGCAAGACCATGTGGACATTCGCTTTTTTTGCGCATTCAAAAAATATCTGCAGATTTTTTAAATAGCTACCGAATGGAAGCGTACCTCTTTCTTCTTGGATTTTCTGGTCGTTATGTCCAAATTGTACAAATAAGAAATCATTTGGCTGAAACTGTGAAGCTAAACGGGCTAACCTTCCTTCCTGGATAAATGTTTTAGTGCTGCGTCCATTCTTTGCTTGGTTATTAATCTGGATCTCAGGTGAAAAATAAGCAGATATTTTTTCTCCCCAACCTGTCTCGGGACGCTTGTTTTCATCTTTTTCTGCCGCAGTAGAATCACCGGCAATATGGATAGTAAGCATGTTATCTCTTCTTTCATAAAGGTTTATAGGCAATGAAGTAGAACAGCAAGAGAAGAAGACGGAGCAAATTTGGTCCGTCTTCTTCTCTAAAACGTGGATAAACGGATTCCGTTATTTCGCTATCCTGTTTTTGATTCGTTACTGTTACTATTAATCAATTAGGCAAAAAAGCCAAAGTAATTTTTAGCATTTGTATAACTAATCGCTTGAACGAGACTTCCTAAAAGTTGTTCATCCTCAGGTGCTTCCCCTCGCATGACCATTTCGCCTAAAAATTCACAAAGAACACGACGGAAATATTCATGTCTAGTGTAGGAAAGGAAACTTCTTGAATCTGTCAGCATGCCGACAAAATTCCCCAAAGCACTACCATCAGCAAACTGTGTCAATTGATCGCACATACCAGCTCGAGTATCGTTGTACCACCATCCAGAACCTAACTGCAGTTTTCCATTCTGTTCTTTTTGGAAACAGCCCATCAAAGCTAAAATCGCAGGGTAGTCATTTGGATTCAGTGAATAGAGGATCGTCTTTGGCAACTGATTCGTTTCTTCTGCACGATTCAATAATTTTTGCAGAGGAATAGTCAAAGAAAGATCATTCATTCCATCATAACCGGTATCGGGTCCTAATTTTTCCAACATTTGTGTATTACAATTACGATAAGCATGAATATGCAGCTGCATTGTCCAATTATGAGAATGATAGAAGTGGGTCAAACGTATCAGTGTTTCTGTACGATAAGCATCGATTTCATCTGAAGATAATAGTTTGTTAGCTCGTGCTTTTTGAAAAATCTCTTCTAATACTGTTTCATCCGCTTCTTTATAGCGTAAGGTGTCTAAAGCGTGGTCGGAAACACGACATCCATGTTGATGGAAGTATTCTATCCGCTGCCCTAAAACTTCGATCAGTTCTTGATAGGTGGTAATCGTTTGGTCAGCTGCTTCTTCCAGTAGTGTAATCCATGCATTAAATCCTTCTTTTTCAATATTGAGTGCTTTGTCTGGACGGAATGAAGGGAGAACTTTCAAATCTGGTTCTTCATGAGCAAGCAATTGATGATAGTGTAAGTCATCTGCTGGATCATCTGTCGTACAAATCACTTCTACATTCGATTTTTTCGCGATTTCCCGCCGACGGAAATCAGGAGATGCCAAAATTTCATTTGCTTGTGTCCAAATTTTCTCTGCGTTTTCTTCATTTATCAACAAGTCAATATCGAAGAAACGCTTCAATTCAAGATGTGACCAACTGTAAAGCGGATTGCCGATAATTTTTGGTACGGTTTGACACCAAGCTAAAAATTTTTCAAAATCAGAAGCATTTCCTGTGATTTTTTCTTCAGGCACGCCGCAAGCTCGCATCAAGCGCCATTTGTAATGATCGCCTCCTAACCAAGCTTCTGTCAGATTGCTGAAATTGTTGTTTTCGTAAATTTCTTTTGGATCTAAGTGACAGTGATAATCAATAATGGGCATATTTTTTGCGTAGGAATGATAAAGATTTTTCGCCCAATCGTCTTTTAATAAAAAATCATCAGATAAAAACATAAATCTTCCTTCTTTCTTTTTATACTGTTTTATGAAAATCAAAGTGTTACTCCGTTTTTAAAAATGGCAATTTCTCTAACGTCATTTTGTTCATTTTTCGTTTCTTCTCCACTAGCCACAGCGATGATTTTTTGAACAAATGATTCTAAGATCACTTCCATTGGTTGTTCTAATAAGACGCCTGCATTAAAGTCCATCCAATGACCTTTGCGTTCAAAAAGAGTCGTGTTCGTAGATACCTTGACCGTAGGGACATATGAGCCAAACGGAGTCCCTCTTCCTGTGGTAAACAAGACCAACTGGCAATCGGATGAAGCAAGAGCAGAGGCAGCTACAAGATCATTCCCGGGAGCTTGCAATAAACTAAGTCCTGGTTTTCTGATTTTTTCGCCATATTGCAGTACATCAACGACAGGAGAGCTTCCTGATTTTTGCGTGCAGCCTAAAGACTTATCTTCTAATGTAGTGATCCCACCTGCTTTATTACCAGGAGATGGGTTTTCGTAAACTGGTTCCCCGTAAGACAAGAAATACTGTTTGAAGTCATTGATCAAGTCAACGATTGAACCAAAAACTTTTTCATTTTCCGCTCGTGCCATCAATACTTGTTCTGCACCAAACATTTCTGGCACTTCTGTTAAGATCGTGCTACCTCCTTGAGCAATCAAGTAATCAGAAAATGCACCAAGCAAAGGATTGGCAGTTATTCCCGATAGACCATCAGAACCGCCGCATTTCAAACCGACATTCAACTTAGAGAGCGGGACTGGTATGCGCTGGTCGTTTTCGACCGCGGTTAAAAGTTCTTCTAATAGAGCTACGCCTTGTTCGATCTCATCATAGACATCTTGGGCCACTAGAAATTTCACTCGTTCTTCATCATATTCACCTAAAATTTTTTTGAATTCAGGAACGGTATTGTTCTCGCAACCTAATCCAAACACTAAAACTCCGCCAGCATTTGGATGGTTTACCGCGTCTGCTAAGATTTCTCGAGTATTTTGATGATCTTTTCCAAGCTGTGAACAGCCGTAGGGATGCTTTAAAATCGTAATATGATCAAACTGTCCCAGATCCGGATGTTTTTCTTTGAACTGTTTGACGATCAGTTCAGCAATTCCATTCACACACCCAACGGTAGGGACTAAGAACAAGTCATTACGAATCCCTACTTTTCCATTTTTTCGTAAGTAGCCTTGAAATGTTCGGTTCTCAAAAGGATAATGACTTGGATGGACATCTTTTTCATATCGATAATCCAATTCACCAGAAAGGTTGGTTTTTACATTATGAGTGTGCAGCCATTGACCGGCAGTTACGTCTGTCGTCACGTGCCCGATTGGATAGCCATATTTGATCACGTTGTCTCCAGCTTTCAAATCACTCAATGCAATCTTGTGACCTTGCGGGATATCTTCAAGAGTGGTGATCGTTTGCTGATCAATCGTCAGTTGTGTTTGCTTTGGGATAGGTGTTAATGCGACAACAACACTGTCTCGTTGATTTAATTTCATTGTTGGTTGCAGGGTTTCAAGCATGGACCATCGTTCCTTTCATTTCTTGTAATACTGCTCGGACACCTTTTTGATCGATTTTTGTAGCCATTTCTTGAACAGTATCTGCCACATTCGGTAATTGAGACAAATCTTCTCCCCAAAGCGCAGCGTTTTGCAATAATCGAAGAATAGCTGTTTCATTATCAGACCAAGCATCAACAAATTCGCTTATCGTCTTTTCATCATCATGGGGCTTTACTTGATCGCCTCGATACATAAGAAGTAACGCAGCTAGTGAAACAGAGATTAGCGGTGGTACTTGATTTTTTTCTTCGATATACTTCTTGAAGACCGGAAGCAGACGGGTGCTGAATTTTGAAACACTATTTAATGAAATCGCTTCTAATTTGTGATGGGCAAAAGGATTCAAGAAACGTTCTTTGATTTGATCAGCATAAATGGCTAATTCATCTTTAGGTAAAGAAAGCATAGGAATCAATTCTAGATCGAATAGCTGATCAACATAAGCGGAGAATAAAGGATCTTTCATTACTTCTTCTACAGTTTCCAATTCCGCCAACAAAGCAAGAGGGACCATCGCTGTGTGCGGTCCATTAAGCAAATGTACCTTACGTTCACGATAAGGAGTCATATCATCTGTGATGATGACATTCAAGCCAGCCTGTTTGAATCGTAGTTGATTTTCCAACTCTTTAGGTCCTTCGATCACCCAAAGCATGAATGGTTCCGCTTTGACCATCAATTGATCTTCATAGTTATGTCGTTGATTGAAAACATCTGCATCCTCACGAGGATAACCTGGTACGATGCGATCAACTAAACTACAACAAAAAACATTTTCTTTTTCTAACCACTCAATAAAAGCAGGTTCTAAATCCCATTTTTCTGCATAGCGTAAAATAATTTCTTTTAGACGTTCACCGTTTCTGTCAATCAATTCACAAGGAATAATGGTAAAACCAGCTTTGTTTAATTCAAAACGTCGGTATAAAAAGGCTGTCAGTTTGCTCGGGAAGCTCTGTGGTGGCGTATCTGTTCGTTCATCAGTCTCCACAAATTGGATTCCTGCCTCTGTTGTATTGGAGACGATATAGGCTAAGTCGTCATTTTCTGCTAGAGAAAGATAAGCATCCCATTCATGATAAGGATTGATCATCTGTTCTACTATGGTGATAATCTCGGAAGTATCAACGATTTCGCCATTGCTGAGTCCTTGTAAAATGACCGTATATAAATTGTCTTGCTGGTTCATCATATTCCCAAGACCTTGTTCTAAAGGCTGAATGATGGCGACATTTCCTTTAAACAATTGTTGGTTATTCAGTTGCTGAATCTGCCAATCAACAAATCCGCGCATAAAATTGCCTTCGCCGAATTGAAGAACTTTTACGGGAGCCTCGTTTTTTTTCACTAATTCTTTTGTCAGTTTATTCATAGATTACTTCCTTTCTGTGTTATGCACACGTTAACATTTTTATATAAAATTACTTGCAGTTTACAAGTAATTGATCGACTCACGAAGCATCAGTAAGGTGGAGAGCTCCATTTTAGATTGTTCGATCGGCCTGTCTTCAATCAAATCCAATAAAAGCTTTGTTCCTACTTGACACATTTCTTTCAACGGTTTGTGTACTGTAGTAAGCGGTGGATTAAGATAGGAGACGACTGGAGAATCATCGAACCCAATCAGAGAAATGTTCTGGGGAACACGAAGACCAGCTGAATGTACAGCTCTCAATGCACCAATCGCTATGTCGTCGTTGCCACAAAAAACCAGAGTAGGCAGGTCAGAAAGCGATAATAGGTACTCCATGTTTTGGAGGCCGCTTTCTAAGCTGTAGTCCCCTGTTAAAAAATAGGCTGGATTGGCAGGGATGCTTGCTTTTTTTAGACTGTCCAATACACCTTTTTCCCGTTCTTTTGTCGAACGAAAGTTTTTTTTCCCACCAATATAAGCGATCTTCGTATGTCCGCACCCAATACCGTAATCTACTGCCTGCATAACACCGGCCGCATCATCGGCAGTAACATTGATAACCGCTGGATCATTGATGTGACGATTGACAACTACGAAGGGAAACTCTTTTTCTTTTAGATAATCGATAAAAGGCTGATCTTCATCACTTTGACTCATAACGATTAGACCATCATAACGTTGCAAATTGATTTCTGTTAAATCAACAGCATCGATACTTTCGACAGATAAGCTGTAGTTTGTGTCCAACACTGAATGGATACCTGCAATGGAATCTGCTAGGAAATTTGATGAAGTTCCTTTATGCAAACTTGAGAAAAACAGTCCGATAAGATATTTTTTTTGATTTACTAAACCTTTTGCACTATAGTTCGGCAAATAATTCATTTCCTTAGCTAGTTGCCGTATTTTTTGTTTTGTTTCATTTTTGATTAAACTGCTGTTATTCAAAGCACGAGAAACTGTCGTATGAGAAACACCAGCTGCTTTAGCGATATCTTTGATCGTTACCATTCCATCATTTTCCTTACTTTTTCACTTTTTGTTAACGCATTCATCATATTACGATAACTACGATAAGTCAATAGATCTTTGGTATGAAAAGATTGCACACGTTAAAAATTACTTGGATTTTTATTTTTAATTATGCTATTCTTAAAAACGGGGAATGCTCATTTAATTAGATGAGTATCAATTTTACAGAAAAATGAAAGCCTTTTACTTAAAGGGAAGAGAGGAAGAAAATGAAGAAAAGTACAGTGTTTTATAAAATATTTTTACCGATGTTTTTATTAGGAGCCGTACTTGTCATAGGATTTAGTTTATTTATTTATCAGAATACCTATGAGTCGATCGAATCGAGTTATTTAACAGATAAAAAGAACCTACTCAGGCAAGTCAAAACGAACGTTGAATGGAAAATCAGAACAATCGAATATTCGTTTTCTACGTATGGTTCGACCAAAAATTTCTCGGATATATTCAAGCATCCGCTGACATATACAAATTACTCCACTTATTCTGAAATCAGGAAAGAGCTAAACTTTATAGAAACAATTGTTATGGATGATAATAATTATGATTTACTCAGTTTAGCTGGTAAATGGGGAGTAATCAATGGATCGTTGACTCAACTGACTGAAGAGGAAGTTGAAAGGTATCAACAAAAGTACATAAATAACAAAGATAATTTATTTTGGCAAAAGAAAAATAAAGGAATCGAAATGGTGATTCCTTTACCAATGTTTGAAAAAGAAAAATATGCATTGGGAATTGCTACGATAGAGAAACATACAATAGAACAAGTTGTTGGGGAAAGTGGAGAAGATATACTTTCTATCGAAAACGAAGATGGAAAGCTTTTTTCTACACAGAAAGTAAAAGAAGAAGAGCAGCCAGAAGCATTAGCGGATGTGGATCTAGAGTACAACCAGTTGAAAGTGATAAGAGAAAATGGGACATCCTATATCGTACTGAAATCAGATTATAATAATTGGATTTACAGATTAGAAGTTGATTCTAGTGCAATTGGAGCAACGATTCGCAATCTGAGAATCGGGTTAGTTGCAGTGTCTTTGACGCTGGTAGGACTGATCGGTCTCCTTTCCTATTTATTTTCGGACAGATTTGCCCGTCCAATTTCTCAAATTCAGGAACGTTTGAATCTTAAATCAAAAGGATTCAGTGGGAAAGAACTAGATTTGGTCGCTCAATCAGTCAGTCGGATCATAGGAGAAAAAGAAGCGTTAAGTGCACACTTAGTTACCCAAAAGCCACAACTAGAAACGTTATTTGTACTTAGTTTATTTAGAAATCGAGTAGAAAGGCGAGAACTAGACCAGCGGTTGCAGCAATTTGGTTATAGTTCTCAAAATGACTGCTATTATACGGCCTTGGTTCAAATCGATCTGTTAGAAGATAGTCACGGTGGGGAGCGTGATTTGCTACTTTTAGCAATCAACAACATGATCACGGAAATTGTGCCAAAGGAAAATCGAATGCTGCCGATCGTTTTGAATGAAGAAATGCAAGCCACTATTTATCGAATGGATAAAGACGATGCAGAAGCAAGCAAAAAAGTCATGGAGTATTGCCGACTCATTCAAAAACGTGTAAAAGAATACTTGAAATTAACTGTGAGTATAGGTATCAGTAACCGATTCGAAACGCTGAATGAAAGCAAGCAATCGGTTGACCGAGCAAAAGAAGCCCTGTATTATCGTGTAAATACTGGTCCGAGTTCGATCATATTTTATCAGGAAATTGTTCCTGCTGCGCATGAAAAAACGCTTATTAGATATCCAGTAGAAGAACAGAATCGATTGTTTGAAGCTATTCGTTCCGGAAATCAGGAAGTAAGGAAGCTGGTACATGAATTAATTAATGCATTGTTCGCACAAAATAAAAATCCTCTGAGCCGAGAAGTAGTTTCGGTCCGTTTGATCAATGAGCTCGTTCAATTAGGGCAGTTATTGGGAGTAGATTCAAAAAATTTTGATAACATGAAACAAATCTATGTAAAAGCATTGAATAATTATCATCCTAAAGAGCTAGAAAAACTTGTTTTAGAACAATTAGTCTTGCCAATCACAGAATGTTCTCAAGCAATCACTGATCATGAATTTAAAAATCTTTCGGAGAATATCATGCACATCGTCTATACAGAATATGACCGTGATCTATCTCTAGATGTGATTGCTGATAGGTTGCATTATAACCCTAATTATTTAAGCAATGTATTTAAAAAGGAAACAGGAGAAAAATTTGGTGATTTCGTCCAAAATCATCGTCTAGAGGTAGCGAAAAAGTGGTTGAAAGAAACAAATCTCTCTGTAAAAGATATTGCAGAAAGACTGCAATATCGAAATCCGCAAAATTTTATTCGTTTCTTCAAAAAGAAAGAATCGATCACTCCGGGAGAATATCGAAAAAAATATTTGTGAATCAAGAGGCTGTTTTTCTTGTGGTCTGATTCAAGCAATAAAAGAGGACAGCGAAAAACAGCATTTCATGTTTTGTGCTGGCTGATTTTATTGCCGCAGAATCAACAAGATAAACGCCGTTTAATCAAGAGGCTGTTTTTCTTGTGATCTGATTCAAGCAATAAAAGAAAGGAGAATAACCTTAGTATTTGACTTTATGGATAGTTAAATTTCAAGGCTAAGCACGCAAAAAGGACTGTGACTAAAGCTTTGTCACAGTCCTTTTTGCGAATAAACGGTGTTCAAGAGACAGCTTATAAACAATAAGGCTGAACGTCTCTTTCACAACCTCCATTTTATGTCCCATACACAATCAACCTTTAACAGAACCTACGAGTGCGCCTTTGACAAAGTATTTCTGAACAAAAGGATAAGCAATCAGCATAGGGACTGTGGCAATAACGATAACAGCCATTTTAACTGTTTGTGCTGGTGGAATCACATCAACGGCACTACTTTCTGCTTGCATCCCGCTTGATACAATGACGATCTGACGTAAAAGGATCTGTATCGGCCATTTAGATGAATCGTTGATATACAAAATAGCGGTCATATAAGTGTTCCAGTAAGTAACAGCATAAAAAAGTGAGATAGTAGCAATAGACGGTAACGCTAATGGTAGCATGATTTTGAAAAATACACCAAAATCTGTGCAACCATCCATTTTTGCCGATTCTTCCAAACTATCCGGCAAGGCTTGGAAAAAGTTTCTCATAATGATCATGTTCATTGCATTAACAGCTACAGGTAAGATCATTGCCCAATAAGAATTGACCAGTCCCAGAGAACGAACAACCAAGAATGTGGGAATCATTCCCCCGCTGAACAACATAGAAAATACAACAAGAAAGTTGACGAATCCTCGACCAAACAAGTACTTTCTGGAAAGCCCGTATGCCATCAGTGAAGTTGCGCACATGCTGACGATCGTTCCAACCCCGGTAACGCCAATCGAAACAGCAAGTGCTCTAAAAATAGTTGGCGTAGATAGAATATAGCGATACGCGTCTAGAGAAAAGGTAGTAGGGAAAAGGATAAATTTTTTCGCGACGACTTCTTGTGTAGAAGCGAAAGATGTAGCGATGATATTTAAAAAAGGCACGATACAGATCAAAGCTAGCAAGATCAGAAACGTATTGTTGAAAAATGTAAAACTTCTTTCTCCTATAGAGACTCTCTTTTTCATATAGATAGGCTCCTCCTCAAAATAAATTAAATGTTCTGTTTCTATGTATTCAATTTATCATCGGTGAAAGATTACGTATATAATCATTTCCTACGTTAAGTGCCAGATAGAAAAAAATAGAATAGTTACTAGGCGTATCTTGTTTGTGAAGAAATACACTTTTATATTTTGCGAGTATAAAAATCATTGTCGTGTAAGCGTTTTTAAGTGCGATAAAAATGATTATATACGTAATTCGGATAGTTATCTATCATAAAGTCATAAGCAGCAAACATTCATAAAACTAAGGAGGGGCTTATGGAAAGTGTAAAGAAACAAGAACCATTTCAACTGACGCTATCGAAAAAAGAAGAAAAGCTCAGAAGACGAAAAAAAATAATTGCAGGAATCAAAACGAATAAATTTTTATACGTGATGATTCTGCCGGGGGTCCTTTATTTCCTGATCTTTAGGTATCTTCCTATGGGAGGGCTCGTTATTGCTTTTCAAGATTATCAACCATTTTTAGGGATAATGGGCAGTCCTTGGGTGGGATTCAAACATTTCATTCGTTTGTTTACAGAGCCGACTTTCTTTACTTTATTAAGGAATACTTTGATCTTGTTCGGGTTAAATATCTTCGTGTTTTTTCCGATGCCAATTATTTTGTCCCTACTATTAAACGAAGTAACGAACAAGCGACTGAAAAGTGGGATTCAAACGATCATTTATATCCCTCATTTCATGTCATGGGTAATCATCGTTTCGATTACTTATGTATTTTTGAACGTTGACGGAGGGGTATTGAATGAATTCCTTGCAACGATGGGATTCGAAAAAATCAGTTTTCTGACATCTCCTGAGTGGACACGAACAGTCTATATTGGACAAGTAATCTGGAAAGAGTTGGGCTGGTCTACAATCATCTACCTTTCAGCAATCACTGCAGTAGATACACAGTTATATGAAGCAGCTGAAATGGATGGCGCAGGACGCTTGAGAAAAACATGGCATGTTACATTGCCGGCGATTCGTCCAGTAATCATTACCTTGCTGATTCTAAAAATCGGTCAGACACTGGACTTAGGTTTCGAGCATATGTACTTGTTATTGAATTCATTGAATCGAAGTGTTGCAGAAATTTTCGACACCTACATTTATACAGCTGGATTGAAGAATGGACAATTAAGTTTCAGTACAGCAATGGGATTGTTTAAAGGGGTCGTAGGATTATTCATGGTAATTTTAGCTAACAAGATCGCCAAAAAGCTAGGAGAAGACGGCGTTTACTAATTTAGAAAGAGAGGAAAAGACATGCTGCAGTCATTAGATAAAATAAATGGAAGGCTAAATCGTATTTTACAGTTGGTTTATTTGAATTTTCTGTGGGGTGGTTTAGTCATTGCAGGTCTGGGGGTTTTTACTTTTGGTCCTGCATCTTATGCAATGGTTGCAGTGATTAGAAAATGGCTGCGCACAAAAGAAACATTTCCTTTGACGAAAACGTACTTCTCATATTTTAAAGAAAACTATCGTGAAACCTTGCTGATGAGCTGGATATACGGCGTCATCGGAGTTGTTTTACTTGTGGATCTTTCTTTCATACACAATTGGTATCTTAGAATCGCTTTGTATATTGCTGCGTTCTTGTATTTGCTCTCAGCACTCTATATTTTTCCAATTATGGCACATTATGATTGGAAAGGATATTTTTTCAAAATGAAAATGGCATTTTTGTTCGGATTCTCTCATCTTCATTATTCATTAGTATTAATACTAAGTCTGGTGGGTATTTACCTGATGATCATCCAAACAATGCCAGGTGTTTTAACCTTTATCGGTGGCAGTCTCTTCTTTTCCGCAGTCACGTGGACAGCAAATTCTATATTTTGCCATTTGGAATGGAAGAACTCATATACAGAAAAAACAGAAGAAAACAAAAATATCATTAAAACAGTGAAGGAGAAAATTTATGAAAAAAGCAACGCTCGTAAAATTAGGTCTTAGTTTTGCAGGAATTTTAGCACTTGCCGCATGTGGCAACAGTTCAAACAACAGTTCTTCAGAAACAGAAGATGGGAAAACCAAAATCACTTGGTTGAATATTTTACACCATGCTTCCCCACCAACTGACACAATCGTGAATCTAATAGAAGAAAAAACCGATACGGAACTTACATTCAATTGGATTCCTGATGCTTCAAAAGAAGAAAGACTGACAACTGCATTGGCTTCTGACGAACTAGGAGATATCGTTACACTTCAAATTGCTATGCTGAAAAACTCTTCTGTCCGAAGTGCGTTGAAATCAGGCGTATTCTGGGATGTATCGGAATATTTAAAAGACTATAAAAACTTAAGCCAAATCTCTGAGGATAGAATCGAAGCTGCAAGTATCGACGGAGCATTGTATGGTGTGCCAATGCAAAAGGACTATGCTCGTGCTGGTTTAGTCATTCGAAAAGACTGGTTGGATAATCTTGGATTAGATGTTCCAACTACGATGGATGAACTTTACGAAGTAGCTAAACAATTTACAGAAAACGATCCAGATGGAAATGGTGTGGATGATACAGTTGGTTTTGGTGATCGTGCGCCTAGTGATATTCGTTATACCAGCTTTAAGCTGTTCACTTCTTATTTTGGAGCACCGAATGGCTGGGCTGTAGATGATAATGGCAAATTTACTCCAGAATTTGATACAGAAGAATACATGAAAGCGTTGAACTTCTCAAGAGATCTATTTGAGAATGGCTATTTGGCACAAGATTTTGCGGTTACTCAAAAGACTGACCAGCAAGAACAATTTGCACAAGGAAAAACAGGAATCTACACTGGGATGGTGGATATCAAGAACCTGAAGACAATGGGACAAGGTATTCAAGATGATATGGAATTAGTCCCTGTAAACAAGATTTCAGATGGTGAAGGCGGCGGTTATCATGTTTGGTCAGAAGGAAATGGTATTGGTGGTTTGTTAGCATTCCCTAAATCACAAGTAAAAGACGAAGCACAATTGAAGAAATTACTGCAATTTGTTGATGATCTTCTAGAAGAAGATATGTATAAATTGATGACTGGTGGTATTGAGGGAACACATTATGAATTGAATGATGATGGTTCTATTGAATTTATCGATATGGACCTTTGGCAACAAGAAGTGCAACCGCTATCAAGTTCTCGCCCTAGTGAAGTGACGTTCTCTTTCAAAGATGCAGATCCTGAAAAAGAATTGTCGAATCAATTGATCAAAGAAAACGAAGAATTCGCTGTAATGGATCCTTCTGTACCATTGGATTCTGCAACGAACAATGAAGTAGGGTCGGAAATCGAAAAAATCGTTATTGATGCTACAGTGCAATACATCATGGGACAGCTTGACGAAGACGGATTCAAGAAAGCTGTAGAAGACTGGAAAGCACAAGGTGGCGACCGAATCACACAAGAGTACGAGGAAGCTTACAAAGCCGCACAATAGTATAGATGATTGGGACAAATACTTCTTGGTATTTGTCCCAAATCCTATTTTAACTTTTAAAGGAGAGTAAATAATGGAAAACTGGTCAAAGAAATTAGCAAAAAGCATCATGGAAAGAACACCTCGCTTATATGAAGAAAAGTGGTATAAAGGAAAATGGTCTTATGACTATGGCGTCGTACTTAAAGGGTTCCAATTACTTTGGGAACAAACCCAAGAAAAAATTTATTTTGATTTCATAAAAGACAATATCGACTATTTCGTGCAAGAAGATGGAACAATCCGTGGCTACAGCGTTGAAGAATACAATATCGACCATGTAAATACCGGAAAGCTTTTCTTTTTATTGTACAAAGAAACAGGCGAAGAAAAATATAAAAAAGCAGCAGAACTCCTTTCCCAGCAGTTGGCAAACCATCCGCGTACATCCGAAGGGGCTTTTTGGCATAAAGAAATTTATCCTTATCAAATTTGGTTAGATGGATTATATATGGGCTCACCATTTTATGCTGAATTTATCCAGAATTTTAGTGAAGAAAAAGATTACCAAGATGTCTTGAGACAGTTTGAAATCAGCTATAAACATTTATTCGATCCAAAAACAAATTTATTAATCCATGCATGGGATGAAAAGAAAGTCCAACCATGGGCTGACCCAGAAACAGGTTTATCTCATCATTTCTGGAGTCGATCGATTGGCTGGTATCTGATGGCTGCGGCAGATACCTATGAATTGCTTCATGCGGAAACGGATTGTTCTTTGCTGAAGGAAATTTTAGAAAAGACATTGACCGCACTACTTCCGTATCAAGAAGAAAACAGTGGGACATGGTATCAAGTAACAACAGAAACAAAACGGAAAGGAAATTATCTGGAAGCTTCTGGCAGCAGTATGTTTGTTTACGCAATGGCTAAAGGGATACGCTTAGGCTTGCTGAACAAAGAAGAGTGGCTGCCGCAAGTGAAAAAATCTCATCAAGGACTACTCGATGAATTTGTTCTTGAAACAAAAGAAGGCTGGTTGAACTTGAACAAAAACTGTCAAGTAGCAGGGTTAGGCGGAGCAGAACAACGAGATGGTTCATACGCTTACTACATCAGTGAGCCGATTATTTGTAATGATCAAAAAGGTGTCGGTGCATTCTTGCAAGCATTAATCGAAGTGGAGGCATTATAAATATGTATGATATTTTGACATTTGGCGCATCAATTGATGAATTGAATACTGAAGCAATACAACAAGCGATTGATGCAGCAGCAAGCGCAGGAGGCGGGACCGTAGTTGTGCCAGCAGGTGAATTTTTAACAGGGGCTTTATTTTTAAAAAGCAATGTAGAACTTCATTTGAGCGCAGGGGCGGTTTTGAAATTCTCTGACGATCCAAAAGATTATCCTATTGTTCATTCACGTTGGGAAGGAGTCCATCGAAAAGTCTATGCTTCCTGTATCTATGCTCAAAATGTAGAGAACATCTCTGTCACTGGTTTTGGTACATTAGATGGAAATGGAAAAAAATGGTGGCATACTTTCCGAAACGAACCAGATAATCTGGCTTATCCTCGTCCTAAATTGATGAGTTTCCATAACTGCCATCGAATCACTGTGAAAGATATCAAACTGATCCAGTCACCAAGCTGGACGATCAACCCAATTCTTTGTAGCAACGCGACGTTTGACAACTTGACGATTTTGAACCCAGCAGATTCACCAAATACAGACGGAATCGATCCAGAATCCTGCAAAAATGTGCGTATTAGTAATTGCCATATTGACGTGGGAGATGACTGTATCGCAATCAAAGCAGGGACTGAAGATACGTACGAAAGGATTGCTTGTGAAAATATCACGATCACAAATTGTACGATGGTCCATGGACACGGAGGGGTCGTGTTAGGAAGTGAAATGAGTGGTAGTATACGTAATATTACCATTTCAAATTGTATCTTCCAAGAAACTGATCGAGGAATACGATTGAAATCTAGACGAGGTCGAGGCGGGATCGTTGAAGACATTCGAGTATCCAATATAGTCATGGATAATGTTATGTGTCCATTTATACTGAATCTTTATTATTTCTGCGGTCCGCGAGGAAAAGAACCATATGTATGGGAAAAAACGGCTTATCCGATAGATGAGCGGACACCAGCATTCAGAAGGATCCATTTTTCGAATATCACGGCAAGGAATGTCCATGCTTCTGCAGGATTTATTTATGGATTAGCAGAACAGTTTATACAAGAAATCACATTTGATAATATTGATGTTTCAATGGCCCAAGATGCAGTTCCCGGTGTCCCTGCTATGATGACAGGGATAGAGGAAATGAGCAAGCAAGGACTTTACATTGGTTTTGCGGATAAGGTTACCTTTAATCAAATGACGATTGAGAATCATGAAGGACCAGCATTTCTATTAGAAAATACGAAAGAAATAAGTATTGAGAAATTCCGGTCAACTCAATCGGAAAATATGGATGAGCTGGTTGTTCGTAAAAACTTTGCTTATGCAGTTGAATGACTTTTTAGGTGATCCATCTAGCAGACTTACTCCTAGTGGAAAGCGATTATACAGAGAAAAACAAAATGGGTTTATGCTTGAATATTATCAACTGTACTTAAATGAATTGGAAACAGTACCAGCACTTTATGCTTATCCGGAGAAAGAAGGACCGTTTCCGACGGTCCTTTACCTGCATTCTCACGGCGGAGATTTTTCAGTCGGGAAAAGTGAATTGATCCATGGTGCTCCTTACTTAGCTTCTCCATCTTTTGCAGAAGTACTGACGGGAATGGGATATGCTGTTTGGTCGATTGATGCTTGGGGATTTGAAGAACGCGGAGGTATTTCCGAAAGTGAGTTGTTCAAACAATTTTTATTAACAGGAAAAACGTTATGGGGAATGCGTATTTATGATGTGATCAGCTTGATCGATTATTTGGAGACAAGGGAAGACACAGATACTCAACGGATTGCAACGATTGGTCTTTCTATGGGAGGCTTATTAAGCTGGTGGGTGGCGGCATTGGATTCTCGTGTCAAAGTTTGTATTGATCTAGCAGCACAGGTGGACATCGAAACACTTTTGCTACATCGTCGCCTAGATCATCATGGGTTTTATTACTATGTGCCAAACCTACTGACAGCTTATACAACGTTAGCAATCCAAGAAAAAATCGCTCCGCGCCCTCGTCTTAGCTTAGTTGGAAAAAACGATACGATGTGCTTGGACGAAGGCGTACTGAAGCTGAGAAAAGGGCTGGACAAAAAGTATCAATCAATGGGTAGTCCAGAAAACTTTTCTTCTTTTTCTTTAACAGGCGGTCATATGGAAACACAAGAAATGAGAAACATTTGGAAACAATTCATAAAGGAGCATTTATGAGGATGAAAGACAAACTGATAATTGGAAAAAATTCTATAGATACCCCGACGGATTTTGAAACTATCCAAGAAGGAATCGATTATTTGGCAGACCTGCCGGATAGCCATCCAAAGGTCTTGATAGTAAAAGAAGGAAGATATGATGAATATATAGAAAGCAGATTATCCAATTTTAAACTTGTGGGAACAGGAACAGTAGTGATCTCCGGTAATCGTTTTGCAAAACAGGAGTATCTTGACGGTAGCCAGTTAGGGACTTTCCGAAGTGCTACTTTCTTCTTAGAAGGATCGAATGTCGTATTAGAAAATCTTCACATCGAAAATACAGCAGGTCCAGGAGAAAAAGTAGGTCAAGCTGTTGCTTTATTCAATTCAGGAGATCGCGTGTTGTTAAAAAACTGTCGACTAACTGGTTATCAGGATACTTTATGCACGGGTCCGTTGCCTGACTTGCAAAAAGATGGTACACCTTTTTGTACACCGGCTTCTGTCAATCCTGATTATTGTCGTCAGACCTATGAATATTGCTGGATTGAAGGAACGGTGGATTTCATATTTGGTGGGGCAGATGCAATTTTTCGCCAGTGCCGTATCCATAGCTTAGCCAGTAAAAATCCTGGATATATCACAGCAGCATCTACGCCAAAAAAACAAAAATCAGGGTATCGTTTTGAAAGCTGTACCTTGACTGCAGAGCCTGATACTAGAAACGTCTATTTAGGAAGACCGTGGCGTCCGTATGCAAATGTCGTGTTTGAAGCATGTAAGATAGGTGGGCATGTTCACCCAACTGGTTGGGATAATTGGGATGACAAGAAAAATGAACAGACTGCCAAATTCTCTGAACGAAATAACAATTATGAAACACCAATCAAAAGACCTGAATGGATCCATTTAGAAAAGCAGGGGGTTCTGAAATGAAAAGAAAATGGGAACTATTGCTAGGAATGATCGGTGGCAGCCTATCTCTGATTTTCTTTGGCGGGTTAGCAGTTACTTTAAGTAATATGTCTGCGTCAGAGTTTAAAAAAAGTTATCAGTCGCTTGCTGTCGATCATCCATCTTTGTCTTTAGAAAATACATTTGAGCTATTACAGGACATGACTGGTCTGTTTGCCGTTGAATTGTTTATTTCACTTGCTTTTTTAGCAGTAGCACTATTTTTGACGGCTAAAGGAAAATACTTAACAACTGCCACTGGCTTGTATTTTATAACAGGTGTTATATTGTTGGTCGGCACTCAGTTTATTGCGTTTCCTTTTGCATTTTTTTATTTTGCCGCTGGGGCATTCAGTTTGTATCGAGTAAGAATAAGAAAGGAAGCCTGAATCATGCAGACTATCAAAGTAAAAAATCCTATTTTGAGAGGGTTCAATCCAGATCCTAATATTTTAAGAGCGAAAGACCGATATTACATTATTGTCTCCTCTTTTGAATGGCTTCCAGGAATTCGAGTATATGAGTCGAAAAATTTAGTCAATTGGTCACATACATCGGATATTTTGACCACTCAAGTATCTTTGCAAGGAAATCCTACAAACGGAAGCATATGGGCACCGCAAATCAGTTATGCTGATGGATTGTTCTATCTTGTTTACACAGATGTCAAAAGTGCAGGCCGTCCGTTTAAAGATGTCCACAATTACTTGATTACTGCATCTGAGATCACAGGACCTTGGTCCGAACCGATTTATTTAAATAGTAACGGCTTTGATCCTTCTTTGTTTCATGATTTGGAAACAGGAAAAAAATGGCTTGTCAATGAATTATGGGATTATCGTCTGGACACACCGAATAAGTCCAGCGGTATCGTATTGCAAGAGTATGATGCAGAGAAGAAGAAGCTTGATGGTCCCATCTATAAAATATTTGCAGGTACAGAATTAGCGAAAACGGAGGCACCGCATTTGTATTTTCGTAACGGGTATTATTATTTGATGACGGCAGAAGGAGGTACAGGAAGAGGACATTCAGTCACAGTCTGCCGAGCAAAGAATATTATTGGTCCTTACGAGCTTGATCCTGGTTTTCCTATGCTGACAGCTAGTGACAAACCTGCTTCTACATTGCAGTGTACAGGACATGGGAGCTTAGTACAAACCCCGTCAGGAAAATGGTACATGACATATCTTTGTACCAGACCATTAAACGGTGCGGCTATTTTGGGAAGAGAAACCGCTATCCAAGAAGTGTATTGGACGTCCGACGATTGGTTAAGACTAAAAGATAGCCAGACAGCTCCGATGGAAGAAATAATGATTGAGACGAATGAAGAGGTACAACAAGAAAGAGCGTATCAGTTTATGGATACATTCGAAGGAGAGCTAAAAAAGAACTGGAATGCCAGACGTATTTTGCCAAGGGCTGATTGGTGTGATACAAAAACTAGACCTGGTTTTTTACGACTGATTGCCGGTGAATCTCTTCAATCTACCTTTGGCCATCACTTATTAGCTATTCGGCAAACGGATTTTACTTTTGATGCGGAGACAGCATTTGAATATACACCTAATAATTTTAATCAGATGGCTGGACTGGTATTGTACCTAAACGAATCCAATTATATTTATTGCTATGTTACTTGGGATGAAAACAAGGGAAAATGTCTTCGTATGATAGAATCAGAAAACGGAGTTGCACAAATAGAAGAGTGGAGGATTCCGCTCACAGAAAAGAAGACTTTCTTGAAAGTAGCCGTAAAGAAAGAGACAGCACAGTTTTATTTGAAAGACACACCATCTGAAGAATGGAAGGAAGTAGGTCTACAAAAAAACATGTGTATACTCTCAGGTGGATTTACGGGGAATTTTATCGGGATAGTCGTACATGATTTAAATAGAAAAAGAGGAAGTTATGCTGACTTTGAATTTTTTAAGTATGATGGAAAAGATCATGAATGATCTATCTCTCTAATAAATAGAGATTCACTAACTTGTTTTTGCTAGTTAGTGAATCTTTTCGTTTATCTATGATACTATGAAAATAATATTAATTCCCTTTTCTGACAATGTTTTTAAACGTATTTTTGTTTTTTCTCTGTCAAGATAATGCAATAAAATGTCAATATTGTGAATATCAAAACAAGAAAAAAAGAGTTATAATTTTGAAAACGTTTACTAGAAGAGGTAGGAGGAATTCAAATGCTTTCACAAAATGCTGTTACAGCAAATACAGTAAAAAAAGAAAAAAAGGAATTTGGGATTTCCGATAAGATAGGCTACATGTTCGGTGATTTAGGTAACTGTTTTATTTTAGGTTTGGTCAATAGTTTCTTGATGATTTATTATACGAATGTTCTTGGTGTTTCAGGAGCAATCGTAGGTACGTTATTCTTGATTTCAAGAATTTTGGATGCGTTTGCTGATGTGATGGTTGGAAGATTATGCGATGTCTCAGAGTTAACAGAAACTGGTCGATTTATTCCTTGGATCAGAAAAATGAAATATCCATTTTGCTTAGTGACAGTCATTTTGTTTTTACCATTCGTCCAACATCTTCCAATGACGGTGAAGGTTGCATATATTTTTGTTTCATATATTGTTTATGGTATTTTTCTGTCAACCATCAATATCCCTTACGGAGCAATGGCAGCAGCCATTAGTTCAAATCCTAATGACCGCACCTCGTTATCCACATTCCGAAGCATTGGTTCTGCGATTGGCGGGTCAACTACAGGGTTCTTTATCCCGATTTTGATGTACACCCATAACAAGAGTGGGCAGCAAGTCGTTTCGGGGAATCATTTCTTTTGGATTTCCATCGGATGTGCGGCAATTGCATTTGTCGCATACATGCTGACTTGTAAATTGACTACTGAACGAGTAAGAGTTGTCAAAAACGAAAAAGTGTCTGCTTCTCAGTTGGTAAAAGGTTTGTTAGCTAACCGAGCACTGATTATTTTAGTCATTGTTGACATTTTCATTGTGATCAATCAGATTTTAGCTGGGACGAATATGACTTATTTATTTAATGATTACTTCCATAATAAACAAGCAATGTCTGTCGCTCTTTTATTTACTTACGGAACAGTAGTAGTTTTAGCACCATTTGCTACAAAGCTGACAAAATTATTTGGTAAAAAGGAAGCAAGCGTATTTGCGTTACTCGCTTCTTCATGTATGTACTTGCTGATGTATTTCCTTCATATAACAAATGCATGGGTATATCTGATTCTTTTATTTATTGCTACTTTAGGATCTGGTTTATTCAATTTGATGGTCTGGGCATTCATTACTGACGTGATTGACTATCATCAATATAAGACAGGCTTAAGAGAAGATGGAACAGTATACGGAGTGAATTCTTTTGCGAGAAAAGTAGGACAAGCATGCGCAGGAGCAGTCGGAGGATTTATGCTAGCACTCATTGGTTACCAATCGTCTACAACAGGTGGAGCCATCCAATCAGTTTTAGTACAAGAAAGAATTTATACAATGGCAAACTTGCTACCAGCATTCTGTTTATTTGTATCCGCAATCATTTTATTAGTAGGGTATCCGCTGAATCGTTCGAAAACTGTGTTTATTGGTGAAGAATTAAAAAAAATCAATGAAAGATAAGGAGAAAAGTGTTGCAGACAAAAAAAGAGTTCATCAATGCTTTAGACTTTAAAACAAACGACATTCAACAAGATGATACAGTAATGCTGCAAAAGGCAATCAATCAAGGTGCAAAAGAACACTCGCCCGTATTTATTCCAAAAGGTATTTATTTAGTCGGCGCACTTTTTTTAAAAGATAAGAGCCATCTCATTTTCGAAGAAGGGGCTGTTCTCAAGGGAAAAACAGAGATCGAAGCATTTCCAGAGATTGATACACGAGTTGCTGGAGTAGAAATGAAATGGCCAGCAGCGATTTTGAATGTTCTCTCAGCAAAAGATATTCTTATAGAAGGAAAAGGAATAATCGACGGTCAAGGAGAGCATTGGTGGGAACTATATTGGGGGAAAGACCAAAAAAGCGGAACAAGAGCTGAATATGATCGAAAGGGACTGCGTTGGATTGCAGATTATGCTATTAAGCGTCCGCGGGCGTGTTTACTGTATCATGCAGAACATGTTGTCATTCGTGATTTGATTTTTCAAAAATCAGGTTTTTGGAACCTGCAAATCACTTATTCTAACGATGTATTAGTAGAAAAAATAATCATCCGTCATAATGATGGGCCAAGTACAGATGGGATTGATATTGATTCTTCAACAGATGTGCGTATCTATGAATGTGATTTGGCCTGTGGTGATGATTGTATCGCTATTAAATCTGGCAGGGACGGTAACGGTGCAAGAGTCAATCGAAAATCATCAAGAATCGAGATTGCGAGATGTAACATTCGTTCAGGTTACGGTGTAACTATTGGTAGCGAAGTTAGTGCTGGAGTTAGTGATGTGTATATTCACGATATCGATTTTTTTCAGTCAGACTGTGGTATTCGAATGAAATCTTCAAGAGAAAGAGGGGGAGTGATTGAAAATATCAGGGTAGAAAACCTGAATATGATGGATGTACAATTTCCGTTTTCTTGGATAATGGACTGGCATAATGAATATAATAGAAAAAATAGCAATGATCTTGAACGAATGCCAGAAAGCTGGCAAGCAGTGGCTGAAGAAATACCTGAATCAAAACAAATGACAAAAGTCAGAAACATACATGTCAAAAATGTACAGGCAAGTCTTTCTCCAGGCTATCCACTTCCTTCCCGGGCTTTTGACTTGGTAGCATTTCCTGAAAAAACTATAGAAGATGTCTGCTTTACTCATTGTACAATAACTGCAAAAGAATTTGGACGAATCGAAGCAGTTCAAAACTTATGTTTCGAAAGCTGTATTCTATCAATAGAAACAGGGAACACAGTTGCAAACAATACTTTTGACAATCGTTGAAATTATAATAAGGTCAAGCTAAAATATTATTTTAGCTTGACCTTTATTTTTTTTAATGATATATTAAACAACGTTGTCGCATCTGATTGAAACATTTTGTGAAATTTCCAAAAAAGAGTTGACACATGTTTTTAGACGTGATAAGATAACTGAGTCGTTAAAAAAGAACAGCTTGTGAAGCTTGATTCTATCGAAAAAAACTTCAAAAAAGTTCTTGACAAATAACAAACGACAAGTTATAATAAATGAGTTGCTGAAAGATTTCGAAAAACGAAATCG
>NZ_JBFOGA010000011.1:0-60842 GCF_040887565.1 Enterococcus sp. C46
ATGCTATGATACATTTATTCAATAGGATTAGTTTCTACAAAAAACGAAAGGAGAAAATAGAGATGGAACGGTTTATAGCATCAAATGCTACAGTGATTGGTGACGTGACATTGTCAGAAGATGTGACGATCTGGTATCAAGCAGTTTTACGCGGGGACAGTAATTGGATAAAAGTAGGACAAAGAACGAATATCCAAGATGGTACAATCGTCCATGTCGATCATGATGCACCTGTGGATATTGCGGAGAATGTGACGGTAGGACATCAGTGCATGCTACATGGCTGTACAATCGAAAAAGGGGCGCTGATCGGGATGGGAACCACGATATTGAATCATGCGGTTATTGGTGAGAATAGTTTGATTGGTGCTGGATCATTAGTAACAGAAGGAAAAGTTATTCCTCCTAATGTCTTGGCGTTTGGTCGCCCAGCTAAAGTGATCCGACCTTTAACAAAAGAAGAAATCCAAAAAAACAAAGAAAACATCCAGCATTATGTCGAAATAGGTCGGATGCATGCGCAAGGAAAATTCAAGGAGCAAAGATAGGCAGTAGCATCCATAAAAATCAAAAAAGGATGGTCAGTTTGAGCTGGCCATCCTTTTTTATGTGGTTTAGATAAGAAGGCTTAAAAAGCTTCCTTTGAAAAAGATTAATTTAATGAAGAACTGTTTTCCATGACTTCATCAATCAATCCATATGCTTTTGCTTGTTCAGCTGTCATATAGTTGTCACGGTCTGTATCTTTTTCAATCACTTCAAGCGGTTGGCCAGTGCGTTCAGCTAAAATTTTGTTTAAGCGTTCGCGTGTTTGTAAAATATGACGTGCCGCAATTTCGATTTCGGTTGCTTGACCTTGAGCGCCGCCAAGAGGTTGATGGATCATAATCTCAGCATTTGGTAAAGCAAATCGTTTCCCTTTTGTACCAGCTGTCAGCAAGAAGCTTCCCATTGAAGCAGCCATACCCATAACGATTGTTTGGACATCAGCTTTGACAAAGTTCATTGTATCGTAGATAGCCATACCTGCTGTAACTGAACCACCAGGAGAATTGATATAAAGATAGATATCTTTTTCAGAATCTTGAGCATCTAAGAAAAGCAATTGGGCGATGATCGAATTAGCAAGATCATCAGTTACTTGGCCGCTTAACATGATGATACGGTCTTTCAATAAACGTGAGTAGATATCATAAGCTCTTTCGCCTCGTGATGATTGTTCAATGACTGTAGGAATTAAATTCATAATAGAGTTCCTCCTTGGTTTCGTTTAGAAATAGTGTACCATAATTTAGTTTCTAATACCTAAAAAGTAGTATACATTTTTGGTCAAAAAAGGTCAAATAAAAAACTTAGGCAAATTAGTCGCATAAACCTGCTTTATGGTATGATAAGCAGAGAAGCAAAACAAGGAGGAACAACAGATTGATAGTTGGTATTACCGGTCTTATCGGCGTGTTGACGGGTGCTGTAGTTGTCTATATCGGCATGATACTGCAAATGCGTCACTTGGAAAATAAAGAACAGCGTAGACGTGAATTGGAATTGAAAGTCAAAGAAATCGAGACGCTGAACCAATTAAATAAAAAGATCAACGAGATCTTGCAAAAACGGACGACGCTGATGGAAGAATATGTCAGCTTTGATGCATTCGATGATTGTTATATCACGATTGACGATTTTGCATATCTCCAATCATTTTCAGCGCAGAATAGTTTTTATCTGCCAAATTATATTTTAGACGAGCTGTTTAAGAACATCTCCCATCGAAAAGTGATTTTATCTCCAGATGAAACAATGAAGATTGGTGGATATGCTTATAAAGGCGGACGCGTGATTTTAGAGAATTTTACGGATAGTTTGACTGAAATGATCAATGAAAAAAAAGCACAGTTGAAGACTATGACGCGCCAGCCGATTGGTTTCTTCTCGAAAGATGATGTTTGGAGCTGATATTTTGAAGTATTGCCGTTGCACATGAGAGCGTGGCAATGCTTTCTTTTTTTCTTAATGATACAATAGAATTGAACGGAGTGAAGAAAGATGTTACAAATCTATGCTCATCGCGGAAGCAGCGGTACCCACCCAGAAAATACGCTTCCTGCATTTGCAGAAGCTGTACGAGTGGGTGCAGATGGTATCGAACTAGATGTTCATCTAAGCAAAGATGGTTATTTGATCGTTATGCATGATGAAGAAGTGGATCGGACGACTAACGGTAAAGGGCTGATTCGAGAAAAAACATTGGAAGAACTCAAAAAATTGAATGCAGGAGGCAAATTCAGCAAAGAATTTCCAGCAGCTAAAGTCCCTGAATTGAAAGAAGTTTTAGGACTGCTTCTCCAAAAAAATTACCGAGGGATGCTAATGATCGAAATTAAAACTGATCAGTATGAATATCCCGGTATCGAAGAAAAATTAGCCGAAACATTAAAAAGCAGAGATTGGCCTTTTCAACATGCATATTGCAGCTTTCATTTGGCTTCTTTGGAAAAAATCGCGTTATTGGAACCAGAGATACAGCTGGACTTATTGATGAGTACTTCTGATAAAAAGATCCAACTAGCAGCAGAAACCCCTTATATAGAAGGAGTACATCCAAAAAATACTTGGTTGTTCGAACATCCTGTCCAGGCAGCTGATTTTCCAAAAGCAATTCGTGCATGGACGATCAATGATGAAGAAGAAATGGCCAAATGTCAAGAACTCAAAATAGATGGAATAATAACTGATTTTCCGGAGAAAGCTCTTCGGTGGAAACAATCAACGAAAAGTAGGTAAAATATGGAAAAAGTATTAGTGATCGTCGGTCCGACAGCAGTCGGTAAAACAGCGCTAAGTGTGGAACTCGCACAACTATTTAGAGGAGAGATCATCAGCGGTGATTCATTGCAAATCTATAAAAATCTGGATATCGGTACAGCAAAAATCAAAGAAGAAGAGATGAATGATGTTCCGCATCATTTGATTGATGTGATCGAACCTACTCAACATTACTCAGCCGCTGATTTTCAGCGTTCAGGTCGACAATTGATTACTGAGATTGCGAACCGAGAGCATCTACCTATCATAGCTGGTGGCACGGGTCTGTATATCCAATCTCTTCTATACGATTACCAGTTAGGGGCGACAGAAGAAGCGAATCCTGAGATTAGAAAAAAGTATGAAACGTTAGCCGAGACAATTGGTTCCCAAGCGTTATGGAATCAGTTGAAAGAAAAAGATCCGGCAGCTGCTGAGAAAATCCACTGGAACAATCAACGCAAAGTGATAAGAGCTCTGGAAGTTTTGGAGACGACAGGGCATAGTATCACGGCACCTAAAGAAGAGCCAAAGCGATTATATGATTACCTCATGATTGGGTTAGATACGAAGCGTGATATCCTGTATGATCGAATCAATCACAGAGTCGATTTGATGCTAGCAGAAGGCTTGGTAGCAGAAGCACGTAAGGTATATGAGCTTGGAGAAGTCCAAGCCAGTCAAGGGATTGGATATAAAGAATTTTTTCCTTATTTTGAAGGGAAAGAAACATTGGAAGAAGCAACAGAACAAGTCAAACTACATTCGAGAAGATACGCGAAACGTCAGTTAACGTGGTTTCGGAACCGTTTGGATGCACAGTGGTTTGATCTTATAAGTGAGCCAAATCAAAAAAGTCAGATTGAGCAAACAATCAAAAAATGGCTGGAGGCGGAATAAAATGGAAGAAAAAGTAATCATCGTAGGGGTAGAAACCGAAGCAAACCAGCGTTACTTTTCAGAGTCAATGGAAGAGCTAGTTCAGCTGACGAACACCGCATCAGGAGAAGTCGTATTCACAATTACACAGAAGAGACCACAAGTAGATCGGCAAACGATTATCGGGAAAGGGAAATTACAAGAATTAGTTCAAAAAGCAGATGCGCATGAAGCAGATTTGATCATCTTTAATCATGAACTGACTCCGAGACAGAGTCAACTGATTACGGATGCTGTTGGCCTTCCGGTGATTGATCGAGTACAGCTGATCCTAGATATTTTTGCGATGCGTGCTCGTTCGAAAGAAGGAAAGCTGCAAGTTGAACTTGCTCAGTTAGAATATCTTCTGCCTCGTTTAGTGGGGCAAGGGAAAACATTGTCTCGTCTTGGTGGTGGGATTGGAACAAGAGGACCAGGTGAAACAAAGTTAGAAACAGACCGCCGACATATACGGAATAAAATTTTTGCTGTTAAGAAAGAATTGAAAGAAGTAGAAGCCCATCGAGAGCGCAATCGTCAAAAAAGAAAAAACAGTGAGATTTTTCAGATTGGTCTTATAGGCTACACGAATGCTGGAAAATCAACCATCTTGAATTTATTGACACAAGCGGATACTTATTCAAAAGATCAGTTGTTTGCAACGTTAGATCCATTGACTAAAAGATGGCGTTTTGCTGAAGGATTTGAGATTACAGTAACAGATACCGTCGGGTTCATCCAAGATCTGCCTACGCAACTGATCGATGCTTTCCATTCTACGCTAGAAGAAAGTCAGAATATGGATCTTTTGTTGCATGTAGTCGATGCCAGTTCTCCAGATCGCATTTTACAGGAGCAGACTGTACTAAAATTGATGGATGAATTGAATATGAAAGAAATGCCGATACTGACTGTTTACAATAAGGCAGACCAGATTGATCCAGCGATGTTTACGCCCACATTATTCCCTAATGTCTTGATTTCTGCTCAAACGAAAGAAGGGAAGACGGCATTGATCGAAGCAATCAAGCGTCAACTGATGGAACTGATGACACCTTATACACTGTCTGTGCCAAGCAATGAAGGACAGAAATTAAGTGAGTTGAGAAGACAAACGATGGTTTTGGACGAAGCCTACATGGAAGAATCAAACGAGTATGAAGTGAGAGGCTTTGCAAAAAATGATTCAAAATGGTTGAGAAAAAGCAAATAAAATTTTGTTTTTTTACAATAAAAATCACTGAGAAAGAATAGCATAGTACAATGAAAGTAAAAGGTATCTGGTACGAAAATCAACTAGATACCTTTTTTTGCGTTCATGTTTTTTGTTATTTTATAAAAAAATAGAGGTCTCATGTTAGAAAACCTAACATATGCAGTTGACAATATTTTTTTTAATTGGTACACTTTAGCCAACTTATAAAACGAAAGGGGACGTCTGATGGGAGAAAAGGAATTGCGCCGATCTATGTCCGTATTTCCAATTGGTACAGTTATGAAGCTGACTGATTTATCTGCTCGGCAAATTCGCTACTATGAAGAACAAGATTTAGTTCATCCGGAACGAAGTGAAGGAAATCGCCGCATGTATTCGTTGAATGATATCGATATGCTGCTTGAGATCAAAGATTATCTTTCAGACGGGTTAAACATGGCTGGGATCAAACGTGTATACGAAATGGCACAGGCGAAAAAACAAGAAGCAAAAAGCAAGAAGCCGTTGACAGATCATGACGTTCGACAAATTTTTCGTGATGAGATTTTGGCGCAAGGTGGGTTAAGCAAAACAGGTCATTATCAGTCGCAAGGATTGCAAAGACAATTCTTTGACTGAATAAATTAAAAAAGGAAGAGGGATACCATGGTAAAGAAACAGATAACAGGTGAAGAGATCAAACGAATCATTGAGGAAGAAAATGTACGATTTTTACGATTGATGTTCACAGACATCTTAGGTACGATTAAAAATGTAGAAGTTCCAGTGAGCCAGATCGACAAAGTGTTAGAAAACAAAATGATGTTTGACGGTTCTTCGATTGAAGGATTTGTTCGAATTGAAGAAAGCGATATGTATTTGTATCCAGATCTCTCCACTTGGATGATCTTCCCATGGGAAAGTGCTCATGGAAAAGTTGCTCGTTTAATTTGTGATATCTATAATCCAGATGGGACACCATTTGCCGGTGATCCTCGTGGGAATTTGAAACGAGCATTGAAAGACATGCGCGACCTTGGTTTTACCTCTTTCAATTTAGGACCTGAACCAGAATTTTTCTTATTTAAATTAGACGAAGACGGTGGGATCACAACGACCTTGAATGATAAAGGTGGTTATTTTGATTTTGCACCAACAGATTTAGGTGAAAATTGCCGCCGTGACATCGTGTTGGAATTAGAAAGCTTAGGCTTTGAAGTAGAAGCTTCACATCATGAAGTAGCGCCAGGACAGCATGAAATTGACTTTAAATATGCGGATGTAGTAGATGCTTGTGATAATATCCAAACCTTCAAGCTCGTTGTCAAAACGATTGCACGCAAGCACGGACTTCACGCAACTTTCATGCCGAAACCGTTATTTGGAATCAATGGTTCTGGTATGCATTGCAATATGTCTTTATTCAATGATGAAGGAAATGTCTTCTATGATAAAGACGGTGAATTGGAACTAAGTGAAACAGCGTATCATTTCTTAGGCGGTTTGCTGAAACATGCTCGTGCCTATACAGCCGTTTGCAATCCAACAGTCAATTCTTATAAACGTCTCGTTCCAGGTTATGAAGCGCCTGTTTATGTCGCATGGAGCGGTCGTAATCGTTCGCCATTAGTACGTGTACCAGAATCTCGCGGTTTGTCCACACGTCTGGAATTGCGTTCAGTTGATCCATCTGCAAACCCATACTTGGCAATGGCAGTATTATTGCAAGCAGGACTAGACGGTATCCGTAATCAGATCACACCGCCAGCCGCTGTTGACCGTAACATTTATGTCATGGATGAGGAAGAAAGAGAAGCTGCACATATCCAAGACTTACCTTCAACTATCCATAATGCTATCAAGGAATTACGTAAGGATAATGTAATGATTGATGCATTAGGACAACATATCTTCTCAAATTTTGTTGAAGCAAAACGTCTCGAATGGGCGGCATTCAGACAAACTGTTTCCGAGTGGGAAAGAGAACAATATCTAGAACTTTATTAAAAGAGGAATGCCGTGAATTAGAGGTTGTGAAATCAGCGGTTTGACCTGAGTATTAGAGAAACAAACGGCAAAATAGTTCCTCATATTTTGCCGTTTTTTGAGCTAATACCGAGGGTCAGCTGATTTAGTGGAGAGGTTGTGAAAAAGCTGCCCTGCATCAAGTAATAAGAACAGCCAAGCAAAAACAGCTACTTATGTTTTTGACTTGGTTGGACTTATTACCGCAGATGCAAGTCTTTGAACACCGTTTATCAAGAGGTTGTGAAAAAGACGTTTAGTTTCGAGTATTAAGAAAAATTTTGTGAAAATGGTTCCTCAAATTTTTGCATAAATTTGGCTTAATACCGAGAAACTGGCTTTTGAACACCGTTTATTTAGAAATAAAGGGGGCACGACGTTTGTCGCACCTCCTTATTTTTTATCTATTGTTTCACTTAAAATTTTTCAGTAAAGATTTCCTGATTTGCTTAAGTTTAACGTTAGCTATGTTTATCTAAAGCCTATTATGTGGGTTGAATTTTTTTGCACTCATAAAGGACTTAAGAAATAATTTCTCAAAGGATATCGAAAAAGAAAAAATTGTAAGCGGATAGTCTTCATTTGAGTACTTGACTTTCCCTCAGTCAGCTTGTATTATACACCTTGGGCACCCTTTTAAAGGGTCAGAAGTTTACAGAAATTTCGGCTCCCTATTCTTATTAAAGAATAGGGAGCTTTGTTTATTTTCTGAGACTTTTCCTGCACATAAATTAAAAAGGAGTTTTTGAACTTATGACAAAATATATTTTTGTGACCGGCGGTGTCGTTTCATCAATCGGAAAAGGGATTGTTGCAGCTTCTTTAGGACGCTTATTGAAAAACCGCGGCTTAAAAGTAACTATCCAAAAATTTGATCCATACATCAATGTGGATCCAGGGACGATGAGCCCATATCAGCACGGAGAAGTATTCGTAACAGATGATGGTGCTGAAACAGATTTGGATCTGGGCCACTACGAACGTTTTATTGACATCAATTTGAACAAATACTCCAACGTGACGACAGGAAAAATCTATTCTGAAGTTTTGCGTAAAGAACGTAAGGGCGAATACTTGGGAGCAACAGTTCAAGTTATTCCTCATATTACAAATGAGATCAAAGAAAAAATCATGCGAGCAGCTAAAATGACTGATTCAGATGTGATCATTACAGAAGTAGGAGGAACGGTAGGAGATATAGAATCTTTGCCATTCCTTGAAGCACTTCGTCAAATGAAAGCAGATGTCGGTACAGATAATGTTATGTATATCCATACAACATTGATCCCTTACTTGAAAGCTGCTGGAGAAATGAAAACTAAACCAACGCAGCACAGTGTAAAAGAGCTACGTGGTTTAGGTATCCAACCGAATATTTTGGTGGTACGTACAGAGCAACCTGTTTCTCAAAGCGTGAAAAACAAATTGGCACAATTTTGTGATGTCGAGCCAGAAGCAGTCATCGAGTCGCCAGATGTAGATACACTTTACTCCATCCCGTTAGTTTTACAAGCACAAGGAATGGATCAAATCGTTTGCGACCATTTGAAACTAGATACACCAGAAGCAGACATGACAGAATGGAAAGAATTAGAAGAACGTGTCTTGAACTTGAAGAAAAAAGTACGGATTGCACTTGTCGGTAAATACGTCGAGTTACCAGATGCATATATCTCAGTAGTTGAAGCATTGAAACATTCTGGTTTCGCCTATAACTCAGACATCGAGATCGATTGGATCAAAGCACAAGAATTAACGAGAGAAAATGTAGAAGAACGTTTGAAAGATGCAGATGGAATCTTAGTTCCTGGCGGTTTCGGCGATCGCGGAGTAGAAGGGAAAATCGAAGCAATTCGTTATGCTCGCGAAAATGACGTTCCATTTTTAGGGATTTGTCTTGGTATGCAGATGGCTTGTGTCGAATTTGCACGTAACGTCGTTGGGTTGGAAGATGCGGCATCAGCTGAAACGAATCCAGATACAGCAAACAACATTATTGATTTAATGGCTGATCAGGAAAACATCGAGAATTTGGGTGGAACTTTACGCCTTGGATTATACCCATGTAAAATCAAAAAAGGAACGAAGACGGCTGAAGCATATGATGGAGCTGATGTTGTGCAAGAACGTCACCGTCACCGCTATGAGTTCAACAACAAATATCGTCAAATGTTTGAAGAACAAGGACTAGTCTTTTCAGGTGTCTCACCAGACAACCGTTTAGTAGAAATCGTAGAACTGCCAGAGAAGAAATTCTTTGTGGGATGCCAATTCCACCCAGAATTGATTTCTCGTCCAAATCGTCCGCAAAAATTAATCAAAGCATTTGTCGGAGCATCATTAGCAGATCATGAAACAAAATAATTTTTTAGCTTGATAGAAAGAGAAAAGTATCAAGAGAAGGGGATAAGCAATTTTCTTGTTACTTTTCTCTTTTTCTGATTTGTTATTATTTATAGGAAAAAAGATAGGAAGTAAAAGACTTTTTTTGAGTAAAGAGCGATTAAGCATTTTATTTTTTGCAAAAAACTTCTTGAAAATTTTCATTTTCATTGATTTTAGTAGAAAACTACCGAAATGTTTGGTAAAATAGGGTCGTTGGTTAAGAATTGTCTTAACAAATTTAGTTTTACAAAACTTAGGAGGAATTTTATTATGCCAGTAGTATCAGGAGCTGAATTTTTAAAAGCTGCTCGTAAAGGTGGTTACGCTGTCGGCGGGTTCAACACAAACAACTTGGAATGGACTCAAGCAATTCTTGAAGCGGCTGAAGCAAAACAAGCACCAGTACTTATCCAAACATCAATGGGTGCAGCTAAATACATGGGTGGTTACAAAATCTGTAAAGATTTGATCACTGATTTAGTTGAAGCAATGAACATCACTGTTCCAGTTGCTATCCACTTAGACCATGGTGACTACGAAGCTGCTTTGGAATGTATCGAACTAGGCTATACTTCAGTAATGTTCGATGGTTCACATCTACCATTCGAAGAAAACTTGAAATTAGCTAAAGACGTTGTTGAAAAAGCACACGCAAAAGGTATCTCAGTTGAATGTGAAGTTGGTTCAATCGGCGGAGAAGAAGACGGAATCATTGGTAACGGCGAATTAGCTGACATCGAAGAATGCAAACAAATGGTTGCTACAGGTATCGACTACTTAGCTTGCGGTATCGGTAACATCCACGGTCAATATCCAGAAAACTGGAAAGGATTAGCATTTGACCACTTACAAGCAATTGCTGATGCTGTAGGTCCAGACATGCCTTTAGTATTACATGGCGGATCAGGTATTCCTCAAGATCAAATCGAAAAAGCTATCTCAATGGGTATCTCAAAAGTAAATGTTAACACTGAATTCCAGTTATCATTTGCTGCAGCTACTCGTAAATATATCGAAGCTGGTAAAGATAAAGAAGGTAAAGGATTCGACCCTCGTAAATTATTAGCTCCAGGTAAAGCAGCAATCGTTGAAGATGCGAAAGCTCATATCGACTGGTTTGGTTCAGCTAACAAAGCGTAAGCATCCACATAACAGATACGATGTATAGGAATGGAGAACGACTTTTGAAGTCGTTCTCCATTCTTTTTTACTTAAAACGGCAGACCATGCTCGTTTCTTTTTTTTATCTATGATAAAATACAAGCATATCCATGAAAAAAGATTAATAAACAAGGTGGAAACAGATGAAAAAAATCGTAATCAAAGGAAACCGACCTTTAGCTGGCGAAGTAACGATCAGCGGTGCAAAAAATAGTGCAGTCGCATTGATTCCAGCTGCAATCTTAGCTGATTCCCCAGTGATCTTGGAAGGTGTGCCGGACATACAAGATGTTCATTCATTAATTGAAATTTTAGAGATTATGGGCGCAACGGTCCATTTTTCCAACAACATACTAGAAATTGACCCTCGAGAAATCGTATCGGTTCCGATGCCGCACGGAAAAATCAATAGTTTGCGTGCGTCTTATTATTTTATGGGAACACTGCTTGGTAAATTTGGGGAAGCGGTGGTAGGCCTGCCAGGAGGCTGTTATTTAGGTCCTAGACCGATTGATCTACACGTCAAAGGATTTGAAGCTCTAGGTGCTGAAGTGACAAATGAACATGGTGCCATGTATTTACGGACAGAAAATGAAGGGTTGCATGGCAATCGGATTTTTATGGACGTGGTTTCAGTCGGAGCTACAATCAATGTGATGTTAGCTGCTGTAAAAGCAAAGGGACAGACAGTAATTGAAAACGCTGCACGAGAACCGGAAATCATCGATGTGGCAACTTTACTGAATAATATGGGGGCAAAAGTTCGAGGAGCGGGTACAGATGTGATCCGTATCGAAGGAGTCGAAGCATTACATGGCTGTCGTCATTTCATGATTCCTGACCGTATCGAAGCAGGAACCTATCTGGCATTAGCAGCTGCAGCAGGAAAAGGTATCAAAGTGAAAAATGTGATTTTTGAACATTTGGAAAGTTTTATAGCAAAATTGCAGGAAATTGGCGTCCATATGAAAATCAGCGAAGATGAAATCGAAGTTTACCCCTCAAAAGAATTAAAAGCCGCAAATATCATGACCTATCCTTATCCAGGATTTGCCACAGATTTGCAGCAACCACTCACTGCGTTGCTATTGATGACCGCAGGCACTTCAGAAATCATCGATACGATCTATGCGAAACGGGTGAATCACGTGCCTGAATTAGCTCGAATGGGCGCTGATATTACCGTGGAAGGAAATATGATCATCGTGAATGGTCCAAATAAACTTCACGGAACAGAAGTCGTGGCTTCCGATCTTCGGGCAGGTGCTTGTTTAGTGATTGCCGGACTATTAGCAGAAGGAACAACGACGATTTATAACGTAGATTATATCTTACGCGGTTATGATCATATTATCGAGAAACTAACAGCCTTAGGGGCATCAATCGAAATGATAGAGGAAGTGGGAGCTGAATGAGCGATTATTTGACAATGGCAGAACTAGAGAACAAAACGTTAAAAGAAGTTTATAGTTATGCCAAAGAATTTAAAATTCCTTATTACAGTAAGATGAACAAAAAGGAATTATCTCTAGCTGTGATTCGTGCACAAGCTGAGAAACAAGGATTTTATTATATGGAAGGGATATTAGATATCGTTGGTCAAGATGGTTACGGTTTTTTACGGCCAATTAATTATGGACCAAGTGCAGAAGATATCTATATTTCTGCCTCACAAATCAGACGATTCAGTTTGAGAAATGGGGACAAAGTGGCAGGAAAAGCCCGTCCGCCTAAAGAATCGGAACGTTATTATGGTTTGATGCACGTGGAAAGCGTTAATGGAAAAGATCCGGAAGAAGCAAAAGAACGTCCGCATTTTCCAGCCTTAACACCTCTTTATCCGCAAAGACAGCTTCAACTGGAAACAACACCGCAAAGACTATCTACCCGAATGATCGATATCTTCTCTCCAATCGGTTTTGGTCAGCGTGGATTGATCGTCGCACCACCAAAAGCAGGGAAAACTTCTGTATTAAAAGAAATCGCAAATGGTATCACCGAAAACTATCCGGAAGTAGAATTGATCGTTCTGCTGATTGATGAACGTCCGGAAGAAGTAACGGATTTAGAACGAAGCGTGAAAGGCGACGTGGTATCTTCTACATTTGATCTGCAGCCGCAAAACCATACTCGAGTTTCTGAATTAGTATTGGAACGTGCAATGCGTTTAGTCGAAGATAAACGAGATGTCGTTATCTTGATGGATAGTATTACTAGACTTGCTCGGGCCTATAACTTAGTCGTTCCACCAAGCGGACGTACATTGAGTGGCGGGATTGACCCAGCCGCATTGTATAAACCTAAGAAATTTTTCGGGGCGGCAAGAAACATCGAAGAAGGTGGCAGTTTGACGATTTTAGCGACCGCTTTAGTCGATACAGGAAGCCGCATGGATGACGTGATCTATGAAGAATTCAAAGGAACTGGAAATCTAGAATTACAACTTTCACGCGAGTTATCCGAACGTCGGATCTTCCCAGCCATCGATATCAAAAAATCAGGTACCCGAAAAGAAGAATTATTGATGCCAAGTGAAGAACTAGAAGAAATTTGGAAACTTCGAAAAAATATGACTGGAGATTCATTAGAATATACGGAACAACTGATCCGCTTTTTGCGTAAAACAAAAAACAATCAGCAATTTTTCAAAGAATTTCAAGATGTCTCCTTTGGTAAAAAAAATCCGACCAGAAATCTGAAAAGATAATTGCAACCTTGACTGAAACATGTTAAGATGTTAATGTTGTAAATCGACAAATCAACTCTGGTTCAGCAAATGGAGCAGGGCAAAGGAGCGAAAAAATCATGAAAGAAAACATCCATCCAGATTACCACCCAGTAGTATTCATGGATTCAACAACTGGTTTCAAATTCTTGTCAGGTTCAACAAAAACTTCACAAGAAACAGTTGAATGGGAAGACGGTAATACATACCCAGTCATCCGTGTCGAAGTAACTTCTGACTCACATCCATTCTACACTGGACGTCAAAAATTCACACAAGCAGACGGACGTGTGGACCGTTTCAACAAAAAATACGGTCTCAAAGACGCAAACGCTGCGGAATAATAAAAACGCTGATAATTCAACGTTTAGCAGACTATCCGATAGGGATAGTCTGTTTTTTTTCGTTTTTGACCATAATGAATAGATGGATATCGTTACTCAAAAATGGGTGGGATACAGTAAATTTTTTCGAATTTTATTAAATCAAATTTAAATTCATTGATTAAACTATCCATCTCTAATAATTCTAGTCCTTGTAAAATTTTCATTATTCGTTTTCGTCCTTTGATGCTATCTCCTTCTATATGACAGATTAATGCCTTATAAAATTGAATGGATATCTGAGTATCTTTTGCAAACAATAATCTATGATGAGTAGCTTCAAATTTTTGTAAGTATTGTTTAGAAAAGTGAATATTTTTGCGTTCTAACATTAAAAGAAAAGCATTATTATAAAGACTGGATAATATCGGATGAAATATTTCAAAATCGTTGTATTTTTCAATTTTGCGTTCGATTTCTGTAAGCCTTTGGGAAATATAGTTTGTATCAAAAAGAAATAGTAATGAGCTAAAACTGATCATTTCAAATCTTCCCCACTCATTTACTTTTTCTAAATAATTGGCAAAGTGATCCAAGTGTTTTTTATCATTTTTATTCAGCTTACGTTTTTCTATGGGCAGAGTATACCAATCAAAAGTTTTTATGATTAAATAGTTGCGAATATCAACAATGTCTCGTGTAGTATTTGCTTTTTTTCGAATGATTTCTAAAGTATACTTCCGTGATCCTCTATTCTCTCTAGTAGCTTTAATAAAATCTTTTATCTTTTTATTTTTCTTTCGTATGCTATCAAATTCTAGATATAAGACAAATTCATCCATGGTTATATTCAATTTATCAAGAAATTCCAATAAAATAACAAAAGGTATGCTATTTTTTCCAGTTTCATATCTAGATAATGTATTTCTTGTTGTTATATTGTGAGCTAATTTTTTTTGAGAGATACCTCTTTCTACACGCAATTTCTTAAGCAATTCCCCGCTATCCATATCACCGCTCCGTTCTTTTATAATTGTTATGCGCAAATTAATCACAAAATGAAAATAATACGTATTTTTAATCATAATAACATAGTAGATAAAATAAAAACACGGGAGGTGTGTATTTAATATTGAAAATCGGGGATAGGTTGTTATTTGGGTGGTGGATAGATTGTCGATCGATTATTTATCCCAGTTCTAAATGTTTCTGCAAGCAAAGTAGTTAATTCTAAGACAACAAATGAAAAAATGATTTCAGATTTTACGGATGAAAAATTAGATATATTCACGAAGTTGTTTGATATTACGGAAACTACAAAGTTAGTAAGTACAATAGTAACTAATGATATGAAGTCAAGATTTCAAATGAATTACGCAATAGAAATATGATTATTCATGTACCAAAAAGCTCGTTGGATTTAACAAACGCAAAAGTTCTACAAGTTACAGAAAATTCAAAGGATTTTTATACGATCACAGTGCCCATAGTAGGCGATGACTATAATTTATTTAGTAATTTGACGGTTACTTACAGTCAGAATGGAGAAAATGAAGGATATCAAGAAACTATTATTAGTCGAGGGTTGAACAATAAAATTCAAATTGAATCTTATGTAAACGGTAAATTGATGAAATCTGATTTACTTAATGAAGAGTTTTTATCTAACGAGCAAATTAAGAAGGACATGCAAAATGTATAAAAGCAAGGAGTTTTGTTACCTCAGAGTAGAGGTGTTGCTGCTAAAATTGCTTGTATTGTTGTTGTTCTTGGTATTAGTAAATACGTTGCGACTATCATTGCAGGAGCTTGTGTTGGTTCGTGCCCAGCTATACCAGTTATTTATGCTGCTTGTATTGGAGGTTTCGTAGCTTTAGGCACTGGGACGATGAGTTCTGTAGTGGCTTGTTTTAAACTTTGATTGGATTGATGAGATGTGAAAAAGTCGATTAAAACTAGCAGAATAATTATATCGTTTCTATGTCTCTTTGTAGTAGCATTCTCGTTGATTTTTTTTCAAACGGGCAGATTTGGTATGAATAATATTCTACCTGAGATAAAGACAGAAGTGTTAAAATCAAAGCTTGAAGGTTCTGATACTCTCTTATTATATGTAGGTAGACCGACTTGTATTCAATGCCAAGAAATCGAACCTACCCTTCGGAACATATTAAAAAGTATAGAAATAAAAGCCAGCTACTATAGAACTGATATAGCTCGAAACGAAGATGAAAAGAGCTTAGAGGAAGTAGCTGAAAAGCTTGATTTAACTGTAGTACCCTCATTATTAATCATTTCTAAAGGTGTTTTAGTTGATAGATTAGATGGTGTTTACACTGAAAAAGCTATTTCTGAATTTTTAGAAAATAATAAAACTATTTTTGAGGAGGATGCATAGTTGTTTATCCCTATATATAGCATGATACTTCTAGGCTTATTTTTAGTATTTTGTCTTTACGCTCTGAAAATACTTCAAAAAAATAATGATGATACGCGACGTCAAATAGCACAATTAAGAAAAGATATTGAGTTGATCTTGGAAAAAATTAGGGAAAATAATTAAAATGGTGGATTTACGTTACTTAGAGAATTATTCTAAGCAAGTGCTTTTGTTAGCGGTTTCGTTTGCCTATGGATGCTTTGTCAGTCCTAGCGAATTAAAATTAAGTAATTTCAATTTTCGTACATTGACAAATGAGTGCGAGAACAAATTTATTTTTAGCTTATCTACGGATAGTCAAACTATTGATAGGTTATCCAAAGCATATGGACAAAAGTATCTAAACTTGGATTTTCTTGAAAATCAAGGGAAAACTTCATGGTGTGCAGCATACGCTACTACAGCTATTATCCGTTATCAAACCAAGAAAAGTTTTCCTACTGCACGATAGATGATGTCAACCTTGTATCCAAGTTCATCCAATTTAGCAGATGAATCTGCCTCAAATATCCAATGTATTAGCTACGCTAATTCTTATGGATTTCATAGTATTTCAAATAGATGGGGGACAGCTACAGCAGAAGGAACGATGCTTGAAATTAATGCGAATCGGCCATATTGGGTATCTGCGCTAAAACAAACTAGAGGGAAGGATAGGCATGCGTTTGTTGTTAGAGGGTACGCTAACTTTGATTTTTATAAAACGATTTCCGTATGGAATCCATGGAGTAATTCAAGCTATGGATATGATCTACTGGACCCTTCCAGTCATTTGATTAGTACTCATGGGGTGGTATTCAAACAAGATTCAGGATTATTTTCTTGGCATTATCTATAAATAGCATTAGGGGTGTTAGGAGTGAAGTATAAAAAAATTTCTTCTCTTATTCTAGTAACAATATTATTATGTACGGCTTGTTCTTCTCCCGCTAGTCAACCGAAGAAAAAAGAACTAGAATTATCAAAGGAAGAATGGGAGCAGCTAACTTTTTTTTGTGGAGAATGGGTATATACGGGAGATGAATCAATGTGGACAATCAACATTGATAAACATTCAATAGACATTTCGTATGATAAACACCAGTTTAATGGTGCTTTCACAGGCATAAAAGTAAATGATGGGTTGACGATATATTGTGAAGATAATCAATGGGCCTACACATTGGATAAGAGAGATGATGAGCGTATATTCGTTATACGCAGTAAGCTAGATTCTGGAACGACTTCAAATGCGATGGGAATAGAGTTAATAAAAAAGTAAAGAAATTAGAATAATTATAAATGAGAGCAAATTCAAGAGTTTGCTATAAGACAAGTGATAAAAACACCTTATATTAACAAAATGAAGAGGGGTTATTTCGAAGTAAAAAACCATTTACCTAAAAATAGAAAACAAGCAGACCGGCTTGCCGTTTTAGTTACACAGCAAAAAATCGCACATAAATTCATGCATCAAGCCATTGCTTTTCATGAAATCGATTATCTGGTGACAAGTAACGAACTGGCAAAAGAACAGTATGAGAAAGTAAAGGAACACCATATCGAATGTCTGTATGGATGAATTATTGCGTGAATATTCTAAGGTGTTTTCCCATTTTTTCATTTTCTTAGATAGGACCTTATCTTTGCTCGCTTCTCTTAGCCGATGGTATAATAACGAAAAGGTTATCTTGTTAGATAACCTTACTTTTTTATCCAGAAGAAAGGAGTGCAGAAAATGAAACATGTGAAGGCGTTGGTAGTGAAGGCAATCATGATCTGGGCAATTCTTTGGGTCGTGCTGACCGGTTTATACGGTGTTAGCTTTATGGATTCAACGATTGTTGGGGTAATTATCGTAGTGATGATCTATGTGCTAGGGGATCTGTTGATCTTACGTAAAGTAGGAAACATCGCAGCAACGATCGCAGATGCTGGTTCAGCTGCAGTTATCTTGTGGCTCTATCTATACTTTATGAATGATACAGTCGATATTTGGATGAAAGTCTTGATTCCTGCTCTATTGATTGGTGTGGCAGAATGGTTCTTCCACAAGTGGTTGCTAAGTCAAGGAATCGTACCAGATGAACGGAAAATGGAATAAATCAACAGTTAAACTATTCTTATCGATAAATGAAAGCTTTAAAAATAAATAGATGTTTAATTAAGAATAATCATAAACTATTTTTACTCAAAAAACCGCTCAGATCATTTTCAGATCTGAACGGTTTTTTTATCTATTCATCAAGATTAAATTTCATTTTTCAATGATTCAATCAATTCGCCCTCTGCTTCATGACTATGTTTTCGGCCATTCGCAAGATAGAGCGCTGTACATATCAATGGAATGACTCCGGCAATCACATACAATCCTCTAAATGAAGTAAGAGATTTTAGCATCCCCATCAAATAAGGACCAACCCCTAAGCCTAGGTCTAAACCAATAAAGTAGGTAGACAAAGCAATACTGATGCGGTGTTCTTTTACGATCTTCAAACAGACAGCTTGTCCATTTGACATGAACGTACCATAACCTAAGCCGACTAATGCTCCAGAAATAAGCAATGTCACACTATTTGTCGTTACACTCAGTAAAAATAATCCTGCTGTTAAGAATAAATAGCTAGGATACATCACGTATTGTTCTCCTTTGACATCGAAAATCCTTCCAGTCAATGGACGTGTAAACGTGATGACCAAAGCATATACGACGAAGAAAAATGACCCAGCAGCAACTAAGTGGATTACTTTTGTATAAGAAGATAAAAATGATAAAACACTTGAATAAGAAAGACCCATCAAAAAGGCGATTCCTGTAATGAAAAGTGCTTTCTTTTCAATAAAACTATTGATATTCCATGAACGAAGAGATGTTTTTTGTTCTTCAGATAATGGAATATTTTTTACAGGAAAGACAAGGCAGGCAATCGTAACAAAGAAGACCAGTACAATTGAAAACCAAATAATGAAACGAAAGTCAGTCATGTTCAGCAAAATCATTCCTAAAAATGGTCCAACAGCGGCAGCTAAACTAGTACTTAATCCGTAATAATTGATGCCTTCCCCTTTTTTAGATGCAGGGATATATGCAGTAACGATAGCATTTGTAGCTGTAGAAACTGTACCGTAACCAAATCCATTCAAGAATCGAACTAAATACAATGCCCCGATAGTTGGTGTATAAAGATAAGCTAATGTTGTCAGAAGATAGAAAATCGCGCCGCCTCTTAAGGTAAACTTCCGACCAAATAGTTCTAACTGTTTACCCATGAATAAGCGTGCCAGCAATGTTCCGATGATATATATTCCAGAAGCAAAACCTGCTTGGCTCAAGCTGGCGTGTAATGTGTCTTGCGCAATGACTGCCATGATGACCATCAATAGATAATAAATCAGGTAGACAATAAAATTGATCAATGTGATTCCGATAAAATATTTATTAAATAATTTCTTTTCCATGTATGTTATACATTCCCCTTAAGCTGAATATGCTTTTAATTTTTGTATTTGGACTTCTACATCGTGATAATTGGATGGATAGCGATCAACAAGTTGGCGAATAAATAAATCCCGTGTAGACATAAACAGGTTTAAAAATTCTTCGCATTCGTTTGTTGGATTCTCATCCACTGCTTTGATCAATTCGATCGAGTTTTGATACGCATCATTTAAAAAGACTAAAGAAGCTTTCATGTCAAATCTTGTTTGATACGCTGTTTCTAATCGATTAATGATTGTTTTCATCCAGTAATTCATGTTTTTTCCCTCTATTCTTAAAAAATTTTACTTCTGCAGTATAACGAATAAAAAAAAGGAAAAAAATCGCATAAGTGATAGAAAAAGGTACTTAACAAATGTTAATATCATTAGTAAAATACCTTTGGACTTTAAAAAGTTTTAAAGTACTGTATGATCTTTTTAGATGAAAGTTTGGATGGGGGAGCATCATTGGATAGTAGAGTCTTAAAGGAATATTTGGATAAAAATGATTTTCCGATAATACGCAAAGGATATCATAAATATTTGACATTCGAAGGGATGGAAGATTCCCATACGTATATCTTGAAAGAGGGAACGGTAAAAGCAAGTGTTATTTCAAATGATGGGAGAGAATTTAACCTTCGCTATATCAAAGATCTTGAAATCGTCTCTCTTTTAAAAGACGAATATTCACAATTCATCGATTCGCCGTATAATATTCGAGTTGAATCAGAATATGCAGAGTTTTATCGAATCAATCGTGTACGATTTTGGCAAAATATCAACCAAGATCCAAAGCTGCAACACTATGTAAAAGAGTATTACCGCTATCGCTTGCTTTATTCGATGAAAAAAATGCAACAAATGCTGTTAAATGGAAAACTGGGAGCTGTTTGTACGCAACTTTACGAATTATATGATTTATTCGGTGTGCGAACAGAAGAGGGGATGCTGATCGATTTTTCGATCACAAATGAAGAAATCGCCAAATTTTGTGGTATTTCAACTGCTAGCAGTGTGAACAGAATTTTAAAGCAGTTGAAAAAAGATGGTATTATCACAGTGAAAGATCATCATATCGTTATTTTGAATATGGACTTGTTAGAAGACAATATTATCTTTTGATGAACAAAGAGGTTGTAACAGAAGTGGTCAGCTTCAAGAAATAAGAAGGAATTTACGAAAATTGTTACTCAAATTTTTGTCAAATTTCGGCTTATTTTCGAAGAAGCTACTTCTGGAACACCGTGAATAAGAGGTTGTGAAATCAGCGTTTTGAGCTAATACCGAGGGTCAGCTGATAGAACACCGTTTACCAAGAGGTTGTAAAAAAGCTGTTCTGCATCAAGTAATAAGAACAGCCAAGTAAAAACAGCTCCTAATGTTTTTACTTGGCTGGACTTATTACCGCAGATGTAAGCTTTTGAACACCGTTTATTCGCAACAAAAGGGCTGTGACACGATTTTTGTCACAGCCTCTTTTTGCGAACTTTCATTTAGCTATTTTTAGAAACTTCTTCCGCCACCGCCAAAAGTCCCGCCACCGCTAGAGTGGGTAGTACTTCCGCCACCGCCGCTTCCAGGAGGTGGGCTTTTGGGGATTCTTCTTGTCGTGACAAAAGAATTTGTCAGACGATCGGTTTTTTCAGTTAATTTGATACTGGATTTTTCTCGGAACGGATATTTGTAGATGCCTGATTTCAATTGATAACGCGAAACAGTCACAAAATAAAAGACAAGACTAAGGATAAGAGCCAAAACAACAGCAATGATGATTTCCACTGTCGTCAAAACTTTATAGCGTGTGATTTTGCCAGTTTCTTCATCTACACGATAATGTCCTCCTGGAACTCCGTCTTCCACATATGTGGCTGATTTAGACAAGTACGCTTTTGCAGCATCGTAGTAGGCATCATTCGTCATCTGATCATAAACATCATCTAAGATCGAATCGATTCTACTGTCAGTCAAATAATCGATCATATTACCAGAAGTCGAAATGTAGATTTCACGCTGCCCCATATCCAATAGCAAAACTGAGCCATTTTGATCATTTCCGACTGCCTTTCTTAAGTAATTATCGGCAAAGTCTCTTGGTTCTTCTGAATTAGAAGTAGTTGTGACGATCAAGACTCGTCCCTTGATTTTTTCATTCAGCTTTTCTGCCTGTTGTTCCAAAGATTGGATTTGATCTGTAGTGAACAACCCAGCCTCGTCATTTACCGTTGCTGTATCCGCATGAGTAGCCACTGGCCAACTAACACTTACTAGCAAAAGAAAGAACAAAAAGAATTTTTTCATCATATCAAGTAACCTCCGATCAGAAAGAGGATCGCTAGTCCAACGAAAATCCCAAGAGCAGTCAGTCCTAATTTTTTCTGGCTAATCGGCAGGACACCGCTGACTTTTCCTGTTTGTCCATTCATTGCATAGTAGTAGACTTTTTTACTTGAGTCATTGCTTCGATAAGTAACGAGCCATACCGGCAACAATACGTAATTATTTACTTCATTTGTGATTGAAGCAGAGGTTCGGACACCTGTCAATGTTGTATACCCATTGGCAGTATCTTTTAACAGCTTCTCTGAATAGTCTTTTAATTCAGATTGGATTTGCGATTTGATTGCCTCGTATTCGATATCTCTTTTTTCTGCTTGGAACCCGGCTAAATACTGGCTTTTAAAATCAATTGCTTTATCTAACGGGAAAGGTTGCACACCTTCGACCATCTTTTGTTGCGTATTTTTTGATAAGGCATTTTTTACTAGTTCTTTAAAAGAAAGCTTGCCTGCTCTTGAAACAGCAAATTGCTTCGTTTCTGTGTATTCGATGTCACCTATTCGCCAAATGCGGATAACGGTGCCGTTTGCCTGCATTGTGCCATCTACTTCAGCATCTGTAGCCCAATAAGGGAAATATACACCCGTCAGCTTATCGATTTGGTCTTTATTGAAAAAAGCTTTTGGAACAAACCATTTTTTCTTGGTCCAAGCGAGAAATCTATTGATTGCTTCTTCTTTCTCGACAGCAAAAGGAAGTACTTTGTTTGGCAAGAATTCTCCGCTTAAACGTCCCGATAGTACGACGGGATTATGGCAGTAGTAACAATAAGTCGCAGCAGTGGTCGCATCGGTCACAATCTCTGCACCACAGTTGGGACAAAGGAAAAGATCCATCGCTACAGTATTACCTGCAGCTTCGTCCGCTGTATCTGAAAAACCGCCTGCCTCGTCAAACGCTTTGCGCTCGGCTTCACTCATGTCGGTAAGCTGTTCTTGGGCTGTAAAAGTAAAATCTTCTGTAGGCGAAGGTTCTTCTTTGTTCTCTTCGCCAGCCATACGCGCTTCTTTTTGCTTCTGCTCATATTGGCTGACTTCTTCTTCGGTATAGATATTCAGGCAGTATTCGCAATGAAATTTTTGGTCTTTAGGATCAAAAGTCAACGGACCGCCGCAATTAGGACATTTATGTGTCAGAACATCCATCAGCTGCACACCTTTCTCAATAAATTAATCAACGGGGATTCCTTTAAACGGTTTGCCGCAGTTTGGACAGAATTTAGGGATGCCGTTGGAAAGATTCACAATCTCGTTGCATTCGCTGCAACGCATCTGTAGCTTAGGTTGAGCTTTTTCTACTGGTTTGGCAGCGCCACAGTTGGAACAGAATTTTCCGGAATTTTCTGTCCCACAGACTGGACACGTCCAAGTATCTGCATTCCCTTGTGCGGCTTGTTGATTTTGTTTTTCAGCTTGTTGCTTGATTTGTTCTTGGTTGTTTTGAGCCGCTTGGGAAAGGTAAGAGCCATTTGCATTCATTCCCATACCTACGCCCATAAAGCCAGTCATTGCTCCTGCTTCATTTTTTCCGGCTGCTTCCATTCCACGGGCAATGGAACCTTGTACGTATCCTTCACGCACGCTAGGATCACCTAGCATTGCCCCTTCATTACGCATATTGATTAGTTTCACAGAATCATCTGTGTAAGAAATGCTGGCCACAGCGACAGAGACGATCTCCATCCCTCGCAACTCGCGCCAAGAATCATCCAGTGCAGTATCCATGTATTTGCTTAACTCCAGACTCTTAGATGGTACATAAGAAATCCGTTGTCCATCCGCAGACATCTGATTGATTGCTGATTGCAATGCTGTTAGGAATTCAGCTAAGTATTGCTCGTTGATATCATTGATTTCTACTTGTGTTTTGTTTTTAGGAATTGCGTTTGTATAAAATAAAATCGGGTCAACGACACGAATAGAATAAGTACCATGTGCCCGTAAGAATAATTCTGCGTTATAGAAATTATCAAAGTAGTTCAATGGCGCACTCGTACCGAATTTGATTCCCTTTATTTCTTGGAGGTTGATATAAAAAACTTGTTGTTTCTGCGGTGTAACGCCACCAAATTTAAATCGGTCAAATGTTTCAGCAATTGCTTCTTTCAGTGTTCCGTTGAACATGGAAGGAGCTGCGTCGTTTTTAATGGTGTAATACCCTTCCTCAGCGGTATAATCAATGATTTTTCCACCATCGACTAAAAGCATCATCATGTTTGGATAGACATGGACGACTGTTCCGTCTGTCAAAACATCTTCTGTTCCTTTACGATTGGAGCCACGTTTGTCATCTTTGCGAACTTTGACACCTTTCGTCATAACCGTTGTATCACTCATATTGTCTGGTTCGATGACTTCTAGCCATTGATCTGCCAGACCGCCGCCGACCATACTTGTTGCTGCTTTGATAAGACCCATAAAAAATTCCTCCTCTGATTCAGCTAATGCCAAACAATTATTGTTTATTTATTATACCATAGGAAGAAGTGAAACTTCTCGGACTAGAGACGGAATTGAAATGGAAACTTGCGTATTGATTAAATACCTGAAAAAGCCGAGAAGGATAGTAGTTTTTTTCCCAAATATCACGTATAATAAGAGATAGTGAATTTTTTAAAAAAGGGGGATCCTTATGGCATATCAAGCACTTTATCGAGTCTGGCGTTCGCAGCGTTTCGAAGACATCGTTGGACAAAAAGCTGTGACACAGACACTAAAAAATGCTATTGTTTCCCACAAAACCTCACATGCCTATTTGTTTACAGGACCCAGAGGAACCGGAAAGACAAGTGCAGCAAAGATTTTCGCAAAAGCAATCAACTGTCCGAACAGTAAAGACGGTGAACCATGCAACGAATGCGAAATGTGTCGATCAATCACTGCTGGTACACAAGAAGATGTGATCGAAATCGATGCTGCCAGCAATAATGGAGTCGAAGAAATCCGATTTATCCGTGATCGGGCAAATTATGCGCCTACAAAGGCAGCGTACAAAGTGTACATTATTGATGAGGTACATATGCTTTCAACAGGAGCTTTCAATGCCTTGTTGAAAACATTGGAAGAGCCAAAAGAAAGTGTCATATTCATCTTAGCAACGACCGAACCTCACAAAATACCAGCTACGATCATTTCACGAACCCAACGATTTGATTTTAAACGGATCAATACGGCAGATATTGTCGAACATCTTGAATTTATCTTAAAAGAATCGACTATCAGCTATGAACCAGCTGCATTGAATGTGATTGCCCGTTCTGCAGAAGGCGGGATGCGGGATGCATTGAGTATTCTCGATCAGGCAATCTCATTTAGTGAAGGAACGATTACTTTAGATGATGCCATGCAAGTAACAGGCAGCTTGACAGACGAAATGATGGACAGCTACTTGAGTGCTTGCGTGAAAAAAGAAGTACCAGAAGCATTGGAAGCGTTGAATCAAATTCTCGCAGCCGGCAAAGAATCACGTCGCTTTCTAGAGGATATGTTACAATACTGCCGTGATCTGCTGATGTATCAGCAAGCGCCCAATCTAGTTGAAGAACAATCAAGTACGATCAGAAGTACATTTACAGAATTGGCACAAACTGTTTCAGCGGAACAGCTATTTTCAATGATAAAGATTTTAAGCGATACACAAAATGAAATCCGATTTACTAATAGTGCCGCTATTTATTTGGAAGTCGCTACAGTCAAACTCGCACAGCTACCGTCTGCTTCTGTTCCTTCAGCAAAAATGGCATCAGCAGATGATCAGATAGTAAAACAGCTGCAACAAGAGATCAAGGAACTGAGAAACGAAATCAAAGAACTTCGCAGTAACACAGGAACTGCGAATACAAAAGTACAGCCAGTACAGCAGACGAATCACAAAAAACAAACAAGTACGTATCGGGTACCGACGGAACGGGTATATAAAGTTCTGCGGGAAGCGACAAGACAGCATCTGAACCAAGTAAAAGAAGTATGGGAAGATTTGCTGATGAGCCTCTCTGTCACTCAGCGGGCAATGCTTAAAGCAAGTGAACCAGTTGCAGCTGGCCCTACAGGATTAGTGATTGCATTTGATTATGAGATTGTTTGTCAAAGAGCAGCAAACGACGAAGAACTGCAGCTTTCGGTACACAATAATTTAAGCCGAATGATCAAAGACTATGCGCCTGATCCGGTTTATATCACAAGAGAAAGTTGGCCGGAACTTCGAAAAAATTATTTGACGCAAGCACAAGAAGAGGGAACAGAAAATTCTTTTGCTTCTGAAGAATCAGAAGGAGAAATCGAATTACTCCCTCAAGAACAGGAAGTACCAGAAGAAACACTTGTAGTAAAAGCAGAGGAACTTTTTGGTTCCGAGGCTGTTACAGTAGTAGATGACTAAGAAAAAAGGAGTAGATAATTATGATGCGTGGAATGGGCAATATGCAAGGCATGATGAAACAAGTACAAAAAATGCAAAAAGAAATGGCGGAAGCACAAGAGCTGCTAAATAAAACAGAATTTACAGGTAAAGCCACTAATGAATTGGTCAAAGCCGTATTTACAGGTGATCGCCGCATGAAGGATATCCAAATCAATGAAGAAGTCGTTGATCCTGATGATATTGAGATGCTTCAAGATCTTGTCGTAATGGCAGTCAATGACGCAATCACACAAATTGATGTGGAAACTGAGAAAAAATTAGGGAAATACGCAAAAGGGTTACCAGGATTTTAGTTTTAAACTGAAGGAGTAATGAATATGCAATATCCAGAACCAATTGCGAAACTGATCGACAGCTATATGAAACTTCCAGGAATCGGCCAGAAAACAGCGACAAGACTCGCGTTTTATACAATCGATATGAAAGATGAAGTAGTGAATGAATTTGCTAAATCTTTGTTAAGTGTAAAACGAGATTTACACTTTTGCAGTATCTGCGGAAACATCACAGAAGAAGATCCTTGCGAAATATGTAGAAACCCTTCACGTGATCGCAGCATTATCCTAGTGGTCGAAGAGCCGAAAGATGTAATGGCAATGGAAAAAATGCGGGAATATCACGGACTTTATCATGTACTCCATGGTGTGTTATCACCGATGGAAGGGACAGGTCCAGAAGATATCAATATTTCTTCGCTGCTGCAGCGGCTGCATGATGCAGATGTAAAAGAAGTGATCATCGCAACAAATGCGACAACAGAAGGAGAAGCAACAGCAATGTATCTCTCACGTCTAATTAAACCAGCCGGTATCAAAGTAACACGTTTAGCACATGGGTTGTCTGTAGGCTCTGATATCGAGTACGCAGATGAAGTCACGTTATTGAAAGCTGTCGAAGGAAGACGCGAGTTATAAATTTCTAATTAAATGTTTTTTCAGATACAATATAGAAGCAGCATAAGAGATGGGGGCAACAATGTGAACGGACTATTTATTACAATCGAGGGGCCTGATGGTGCAGGAAAAACCAGCATCTTGAATGAACTTTTCCCTCTTTTGAAAGAAGTAGCAAAAACAGAAATCATTCAAACAAGAGAACCGGGAGGCATCCCGATTGCTGAAGAGATTCGAGCGGTGATCCTGGATCCAAAAAATGATCGGATGGATGAACGCACGGAAGCACTACTTTATGCGGCGGCAAGAAGACAGCATCTAGTCGAAAAGGTCTTGCCTGCTCTGGCAAAAGGGAAAATCGTTTTATGCGACAGATTTGTCGACAGTTCTCTTGCTTATCAAGGTGCAGGCCGACGCATCGGCGTTACCGAGATTGCTCGGTTGAATGAGTTTGCTACAGAAGGTACTACGCCAGATTTTACCCTTTATCTTGACGTAGATTCAGACACCGGATTAAGAAGAATCAAGAAAAACAGACAAAACCAAATCGACCGTTTAGATTCGGAAGGTTTGGAATTCCACCAGCGTGTACGACATGCTTACTTAAAGCTGGCAGAAGAGAATCCGGAAAGAATCCACAAAGTTGATGCAAGAAAAAGCTTTGAAGAAGTGCTGCAAACAAGTTATCATACAATTATTGAACAATATCCGCAATTTTTTGAAAACTAGGAAGGTGAACGTTTATGAAAATTATTTTAGCGATTATCCAAGACAAAGACAGCAACCGTTTATCAAATGAATTGATTGATGCAAATATCCGTGCCACAAAATTATCATCGACAGGCGGCTTCCTTAAGGCTGGAAACAGCACGTTTATCGTGGGTATTGAAGATGATCGAGTAGAAGAAGCATTGGAAATCATCAAAAAAACGTGTGAATCAAGAAAACAATTTGTATCTACACCTGTTACATTGGATATCTCGATGGATGGGGGCGTCCCTTATCCAGTAGAAGTAGAAGTAGGCGGTGCAACAGTCTTCGTCTTACCTGTTGAAGGATTCCATCAATTTTAGGAGGAGCTGAGCTATGAATCAAGAAATAAACTTGGCTCAAATGCAACCGATCGTGTATCAGCAGCTTCAACGGAGTTTTGAGCATGGGCGTCTCGCTCATGCTTATCTTTTTGAAGGAGAAAAAGGAACAGGAAAACATGAAGTAGGTGTGTGGCTCGCACAGCACCTGTTCTGTACCCAAATGGAAGACAATCAGCCTTGCGGAAAATGCAACAAGTGTCAGCGGATCGAAAAGAAAGAACATCCAGATGTTCTGGTTATCGAACCGGACGGACAAACAATCAAAGTTGACCAGATCAGACGTTTGCAGACGGAATTCAGTCGCAGCGGATATGAATCAAGAAAAAAGGTTTTTTTGATTAAAGAAGCTGAAAAAATGAATAGCAGTGCGGCAAACAGTCTGTTGAAATTTTTGGAAGAACCACCGGGAGATTTTTTAGCGGTATTAGAGACAGATGCAGTAGGAAGGATTCTCCCTACTATTCAATCCCGTTGTCAAGTGCTGCATTTTCAAGAACTTTCAAAAGAAGCATTGATCCATCGATTGCAAGAAGAGCAGATTCCATTAGAAAAATCAAAACTTTTGGCTTTCTTAACAAACAGTTTAGGAAAAGCAGTTGAAATCTCTCAAGATGAATGGTTTAATGATGCTAAGGACTTGATTTATCAATGGTTCGTTTACTTGCAAAAGCAAGACACTCAAGCCTTTATCTATGTCCAAAAAAAATTAGTGAAATCATTTAAAGAAAAAACACAGCAGTTTACAGGATTATCTGTCCTGATGTTTTATTATCAGGAAGCACAGCGTCAAGCAGTAGCGAAAGGCGAATATGGCAAAGTGAAACAGATAAACCAGATAATTGAACGAATATTGATCGCAGAGCAGAAACTACGTAGCAATGTCGGTTTTCAAGCTGTTGCGGAACAGTTCGTTTTGCAGACGATTTTTTAGCTTGCCGCAGAGGACGAGAATCGAGGAGGATGGAAATGGTAGAAGTAGTAGGTGTCCGATATAGAGATGCAGGTCATATCTATTATTTTGCACCAGGAGACTCTGAATATATTTATAATGACAAGGTATTAGTCGAATCTCAGCAATCCTTACATATTGCTACTGTTGTCCTTCCTAAAAAAGAGATTGATCCCAATGACCTTCCTGAAGCTATTCGTCCAATCTTGCATAAAGCATCAAAAGCTGAACTAGAAAAAGACAAAAAAAATAAAGAAGATGCGCGTGATGCATTGCAAATCGCAAAAGAAAAAGTGCAGTTGCGTGAGCTGGAAATGAAAATAATCAAAGCTGAATATACATTTGATCGAAACAAACTGATTTTTTCTTTTACGGCGGACGGGCGAATCGACTTTAGAGAATTGGTAAAGGATCTAGCCGCTGTATTTCGTACTCGTATTGAGCTTCGACAAATTGGTGTACGCGATGAAGCGAAGATAATAGGCGGAATTGGTCCATGTGGGCGTCCATTATGCTGTTCTTCTTTTTTAGGCGATTTCGTGCCCGTATCGATCAAAATGGCAAAAGATCAAAGCTTATCTTTGAACCCAACAAAAATTTCCGGTTTATGCGGACGCTTGATGTGCTGTCTACAATATGAGAGCGAAGAATACGAGACAGCAAAAAAAGAACTCCCTGACTTTGGAAAAGTAATTGTTACACCTGATGGTAAAGGGAAAGTCGTAGGGTTGAATCTGCTTAGCCGTATCGTTAGTATTCGGCTGACTGGACGGGAAAATCCTGTCGAATATGAATGGGATGAATTGAAAGAATTTATCCAAGTAGGTGAGATAAATGGATAAGAGATCATTATACGACGGATTGAATCAGTTAGAATCAGAGTTGAGAAATACATTAACAGAACTTGTTGAAATGAAGCATGCTTTGCATGAAATCGTAGAAAAAAATACGACTTTGGAGATGGAAAATCAACGTTTGCGAGAACATCTTCGGGAATTGAACCAAGTTGCACAAGCTCCAGCTGAAAATGTGAAGCAAGAACTTTCCAAGTCTCGTATGAATCTTGAAAAAATTTATGAAGAAGGCTTCCATGTCTGCTACGATTTATATGGATCAAGACGGGACAATGACGAGCCTTGTGCGTTTTGTCTAGAAGTGATCTATCGCGAAAGCGGTCGATGATCAATAACAAGAGGAGACTGGAGCGGAGAAAGACTGCTCCAGTTTTTTTATTAAGGAGATTGTGACAGATGTATAATCAAAAAAGTTTCAAAGGAAATCCAGTATACGGGAATTTATATCTTGTACCGACGCCAATCGGAAATCTAGAAGATATGAGCTACAGAAGTGTTCGTATGCTACAAGAAGCAGACCTTATCGCAAGCGAAGATACGCGTAATACACAAAAATTATTGAATCACTTCGAGATTCCTACGCCCCAAAAAAGTTTACATGAACATAATTATAAAGAACGTGTCCCTCAATTGATTGCTTTGTTAAAAGAAGGAAAAACGATTGCTCAAGTCAGTGACGCAGGAATGCCTTCCATCAGCGATCCTGGACATGAGCTAGTTTTAGCCTGCATAAAAGAAGGGATTTCTGTGATCTCTATCCCAGGACCTACAGCTGGGATGACGGCTTTGATTGCTTCAGGGCTAGTGCCTCAACCATTTTTATTTTATGGCTTCCTTCCACGCAAGAAAAAAGAACAGAAAGAAACATTGGAAAAGCTAAAAGAACAAACAGCTACGCTGATTTTCTATGAGTCACCTTATCGGATCACAGCTACGTTGACGAATTTCTTAGACATTTTTGGTAATCGCCAAGTCGTTTTGTGTCGAGAATTGACAAAGATCCATGAAGAATACCTTAGAGGAAGTACAGAAGAACTACTTGCATATATTGAAGAACATCCAGTAAAGGGGGAATGTTGTCTGCTTGTAGAAGGAAATTTGTTTGAAACGACAGGGACAGAAGTGGATGAAGAGCAGGGATCCTTAAAAGAACAAGTAGAAGCAAAGATTGCATCAGGCGAAAAGCCAAATGCTGCTATCAAAGCAGTAGCGCTTAAAAATGGACTGAAAAAACAAGAAGTTTACCGTCAATATCACGAATTAGACTGAAATAGTATAAGTAGTATACAATGAAGCGGCAATGTGGAAAACAGCTACTAACTTCTCAAACCTCTTGAACGCGAACGAACGTTCCTGTATAATGGCTAAGAGGTGAGGATGATGGAGCTGCAATTTCCTTTACATAATGATACATCAAGAAAAATCATTCATATCGATATGGATGCTTTTTTCGCTTCTGTTGAAGAACGAGATCATCCTGAGTTTCGTGGGCACCCATTAGTAATTGCTAGACATCCCAGTGACACTGGTGGGCGTGGAGTAGTGACTACGGCAAATTATGAAGCAAGAAAATTCGGAATTCATTCAGCAATGAGTGCACAAAAAGCGTATGAACTTTGCCCGCAAGCCATCTTTAAGCCTGGCGACCATCATAAATACAGCGAGATTTCCAAACAAGTACGGGAAGTATTCTATCATTATACAGACATTGTGGAACCAGTTAGTATCGATGAAGCGTATCTTGATGTGACCGAAAATAAAATCAATTGCAAGTCAGCCATCAAAATCGCCCGAATGATCCAGGCAGATATTTGGGAAAGAGTCCAGCTAACATGTTCTGCGGGAGTAAGTTACAATAAGTTTTTGGCCAAATTAGCATCAGACTATCAAAAACCTAGAGGGATCACAGTAGTTGCACCTCAAGATGCTGTGCCATTTTTAAAAGCTTTGCCAATTGAAAAATTTCATGGAGTAGGAAAGAAAACTGTACCTAGAATGCATGAGTTAGGGATTTATACAGGAAAAGACCTATATGAATGCACAGAAATGATGTTGATTCGAAATTTTGGAAAAATGGGCTATTCTCTTTATCGTAAAGTGAGAGGAATCCATGATTCTCCAGTAAATGTTACAAGAGAGCGAAAATCTGTGGGAAAAGAGCATACGTATGGACAGCCATTGCAAACGGAGGAAGCCGTGCTGGCTCAGTTGCGCCAACTAGCTGAAAAAGTAGAAGAAGCACTGAGAAGAGTCCAAAAACATGGGAAAACAGTGGTTTTGAAGGTCAGGTACACGGATTATTCTACTGTGACCAAAAGAGTGACATTGCCAGAATACATCTATAAAAAAGAAGCGCTCTTTTATCAAGCAAGTCTTATATGGGAGGAAATCTTGGGAGTAGAAAAAGGGATCCGATTGTTAGGAATCACCTTGACGAATCTTGACCCGATGACCTATGAAAATATCGTCCTTCCGTTATGGGGAAATCAAGAAATATAAAAACAGCTTTGAGAGTTGAAAATGGAAATCCGTTTTCTCTCTCAAAGCTGTTTTTATATCAAGTCTTGTTTTTTGATTTGTTCATAGGTTTCTGTTGCATCCGTACATTTTTCCCAAATCATAACTTGGTTGGATTCTAAAGATTTTTGGACATCAATGATTCGCTGGTTGCTGCTTCCGCGAAATTGTAGTTTTAGGTCACGTTTGCTCAATTCAAAGCGTCCGTCAACAAGGATATCGATTTGCGAAAGGAGTTCTAATTTATCTTCTGAATCTTGTAACAATTCATCAAAGGTATAGCCTGTCCATGACCAGATATCTTTTGTCGTACCGAACTCTTTTCGGATACGTCGTACGACTTGCAAACAAACATCTGTATTCAAAAAAGGCTCGCCGCCCAATAAAGTCAGTCCTTGTACGTAATCGTTGCGCAAGTCAGCGATGATTTGTTCTTCTAATTCAGGTGTGAATGGTTTGCCATATCGAAAATTTTGCGCCGCTTTGTTGAAGCAACCTTCGCAGGCGAATAAGCAGCCACTAACGTAAAGACTGTTACGGACACCTTCACCATCGACAAAATTAAACGGTTTGTAGTCAGCAATATAGTTTTGACTGTAGTCTTTTGCTAACCATTCTTTTGGTTTTGGATTTCTCATAAAAAAACTTCTTTCATTTAAGGTTCAAAGATATAGCTATTGAAGATAAAATCTACTCGACCACATAAATAAGAACAAACCGACCTAAATCCATTGTTCAAAAAAAGCTTGTTCTTATTTTGATAGAGAGCGTTCAAAGGTACAAAGCATCGAAAGAGAGTGGTGAAAAAAGATTTGTCACTGCCTCTTATTCTGAATAAACGGTGTTCAAAAGCTTGCATCTGCGGTAATAAGCCCAACTAAACGAAAAATATGAGGAGCTATTTTTGTTTAGCTGTTCTTATTACTTGATGCAGGACAGCTTTTTCACAACCTCATTTCATGTGTTTCACACGTGAGGAAATTTCTTTGTGGCGTCCATGTACCATCGGACGAGCTTGTGGATTTCCTAAATAACCACAAGTACGTTTGACTACATCACATGTTTTTGGGTCATGATTTCCACATTCTGGACATTCGAAGCCTCGTTCTGTTGGTTTGAAATCACCTTCAAAACCACATTGATAGCAATGGTCAATTGGCGTATTCGTACCAAGATACCCGATTTTATCATATGCAAAATCCCATACAGCTTCTAAGGCTTTCGGGTTTTGTTGGAGCATAGGGTATTCACAGTAGTGGATGAATCCACCTGAACAATATTTTGGATAATCCTTCTCAAATTCCAATTTTTCAAATGGCGTTGGGTTTTTACGTACATCATAGTGGAAACTGTTTGTATAATATTCTTTATCTGTGATATTTTCGATGATACCAAATTTTTCTGTATCTAAACGACAGAAACGATCAGTCAGACTTTCACTTGGTGTTGAATAGACGCTGAAATGATAACCGTATTCATCACCCCATGCATCCGCATTGGCTTTTAATTCTTTGACGATGTCAAGTGTGAAAGCTTTTGCCTCTGGGTTTGTTTCCCATTCGCCACCGAAGAAAGCTGAAGCAACTTCATATAATCCAATGTAGCCTAATGATACAGTAGCTCGGCGGTTTTTGAATAATTCATTGACAGAATCGGTACGTGAAAGACGTTTTCCGAAAGCACCATACATGTATAAGATTGGCGCATTTGCTGGAATGGCTTCTTTACAACGTTCTACACGATAGAGAAGCGCATCTTTCATGATTTCTAAACGGTCAGACAATAGCTGCCAGAATTTGTTCTGATCTCCTTTTGATTCGATCGCGATTCTTGGTAAATTCAATGTAACCACACCTAAATTCATTCGTCCGACATTTACTTCTTGACCATTTTCGTCTTTCCATCCTTGCAAGAATGAACGACAGCCCATAGGTACTTTGAAACTTCCAGTTAATTCGACGATTTTGTCGTAATTCAGAATATCAGGATACATTCGTTTCGTTGCACATTCCAATGCTAGTTGTTTGATGTCGTAATTAGGATCTTCAGGGTTTAAGTTTACACCTTTTTTTAAAGTGAAGATCAGTTTAGGGAAGATAGCTGTTCGCTTTTCACTCCCTAATCCATTGATTCGGATCTGTAAAATCGCTTTTTGGATTTCTCTTTCAAACCAATTTTCCCCCAAACCAAACCCTAATGAAGTGAAAGGGGTTTGCCCATTTGAAGTAAATAAGGTATTGATTTCATATTCCAAACTTTGCATAGCATCGAAGATATCTTTTTTGGTTTTTGCTTTTGCATATTCTTTTTGGCGTTCTGGCGAATCGATCCATTCTTCCGCGTCTTTTAGATGTTTTTTATAGTTCAATTCTGCAAAAGGAGCCAGCAATTCATCTGTTCGGTCGGCAGAACAGCCACCATATTGACTTGACGCAACATTAGCAATGATCTGTGAGATTTGTGCTGTCGCTGTTTGGATAGATTTAGGTGATTCCACTTCCGCATTTCCAATTTTGAAACCGTTGTTCAGCATACCTTTGAAATCAATCAAGCAGCAATTTGTCATCGGTGTGTAAGGATGATAATCCAAATCATGGTAATGGATATCACCTTTTTGATGGGCATTTGCTATATGTGGCGGCAACATTTTCAGTCCGATCGATTTTCCGACGATGCCGGCTGTTAGATCACGCTGTGTATTGAAAACATTACTGTCTTTATTTGCATTTTCATTCACGACAGTCTGGTCTTTGTTGATTAGTTTTTCAATCGAAAAGTTGATATCTGTCGCTTTACTGCGAGCAAAATCCCGTTTTGTACGGTAATTGATATACTCTTCTGCTAATTCATATTCGTTTTTTTCTAATAAGATATGTTCCACGATGTTTTGAATCTCATAGATCTTGACATTTTCAGCAAACCGGCTTTTGATTTCTTGGACAACCAAGTCTGCAATCATTTGGATTTTTTCGTAAGTAAGTGGGGATAATGAGCCGTGAATTTTCTTTTCAGCTTTGATTAGTGCTTCGTTGATCTTTTGTTCATCGAAATCAACATGGCGGCCATCTCGTTTGATAACTTTCATCTGGTGTGCCTCTGGTTGCTGAGTAACGACTGTTTTCTCTTCATAATTTACTTTCATTATCTTCAACTCCTGCTAAATTGTTCTTGTCTATCATAAAACAAAATTTAGGAAGGAGCAACTAATTATCGGCTATATATAGTATTCAATCCGCTGTATAATTGGATTTCTATACTATATGTAGTGTATATTTTATTGTGAAAAAAAGTGAAAACTTGTAGTTGATGGATTTATTTTTTGCATATTTAATTTAGCTGAATAAAATAATTGAATAAAATTTTTTTATTTGGGCTAAGAAAAAGTGACAAAAACATAAGAGCAAATTGTTCGTAGATATGCTACTATGCAAATAAACAGAAATGAAAGAGGAGAAGAAGAATTGGAAAAGATGATCGAAGTGAAACATCTCAGTAAAAGCTACGGTAGCAAACTTTCTCCCGTCAAAGCTTTAGATAATATCTCATTCACAGTAGAAGAAGGCGAATTTGTTGGGATCATGGGTCCAAGCGGTGCAGGCAAGACGACGTTGATGAATATTTTATCCACGATCAATTTGCCTACGATGGGTAGTGTCTTGATCCAAGGAAAAGAAATCACAAAAATGAAAAATAGTGAGCTCAGTGACTTTCGCCGAAAAAAACTAGGATTCATTTTTCAAGAATTCAATTTGATCGATACTTTAAATGCAAAAGACAATATCCTATTGCCCCTAGCAGTTGAACGGATGACTAAGGAAGAGATGGAAAAGAGAGTAAGACACGTAGCTCAATTGTTGAATATAGAAGAACTGCTAAAACGATATCCAGATGAGCTTTCTGTCGGTCAGCGACAACGAATTGCAGCCGCTAGAGCCCTTGTTGTTCAGCCACAAGTAATCTTTGCAGATGAACCAACTGGATCTCTAGATTCGAAGTCGGCCACAGAATTGTTGAATTATTTACAGACTATGAATCAAAAAGAAAAAGCGACAATCTTGTTAGTCACCCATGACCCATATACAGCGAGCTACTGTGACAGAATTTTATTTATCAAAGACGGCGTGATTTTTTCAGAAGTTGTGAGAAGAGGGACAAGAAGAGAATTCTTTGAAAAAGTAATCGACATGCAGGCGACGATTGGTGGAGGAGGAAAAATGAATGCTGTATAAATTAGCCGTCAAAAGCTTTTTTCGGCAGTCCCGAGGGTATCTTGTTTATTTTTTCAGTTTGACTTTATCCGTGATGATTTATTATTCATTCAGCGCAATGACCTATGATCAATCTTTAGTTAGAAGAGCAAGTCCAGATACTTCGATAGATGGCGGATTGAGTTTTGGCGGACTGATCATTACTGTCGTTTTACTTTTTTTCGTATTCAGTGCCAACCGATTTTTTTTGAATAGAAGACAAAAAGAAATAGGTATCTATCAACTTTTTGGTATGAACAAACTACAAATTTCAGGTATATATGTATTGGAAATCATGATAATTGGGTTATTTGCCTGTATTTTTGGGATATTGCTCGGCATTATTTTCTCCAAACTCTTTTCCATGATTTTGGTTCGAATGATGGATATGGATCTTAATAGTCCGTTTTTTATCTCCATTCCATCAGTCGCAGATACTTTATTTGCTTTTTTCATCATCCTTTTAGCAGTATCTGTGTATTCGATATGGAAAATCTGGCGCTACCCGATGATTCGAAGTTTTGGAGAAAAAGAACAAGCAGATAGTTCAACGATGCGTTTCAGAACAAGGCATCGATTACTCGCTGTCATTGGGTTATTGCTTTTAACGAGCGGATATTTTGGGGCTAGTCATTTTAGAGAAATCACTTCATGGATGATCAGTCATCATTACCTTGAGACATTCATTCTCTTTTTGCCTTTTCTGATCTTTTTCATTTGTGTGATTGGTACTTATTTGTTTTTCTGCTATACATTTCGACTCTTTTTGATCATATTGAGTAAATGGAAGCTCTATTACTATGGGATCAATTTTTTAATAATAGGTAATACACAAGTGCACCTGCTCAAAAGCTGGCGGACGAATTCTCTAATTACAGTCATTCTTGGAATTTCTTTAATGACGATTGGCGGTACGGCTAGTATTTCTACTATTTTATCGTATCAGGAGAAAGTATCCTCCCCGATGGACTATCAGTTTGATGTCGAGACAGAAAAAAAAATCAAGCCTATTCTGGCAGAGGAAGGACAGAAGATAACTAAAAAAATCACCTTGCATTATAAAGTCATAGGTAGTATCTACAGACCAGATCTCGAAGAACCTATGTTTCAAACTGCTAATCTGATCACAGAAACAGAATATCAAGCCTTCAGAAAAGTTAATCCGGATTTGCCAAACGTTTCTTTGAAATCTCCTAACTATACTGTTTTGCTTGATCAAATGCAAACTCTTTTCCGGAACATTTCATTATATGGTTCTAGTATTGGATTGCCAGATAATCAAGAGTTGAAGATTCAACAAATGCTTCCAAGTGTATTAGGTGACGAAACGATGGTATATCTAAGTCCTGTACTAGTCGTGGATGATAACGTTTTTGAAAAAGCAAAAGGTGTAGATTATCAAGTAGTCAATGTGGATGTGTCAGGTGAGAATAATGAAAAGATAGATGAACGACTGAGCAGTGAAATGTCGATAAAGTGGCTCAATGCTATTTATTATTCTTATGATATCGTAAATGGGCGTCTGCAAGGAGAAATTAGTACAAAGAAACTGCCAGATGACAAAATGAAGGAAGCGCAATTTAGTCAAGAAGGTTCTCGGTTGAACTTCTCCTCCAGCTATTCAAAATTGCGTGCAGTCAACCGGCGGATTGGTATCAATATTTTTGTCACACTGTTTGTCGGAATGATCGTCATTATTGCTACTGGCAGTATTCTGACCGTTCGACAATTAGCAGAAGCAGAGGAAGAAAAAGAAAATTATCACCTATTGACTAAACTGGGGATACCACAAAGAAGAATTAGAAGGATGATTTTCGAGCAAAACGCACTTACCTTTTTTCCACCCATGATATTAGGAATCACTCATGCAGTATTTGCAATCAATGTTTTCACTCAGTATATCAAAACTGCCGATTATTGGTTGGCTTATCTTGTCAGTGGCTTATTGATCCTTATCTATCTTTTGCTTTATGTCATTACGAGTCAGTTATATTGTCGGATTATCGAGGAATGACAGGCGGAATAAGACAAGATAATAAAAAGTACTAAATTTTAAACACCGTTTAAAGAAGAGATTGTGAAAAAGCTGTCCTGCATCAAGTAATAAGAAACAGCCAAGCAAAAATAGTTTCCCATGTTTTTGATTTAGCTGGACTTATTACCGCAGATGCAAGCTTTTACACACCGTTTATTTGGAAGAAGAGGTTGTGACACGCTTTTTGTCACAACCTCTTTATTTTTTATATTTTTTAAAATTACTAGAAATTATAAAGAAAAAAGCAGTGTTTTGATGTGCTATTTTTATAAAAGCTATGTGACAAAACTGTTAGTAAAAAAACGGTTTCTGTAAGCTAGACACATGTTTCTTTTTGTCAAAATTCGTTACACTTTGTGTGAGGTTATATGAGGAGGGAATCCAATGAACAAATGGTGGTCTAATCCAAAATTGAATTATTGGGGAAAATTCATCATTCGAACAATTTTTTATAGTGCGGTACTGCTGTTCCTGATCTACCTGTATCACTATAAAAATATTCAAGGAGGAACATTTATCTATAACGAATTTTAGGAGGAAGAGTATGGAAATCAAAACGATTATTGAAGCAGTCGATGATTGGGGAATAAGCGAACCTGATCGAATTGCTTATCAGGCGGATGAGATGCATACTTTTGGAGAATTGAAACAAGCATCAGACGCACTTGCTTATTATTTAGAAGAAAAGGTAGAAGGGGATGGACCAATCGTCGTTTTTGGTAATTTAGAATTTGAGATGATTGTCGCATTTCTAGGAATTGTCAAATCTGGTCATGCCTATTTGCCAATTGAAGAACACACACCCAAAGAACGTATCCTGTCGATCTTTCGGGTGGCTAAACCATCTATGGTCATCAGTATTGGGAATTGGATAGAAGACATTCCTTCTGTTCCTGTCGTAACAAAAGAAGAATTTCAAGAAATCGAGAAGATACCAGTAGAATTTTATCCCAGAAACAGCGTAAAAGGTACAGAAAATTTTTATATTATTTTTACTTCTGGTACTACTGGAGAACCAAAAGGCGTACAAATCAGTCATGATAATCTAGTCAGCTTTGTTCAATGGACGATGGAAGACTTTGGGATCAAGCCTGGTATGCATTTCTTAGCCCAAGCGCCATTTTCTTTTGATTTATCGGTATTTTCTATTTATCCTGCATTAGTTTCTGGTGGAATGCTGAAGCCGTTAAATAAAGCAGTTATTCAAGATTTTCGTCAATTATTCGCGACATTGCCTAACTTGAAGTTGAATATTTGGGTTTCTACTCCATCTTTTATGGATATTTGCTTGATGGAGCCTACCTTCAATGGAGAAAATGTACCAGAATTGGACATGTTTTTATTTTGCGGAGAAGAATTGACAAAAAAAACTGCAGAAACACTACTTGATCGATTCCCAAATGCACGGATATATAATACTTACGGCCCAACAGAAGCAACTGTGGCTATTTCAAGTATCCAGATTAATCAGCACGTACTAGATAAATATGACCGACTACCGATCGGCTATGTAAAAAAAGACACCAAAGTTTCTATTGTCCAAGAAGACAAACTTGTTCCAAAAGGAGAAACAGGTGAGATCATTATTGCAGGGCCAAGCGTATCAAAAGGTTACCTGAACAATCCAGAAAAAACAGCAGCTGCGTTCTTTTGTCAAAATGACTTAGCAAGTTACCATACAGGGGATGCAGGAAGGTTGGATGAAGACGGGCTTTTATTTTATGAAGGCCGTATGGATCAGCAAGTCAAATTACATGGTTACCGGATCGAGTTAGGGGATATCGAACATTATCTGTTGCAAGACTCCCGGATCAAACAAGCCGTTGTCGTACCAAAATATCAAGGAACAAAAGTGCAGCAGCTTGTTGCTTTCATCGTATTAGAAAACACAACGAAACAACCGGATTTTCAACTGACCAAATCGATCAAAGAACAATTACTGCAAGTTGTGATGGAGTATATGATTCCTCAGAAGTTCCATTATGTCGATTTGCTGCCTCAGACAGTAAATGGAAAAATTGATCGAAAAAAATTAACAGCTGAGGTGAATCCTGAATGATGTTTCCTCATATGATCCCTTACGCAGAGCCGTTTTATTTTTTTCTTTTAGCCATTGCGCTTATACCAATCGTTCTATCTTTACTGATATGGAAAAAAAGATTACCAATTTATCAATCAGTGGTGACACTTTTCTTTTTATTTGTCAGCTTTGGAGGTACTTATTGGGAACAGGGAGCGGCGCTGATTGGGTATGTTTTTTGGCAGACAATCCTTGTATGGGGCTATTTTGTTCACCGGCAAAGGAAAAATCAAACAGGATGGTTTTACGCCGCCGTTATTTTAGCAATAATTCCACTGTTTTTAACGAAAGTGACTCCTTTTTTTGAACATGGAAAAGCATCGCTACTTGGTTTTTTAGGAATCTCTTATTTAACCTTTAAGTCTGTGCAAATGATCATGGAAATAAGAGATGGCATGATCAAAGTATATAATCCATTTCGTTATATCCAGTTTCTGCTGTTTTTCCCGACAATATCTTCTGGACCCATCGATCGTTATAGGAGATTTGAAAAGGATCAGCTCCATCCACCTGTTCGTGATAAATATGTTGATCTCTTGGGAAAAGGCGTCCAAAATATTTTTGTCGGTTTTTTATATAAGTTCATTATCGGTTATTATTTTGGTCAAGTACTGCTCCCTGCAGTAGGGCGCATCGCATTACAGCATGGTGGGATTTCATGGGCGTTAGTGGGTTACATGTACGTGTATAGCATGTATTTATTTTTTGATTTTGCAGGTTACAGTTTGTTCGCAGTCGGTACAAGCTACATGATGGGGTATCAGACGCCAATCAATTTCAATAAACCATTTTTATCATGGAATATCAAAGAATTCTGGAATCGATGGCATATGACCTTGTCTTTTTGGTTCCGCGATTACGTGTATATGCGGTTGATGTTCTTCATGATGAAGAAAAAAATCTTTAAAAGCAAGATCGTGATGTCAAATATCGGGTATTTCGCTTTGTTTCTTCTAATGGGTGTCTGGCATGGATTGACGTGGTACTACATCGTATACGGTCTGTATCATGCTTGTCTGATCTGTCTGACAGATGCATGGATCCGATTTAAGAAGAAGCATAAAGATCAGTTGCCTTCTAACAAATTTACGCATGGCGTAGCCGTATTTTTGACATTTCAAGCGGTATGTTTCAGCTTCCTGATTTTTTCAGGATTTTTAGATAAACTTTTTTTTAGCTAACGAATAGTGACATATTAATTTATATAACAAAGGAGAAAAGGAAAATGGAAGAACAAATTTTATCAATCTTAGAAGAAATAACAGGAACAGATGAAGTAAGAAAAAATCGTGATATTGATCTATTTGATGAAGGTTTGCTTGATTCTTTAGCATCTGTGCAATTATTAGTCGAGCTAGACGGAGAGTTGGATATCCAAGTCCCAGTCTCTGAATTCGAGCGGGAGGATTGGCGCACACCGAATAAAATCATTCAACAAGCAACTGCATTGAAGGGTTGAGTATGAAAAAGAAACTCTTTGCTATTTTTGGACCTGTTGTTCTCGCTTTTGGTCTGCTTGCCCTATTCTTCACTTCTTCCTATCGAGTAAATATTGATAACCCGGAAGTAATCAAGCGAGCGTCTTCATCTATGTCAGCAAATGTACTAAAGGGCGATGCAATAAAAAACAAAGCTTTGTCTGAAAAACAATATATCCCCTTTTTTGGGTCGAGTGAATTAAGCAGGATCAGTCCATTTCATCCGTCTGTTTTGGCTGAAAAATATGATAGAGGTTATCGTCCTTTCTTGCTAGGAGCGCCGGGAACACAATCATTAAGTCAATATATGATGATGCGATCTGCAGGGGATGATTTGAAAAACAAAAAAGTGGTGTTTATCATCTCGCCTCAATGGTTTGTAAAAGATGGTGTAAAAACAGATTATTTCAACACTTACTATTCTGAACTTCAGACCTATGATTGGTTGTTCTCATTGAAAAAAGTTACATCAGCTGATCGCTATTTAGCTAGAAGACTATTAACTTTTTCAAAAGTAAAAGAGAACGATACGCTGACAGGAATTCTACAAACGATTAAAGAAGGAAAGTTACCTTTACCTGATTCTTTGGATCAGTTGCACAGCCAATGGAACATGTTGAAGCGTGAGGATGAGATATTCAGTGATATCGGTTTGAAAGATCGTCAGCAAAAAATCGATCATGAATCAAAACAATTACCAGACCACTATCAAGAAACAGAATTATCCATTTTGGCAGATGAGATTGGAAAACAAGAAACGACAAATAATCCATTTGGTTTGAAAAACGATTTTTATACACATCGTATCCGATCCCACGAGCCAGAACTCAAACAGTCACAAAAAAATTGGGATTATCGTTTTTCACCAGAATTTTCTGATTTTCAGCTAATCTTGGATCAATTAGCAAAAAACCATAATGAAGTGTTGTTTATCATTCCACCGGTCAACGAGAAATGGAGCGATTATACCGGACTATCTCAAGAAATGCTACAAGGATTTGCCAAAAAAATCAAATTTCAATTAAATAGCCAAGGATTCAATCGAATAGCTGATTTTGTCAATCAAGCTGGTACCAATTATTTTATGGAAGATACGATCCATTTAGGGTGGAAAGGCTGGCTGGCCGCAGATCAACAGATTAGACCGTTTTTAGAAGAAAACCAGCTTCCTAGTAGGTACCATCTCGATGATGCTTTTTTCAGCAAAGCTTGGCAACAGCAAGTACCAGATAAACTACGATTAAAATAAATAAAACAGGTGGAGGATATCTGCCTGTTTTATTTATTTTAGAATATTCTGAAATAAACAGTAAAAATACCAAGTTTGCCTGAACAAAAAACAAAAGCAATGGTATAATCACAATATGAATATAGAAATGGGGGAAAACATTTGGATACAAAAGAAGAACAGCTACTAATTGATTTGACTTCTGCAAAAGGAGTACCTGGGAATGAAGAAGAGGTAAGAGAAGTATTCAGAGAATATGCTAAACCATTCGCTGATGATATTTTTTATGACGGATTAGGCAGTGTGATTGCTAAGCATGGCGCTGGCGGAGGACCAAAAGTCTTTATTTCTGGTCATATGGACGAAGTTGGTTTTATGGTAACAAAAATAACCGAAAAAGGCTTCTTGGAGTTCCAAACACTTGGAGGCTGGTGGGGACAAGTGATGCTTGCTCAACAAGTGGAAATCAAAACACGAGAAGGAAAAATCATTCACGGGGTAATTGGTTCAAAACCACCGCATGTTTTAACACCTCAGGTACGAAATAAACCATATGAAATCAAAGATATGTTTATTGATATCGGCGCATCAAACCAAGAAGAAGCCAAAGAGTGGGGCATACGTCCGGGAGATATGGTCACCCCATATATTGAATACAAACGAATGAACGGCAGTAAATATTTACTGGCAAAAGCATGGGATAATCGGATAGGGACAGCTGTTTCTTTGCGAGTATTGGAGAATCTATCTAAAGAAGCACATCCAAATGTTTTATTTGCAGGAAGCGATGTGCAAGAAGAAGTGGGCTTGCGAGGCGCTCGAACAAGCACGCACCTTGTAAATCCGGATATTGCTTTTGCTTTAGATACTGGTACAGCAGGTGATACTCCAGGAATGACACCAAAAGAAGCAGATTCGATTTTAGGAAAAGGTCCACAGATTTTGATTTTTGATGCATCGATGATTCCGCACAAAAAATTATTGAATTTCGTTATCGATGTAGCAGAGGAAATGGCTATCCCATTCCAATATACAGTGATCTCTGGCGGTGGAACGGATGCAGGACAAATGCATTTGACAAGAGACGGTGTTCCTTCTGTAGCCATTACTGTTCCTGTTCGTTATTTGCATTCCCACACATCAGTGATCCATGAAGATGATTATTTGAATACAGTGAAGCTAGTTACTGAGTTAGTGAAACGGCTTGATAGTGAAACAGTTGAACAAATCCGGAGTTATGAATAATGAATAATAAAATGCCTATTTCTGAATATCGAAAAAAAGCGCGAGCTTCTTTAGAGAATCAATGGGGAATCAATGCTTGGCTTGTTTTCTTATCCATATTGTTCACAAGCGTCATACAGAATTTTTTTGACGGTTTCAGTCCTTTTACGGAAGAAAGCATGCAGCAAAACCTATTGAGTTTTCTAGTCAATAATTTGCTTTTATTCGCATTCAACTATGCATTGTTTTATATTGCGTTAGTAGTTGTACGAGGTGGCAGACCAAAAAGCAATCTTCTATTTTCAGTTTTCCAAAAAAAATATTTTGGTTCGATACTTGTCATCAATTTGATTAATTCAATCATCAACTGGTTGCTCAATAGTTTGATCTTTCTGCCCATGTTTTTAATCAGCGGAGTGAGTGCTTATACGCAGTTGCTTTTCAATTCAAGTACGGTACCTACGGATGTCATGCCAGGAGATTTTCTTGATATCAGCTTTGTTTTATCAATGGTAGGGATGATTTTTGTTTCAGCACTTATCATGAGCATCGTTGGCGGATTGTTCCAATTTGCTGCATGGACGAAGTTCGACTATCCTGATTTGTCGGTCGTACAATGCTTAAAATATGGCTGGTTCTTATTGAAAGATAGAATCGGTACGTATATTTTGTTGCAACTATCTTTTATCGGCTGGTATTTGTTAGGGGCAATCGCTTTATTCATCGGTCTTTTGTGGGTCATCGTTTATGTGAATGTATCAGTTGCAGAATTTTATGAACAAGCACGGATTGAAAAAGGTGGTCCAGAAGCCTATTTTGCTTAATCTGTAAGCAGTTCATTCATTAGAAAAATAACTTTTGTGGTAGGATAAATCTTTGAGGGGGAATGTATGATGAAATTAACTGTTTTAGGCTGCTTAGGGGCGTATCCTTATAATAATCAAGGGACAACAGGTTATTTACTTCAATCTGACGGTTTCAACTTGTTGATTGATGCAGGTAGTGCTACGCTGATCAAATTACAAGAACATCTTGATCCACTTGATTTGGATGCTGTGATCCTTAGCCATTATCATCATGATCATATTGCTGACCTTGGTGTATTACAGTATTACTGGCAACTTCATCCCAAGAGAGATCCGGAGACATTGCTTTCAATTTACGGGCACACAAAAGATTCTGTCCACTTTGAAGAATTGACGATGGCGAATGTCTCAAAAGGACATCCTTATTTTGAAGCCGAAGAATTAAAAATTGGTCCTTTTCTGATTACTTTTATGGAAACAATCCATCCAGTAGTATGTTACGCCATGCGAATCGTAGAAGAAGCAACGGGGAAAGTATTCGTATTTACAGGAGATTCAGGTTATTTGGAAAGTTTCGCTGATTTTGCGAAAGAGGCTGATTTGTTTCTAGCAGATACCTATCTATTTGAAGGAAATGAACATCATCATGCACATTTCACTTCAAAAGAAGCTGGAGAACTGGCGAAATCAGCTAACGTAAAGAAACTTGTACTTACCCATCTACCTCAGTTTGGCGACTTAGAACAATTGAAAAATGAAGCGCAAAAAGCAGCAGGTAAAGGGATAGATGTAGAACTTGCTGCAGTTGACAAAGTGTTTGACATTTAGGAGGAAGAACATGATTTTTGTACCAAATGAAAACCACGACCCAAGAATCAATTTAGCAATTGAACAATACTTGTTGCAAGAAATGCCATTAGATGAACCCATTTTGCTCTTTTATATCAATGAACCTTCAATCATCATCGGTAGGAATCAGAACACGATTGAAGAAATCAATCGAGATTATGTGGAAGAACATGGTATTCATGTGGTCCGCCGTCTAAGCGGAGGCGGAGCTGTCTACCATGATTTTGGGAATTTGAACTTTAGTTTTATTATGCCTGATGATGGTGATTCCTTCCGTGATTTTGCGAAAGTAACACAACCAATCATCCAAGCACTTCATGAATTGGGTGTTGCCGGGGCTGAGTTGAAAGGCCGAAATGATTTAGTCATTGATGGTATGAAATTTTCCGGTAATGCGATGTATGCTACCAATGGCCGAATGTTTGCTCATGGAACGATCATGTTCGACTCTGATATCAATGAAGTAGTCAATGCATTAAAAGTAAAAAAAGACAAAATCGAATCAAAAGGAATCAAATCGATCCGTTCTCGTGTGACGAATATCAAACCGTTTCTTCCCGAAGAAAAACAAAAAATGACAACGGAAGAATTTCGTCAAGAAATCTTGTTGAAAATTTTTGGTGTAGAATCAGTAGAGGAAGTAAAAACGTACGAATTGACCGACGAAGATTGGAAAAAAATCAATCGAATATCTGAAGAATATTACCGAAATTGGGATTGGAATTACGGAAAGTCCCCAGATTTCAATTTCTCTCGTCAAAAACGTTTCTCTATCGGTTCGATCGAAGTCCACTTGAATGTATCAGAAGGAATGATTAAAGAAGCAAAAATCTTTGGTGATTTCTTCGGACTAGGAGATATCTCTGATGTCGAAAAAAAATTGGTGGGACAGAAATATGATAAAGAATCTCTATCAAAAATAGTTGACCAAATTGATGTGAAAAAATATTTTGGTGCGATAGAATCAGAAGAATTGCTTACCTTACTTTATTAAAAACAAAAAGCAGCGGAATCCTTATGTATTGGATCCCACTGCTTTTTTATATAGAATTCGAGTAATTTCGGGAAAGCTGAACAGTGATTCGATCAATCAATGTATCTTTTTCCTGCGTTAGTGTTCCAGTGTAACGATCTGCCACATCTTTCATCATCATCAAATCAAAGCGTTCCTGATCATCTAATTCTTCTGTGATACCTCGACTGAATATATTCGTATCATAATGTGCACTATGTTCGCAACAAATGATGAAATGATCCTCTTGTTCGTGTATCGACAAATGAATTTTTCGATACAGCGGATTTTCGATGGCATGAGTTTCTCTAAAGGAATGCTCTAGGGCATGAATCAAAAGCTGGGCTAGATCATCATCTTTGATAGGAAGATCCTCAGGAAGTTCTGCTTGGAAGGTGATCTGGATATTCCGTTTAGCAGCTAACTGTTGATAGCGCGCGAAAATCAGATTTGTCATCTGATGATTGCAAAAAGAACACAGCATTTCAAAATTTTTTGCTTCTTCCAAGATTGTTTCCACATATTTTTTTGCTTTTACTTGATCCGTATGCATTAAGTCTTGCAGATTTTCCATTTCCTGAACAAATTCTAAACGAAGCGTATTTACTTCTTGGATATGCTGTCGAAGTTGCTCATAATGCTGTTCCAGCAAATCGTTTTTGATTTTTAAGAAATCTACTTGTCTTCGGTCTTTATCTGTGTTCAGAATGTGGTCAATCAGATTGTAACTGATAATAACAATCAAAATAATAATGAATAAAATCGTAGACCAATTGATCGTCGTTTGATAAATACCTAGTGCTGTTTGGATATAAATCAAGCAGTGGATAATAGCAACCAAGACGATCCAAGGTGTACAAACTACATAAAAACGATTGTTTTTATATGCTTCACCAATGCAGGTAAGCGAAGTGACTAGAGTACTGATAACACTAGCTATATTAGCAATTGGCATCAATTCAGGAAGTTCTGCAGAAGTAAAAGCTGCATAAAGCAGAACACCAGAAAAGATCGAAAGCTGGATTATACAAAAAATCCCATACCATTTTTTATAATAAATCATCCGGCTCCAATAATAGCAGATAATGAAAGCCGAGGTTAGGATAATAAATAAATGAGATAAAAAAGAGTGAACGAATGGTTCAAAAAGGATGCCACTTAAAATATCTTCTGAAACAGCTTCAAATCCTAATGCCAAAGCAAAGCAGCTTAAGATAATCAGCGAGTATTCAAGCCGTTTTTGTTTGTACATCAAGTAGATGGTATAGATAAACGTCCCAATAGCAATGAAAACTGCAATGATCATCGTTAATACTTGCGGTACTGATTGAGAATAGATAAAACCGATTAACGGACCAGTTGTACCTATATAGACTTTCGGTGGCAACCCAGCGTAGTTTTGATAAGGAGATGAGACAGAGATCATCAATTTTTTTCCGATGTAATCTGATGGTAAATCTATCACAGCCAGTGATAATCCAGGGTTGCTTTCTGCGTCGTAATCTTCCCGTTGGTATAAAATGTTTCCGTTTAGATACACAGTAATCCATTGATGATTTCCTTTGATTAGTAAATTTGCTTCGTTCAACGGTTTCTCAAGTGTCGTTTCCATAATAAATGTTTCATCTTTGTCTACGGTAGGAATCGTACGAGTGTACTTGCTGTCAAACTTAAAATCAGGATCATCTTTTGAATAGAAAACCCATGAATCTTTTATTTCTTTCATTTGATTACTATTAGCAGGAGAGAAGATAAAATAGAAGAAATAAGCAATCCCTGCTAAAAATAACACTGATAATATAATTATTATGCTCCATTTTATGCGCATATAGAAAGATTCTTTTTTATTATATATGTTATTAAAAAAAGCCATAAAGGTATTCCTTTCTAAAACTTGTAATTTTAGGGTAAACGTTTTTTTTACTAACGTCAATTATTTATAATGAAAAATGAGATAAAGATGAGGAAATAGAATCAAAAAACGTCGTTGTCATAAAAATGTGTTTTTACAGTTATAATTTGAAAAAAATTTATCGTTATTATATGATTAAGAAGGATTGAAGAAAGAAAGGAGTTGAAAACGATGCCTGATTACAAAAAAATAACTTTTGTTAGTTCTGTAACGCTGATTATATTTTTAATACTTATTCTTCTCGTCGTCTTGGTTCCCCGAATTTTTGGATTGACTCCTTATATTATTGAGGATAGAGAAATGAACCCATATTATGCACAAGGAAATCTGATATATGTACGACCAAAAAATACAGATGAGATTTTAGTCGGAGATATTATTACATATTATGAAAATTCAGGTAAAAAAATCTCGACACGTCGCGTAATAGCCATTGAAAACAACTACAACGACTTTTATACAAAAGCTGACACACGGACTTATATCGAGCCTGGAGTAGTAAAAAAGAGAAATATTATCGGTAGTCCAATCTTCCAGATTCCATATATTGGTCTGGTCCTTTCCAAAACAGCATTTGCATGGATCCAGGGGTTATTCTTTACGATTGCTTTTTGCTTAACAGGAATCACAGCTTGGAATACTTTTGTAGAGTTGAAGAAGAAGCGGAGACGAACACAGAAATTTTTGTGAGAATGTTGAAAAAGACAAATATATTCAAGAGATACCATTACTCTTCTGAACGAGTGATACGGAAAATACTCATACAGCTTGTAGATTTAGCTAGTTGTTCGTATAATGTGTAAAGAGGAGGAGTAGTATGCGCAATGAAATGATGCATCGTCCTGTAGTCAAAGAAGAACTATTGGACTTTATGCGTACCCAGCAAAAAAAATTACCGGGTGAGCTAGGCAAATTGGAAGAAGAAGCTCATGTAGCAGAAGTACCGGTTATTCCCCACGAAACAGTTGTATTTTTGAAATTTTTACTTGGACAGATTCAGCCTGAACGAATCTTAGAGATCGGTGCAGCTATCGGTTTTTCATCAAGTGTCATGGCGACAACAATCGGAGAAAATGCTCATGTTACGACCATTGATCGTTTCGATGTCATGATCGAGAAAGCGAAAAAAAACTATGAACGTCTAGGATTGACAGATAAAGTAACCTTGCTTGAAGGGCAAGCCGCAGATATTTTGCCTGAATTGTCTGGTCCATATGACTTTATTTTTATGGATAGTGCAAAATCAAAATATATTGAATTTTTACCTGAATGTTTGCGTTTGTTACGAAAAGGTGGCGTTTTGATGGTAGATGATATTTTCCAAGGAGGGACGATCTTGCTCCCTGATGAAGAGATTCCTCGTGGCAAACGAGCTATCCATCGTAAATTAAATGAATTCCTTCGTGTCGTGATGAACCATCCTGATTTGACATCGACCATCTTACCATTAGGCGATGGTGTAATCTTAATGACAAAAGAAGCAGAAGAAATCGATTGGTGATACATGATTATGACAATCAGTAAGTGATTGATTATATCAAGGAATCCATCTAAATTTGATGTGAAAGAGACTGTATTTGTAAAACAACTGAAGGAAATAGTAAATAGATTGAAATAAACAGGAGTAAGCATGAAGACAATGCAACTCCTGTTTTCGACTGATAACCTTAGAATAGATGGAAGCGAATGTTTCTTTTCAAAGGATTGATTTGGTAGTTGAATTAAAATAATTGGCTATTTGCTAATTAAATAACTATTTCGTATTGACAGAAGCAATTTAATTATCTATAATTATTGATGTTCCGCTGATTCCTGTCATAGTAGCTCAGCTGGATAGAGCATCCGCCTTCTAAGCGGACGGTCGGGGGTTCGAATCCCTCCTGTGACGCTAAAAAACCGTTAGAAACCTCAGTTTCTAACGGTTTTTCTTTGTTTTTTGTGCCAATATTGTTTGTTTTCAAAGGCAAATAAAATAAAAAAAACATCTTTATCTAGTACAATTATAGGAAGTAAAAATAAAATCCATCAGAAAGAGGAAGCAAATATGTCAATATTATCAAAAATTTTAGTCACTCTAGTGGCCATCGAATTTTTTTATATCATGTACATCGAAACAGTAAGAACTGATTCCGATACGACAAGCAGAGTTTTTAAAATGAATAAAGAAGAATTAAGCAGAAAATCTGTTCAAACATTATTTAAGAATCAAGGAGTATACAATGGACTATTAGGGGTGGGACTACTTTACGGAGCTTACCTTTCTTCCGCACCTAAAGAAATTACAAGTATGCTGTTGCTATCAATTTTTATTGTTGCATTGTATGGAAGTCTGACTAGCGATCGCTGGATTTTACTAAAACAAGGTGGGTTAGCTCTGTTGGCCTTGCTTTCTATTTTCTTCTAAATGTAGAAAAACAAGGATCTATTGGACAGGAAACTTTGTGAAAAATATTACTTTTTCTCATGAAATATGCTATTCTAATGAATGGTATTTTAGAAAATTTCATGAAAAGGAGTTAGATAGGTGTTCAAAAATTATGTTTTATCACTAAAAAAAGAATTTTTAGGTTATGATCTTTCAAGATTTCAGAAAGATCTTTTGGCTGGAATCACAGTAGCTGCTGTAGCATTGCCTTTAGCTTTGGCTTTTGGGGTATCAAGCGGAGCCGATGCGTCCGCAGGTTTGATTACGGCTATCATTGCCGGTCTCGTTATTGGCGGTTTATCAGGCGGTTTTTATCAAATATCAGGTCCGACAGGCGCAATGGCAGCTATTCTAATGTCCATTGCGGCAACAAAGGGAATGCAAGGTGTGTTGCTTGCTACTTTTTTGGCAGGTCTATTTTTACTTGCAGCAGGACTTTTCCGATTAGGAACACTAACTTCTTTTATCCCAGCACCAGTAATCACAGGATTTACTTCAGGTATTGCTATTATTATTGCATTAGGTCAGATCGATAATTTGTTTGGTGTTCATTCGGAAGGTACAAATGTTATTGAAAAGCTAAGTAGTTATCAAACACTAGGTTTTCCAATAAACATAGCATCTTTGATTATGGGAGGACTAGTCATTTTAGGGATGTTCATCTATCCGAAAAAATGGGCGAAACGAATGCCTAGTTCGCTGTTGGCCATCATTTTAGCAACAGTAGTTACGCTACTGTGTCATTTACCAGTAGACACTGTTGGTAACATCCCACAAACACTGATCAGCAGTAATCGCTTGGGCTTGGGAGATTTTAGCTTTTCTGCCTTGCAACAAGTAGCCGTTCCGGCCATTAGCATTGCTCTGTTAGGGATGATTGAGAGCTTATTATGTGGTGCTTCTGCTGGTCGAATGGCGAATAAGTCATTAGACAGTAACCAAGAATTAGTGGCACAAGGGGTGGGAAATCTATTGCTTCCTTTTTTTGGCGGGATTCCTGCTACTGCAGCCATTGCTCGTACAAGTGTGGCCATCAAATCTGGCGCACAAACCAGATTAGCTGGCATGATCCATGCAGTTGTCTTGTTGCTTTCCATGCTTGTTTTTGCGCCAGTGATGTCACAGATTCCGATGCCGGCACTTGCAGGTGTTTTGATCGTGACGGCTTGGCGTATGAATGAATGGAGAACGATTAAGGAGCTATTTGTTCATAAATATTGGTCAGCTATTCTATTGTTTGTTCTTACAATGATTTGTACAGTCATCTTTGATTTAAGTATTGCTATTGTAATTGGGATTATCGGCGGTTGTGTATTTTTTGTTGTAAAAAGTGCGGCTATCACGATTTCATTAGAAACAATCGATTGGCAAAGAATGGGGCTGCCAGAAACGGAAAAGCTGAATAATTGGACAGTAGTGTACATCAGCGGTCCGCTATTTTTCATGTCTTCAGAGAAACTAAAAAATAAATTGGAAGAACTAAACCATCACGACGGTGTCATCTTCTCCATGCGTGGCGTACCAAGTATTGATTTGACGGCACGCGCAGTTTTTGATGAATTTCAAGAAAAAGCAGAACAGAGAGGACAAACGATTATCTATACTTCCTTGCAGCCGGAAGTAGAAAAACAACTTTCTCACTTATGGGAATATACATCCACACATCAACATCAAACAGTTGCTCATGCGTTGACAGCATTGCATGCGAAATATACTGCAATGAGCCATTAAAACAATGAAAAAGAACAGACAAGACTGTAAACTAACAATTTCACCGTCTTGTCTGTTCTTTTTAATCTTGTTGTAAAAGTGAAGCTAGTACTTGCCAATCTTGATGGATAACAGGTACAAGGGAACGATTATAAAAAATAGCTGCTGGATGAAAAAGTGGAAGGATACGATAGTTTTTTTCTGACCATTCGTAGGCATCTTTTTGTTTTGTTAGCTGTAAGACGGGACCTGTATAGAGTTGACCATGGTTTTTGGTAACAGTATATTCTTTACCAAGTAATCGTTGCAGGCCAATATTTCCAAGTGTCGCAATTAATTTTGGCTGGACTTCCATCAGTTCGTAATCCAGTATCGGTGCGTGTGCAAATACTTCGGATCGCGTAGGTGTACGATTTGGATAAACAGTTTCTGTCTGTTGTGTCCGTTTATTGATCCGATGAGTCACGCGATACGGGCGACTCCGTACAGCACTGGTGATATAGACATCTTCTCGTGTTAAACCAGTGGAAGAAAGTGCCTGCATCAATTCTTTTCCAGCTTGTCCGCTAAAAGGGATGTGTGTATCAATCTCTGTTTTCCCTGGGGCTTCTCCTACAAGCATTAATTTAGGATGAAGAGGTCCTTGCCCAGCGACAAACCCTTCTACAGGACGGTCGTTCATCCTTAAAGAAGCCTCTTGTATCAATTCTGTTGGGTATTCCATTTGTGCTCCTCCTTTTTCTTTTATTATAAGAAGAAAAGAAACGCAATGCGACTATTTTATTTGGCAGAAACGAAGAGGAAAGAAAAGCAGGAGAACGATTGTTTAAATCTTTATTTCATTTTTTGACTTTAAATTTAGTTGACGAACAGCGGCTGTTCTGGTAAGCTAGTACTGTTGTAATTGTGGACTCCACAGCTACAACCGCTCAGAACAAGTAATAAGCACAGCAGATGCTGTCACTTCGGATGGCGAGTCTAAGTATATCAGAAGGAGGTGCTTTATAGCATGTACGCAATTATTAAAACTGGTGGTAAACAAGTAAAAGTTGAAGTTGGACAAGCAATCTATGTTGAAAAACTTGACGTTGAAGCAGGAGAAAAAGTTGTTTTTGACGAAGTTATCTTAGTAGGTGGCGAATCTACAAAAGTAGGCGCTCCAACTGTTGCAGGTGCAACTGTTGAAGGTACTGTTGAAAAACACGGCAAACAAAAGAAAGTCGTTACTTTCAAATACAAACCTAAAAAACATTCACACCGCAAACAAGGTCATCGTCAACCATATACAAAAGTGGTTATCGACGCGATCAACGCTTAATCAGCGTTTGAGAAAGAAGGCCTATATATGATCAAAGGAACATTTAAGCGAAATGACGCAGGTCAGATCGTTTCATTCACTTTGACCGGGCATGCTGATGCTGGTCCTTATGGAAGTGATATCGTTTGTGCAGGTGTTTCTGCGTTAGCGATCAGCACTGTCAACGGGATTGCCTCATTAGCCGGTTTTGAACCGATTGTTGAAATGAATGAAGAAGAAGGCGGTTATCTTTATACCGAAGTCACTTCAGGAATGACACAAGAACAAAACAATATTGCTGAGATTCTATTAGAAAATCTTTTATTAGGTTTACAATCAATAGAAGCTGAAAACTCAGAATATATCCAAATTAAAACAATCAATGATAAATAGGAGGTGCAGACCATGTTGTTATCTATGAATCTACAATTATTTGCCCACAAAAAAGGTGGCGGTTCTACATCTAACGGCCGTGACTCAGAATCAAAACGTCTAGGTGCTAAACGCGCTGATGGACAAACAGTTACAGGTGGATCAATTCTTTATCGTCAACGCGGTACAAAAATCTATCCAGGTGTAAACGTGGGTATCGGTGGAGACGACACTTTATTTGCAAAAGTTGATGGCGTAGTACGTTTCGAACGTAAAGGCCGTAACAAAAAACAAGTGTCTGTTTATCCAGTAGCTCAAGAAGCTTAATAAATAAACTGCTCTATCTCTTGTGTGGCAAGGGATGGAGCTTTTTTTGCTAAGTAAGGGATTTTTTTGACCATACTTTTGACCATACTTTCTTAGAAGTTAATATAATTTGTTAGTTTTTGTGTTGTTTCTTCTTTTTTGCTGTTAGTGATGTGTGTATATGTGTCCATAGTAGTTTTTATATTTGCGTGGCCCATTCTTTCTTGGACTTCTTTGTGATCTGCGCCTGCCTCATATAGCATTGATGCATGTGTATGTCTAAAACCATGCAGACCGATATAAGGTAAGCCGGCACGCTCACGATATATATTGTATCTTTCTGCCACTGACTGATTAATTGTGAAATTATTTTCGTCATTGGTAAACAAATAATTAGCTTTAGTAAATCCTAATTGAAATAAGTACTTTCTTTGTTCGAGCTTCCAAAATTTTAGTTGCTTTATAGTTTTTTCATCTAAATAAATTATTCGATTTGATTTTTTTGTTTTAGGAGTTTTAGATATATAATATTTATCTGAACGAGCTACAGTTTTTTTAATGGCCATTTCATTTGTTTTAAAATTAATATTGTCCCAAGTGAGTGCTAATATTTCGCCGATTCTACATCCGCTGAATGCTAATAGTCTAAAGAGCGTATAGTCTCTGTTTTTAAAAATATGGATTCTGTTCTTGAGATACTTCATTTAGAAATAATTCCAACTGTTCTTTTGTATATAATTTTAATTTCTTTTCTGTTTTAATTTGTGGCTTTGGAATAATTAAATTTAATGTTGGATTATCAGATGTTAAACCAATATTTATAGCATACTTAAAAACTTTGTTCATATAGTTGATGAAAAGAGGGTATTGCTTTGAAGTTCCTTTTTCACTCCAATCATTTACTACCTTTTGACAATATGCCGTATTAATTTTAGAAAGCTTAATATTTCCAAATTTGGGATATAGATGTTTGTTAAAGATTATTTTAGTCCTTGAATATGAACTTTCTTTTACAGTTTTTTTATAGCTTTCTAGCCATAATTCTGCTGCTTCTTTGAAAGTAGTATTTGTACTTGTGGGAATTCCTGTTTTTTGTAATTCTAGTTCTAACCTAGAAAGTGCTGTTTTTGCTTCTTTTTGTGTTCTAAATCCTCTTTTAGTAGTATATTTTTTCTTTCCTGTTAACGGATCAATACCGAGATAAGTTTTAAAGTACCATGCTTTTTCGCCATTTTTCTTTTTATATTGTTTTATCATTGCCATCAATATTACCCCTATTCAAATTCTAATTCTGCCATGCTATCATTGAAAAATTCGATCAGTCCTTGTTCCTCTATAAATTCAAGCCATATTTCCTTCCCGTTAATTAATGGAACTCCTTTTTCTTTACGAATTGTTTGATACAAGTTAGTCACAACTTGTTTCCACATTTCTAATACAGCTTTATCTATTTTCTTATCATCCCAGCGTTTTTTTGGGGGTCTATTTTTGTTTTTTTCAATTTGATAATTAGTAGCTTTGATGGTAAATGTTTCGTATCCGGTTGTGTTTTTTTCTAACCATTCTTTGAATTCTGTATATATCATTTTTGTTCACCTTTCTATTTTTGAACGTATGTTCTTTTTTTGCTTAAAAAATTTTAGAGAGCTGCATAACAATAGATGCGAGCTTTTAATAATTCTTTCACAAGTGGTTCGAAGCGAACGCTTAAATTATTATCTTCTATAAATTTCATGTAATTGATATTGTGTGGTTCTAATTCAGACTTTGCAATATATCTATCTAATAATTTTTCAATCATGAAGCGATCAGCCTCATATTCCATTTTTGAATGGAGAGAGAATGCTAAGTTATATAAAAAATAATTATCATGATGTTTAGAAGCGTGTCCTAATTCATGTAATAAGGTTCTTTGTCTTCTATACTTAGATAAATTAGCTTTTATTACTATGGTATTCATACAAGCAACATAATGGCCATCGGCATCAAGGTTTTCACGCTCTTCTACCTTGACACCTAGCTCATTAAGCATCATTTCAATTTGACTGTCCAACTGACTCACCTACTTATTTAGTTATCTTTTTTCTCTAAATATGCTTCAATCATAGCTGATAGTATTTCCCTATCATTATCGGTGAGTGGTTTTCCGTCGCTGCTCATGACAGATGCTAAAGCTTCTTCTACAGTTAGTTTTCTTTTTTCTGGTACAACACCAGCGTTAGGATCATCTGTTCGTCCTAACAAATAATCAGTTGAGACATTAAAATAGTCAGCAACTGCATTTAGCTTGTCAATGGATGGTTTACTCTTCTTCCACGCATAAAGAGAATTTTTACTGAAATTAAGCTTTTCTTCCAATTCGACAATAGATATTTTGCGTTTATCCGCTAACATTTTTACTCTATCAAACGTTGTCATGATAATGATTCTCCAATCATGCCTGAAACATATCTAAAAAACTTTGTAGATAATTGTTGACATCTACAAAACTTTGTAATAATATATGTTTGTAAGCTAATTTAGTAAGCTAACAAGCAATAAGAAAGACACCTATTAAAATAAACAAATTCGAGGTCGGGAAACTTAGAACGTTGATTTATAGGGTATTTTTAGGCTTATTTAACTATGATCTTATTCTACAAAACTTTGTAGAATGTGTCAATAAGAATTAGCTAATTTTATTAGCTTACAAATTTAAAGAAAAGGAGGAAACATCATGAAACAAAACAAAAAAACTCCTTCTGCAGAAGGAGTTTTAATAACTATACATTTTAAAGACCAAAAGTTTAGCGGTAGCGTTGATGAAATTCATCCACAAGAGCATCAAAAAAATTCTTTTGCAACTGGCGAGAAAAAGACTCAGAAACATTCCGAGAAAATTCTTCGAATAACTCAATTTCTGTTGGAAAAGATTCGTCATTTTGGAAATCTACTTTGAATTCTTTATTAACAGTCTTGAATACGGTTTGTTTGAATAAGGCGTCAACATCCATATTAAATTGTTCCATACTATTTTCACCTCACTTTCTATTAAAAATTATACCAAAGAAAGGAATGAGCAAAAATGAACACACCGCAAATTTTTAATTTCGAACAAAACGAAGTTCGGACAATTTTAGTAAATGATGAACCGTATTTCGTAGGAAAAGATATAGCTGAAGTCTTAGGTTATACCAATACAGCGAAAGCTATTCGCGATCATGTGGATGAGGAAGATAAGCTGGGGGAACGAATCGTTCTGTCAGGTCAAATCAGAGAAGTAATTATCATCAACGAGTCAGGTTTATACAGCCTTATCCTAAAATCTAAACTCTCAAATGCCAAGAAATTCAAACGTTGGGTAACAAGCGAAGTGTTGCCAGCAATTAGAAAACATGGAGGTTATCTAAGTCCAGAAAAAGTAGAAGAAGCTTTGCTTAATCCAGATACAATCATTCAATTAGCAACTAAATTGAAAGAAGAACGTACTGGGAGATTAATCGCAGAACAAAAGATTGCAGAATACGAACCCAAAATTTCATATTTAGATAGCATATTATCTTCTACGGATTCAGTAACAATTAGCCAGATTGCAGCAGATTATGGGATGTCTCCACAACAGATGAACAAACTACTTCATAAACTAGGTATCCAGAAGAAAGTAGGCAACCAATGGTTATTATGCAAGAAACATATGAGACAAGGATATACAAAATCTCATACAACTGAGATTCCGAAATCTGATGGAGGAACAAAAGTTGTGATGAATACAAAATGGACTCAAAAAGGACGTTTGTTCATTTATGAGTCGCTAAAAAAAGAAGGATATATTCCAGAAATCGATTTATTAGAGGAGGAATGACAATGTCACAAGAATTTATTTTAAAAGTCAGAATTCAATTAGCAAAATACGGAAAGTCTCAGAACTGGTTAGCTGATACTATCGGAATTTCTAGACCATATATGTCGGATATTATGAATGGGCGTAGAAAACCAGATAAACAAATCAAGCCAATTGAGGCAGCACTAGCAGAGTTAGAGAAGGAGAAATAACATGCTAATAACAATTCCAGATAATTTAGTAGTTTCAGAATTAACTACACAGATTACGAATGCTGTGCTTAATTCGTTGGACGAACGATTGCGCCTTATGAACAAATCAGTAGAGCTTCCTCCATATCCAAACAAATCAGAGGTGAAAAAAATTTTAGGCATTGGTGATGACAAATTAACACATTGGATAAACCTAGGCTTAAAAACACAGCAGTGGAGCAAGTTAGACATCAGAATTGAACGATCGGAACTCCAAAGATTTTTGAAAGAAAACTTTGAGTTCTAAAGGCAAAGGAGAATGATTTTATGTCCTACACATTGCAACAAGAACATCAAATTCTCGGTTTGATTAAACAACGCAGGAAACAATTACAAGATGACCGTGCAGCGCTTAGAAAAGCCGATGAGCTATCAGATAGGCAAGCTGAACTAATTGCTTCTGAACTTGAGGATTTGAGAATGCTAGAAATAAAAAATAGGGAGATTAGATTATGAAGAAGACAGACACACTTTTTATAGGATTCATTTTGGGGTTATTAGTGATTGTAGCGCACCAAAGTATTATCGGGGGAAGCTTGTTCGCAGCATTGATGGTTTTAATCAATCTGCTTGATTCAAAAGAAAGGAGCAACTATGGCACGAGAAGAAGCGCTAAAAATCGGTAAAGTGATTGCTGATAATTGGTGGGCAAATAGCCGTCCTATTATTTTAAGCAAGCAACATATCGAAAAGCAAAAAGCATGGCAACAAATAAAAAAAGTGACTCCGCCGGCAAGCATAGAGTCACAAAGAAAATACATCTAAGGAGATGTTACCACATGGAAAAAGAACTTTCCACTCTAGATCAATATTTGACTGATCCTAGTTGGGGCAAATCGAATATCAAGGAAACAATCAATCGAAAAATCAGACGAAATCTTTTGACGAATGAAGAACTAGCATGTGATCAAGACGATTTGGGCAATTTTGTGAGTATTTGGGATCATGTCTATCTTATCCATTTATCGAAGCGGTCCAGAAAACCTGAATATATCTATGTCATCGAAGATGGCTTGATTGATGCGCTAGAAGAGTACGACAGAGATAACTTGATTGATATCTCTTATTACGGATCAGGTAAGAAATACATTGCTGAAATGGAGGCAGAATTTGATGAGTGAAATCAAAGGGACAACGAACTTTGAAAAACTTTTTAGTCGTAAGTTAAATAAAATTCTTAAGAAAAAAGGAAATTTTGATTATTTATCTTGGGCTCACGCATGGGAGATTATGAAAAAGAATGATCCACAGGCAACGGTAACTATTAATGAGTATAAACACTACAGGGTTA
>NZ_JBFOGA010000012.1:0-47696 GCF_040887565.1 Enterococcus sp. C46
CTCTAGACTAATGATTGTATCTTTAGACCTTCGGCCATAACATGGAGCAAAATAAAAAGGTACTAAGTCTTATATATCAATCTTCGAGTAACCGACGGTTAACAACCATATCGAGCGGCATTAATCACCCACCTGTAGAGGATGAGCGACTTTTGCCTAATTATTGTTAAAAGCCTAGTTTCATTTGTTTAGATTGGAAAATACGTCCTACAAGTATCTCTTTTTTTTCATGGTCGATCCGATAAAATAAGGCATAGCTTTTGCCGATCACGATCCGATATGTTGGGATATCCATTCCATAGATTTCGGAAACTTCCTCATGCATAGTTGGAAAATTTTTGGTTAGTTCTAAAGCCTTCTGGATCGCACCTACAAATCTTTTTATGCTGGCTGGAGAAAGAGCAAGCTCATTTTCCCATTCTTCTATTATCGTTTCAAGGCTGGTCTGGAAACTTTTAGAATAAACTAGCGTGTACTCTTTCATCTATTCACTCCAGCCGTATTTTCCGAAAGCTTTTACCATTTCAATTTCTGAAACTGTTAAACCTTTCTCAAAGTCTTGGAAACTTTCTTCAATCAATTTGCGATCGTGTTCTTTTGCTATTTGAGTAGTATCTAATATGAATAAGTTGCCTTCTTGTTTGGCTTGGATAGTGTCTCCGCTTTTTAATCCAAGAGAGCTTGGAAGGATCACTCCCACGCTATTGCCGATCTTTCTAACCTTTAGTTCTTTTCCCATGTTATCACACTCCTTTTAGTTTTTGATAAATAAATTATAACATGTTATAACAACAATTGCCAACGGTGTTTCTTAAGGGATTCCACTCCATATTATTATTGGACAAAATAAGCCACTTAGAACGCTGAAAACATGTACAAACGATGTCAAAATACGAGTGAACTACTCAGCATACACTTCCGTTAACATCCATTTAAGTAGGTATTTTTATTATATATAGATTTAACATATGTCGGTCGGTCGGTCGGTTGATTGATATAGCTAAAGTTATAACTCAACCGAAGCCGATTCATCCACACGAATAAAGTTGCGAGTGTTCTCGGCTAATTCATAAAAATTGTTATGTGTTCCATATAGCAATACTGGAATAACTTTATTTTCTTGAATCTCATAAGCAACTCTATACACGGTGACCGCATACTTAAATCCATTAGACCAATTACCTGATAAACCTCCAGTTTTTTGCTCTTACTTAAATGGATCAATAGCAATTTCATCACAAACCTATAGAGGATGAGTGACTTCTGCCTAATTACGTTAAAAAATATTGAAAGTAACTCTATGTAGCAAAAAATATCTAGAATTTCATTTCCTCAAAACTGATCGATATTGTATCTAAAAATATATACTACCTAAAATAGGTAGTATATATTAAAATATGTGCTTTTGTTAGAAAAATCAATACATCAATTATCATATCTGTATATGTCATTTAGGTATTTCAGTTATGTTATAATAGTTTTGCTGTCTGCTAACCCGACCTAATCTGGCAAGGGGAGGAGGAGATATAATGAAATACCTTTTTGATTTTGTTTTTGCAATCAAGCCATTTGCAGAGGTAACTGCACACTACATCTGCAAGTGGCTTGATTGCAAAATTGCCAAAAAAGACAGTAAGCCTACCCGTTAATTCTATAATATAGAAACGTAAAAAAAACCCCATCAGCCTGCACGCTGATGGGGTTTGGTGATATAATGAAATACCTCTTTGTTACTCATAATTATACCATAATTAGTCACGAATGCAACCAATAGAAAAAAATACTTAGAACGGTAGATCATCGCTAATAACAATGCATTGTCCACCAAATGGATTTTGTGAAGCATTAAATACATTGTTATTAATTGTCGCTGCTTTTAACTAGGCCTCTCCCCTTCTATTATAAAAGAAGATATATATTATTTCTTAATTACCTACTACCTTAAACCAAAATTTAAGTACTACCTAATTTAAGTAGTACTTAAATAATCTAAAAAATAGTTATCCCAATTGTTATGCTTTTATAATACGATTATTTGTAACAAAATGAATATTATATAATTAAGCACTACCATATTTAGGTAGTGTTTAATTATTAGCAAAACAAAAAATATTTATTCTATTCTCTTAACTTCAACTAAGTTATGCTGCACACCTTTATATAAATCATATGCAACTCATTAGCTAGACAAACTACAAGCATGTAGTTTTATCTGTTAATTATGTACTACCTAAATAAATTAGTTTATAATTAACAAGTATATATATTTAAAAATTTAAGATTAATTTTTTTATGACTTGTACAAATTTATCTGATATTCTCTTATTAAGAACTACCTAATTTGGGTAGTTCTTATTTTTTACATTTTAAGTAGTATTTAATTGCAATTTGGTAGTATTTTTTTATTATCTTATTCCTAGAACGGTAGTACTTAATATAAATATAGGTAGTATCTAATTTAAGTATTAATGGTAGTATCTAATTTAACAGGTAGTATGTAACTACTTTAAAGTAATTTTTTTCAGATTAACACAGTAGTATCTTATTAAATAAGTTAATTTTAATGGTAGTACATAATTATTATATATATCTGACATTGGTAGTACTTATTGTATTTTTTAGTAGTATATAATCTATTGTTTTCTAGCCTAAAGCCTTGTCTTATAAGAATAATATAATATATACTACTGAAATAAGGTAGTATATATCACTAGTAATGGTAGTATGTTTTATATGCATAAGGTAGTTCTTAATTTATTTTTTGTTTTGACACTGGTAGTACTTAATTATCTTTAATTTTAAAACTAAATTTTATTCATACGTTCTTCTGGTAGTATTTAATTATAAATAATATTTATTTAAAGTAGTTCTTAATGACTTTAAAGGTAGTACATAATTCATTTTATTTCTGATTTTAGGTAGTATTTAATTAAAAAACAGTTTTAATGCGTTTGCATTTTTTATTTATCTTTGCTATTTTCGAAAAGAGTAGGTAATTTTACATAAATAAAACAACGTGAAAGTAGAGGATCTACAATGACTGATTTTAATTTTTTTAAGGCGGATAGAGTTTACAACGAATTATTTTATCAATTTCCAAAAGTCTTTATTGTTTCTGACGAATACAAAAAAATGAAAGATTCAACTAAGATTGCCTATATGCTTTTAAAAGCAAGATTAGAGATCGCAATCAGCAAACGGCAAATCGATGAAGAAGGTAATGTTTATTTTACTTATACGACAAATGAACTATGTAGCGTATTAAACTGCCAAAAACAAAAAGCGATAGCAATCAAAAAAGAGTTGGAATCCTTTGGTTTATTATTACAAAAGCAGATGGGATTTAACAAACAGTTAGGGAAAAATAATCCTAATAGACTATATCTAGCAGAATTAAAAGTCTCAGAAAATGATATCTACTTACTCGAAAAATTTGATAGAGAGAATAGGGAAAACGTTGATAAATCAGAGGGTATGAAAATCATACCCACCCTCGACGAAAAATCAGACGCTGAATCCCTTGGGGCTCAAGAGGGTATGAAAATCATACCGTGCCAAAACGTTGATAAATCAGAGGGTATGAAAATCATACCAGAACTTAATAATAATATATTAGACACTAATAGACACAATATAGACACTGAAAAAGACCGCCTACAAGATCAATTGTTGTTAGACAATTTTGAGACAATTATGACAAACGACAGCATTGCTACGTTTGTCCCTGAACGAGTATTAAATTTGATAAAAACATTTTCTTCAAGTTACAGTGAAGCTCAAAAAACCGTCCAGACTATTCATAATGCAAAGAAAAAAGCTGAAATAGAAAGTGGTATTTCGATAGTTTTTGAAGAACTCGATAGTTATTATGTCAATGCAGAACAAGAATTATACACGACACTGTTAAAAGCCTATCAAAAATTAAAAACCGAAAAAGTCGAAAATATCCAGAACCTGATTTTTGTCTATGTAAAAAATTGGTTTATCGAAAAACCAATAGCTGCTAAAGTATCAAGTGAAAAACGTTTGAATTATGAAAGCTCCCCAAGCACTATTACGAAAGACTGGTTAGAGTGAAACTTTACTGACAAAGTGATTGTTGCTTCATGGAGTAACATTAAAATTAAAAATTTTTTATTATTCTAATTATATTACGAATATTACAAAATAATAGCTATTTTAATAGAATTTATAAGTTAAAATATTATGATAAAAATCACAAACGTAGCCTTTTACGTCATAAGTGTTAAAAGAAATAATTAATTTCAAATATAGAAAAGGGAACGTATGTTTGCATACTCCTTTTTTTTGAGTTATAATAATACGCGAAGAGAGATAATTTCATTATTTAAACAAGCTAAAAATCTTGATATTACTTCTTTTCAGGCAATACGAATATTATTCGCTTACATTTTTTTGTATAAATTTAATTGTCTGCTATGCTTGTGATGAATTGATTTTCGTTCTGCACTTTTGGATGATAAATTTGGACAATTGAAAATACAAAAAAAAGAAAGGCGGTATGAACTCGGAAGGCTGGTAACCTTCGTCAGCGTTCATACACGGCATTAAGATTTGGCCCTTAATGCGTTAACCTTTCAGTGTTACGGTATTACCCGCAATGGATTTAGTATAACAGATATTCAAAAGTGATACCACTTTTTTTGGCTGTGTTAAGGTTAAAAATACGTGATATTACGATGAATCTATGCCTAAGCATAATGTTATAAAAATGTCCGTGTGGCTCTTTGCCGTATGACGAACGCTGAAATTAGAGGGAACGCATGTTTGGATGCGTTCCCTCTTTTTTGTTTGTCATGAACGAAAATCAATTCTCTATTTTTGAAAAATAACAAGAAAAACTTGTTAAAAATATTTAAAGAAATTGGGTGGTTTATTTTATGTCATATACAGGAATTTTGAGTCTCAAAGATATTTGTCACTACGGTAAACGGTGTACCGCTACAGAGAAAATCACGAAGAAACTATCAACTGGCCAAAGTAAAACCGTTGTGCAGTGTAAGAAATATATAATCCAGAAAGACAAAGTCTCAGAGGAAATGATTTATTACATTGGGAAACAAAAGCAAATAATTTTAAAAGATCCTATCCCCTTAAAAGAGCTATATCCAACAATCAAACATGTTTATGACCAAAACGGTGTACTGATTGGTCGAAGAAAAAATGGAGTCTTGCGTTGTACCGCAAAAGGGATGGGGCGTTTGATCGGCTGAATTGATCATTCTCATAACTTGTATTTTATCGTTTTTCGCTTGCTTGAAAATATTGTCGAGACTTCTAAAGGAACTTAGAGTCACTAGAAAAATAAGGAGTAGACTTGATCTATCAACAATTCCCTTCGGGGAGTGACGGGGTAGGTTTTAACGATTGGTAACGTAAAAAATTGGTCAATCGAGTAAATGCGCTTGTTTGGATAGTGGTGAAATGAATTTGTGTAAATAATAAGCGCAGAGTAAACAAGAGGGAATTTAGAAGTTAGACAAGTTAGAATAGCGTCTAGATTAATCATGAGCAGCTACTAAGGGATCTAGACTTTGACGCAAACTCATGGAATAAGGAGTAGGTCTTCTCGTAATGGGGAGGACGCACAAGAAATTGTGTCGTGTGCTGCAGTACATGTAGATACTTGCGAGGACGTTGATTATTGGATCAATCGAGCATTTACCGCTGTCTACTAGGGTTTCTCGTTTCGGACGCCATAAACGAGTCGAAATTTTTTATGTATTTTTAAGTAAACGAAAAACGATAAAATATGAACAAGTCCTGAATAAAGTGAAAAAATTGATATAAAACATAGAGAAAATGAAATTTACGTAATGGAGGAATGACAAATGAAAAATTATGATCCGAATATACGATTGGGCACACATACTATTAAGGTTTCTTTCCAACGTTGGGATTACAAAGGATTTGTGACGTTTAGAAGGGGCGGAAATTGTAAAGGATTAGATGTTTTAGCATTAGACGAGGATGATTTATACGATCAAACATTGACTGATAATCCAATTGGATTCGGCTTGCTACCTGAAGATGATGAAGGTAATGAATGGTTTAAAATGACGCTTATGAATGATAATGGAGACGAATTATCTGTTGAAGATACTTGGTCATATTTGAGTGATTATATTGTCAGCTTTGAAATCATTGAATTTGTAGCGGATAAAGAAGAATAAAAACTGGAGGAATAAATTTTACAGATAAAGGCTTAGAAGGAGTCACGACGATTAATAAAAAGGTAGTATTACCTTAGGCATTGAGTAAGGAATTTATTTAGGAGGAATAGTAGATGGCGCGACCAGTTTTAGAGGCGATGGATATGGATACTTTGACAAAAGGAAGGTATGTACAGCTGTTAGCTCGTGGTTATTCACCTAAAGAAGTATTCAAAGCCTTATCTAAAGGAACAGATATGGAAAAAGAAAGATTGCGAAAAGAATTCGATTATTGGAGAACCCATAATGGAATCAAGGATTTGAAACCAGCACGGCCAGTAATTAAACGAAAGAAAAAGATAACCCAAGACTGAAGTGTAGAGCGTATGTGATCATAGGCTTTTTTATTTTTGCAAAAAACAAGGAAGGTAGGAAAACTCATGAATTATGAAGAAATCGAAAACAGAAAAAAAGTGTCGAAAGAAATGGAAGAAAAGTTACTAAAAACGATGAAGCAAAAACACCTTAAAAGATTATCTGTCGCGCAATATATCAATGATATGCAGTTAACAGGAAAAGAGAAAGCTTGTTTGTTAGGTTCAATGAAAAACTTTGAACAGTTGAGACGAACTTATAGCTTTTGCGGGCGAGAAAACCCACGGTTTTAACCGTGTGGATGATAGCCCGCACTGTACTGTAAGAGCATAGGGAAACTTGTGCTTAGTGGAATATATAAAATCTCGTATATCCCAACAAAGAAACTGAATTGCGGGGAACCCCTAAAGCGAGTAAAACGACAACGTAGTCTTGAAATAGGCAAACGTGACCGTGGCGAAAGCAGAAAAAATTTACTCGATAGCATATGGTTAAATCCTAAGTGTTGCGACAATGGGCAATCTGCAGCGAAGACTCGAACAGAGTAACGTTCAACGACTATTCCTCTTGAGGGAAGTACACACAAGCGTGTGGAAGTGGTTTCGCCGTACTGGGTAAAGCCAACGGATAAGATATAGTCTGTGCTGGCACGAAAGTGTCAGAAGTTCATCAGAGAACTGCATAGGAAGTAGCGAACCTATGTGAACAAACTCCACATAAAAAATTCTTCATTCTTTTGTGTATATTAACATTGATTTAGTACATGGCTTAACCTAAAATTAAGGTATGGATAACGAATACAGACACTCAAAGACAACTGTATCGTTAGTCAATTACCACTTTGTTTTTTGCCCAAGGTATCGTCGGAAAATATTCGTTAATTCTGAAGTAGATGCTAGATTTAAAGCACTCGTTCAAGAAATAGCAAAGGAAAACGAGTGGAACATCATTGCAATAGAAACAGATAAAGATCATTGTCATTTATTAATAAATGTTCAGCCTACGTATTCTCCTTCTAAAATCATGAAGATAATAAAAGGTAAGACATCTAGAATAATCCGGCAAGAGTTTGAACACTTAAGTAAAATGCCAAGTGTTTGGACACGTTCATACTTTGTTTCAACCGCAGGAAATGTATCTAGCGAAATTATCAAGCGATATGTTGAGAACCAAAGAACAAGATATTGATTGCGTTAAGGAGGTGTGCAGAAATGAAAAAGGCTCATAAAATCAGGATTTACCCCAACTGTCGGCAAGAAATTCAATTTCAAAAAACATTCGGATGAGTTCGTTTCTATTGGAACTTTCTACTAGATCAACGTATAACGAATTACAAGAAGAAAAAAGAAAATGCCGATTACAAAGAAGATAAGACAACGTATGCTTCATTGAAAAAAATGGAAGAATACGCTTGGTTAAAAGAAGTTGAAGCTCAACCACTTAGCCAAGTAGCCATGGATCTAAATAAAGCATTTAAAAATACGTTCAACTCTACTTTTGGATTTCCTAAATTCAAAAGTAAGAAGTATTCCAAAAAGTCCTATCGAACAGCTATGGGTATAAAGGTGAATAGAAACTACTTTTATGTATCCAAGGTTGGCTGGGTAAAAATGGCTGAAACGTTGCGTTTCAATGGTAAATTAATGAATGTGACAATCAGCCAGTCAAAAACAGAAAAATATTTTGCAACTTTTTTAGTCGATACTGAAAACTTCCAAAAAGATCCTGTGACGGAATCCATTGGTTTAGATTTGGGTCTTACTCATTTCTGCATAACTTCCGCAGGTGAGAAGATAGGAAACGAGAGATTCTATCGATCATTAGAAAAACGCTTAGTGGTAGAGCAACGTAAACTTTCAAGACGCTTAGAAGTAGCAAAGAAGCATAATCGTAAATTAGAAGAGTGCAAAAACTACCAAAAGCAAAGAGTGAAAGTGGCACGTATCCATGAAAAGATTTTTAACCAACGAAATGACTTTTTACACAAACTGTCTTCTCGTATAACTGATGAGAACCAAATCATTTGTATTGAGGACTTGAATGTAACAGGCATGGTTAGAAATCATAAATTAGCTAAATCAATAGCAGACGTATCTTGGAGTGAATTTGTAAGGCAATTAACATACAAGTGTGAATGGAAAGGTCGAACGTTAGTAAAAATCGACCGTTTTTACCCTAGCTCGCAAATATGTTCTTCTTGTGGTCATAATGACGGTAAGAAAGAGTTAGATATTAGAGAATGGACTTGTAGCAATTGCGGAACAAATCATGACAGAGATATCAACGCTAGTATAAACATTGGAACCGAAGGACTTTCGGGGATAGCTTAGTAAATTTGCGCCCGTTTGGGTGTATTACCTAAGAACCCCATGACTTTAGTCGTGTGGAGTGTCAGGTGAAAACAAGTTCTAATTGTCAACTATTGTTAGAAGTCTCATGACATTCATTAATAGAATTCATTTTTAAAACTTTTTCTATGGAAATGAGAAAAAGTTTTTTTGTTTTGTCTGAAAGGAGGCAGATGGATGAAAAAATGGTTATTTGGTTTTTTAGGAGTCACTTTAATCGTCTTTTGCAGTGTGTTTGGCTATGTTAGCTACCAAAAACATGAAGGAGAGGTGTTTAAGCAAAATATAGAAAAAAAGATGCCCGTAGATCAAATCAATGCACATGCAAAGAGTTATAAGGAGGATGCAACGAACGTCAATAATGATATGTCTTTGGGGCAAATGTTGTCCATACAAAAAGAAGCAATCGAAATGGGCGTCAATAAACAAGTATTTGCACAAATTCAGATTCCTGCACTTGGTTTAGCATTGCCAATTTTTAAAGGGGCAAATCAATACACTTTGAGTCTTGGAGCGGCTACTTATTTTTATGAAGATGCCGAAATGGGCAAAGGAAACTATGTCCTAGCAGGTCATAACATGGAAATGCCAGGTGTTTTATTTTCTGATATTCAGAAGTTGTCATTAGGGGAGGTGATGGACTTAGTTAGTAACGATGGCGTCTATCGTTACAAGGTAACGCGTAAATTTATCGTACCTGGGTACTTTAAATTAATCGATGGCGTTCCTGAAGAGAACTCTTTCTTGTCTTTGCCAAAGAAAGGAGAGAAACCCTTATTAACGTTGTTTACTTGTGTCTATACGTCACAAGGAAAAGAAAGATACGTGGTACAGGGAGAGCTACAATAACAAGGTTTTAATCAACGCGAGTCGTTGAAATATGAAATGAGGAGAGTAAAAAATGGCAATAAATCGGTATGTAAAAAAAGCTGGAATGCTTATTGGAATGTTAGGAATCATTGCAGGCTGCTTTCAGGGATATCGAGCATATGCAGAAGATGTCACGCAAAAAACGCCACCAGAGAAGGTCAATATCACGGTTCATAAATTAATGTACGATCAAGGAACGCAATTGAATGTTGATATTGACGGGATCAAAAACGATGGTTATACGCACGATCAATATCCTACAGGTGTAACGAAATACAACAAGGCAGATTATGGTGATGTTGAGTTTACGTTAGGAAATATTACGGATCAAGTATTACCGACTGAAGATTCTGATCTAACCAACGCGAAAGTGGACGAAATCGTTAAAGATGTAGAAGAAAAGGGATCTAACAGTGAGTACGTCAAGAATGCAACCAACAAAATTACTTCAGCTGTAGATGAAAATGGTGAGATTACTTTTGCTGATCAACCAGCCTATGTCAATTCCAAAGGGAATGTATATGTGGTTTATGAAAGTAAATCCGCTGCTGGATTAGTCACACAAAAAGCAAAACCAATGGTTGTGATTGCGCCAATGACTGATAATACAGGTTCAGGTTTTTTAAAAGACATTCACTTATATCCTAAAAATATTGTTTCTAAGTTGAGTTTTGAATTAACGAAATTTGGTGACGATGGCACAGCTCAAAGCAAACAAACACCTTTAAAAGGGGCAAAATTTGAGTTATACAAGGGCGAACCTGGAAAAGGAACAAAATTAGGAGATCTTGTATCGGATGATCAAGGAAAGCTGACTGCTACTGATTTGACGTTAGGAAAATACTATTTTGTGGAAGTTCCTTCAGAAGTTGTAGTGGGATCAGATAAAGAACCAACAGCAGATCAATATTTATTAGGCGCAGACGCTCGCAACGATGCGCACAATAAATTAACCTTTGAAATTACGAATGATGGCGTGACAAGTGACTTAAAAGCTTCATACGTAAACTATAAAGCACCAGTGATCGATAAAACAGTAACAAATGGAACAGGACAAGAACATTCTTTCCAAATTGGTGACGCAGTAAATTATCAAGGAACGATTCATATCCCAACAGACATTGCAGGCGGAGCAGACGGTATCACAGTAAACGGAGTGAAAAGCGAAACTTCTCTTTACAGTGTATTTAAATGGGGGGATACAGCAGGACAAGGACTTTCTTATGTCGCTGCTAAAGCAAATATCAAAGTAACAAATAAAGATGGATCTGTGGTATTAAAAGAAAATACAGATTATAAAATCCAAAATTCAGAAAATGGCTTTGTGATCGATTTTATCGTGAATAATGGCCAAGTAAGTGATACTGTAGCAAGTTTACACGGACAAGATCTTCAAATGACTTATAACATGTATGTAAATGACAGCGCAGCTGTTGCCAATCCATTAACAAATAGCGTGGATTTCGTTTATAACAACAATCCATTTAATCAGGAAGAACACCACGAAAAAACGAAAGCTGACGTTGTGACTTATGGTGCAAAATTCTTAAAAGTCGATAGCGGACTATTTGGAACAGGAATCAAAGCAACACCGCTTGAAGGCGCAGAATTTGCTGCTAAAAACGCAGAAGGAAAATATTATGGTGGATTAGTTGATACGGATAAAGACGGTGTCAAAGAAGCAGTATGGGTAGACGATGTAGCAAATGCAGCGATCCTAAAATCAGATAAAGAAGGTCACTTTGAAATCACTGGTTTAACTGAAGGTAAATATTCACTGGAAGAAACAAAAGCGCCTGAAAACTATCAAAAATTAACGAAAGAGATCTCTTTCAAAGTAGACAAAGATTCATACAAAGAAGAAAACCGAATCACGATCAAAAACAATCAAAAAGCTTCCGTACCAATGACCGGTAGCAACGGTTTTCAAACGTATGTATTAATCTCTTGCTTGTTGCTAGGAGCAGGGGCACTTTCTGCAGTTGTTTACTTTAAGAAGAAAGCCTAGAAGGATCAAAACCAATGATTATCAGGAAGCCTAAGAAAAAGCGAATCATGGGTAAATGGATCATTGCTTTCTGGTTACTTTCAGCTGTAGGTGTCTTACTTTTGATGCCTGCTGAAGCGAGCGTGGCGAAATACCAACAAAATCAGCAGATTGCCGCAATCGATCGAACAGGAACGGCAGCAGAAACGGATTCTTCTTTGGATGTTGCTAAGATTGAGTTAGGCGATCCTGTTGGTATTCTTACAATTCCAAGTATTTCTTTAAAACTACCAATTTATGACGGAACGTCCGACAAAATTTTAGAAAATGGTGTAGGTATTACGGAAGGAACTGGTGATATTACAGGAGGAAACGGTAAAAATCCTTTAATCGCAGGTCATAGTGGACTTTATAAAGATAATCTTTTTGATGATTTACCTTCAGTAAAAAAGGGAGAAAAGTTTTATATCAAAGTTGATGGTGAGCAGCACGCTTATCAAATCGATCGGATTGAGGAAGTGCAAAAAGACGAACTACAAAGAAACTTTGTCACTTACTTAGAACCAAATCCCAATGAAGATCGAGTAACGCTAATGACATGTACGCCTAAGGGGATCAACACACACCGTTTTCTAGTGTATGGGAAGCGAGTAACCTTTACAAAATCAGAATTAAAAGATGAAGAAAATAAGAAACAAAAATTATCTTGGAAATGGCTTTTAGGAAGTACTGTTTTTCTTTCAGTCATGATCATTGGTTCGCTATTTGTTTATAAAAAGAAAAAATAAAGGAGGGTAACCAACATGAGAAATAGAAAATGGCTATTTGTTTGTGCAGCCGCTCTTTTTTCTTTCACTGCCTACACACAGTTGACGTTTGCAGACAGACAAGAAAGCACGGATAGCACAGAACAAACAATCCAAACGTCAGATAGCAGCACGATTCAAAGCAGCGATGAAACCGTCGATTCGTCAACAGTTGATTCTTCAGAAGAACCTAAAATTGCTGAAGACGATCAAATAGTCAAACAGACCATTCACGTTCAAAAGATTATTTCTTCAGAACAATTAGACAACCAGGGGCATGAAAAACAAGAAGGAGTAAATGGCGCGAAGTTTTCTGTTTATGATGTATCGGACATTTTACAAAAGATGGATGTTAAGGATCTCACTACTGACCAAATTGAATCCCAATTAAAAGATCGAGTGAAAAAACTATCCAGTGATCAATTGAAGCTAGTTTCTAATGGAGAAACAAAGACAATTGATCAACAAACAGGTGTCTTTGAATTCTCGGTAGAAGTACAGGCAAATCAGAAACAAGCTTATTATATTGTCAATGAATCAAGTCCTGAAAACATTTCTAATAGCGAGGATATTTTGCTATTAACACCTGTTTCTGATAAAAACGGTGAATTCTTAAAGGATGTGTGGATCTATCCTAAATCAGAAGCTTCGCAACCTAAAGAAGAAGTAAAAAAAATCGTTTCTACTGGCGTAAAGAAAAACTTCTTTGAGAATTGTTGGGATTTTGTTACTCACTTGTTTTCTAGAGATTAAGGAAGAAATAAAATGAAACTGATCAAATTATTATTATTCAATCTTTCTTGTTTAACCGCAGTCTTTTTGTACTGCGGTTTATTATTTTCTAAACTATCTATTTTGCCAAGCTACCAACTATACCTAATGAGGATTTTAAACATACCAGCTGCTTCCATGCCGCTAGATATTATGGAAAAGCTCATTAGGAATCCATTATTTACTACGATCAATTTGATCGTTATTGTCGGAATTTCACTAGTCATTTATAAAAAAGAGGGGATGAAGGGATGAATTTTAAACACTCGTGGACAAGACGGTTAAAATATGTTTTTCCCATAATGATGATGTTAGGTACATTGTTTGGGTTAAAAACAGCCAATGTCTTTGCTGAAAAAGTTATTGTCGATCCGTCAAATCCAATCCAGAACGTAAAGAATAATTTTATTATTCCAAAAGATGTTCCTAATGCAAAAACAAATATTACTGTAAACGGAGCGTCAAAAGTTTACAAATATCATGTTGATGCCAACAAAGGTGGTTTTACAGACGACTACGTAGGATTAGTGGAGGGAAACAAAAATATACGCTATCCTTCTTTCCAAAAAGAATACGGTGAAACAAACCTTGTTTTAGAAGGCGTAACAACCAACACCAAAGTCAATATTGACTATGGAAAAATCGGTACGTATAACGGGAAAAAAGTCAATATCAAGCTAGTTCTATCTAATATTCACTTATACTCGGATACGTTGCCGTGGAATCTACTAGATAACAACTATACAAAAACTCATTTTCGAGACGATGGCTATAAAAATACGAATGGTGCAATGAGTAAATCTAAAAAAAGAACAGTACTTTGGATCTCAGACAATCTTTTCTCAGGAATTGTTTACCATTCAACACAAATGAATGTGCAGCTAGTAGCCACATATGAGGACGGTAGCCCCGTTCAATTTTCAGGAGATACATTTATCAGTTTTAACTCTTTGAACCCTGCAGGAGGAAAAAGCACGGATCTTAAAGGAGAATATGCCCACTATGACAAAATGAATACGACAGATTGGTATGTCAGAAAAGATACGGTTCTTTCAGAATTTAAATCTTTCTACAACAATCTGAACGTGGTAGGTGGCCACCCAGGAGGAAGCTCTAAGCTGACACAAGCGGATAATGATTTCAATAATTTGCATGATAAATTAGGAGATCCGAAGTTTGGTCAAGGTACTGTGTCCTTTAAAATATCTGAAGCAAATCCGACGTTTGTGATTGGTTCTTCTAATGTTCAAACCTGGTTTACTTTATCTTCTGCGACAATCTTTAGTGTTGTTCCTGATCAACCTGAAAAAACAGGGGTTGATAAAAATGGAAATAACGTGAACGATAAAATGTTGCAAGTAGGAGACGCGATTCAATATCGAATCAAACAGAAGGTGAATCGATTAGGAGTGGATTTACTAGCGGTTTACGATCGATTTGAGTTAATCGATAATTTACCAAAAGAAGTAAATTACGTCGATGCACACGTTGAAAGTGGTACAAATAAAAAATTCGATGTATCTGGTGAAGTGACCTATGACAAAACAAAACACCAGGTAAAATATGCAGCGAAAGCTGATACATTAAAAAATCGAATGAAGTATAACGGCGAAACTTACGAATTAGTGATCAATGTAAAAGTCAATGAATTGGCCAATCAAAATAGTGTAGCCAAAAATCAGGGAACGTCGATCATTAATAAAGTAGAAAAGGATACAAATATCATTACCGTTTATTTCCCTAAAATTCCAGTGAAAGAAGTACAACAAAATGGAAAAGATGTAAACGGACGAAATGACGGTAAGAAGGGTACGCCGACAGCTCCTTTAAACGCAGGATCTGAAGTACAATATCTAGTCACACAAAAATGGCACACAAAAGGCGTAGACGCTGCGTCAGATCACTACAAACAATTTAGTATTCAAGATCCAATTGAAGCTCGTTTGACATATAAAGAAGGTTCTGCGCAAGTAATAGATAAGAGTAAAGGAAAAGATATTACTTCTGAAGGCACACTAACCTATGATAGCAATTCAAGAACGCTGAAGTGGGAAGCTTCCGCTGACTTCTTAAGTAACAATCTTTTAGATGGACGAGAAATTCAGCTGATATTTACAGCTAAAACTCCATTACAATCAGAAAAAAATATTGATAACCAAGCCGTAGTAGCAGTAGATAATGTTTCTAATAAAACAAATGTTGTGACAATTGGGGTTGATCCTAACTTGCCACAGGTCATTGTTCCTAAAACAGGTTCTACACATTTAGTAACGATTTCAGCGGTCAGCTTACTATTACTTGTGTTAGCAACTTTTAGTTATGCGGTTCTGAGATACATTTAAAATAAAAAAACGAAAGAATGAATAAAATGAAAAAGTTAATAATAGTAGTTACTTCCTTGATTGCCATGATTGTTATTTTAGTCGGATGTAGTAATGAAAAAAATAAACAAACTAATCAAGATAATGGCGTATTGAAATCAGGAACTATGTGGAAAGAAGAAGTAGGTGGTCTTGTTTATAATTTGAAAATTATAGACGAGACTACCTGGGAATACTCTGAGAGTGTATGGCATCCAGATCCTGTACAAATAACAGTCAAGAGGCAAAAAGACTATAAAGGTTTAGAAAGATACAAAATAGTAGATTCAGCTGGTGTTAGGGAATTTATAAACAAATTTGATTCTTTATTTATTGTTGTTCCCTATGAGAAGAATGGCGTAAAAAAAATAATTTTTCTTGGATCTAGCAAGGATGAAAAGCGAACGAAAGAGAAATTGATTCACGATGGATCACAATCCAATAAATATAAGTTACAAAAGACTAGCGAGTGATTGCTAGTCTTTTTATTTGTCCTGAAGGAGGAATCACAGTGGCAAAAGCTAAAACGCCATTTGAAAAAGCCGCGTCTAAAATCTTAGAACGCCGCGGTGTATCTGAAACACAGTGGAAACAAGAAGTCCTTGAAAAAGCACAATTTGACCTATTACGGGGAAAAGACAAGGACTTAGAAGGATATATCTATCAACGTGAACGTGAAAAGCTTGTTTTCGATGAAATTATTAAACACTAAAAGGAGCGAACAATTTTATGTTTGAATCAATTACAATGAATTTTTTAACACAACCGAAAGTAGTAGCTGCGGTTGATATTTTTAGAGCATTACAAACTGCCGCAACTAGTTTAAAAAACAATCTGATGATTTTTGCTGCTGCTGCGGCCGTTGCTTCCATTGTTATTGGGGGTCTTTTCTTCCTATTTGGACGAAGAGGAGCTGAAAATGGGAAGATGCACGTAGGCTATGTATTGATGGGGGTAGGAGTTATTTTAGCAGCAGCTTCTATTGTGGTTTCGTTATTTGGATTGTTTGGACAAACACCTCAAGGATTATAAGAAAGTAAAAAAGTAGGAGTAAGAAGTAGTCGATACTTTTTACTCCTTTTTTATGAAAGGAGAATACTCATGTACTTTACGATTGCAGGCAATACCAAAACAGATAAAGAGTTAATAAAAAAAGCAACGAAGGAAGTAGGAAAGCGTACTTCTTTTTTACCGAAAACAATTAAATATTCTGTCATTGAAACGGAAGAACAGCTACATGTGTTAGGGAAAGTACTGGAACACGAAAGTCGATCTTCTGTTAAGTTGACTCTCACGTTACATGACACAGAAGGAAAAATAGAGAAAGCTGGTACAGAATACGTTTTTGGCCCACTGGATTATCAAATTTCAGAAGGTTTCTATCCTACATTGATGGATTTAATCCGCCTTGATGTGTTTAAAGAAACGGATGAAACTATGAGTGTGGAAGAGTCTTATCGAAACGAAAAACTTTTACAAGTTTTAGAAGAAGAGTTAGAGAGCGACCAAAGAAAAGTGAATCAAGGGAGTGAAGTCGAAGTAAATGAAGAAGTACCATGGGAACGACCAATATTTCCAAAGAAGGAGTCAAAAGAAAAAGAGACAGTCTATGTTGACGAACAAGCTGATATTCCGACTCAGAAATCGATATTTGAGGAAGAGAACGATGTGATGGGTCAATTGGAGGTAGATCCCTTTGAAGAAACAATGGAGGATGAAGAGACGGCCGAAGTAGAAGTTGATCCAGTTGAAGCTAATGAAGAGTCAACATGGACTGAAGGGGATTCTCAGGAATATATTGAACCACTTATCAGTGAAGAAGTAGAAAAAAACGAAATAGAGATACAAAAGGCAACTATATTTGATTATATTTTGGATCAATATCCGCCAGAGCATGAATGGATGAAAGAAAAAAACAAATTACTTTTAAATGAGCTTTATTCGAAATATCAATTACCCCAAACCTATCAAGCATTTTTAGAGAGTAAAGAAGAATTAATCTCACAGGGTAAAGGCACACTTTTAGAACAGTTAGAGTCTGTCCAATCAACAAATTGGCATGAGCTTGCACAAGAAGATTTATTAGCCACCTTTGAAGAACGTCAACAAGAAACAGATCAAGAAATTAATGAGTATGCGACGGAACAGTCGTCTAATTGGGAGAAAGCAAAAGAGGAACTAAATAAAGAAGAACAGCGAGTGATTGAAGAAGAAGTACAAAAAATTAAAAAGCGATACGAAAAGAAACGCGACAATGCGTATTCCTTGTGTGTAGCAAAGATCAATAATTTTACTCAGACGAATCAAGAAGCGTTATCGAAAGCAAAAGAAAACTTGTTAAAAGAACGTATTAAAGAACGAAAAGAAGAATTTTACCGAGGTTTGCGTACAGATAAGCTAAAGATTAGCAAAGAATTAAATGAACAACTGAATAAGCTATATCAAACAACGACTGAAGTTCTTATGGAAAAACACGAACAGATCCAGCAAGAATTACAAGTACAAATTCCAAAATGGAAAAAAGAGTATGAAATTCAACAACAAGAATTGAAAGAACAAGAAGAAAAACAACGGCAAAAAGAAAAAGAGCGCGAACAATTAGAACTAAAAAAACGTGAACAGGATCTTGCGGAACAACAAATGGCGATAGAAAAACAACGGTTAGAGCAAGAAAAGGAAAAAGAAGCAGCTGCTCGTAAGGAACGTCAAGAACAAATGGATACATTGCGACAAGCACAGTTAAATTATCTAGCACAACCTCAACCAGTAGCTGCTGTTCAAACGCCAGTGAACAACCAAGAAAATTTAACTCCTTCACCACAGCGTTCCTTTAACGGATGGATGGTGGGATGTATTGCAAGTTTAAGCTTGCTTCTAGGTGGAGGAACAGTATTTGCTTTTAATCATATCAATCAATCTTCACAGGCTGATTCTGTGGCCACAACGACGTCAATCAAGGAAGAAGCCCAAGAACAAGTAAGAAAAGAGTATGAACAACAATTAGAAGAATTATTGAATCGTACCAATCAGTCAACAACAGAGTCAAGTATGGAAAATAGCAAAGAGAGTGATCCTAGTAAGGCTAAAGAAGGATCAAGCGATTCAACTGTACAATCAAACACTTCCGAAAGTTCAGAATCAAATGAGGTGAAATAATGCGTGTTAGAGAAACAACGAGACGAAAAGACAAACGATTCAATTTAGAAAAGAATAGGTATCTTTCTCATTTCTATCGCTATACTCCTTCAGGAGAAGAGCTACCAGAAAAACATGACAAACGTATTTCTCAAAAGATTTTTTATAGTGGATTAGCTTATCTTCCTTTAAACTATGTTGTTACAAGAATACCAGAAGCATTTCATCGATTTGAGATTATTCCAGGAAGTTTACAAGGAGTGAATATTTTTCAGTTACAAGAAATGCCGCAGTTATTCCATTTTGATTCAACTGGTTTTTGGAATCCTTTGACCCCAACAACAAGTTTAGGCACACGTTTAGTTGTTTCTACGATTTGTGTTGTTCCAGCTATACTTATGGGATTGAAAATGGACATGTGGTTTCGTCCTCTAGCAGATGGGCAAAAAGGAGATAACCGATTAAAAACGTTAAAGGAAATCCAACAAATCTATCCGCAAATACCAGAATCAAAGGGAGGTTTTCCTGGTTATGGCGGAATACCAATTACTCATTATAAAAAGTACTGGTATATTCAGACGGATACAGTAAATACTTGTATTGTTGGTACTTCCCGTTCAGGGAAAGGACAGATAGAAGTTTTAGCAACCATTGACAATTTGTCTCGTGCAGAAAGACAAAGTTCAATGGTTGTTAATGATCCAAAAACAGAATTATATGTTGCTAGTAAAGATGAACTAGAAGCTAGAGGGTATGATGTGTATGCATTTAATATCACCGATCCACTGCAATCAATGAGTGATAATCCATTGGCACTCATCGTGAAATACTGGAAGCGAGGAGACATAGATACTGCAACGCAGTTAACCAATACTTTTACGAATACGATTTATTATGATGCCAATGCTTCAGACAACAAATACTTTAACGAAAATGCGCAGAAAGCTGTAAATGCGCTTATTTTTGCGTTGTTAGAACAAGCCGATCAAACAGGGGATTACTCCAAATTAACACCCAATAATCTTGTTGAGCTTCTTTCTGAAATTGGCGGTTTTAATTATCAAGATCCTGAGAATGATTACAAACAACTTAATGCCTTAGATGAATTCATGAATCAGTTACCACCTGGAAACATAGCAAAAAAACAATATGGGGCAACAAAAATTGGTTCTGATAAAGCAAAAGGGAATATTTTATCGACGGCAATCACAGGATTGAATCCATTTACCCTAACGAAAATTGCGAAAATGACTTCTCAATCAACCATTGATTATAAGTCCATTGGTTTTCCGAAGTATTTGGATCTCAAACTACACGAGAGTCTGTTAAATCAGCGAATTGTTGTAGAGTTTTATCATCAAGGGAAAAATTTTCATGAGGAACGTGTCAAAGTAGGTTATAGAGGTTTTTGTGAAATCAACTTTGATTGTCATTTAGAGCAGGGAGATCATGTTTGCTTAAAATACGATCATCAAGGAAAAGAATATGTTGCTTGGTATGAGTTTTCTCAAAGAGTATTGAAAGACGAAGAGGGAAATATCGTTTATCGAAAAAAACGAGGAGAAACCCATTTACCAGAATTAGAAAAAGAAGCTGTTCTAACATTAGATGAGGATAAAAGTAACTTATTAGTAGAGTCTATTCGGATGCACTATACCGATAAACCAATGGCTATTTTTATGCTCACACCTGATTATGATCCATCTAACCATATCATTGTTAGTATTTTTCTTAGTCAGTTGTATAAAGAATTATCTACGCAATGTGTTAAGACTAAAGGAGATAAATGTCACCGTAGGATTCATTTTATTTTAGATGAATTTGGGAATATGCCACCAATGGATAATATGGAAGGAATCATGACAGTCACAGCTGGTAGAAACATGTTGTGGGATCTGTTTATTCAATCCTATCAGCAACTTTATGCGAAGTATGGGGAACAAAACGCAGCGATTATCAAAGAAAATTGTCAGACACATATTTATATTATGTCGACAGACGATAATACCATCGAAGAGTTTTCCAAAAAAGTGGGGAATAAGACGGTTGAACAAGAGAACAGTACCATCAATTCATTAGGTATGAATACTCATATCAATCGCAATGTTGATTCAGATCGTATCTTAACTCCTGAAAGAATTTCTACTTTTTTAGAAGGTGAAACGATTGTACTCGCTCCTTTAAAACGACAAGATTTGAAAGGTCATAAAATACGGCCGTATCCTATTTTTAATCATGGGGAAACGAATCTTCCTTATGCTTATCAATATATTGAAGATTTCAATCCATCGTGGGATATCAATGATATAGACATACATTGTACACATGCGGACTTGGATCTTAAGGCTTTACAAATTGATTACGATTATTTTCTACCTGATATCTATGCACGTCGACTTTATCACAATATGCACGATCAAATAGAAGAGGAAGCTAAAGAAAACATTTTTATTAAAATCGTTCAATCTTTAGACAACTCAACGGCACAAAAGTTACTTATTCAATTTTATGAAGAGAAGCAAATAGATCGTTTGCAAGAATACCTTGAAAAATTGCATCAAAATGAAGAAATTACAGAGGTTATAAGGAAACGACTTTTGCTAGAAGCTGAAAAGGCGGTGAAAGAATGATCATTGGAGGAATATTTTCCGGCATTGCCGACTGGTGGTCAGGCTTATTTGGGGATGGGGATGCAGATCCCAAAACCGTAACGAAAGTCTTACAAGATTATGGTAATTATCTGCAGTATCAAGATGTATTCAGTTGGATTTGTAATACTTTTTTATGGGGTTTGATTAAAGGGTTATATAATCTCAATACTTTACTAGAAAAAACAATTTATCAAAGCTTTGATTTAAAAGACTTATTGAACGCCGCTGGTGTTAATGAACTGTTTCAAAGTTTGATTAGTAAGGTATTGGCTCTTTTTTGTGTCGTCACATTAATTTATTTAGGCTTAAAATTTTTTATGAGTAAACATCCACCAAAAATCAAAAATATCTTGGTTAATCTATTTATGGCCATGATTTTGATTTTTGGTGGTAGTTCTTTAATCGATGAAGGGCTAAATATTAGTAAAAACTTTTACGGAGACGTGACTGCAGCAAATAAAGCAGATAAAACTGGTTCACCTGCTTTTCAAATTATTCAAAATAATGTGATTGATGTGAGTACGTTACTAGAAAATGATCCGAACAAAGTAGAACACATACCAACAGACAAAAGAAATGCTCTCACGGCGAAAAATTTTAAAACAGCGAATATCAATGGGATTATTACACCTGATCAAGCTAAGAAAATGTCTGAATCAAGTGATATTAGTACAGTACAAAAAGATCGGTTAAAGGCATTACAGTATCGACTAGAGTTAGACGATAATGGGAAAGAAATCCCTGTTCAAATTAGTGATGAAGGTTTAGCAAAATATGTGTATACTTCAGGCTATCGCCGATACATTAGTAGTCCAGGTATTACTTTAGCTGGTGAATCTTCTTTGTCGGTAGCCTATTTATTTATCTTGTTTACGATTGTTACTTGCATTATTGAGCTGGTATTTAAAAAATTCTATTTAGTGATTGCCGCGTCAACGGACTTTGAGACAGGACAACGGATGAAAAGTGCTATAGAAGATATTTCTCAATCCTTCTTGTTATTGGCATTTACGATTTTAGAATTACGAATCTATACATTAATGCTTTCAGGTATCGGTGATTTGCATGCGGCAGGAAAGATCAATGGATTCTTGTATGTTGTCGCTTTAATTGTACTAACCATTGCGCTATTCAAAGGCTCTCAATCAGTTACGAAAATTTTCGGCGTTGATACGAGTCTGAAAAACGGCAGCAATTCTCTTCTTAGCATGTTTGCCTTAGGAAATATTGCGAAAAATGTGGGTAGCGGAGCTAAAAACCTTGCAAGTGCTGGTAAGAGTGGTTTAAGCAATTTAAATGATATTCGTAAAAATGGATTTGGCAATCGAAAAGATGTTACCCCTGATAACGGGGAAGAACAATCAGACGATAAAGCTACAACTGTACCTAATAGTAAGAAAACAGTTTCCGAAATGTTCGGGAAAGCGAAAAATGGTGTTTCTAAAGCCGCAGAAGGTCTTGGTTACGTCAATGAACGTGGGTTAAAAGGAACAGCTGAAGATCTTACAGAAAAAGCCAAAGACACCTTAGAAGAGAAATTAGACGGCACGAGAGCTAAAGAACTGGCTGAAGCTGTGAAGAATCCATCCGAAACACTAGAAAAACAAAAAGAAAAAGCTTCAGAAGTCAAAGAAGGACTAAAAGATGCGTATGGTGAAGGAGAAGTCAATGCAGCAGTAAAAGCTAATACAACAACCGAAAAAGAAAATCAAGAAGGTGCAGCGATTCCTTCAGCCAAAGATCACCAAGATGAGTTGCATTCTAACGAAAATTCAGAAGAAGGACAAAATGGTCAATTACCAAAAACAGATCCAGAACAATATCGTTATAAATCTAACATTAATTCTGAAAATGAAAAGCGCATTTCAGATTTACCAAAACGAAATCAAGAAGTACAAACGGATGATGATTCCATCGATCTGCCAAATGATAATGGAGTCGAAGTTGGAACTGAAAAATCAACGAAAATTGGTTTACCTAAGGCACAAAATTTACCAATGAAAGATAGTCGTTTGAATCAATTCAAGGAGAATGATCAAAGTTTTGTTCATCAATCAACTGCAGGTAATGTTCAAATGAAACCAAGTCGTTTGCCTGAAAATGGAAATCTGACAACTGTTTCTTACAATTTATCTGAAAGTGGGGAGACAGGGAATGCGTCCGTTTAAAATGTTGTGACAAGAGAAGCTGCACCAGAACCTATTCAAAAAGTTCACACAGGTTACAAACCAGCAAATGTGGCATTTACTGCACCAACAAAAATAAATGTAACAAGAGAAACTAAAAACAGGAACAATGAATTGAAAGAACAATTATTGAAGGATATCAAATCATAAAAGGCCTACGAGTTAGGCCTTTTTTCTATGTATGAAAAGGAGAAATCATTTATGGATAAATATATTAACATGAAAAATCCTCCAAGATTTAGTGGGGAATGGAAGTTTTTCGCCTTTTTCTTTTTAGATCTATTAACGCTTGGTGGTTGCTTTTTTTGGGCGAAAATAGTCAATAATCTTGTCCACTTACCACTCTTTTTTGCACTCTTGAATTATGGCTTATGGATTGCGATAGCTCTAGTGATTGTTTGGCGACCTTATAATAACCCAGGTCAACGACAAATTTTTGCGATTATCGAATCTATTTTCTTTGCGGATAAGAACCACTATCATGCGTTAGATCCTAACCGAAATTATCATGGTACGTATAAGGAGGATGAATAAATGCGAGTCAAAGGACAAAATTCAGTTGATAAGAAATCCATTTTGCAGTTTGGAAAACCAGAAGAACGATCTATCTTGGATTTATTTCCTTATAAATCCTGTACAGAAGAGGGAGTCTTAGTTACTAAAGAAGATCATTTTCAACGTTATTATCGTGTAGTTTCTACAGACGTGGAAGGATTAAACGAACAAGAGAAACTAGAACGAATGAATCAGTTGACCACCGTCATGCGTACGTATGTGCAAACAATTAAGTTAGTTAGTTTGACCACAGAGACGGATCTAACGGAACAAATCGTACAAAAGCGGCAATTATTAGATAAGAATCGTATGGAACAATCCTTAGGAAGAAATCTACAGCGATTAAGAAAATATGAAAAGAAATTAGTAGAGGAAATCCAGGAATTGAAACGAGCAGAACAAGAACGTCCTGACTTAAGCTTCTTTTTCGTCATTGAAGGAAAGACAATCAAGGATTTACAAACCAGAAATCGTCAGTTAATGCGATCTAGTGGCATTTTAGGGTTAAAACCACTCTACAAAAAAGAATTGATCAAGATTCTTTATCGAATGAACAATATGAATGATGAGTAGGAATGGAGAAGAGAGAATGAAATATCCGTTGATATGGTTAGAAAATGATGTTCCGAAGGAAGAGATCACTAGAAAATTTTCTCACACTTTAAGCCTGAGTAAGTTGGGAAAAGGGCAATCTTTTAACCAAGTAAAGAATCAAACAAGAAGAGGTGACTGTACATGTTAGAAGCGATTAAAACAGCTTTTTCACCACAAAATGATCAAAAAGTACTTGATCCATTAAAGCAACTAGGAAATCGGGAAATCGAAATTTTAAAATCCAAAGGGTATGATTTAGATTTTTTAAAACAAGTGATGCCACAAGGTGGATTAAATTTCGATGAAGAGTATGTGACCTATGGAAATGGTTATTCACGGTGTGTGACAGTTTATCACTACACAAAAAATCCAACGCTTTTTTGGTTGGCCAATCTCATGAACAATCCTCATACAGTGGCCACACTCGATGTTAGCACAGATGAAAAGCAAAAAGTGATTGATCAAATCAATCGTGCCTTAGATGAATTAAATGATCGATCAGATAACGAACGAAAAGCGACTGACCGAAATAAAAGCGCAGAAGAATACCTGGAACTAGCGGAATATGCCCGAAAATTGACTTCTAATGGTGAAATTTCTAAACAAGTCAAAGTGAGAGTACATGTTTACGGAAACACGATTCAAGAAGTAGATGAACGGGCGCAGGAACTGATCGAAAATCTAAAAGGGATGGATTATCGTGCGGTGACTTATCTGCATAAAACCAAACGAGATTGGCAATCGATGTTTACCATGTTCGATGAACAAGCTGAATGGTTCGGAAATATCAAAGGGCAATCACTACCATCGTTAAACATTGGCGGAGGTTTCCCGTTCCACCACCAAACGCTAAAAGATCCAGGAGGTACACAATATGGGGAAACCATGACAGGCGGCCCATTTGTCTGGAATGCAACGTATAAAAATAGTGTACGGTTGTCTACTAATACCTTGCTTCTAGGAATGATGGGAGCTGGTAAATCGACCGTTCTTAAAATGATCGCGGAAGCCCATTTAGCTGCAGGAGACTTTATTTGGGGCTTTGAAAAGGGAAAAGACTTTATTCCTTTCTTAAAGGAATATAACGGTATTATGGTGCGCTTAGACGGATCTGACGGGATGATCAATCCTTTAGAAATATTTGCCACACGGACGTATGATGAAGCATCCAGTTTATATGACGATGGATCAGTCAAAGATTTGAAGATCAATGAAGCAGCGTCCTATCAAACACACTTAGACAAAGTGGTCTATCAGGTACAGTTAGTGAGTCCTCAGCTAAAAGGAACGATGAAAGCAGAATTTAAGACCTATTTAAATCGTTTTTATGAAGAGTATGGAACAGTACCACGCGGCTTTACTTCCTCAAACTCGCGTTCAAATACTGATACGCAAGTCACAGGGAAAGATCCAGAAGCTTATCCGACATTCAAAGAATTTTTAGACTTCTTAGGACAACTGGAATTACCAGGTGCTTCCCAAGAGAAAAAGAATCGAAAAGAAGAAATGGAATCCATCGTAGAATCCTTATGTGAGACGTATGGCATGATTTTTGATGGTCATAGTACGATTCGACACCTTGACCAACAACAGTTGGTCTTTTTTGACATTGACTCTATTACTGGATTGGATCGTGGGGTGCAACAATGTCAAATGTACATGGCTATGACGTTGATTTGGAATCAGGCATTGATTCAAGGAAGAAGACAACGACGTTTAATTAAAGAAAAACAAATGGAAGAACAAGATTTCAAACGCTTCTTGGCGATGATTGATGAGTGCCATAATGCGATTAATCCAGATTTCATTGAAACGGTAAATTATGTCACAAACTTCCAACGAGAAATGCGTAAAGTAGAAGCAATGACTGTTTTAGCGACACAATCCCCACAAGAAATGGTGCCAGAAAATATGTCTTCTGATAACTTCTCGAAACTGAAGAAAGTTTTTGAATTTTCTTCTACGAAGATCTTTATGCGTATGGATGAATCTATTTTACGTCATATAGAAGGATTAGTTGGTAAATCAATGACGAACTCAGAATTAGAATCCATTCCTCAACAAAATCAAGGAGACGCTGTGATCAATTTTGGCTCAAAAGAAACCATTCGTGTTCATTTTAGTCCGAACAAACGTCAATTAAAATTGTTTGATGGAGGAAAATAATGGAAAACCAAAATGAAAGTTTAATCAAGCAGTATGTTAAGCGTCGTGCAAAGCGACGCTTATTTTTGTGGTTGTTTGGTACTTCTGCAGGTTTGATGACTATTTTGATCACTGTGTTCGTGACCCTTTTTCTAATACTTGCGGCGGGTTCGATTGATAATTCGGATTCAGATTCAAGCAGTGGTGGCGAAGCTTTTACAGGAGAATATTCGGAAGGATTACCGATTTATAAAGAAATCAAAGGGAGAGGCCCATTTTCAGATGAAATTGCGCAATATGCGGTAGGAGCAGCCGTAAAATACAAATTATTGCCAAGTGTGATCCTATCGCAATACGGGTATGAATCGGCATTTGGAACGTCTCTATCTGCTAAAAACGACTTGAATTTTTTCGGAATTACCTGGTTTGATGGTTGCTTGTTTCCAAAGGGTACTGCACGAGGAATTGGTGGTATTGAAGGTGGCTGGTACATGAAGTTTCCCAACTCAAAAGCCGCATTCTCTTATTACGGATTTATGGTAGCTACGCAGTCAAACTTTAATGCAAGCGTAGGAAATAAAAGCCCTGGCGCAAGCTTATTGATTTTAGGACGAGGTGGTTATGCAGCTGCAGGAATCACTGAAGATAGTCCTTATTATACAGGTTGTATGTCGATTATTACCTCAAATAAATTAACAGAATATGATGAATTTGCGATCAAACATTGGGGAGAAGGCGGAAATGACAACGGTACGATTACTGGTGAATGGACGAATCCTTTCCCTGGCAGCAGTTTAGATAAAAGTTCCTTCAGCGGTGGTCAATTATTTGGAACGAATCCAGGCGGTGAATTCCGTCCGAATGGTTTCCATGATGGATTAGACTTTGGTTCAGTTGATCATCCAGGAAGTGAGATTCATGCGGTTCATGGAGGAAAAGTCGTGTACGTTGGAAATCCTGGTATTTCAGGTTTGGGCGCGTGTGTGATCGTGATTAATTACGACGGCTTGAATATGGTATATCAAGAATTTGCAAATAGTACAGGAAATTCCCGTGTGAAAGTGGGAGATCAAGTGAAAGTTGGTCAAGTAATCGGGATACGAGATACAGCACACTTGCATTTAGGCTTCACTCGAATGGATTGGCGTCAAGCACAAGGACACGCATTCACAGATGATGGTACATGGATCGATCCATTACCATTTTTGAATAGCAGCAAAAAATAGATCAGGAGAAAAAATATGGAAAATAAAACGTTAAAAATCGTCTTAACAGCTGCACTCAGCATTAGCTTAATTGGCAATATCGCGCTCTTTTGGCAGCTGAAAGAGGAACAAGCGACAAATACCTATAAAATTGAAGAAGTGGCTAAAAACGCGTCTGAGAAGCTCAAAAAAAATTCCTCTGAGGCACAGGCGAAGATCGACAAGTTAAATCAAACCATCAATGAGAAAAACCAAGAAATCGATCAGCTGAAGCAACAAGACGGTACAAAAGCAAAAGAAGAAGTCACAGATGCCCAAAGAAAGACGGCAGAAGAGTTCGGTCAATTGGCCATTGATAAATCACTAAGCAGAAATGAATTAACGGAAAAACTAAAAGATGTCGCAACCCAAGAAGTGATCGACAAATTAAGTCCTGCAGATGATGATCACCAACATGATGATTATGGAAGTTACTCCTTTACATTAGGTGACGTGCAAACTTACGCTGAAACAAGCAGTGTAAAAGAGGAACAAAATTTTGTCGTATTTGTTGATTATACAATCGGCAATCCTCAATTCAAAGATGTCAAACCGCAAAAAATAAAAGGTGGATTAACTGTCACTGAAAAACAAGTAGATGGTCAATGGAAAGTCACAGACTTTAGTTATTTCACTCGTTAGGAGGAAGAAAATGAGTAAGAAAAAAGGAGCAAGACAACGTTTTAAAAAACGGAAAAGTTATCTTAGATGGCTGGGAATCTTTACGATTCTCGGCTTTTTGATTCTTGCTAGTCCGATTTATACGCATAAGAAGGTAAACATACCAGATGAGGTAAGCACGAACGCTTTTTTAAACACGAAAGAACTGACAATGGTATCAAAAGAAAAAGGAGCGAATCAGCAATTAGTTTTTGAATTTGCGATTGACGATGAGGATCAAGGCTTATTAAAAGAACTGGCTAATCTTGATTATCGCGTAGAAGTAAAGACAGCTAAAGGTGATTATCAAGCAATAAAAGCCAAATTGATCAAGGTGTCTGATGATTATTTTGTAGTGAAATTAGCACATGTACCAGAAGAATATATCGCCATGCGTTTAACCATTGTTCCTGAAAAAATTGATCCAAAAGTGGATATGCAAGAACCACAAGATCTGATTTATTACGTTCACGAAGATAAGGTTAAGGATCAAGTGAAAGATGATAATTATGAACAACATGCGATCAATTACAAAGTGAAAGGATACAAGAAAGAACAAAAAGCAGCACAAAAACAGATTGAATCCTTGCAAGCAACCATTGATTTGAATGAAGAATTAGTGAATAAACTAAAAGACCAATTGCCTTATCAAGTCGCAGATGATCAGGAAAATACTGAAAATAAGATTAATGGTTACCAGCAAGAAATTGAAACATCAAAAGCGCAAATGAAAGATCAAGAAGAGATCATTCAAAAACTTCAAGAAAAAATTGATCGTATTAGACAAGAAAATATTTAGAAGAACAGGTGGAGTGTAAGAAATGAAGCGAGCGAATTTGGTCGGCAAAGATACTTTCGCTGAGCAGAAAGTATTGATTAAAGCCTATCTTAAAGTTGTAAAAGCCAAAGAAATAAGTCAAGAAGTGAAGCTATCTAACACGACAATATCTGAGTTGAAGAATGGTAGAAAGAATTTAGATACCTTAAAATTCAGATCATTTGAAGCTTTGTATTTAGCTGCTAAAAAATACTTTACAGCTGATAGCAAATAAAAACACAGGAGGATTTTATGTGAAAAAAGTATATCAAAAATGTTTATGGATCAGCTATATCACCTTAGGTATAGCTGCTTTTTTATTTAGTTTAGCTGTTATCGTCGGTACAATTTTTCTTTGGTTTACCAATGAAGATTTATCATTTAATTGGTTCATGAGTCTACTATCGTTTATTATGTTGATCTTTTTATGTTTAGAAATACGCGAATTCATGCCTTCTCATTGGCAAGATAAGAGGAAAGAGTTTAGGGAAGAAATCGAAATGAAATCGGACGACTGGATTGAACACACCTGGTTTCCTCTGAAAAGAAACAGCAAACGAAAGGAATTTTGGGTGCTGCAATTATGGCCAATAGGAAAACTTTTTAGTTACATGGCTTCACTTATGGTTACTTTAATCGGTTATTTGGTGGTGGCCTATTACTTGTTAAGTGAGCCAAAACAGATTGCGGCGTCAATTATATTCACGGTAGTAATAACATTAATGTGTGTCATGTGCTTTTCTATTTTTAGTTACTTACTCGTTCAATTTGTCAGGAAAAATTTAACAATGAGTAATCTTTTCAAAAGTTTATTGGACTTACTTATCTTAGGCAGTATGTTAACGACTCTAGCAGATTGGTCCGAGCAATCTGGAAGAACGGTAGAGGGGATAAAGAACTTCTTAACGACGATCGATCAATTTATAAATCGATATATGTATTTGTTTGAAGTAGGATTTATTCTCGCTTTGTTTGGTTATGTATTCATGAAACTTATTAAAAGATCAATCGAAAAAGAAATGGTTATTGATCTAATTCCGAAGCTGAGTGGCTATGAGTATTACGTTGATTTTGGAAAGTATGAGGAGCTGATCCATACGGATGTTGTTCATACGAGTATTCAAGAAGCGACCGTTAAGGGCATCAGATCTATTTTAAAAGATGGACAGGAGACGAAAACAATCGACCGAAGAAAAGAGGTCTACAATTTTTATAAAGTTGAAGCAAGTCTACGATATGGCATTGGGAAATTGTGGTTAGATGGGAGTAATATTCAACAAAACCAACCATATGTTTTAGGAAAAGTGGTGATTTAGAACTTCCTATGAAAGATGAATAAATAAGGAGAATCCTTTGAAAATGATTCTTCTTTACAGAATTGTGCTTATAGTTGGCACGGAATTAAAAATCTTAAAGAAGGAGCAGTTATTCAAAGTGAAAGAAAATCAGGATCAATTACTATGTAGTAAAGCGGGTATGGTGAACATTGAATACCGAACAGAATATTTAGAATTAATGGATCAAACTGATTTTTTGTCGATTCGAGAGCAACAAGAGCAAGAAAAATTAATGGCTACTTATAGCCAATTGATTGATGAGTGGGAACAGTTCAAGGAATCTAAAATATAAAATTCCATTTAAACACCTTATTTTTTAAAGAGCATAAGGAAACGTGGGAACACTTTTTAAAAAAAGCGTTCCAATAGGCTGTGCCTATTACGTTTCTCAAAAATAAATGTGGGAACAAAATATTTAAAAATAGGATAGTGAAAGGATAGTGAAGGATAGTAAAAGGAGGGTAGTAGGATAGCAAAAAGGGTAGGCTCCTTTTCGCTATCCTTTTTAAATTGGAGGAATTAATATGGAAGTAAGAATAAGAAATGTGGATGAGAAAATCGTAAGAGAAATTGATCGAAGATGTGACGAACTAAGTAACCGTACGGGTCATAAATGGAGTCGTAACGATTATTTAAAATTACTAATAGAAAATGATTTTGATCGTCCTTTGATGGAATATAAAAAAGAAAAGTTTGATCAGTTATTAGAAAAGTTTTCAGAAATTCAAAGCTATAACACAAAGATATTAGAAGAATATGTTAGCCAAAACAATCGTATTTTAGAAATCTTGATCGAGCAAAATAGAGGAAGTGAACTTTGATATGGCAAAGGTTATAGACAAACACATTTACTTTCACCAAACACATATCGATGTGTTGGATGAGATTATTTCTACTCATGCAGAAGTTAAAAACTATAGTGAAGCCGTTCGGTTTCTATGTATGAATTATGATCCAGAAATGGAGAAAAAAGTAAATTCCAATCAAGCAAAGTTGAATGGAATGAGTAAAGAAATTTCTATTTTAACCGAAATGGTTTCAGAGTTTGCAGATCTTCATTTGAAAGATACAGGAATACTAATTGGTACAAATTCAACGGTTTACCAAGAAGCAAAAGAACGTGTGGAAGGAAAAATTAAATCTAATCAAACCAAAAAATATTCCCCTCAGTTGAAGAAACCTGTGAATGAATCTGTTCATGCCAGAGTAGATCCATTTGATCCAACGAAGATTCTAAAAAGATAAAAAGTAGAAGGGGAACGTGATGAATAAATCGCCTGCAGTCATTCTTACTTGTCAATTTACCTTGCCCAATAAAAAATCTTTTTCAACATACATTGATTATATGACAAGAGAAAAAGCGCTGGAAGAAATGGAACGACGTACGCCTGAAGAAGAACAGGAACTGCAACGAATCAAGAATGCTTTAGAGGATTTTTATATTCCTGAAGGAGAAACTTTTTCGGAGAGTAAGACGGATAAAGAATTCAGTGAAACGTCGAATGAAGCTCAATCTTTGATGGGAAATGGGATCAATTTTGACAAGTTAGAGGAACAAGATTTTACCAAATATCTTTCTTATATGACCCGTCACTATGCGTTAGAACAAAAGAAAGAACTTACGCAAAGTGAACAAAAAGAATACCAACGCTTGAACCAAGCAATAAAAAAATATCAAACAGAGCCACACAAAAAAGCTTTAGGAAATCTTCCTGGAGTTTTTTCTATGGCTTCAGACGAAGTGAAAGGAAGTGATCTGAAGGAGATTAAGCAAATCTTCCAAAGAGGACAACAAAAAGGCTCAATCATTTATCAAGATGTTGTCTCTCATGATAATTCTTATCTTGAAAAAATAGGATTGTACGATACCAAAACAGATACTTTAGATGAAGAAGGGTTAAAAGCAGCTGGAAGAAAAATGATGGAGACATTATTCGAGAAAGAGCAACTGAATGAAACAGGCTACTGGATGGCAACGATTCACCGCAATACTAAACATATCCATATTCATTTTGCAGTTGTTGAAAAAGAAAATACGCGTAAACCTTACACTGAGGTTGAAAATGGTGTGAGTTATATCGTACCGAAAGGTAAGAGAAGACAAGCAACATTAGACGCAATGAAGACCAATTATGTACATGAGTTAGAACGTTTTTCTTATGAAAAGGATCGAATGATTGGTATGGAGAAACGAAATTTATTGACACGAAAAAGTGATTTGCGTAACAGCTTAACAAAAGTGGTAAAAGAGCCAGTACGTTATGATCGACACGCAATGAACTTATTAAATGAAGTATATAGAACCTTACCTGAAAAACGTTCGGAATGGAATTATGGGGATGAAAATCGAACTAAACTTTCACCATACACAAGAGAGAAACTCGACGAGTTAACCCAATATGTGTTAACAAAAGAACCTGAATATCAAGAATATATACAGATTTCAAAAGCATTGAAAGAAGAAGCAGAAAGTCTTTATGGGGAAAGCAAGAGAGAATCAAAGGATACAGAGAAAAACGCTCTCTTTGATTTAAAAAAGCGCACAGGAAATGCCATCCTAACAGAGCTGAAGAAACAGGATAGTCAAATAAAACCATTAATAGAAAGTGTTGATCAGATGCAATCTATTTACAATGAACGATCCTTTCGAACGCTTAAACAATTGCCAACGAATGAATACAAATATAGTTACGAAGAATTCATGAAGCGCAGGAAACAATTCCAACAAAGAGTTGTCACGCAGCGGAGTTTACGTCAATTAAATCGAACGATTAATGCCCATGAAGAAAAATACCACGCAAGTAAAGCATACGAAGAGCAACAACGAAGAATTCAAATGGAACAAGAAAGACAGTAGGAGGAAGAGAAATGAAACGATATTTGAATCAATGGAAAGTCATAGAAGGATCACTAAAAAAAGAACGAATCGAACAACTTCCCGATTGTTTGGAAAAAGAGCATTTGTTCCAGATAAGAGAAATGTTGAGAAACGAACAGTTTGATCCAAATCAATTTTTAGTCGTTGAGTACCCAGCTACTGGTGTGTATTGTTGTAATCATGTGAATGGTGAAAAATATTTTATCATTCAAGAATATGAGGGCAAGTTAGCACCTTATTATACTACTTGGGAAATGAATGAAGAGGGAATCAATAACTTTCCATGTAAAAGCATTGAAGAGTCCATTTCACTCACAGAGTGTTAGTTGTTAAGTGAATAAAAGAAGTAAAAGAGTCCTGAACGTGATTGTCCAGGACTCTTTTTTTCAATGAATTGTTTTCCGCCAATTTATTGAGTGGTGCGATTTCCGACTACATTATATCAAAAGAAAGGAGGAAGAAGAAATGGCTTATTCAACTATTGGAGTTGTTGTTGAAAAAAGCAGAGACAATCTCGTTTTTGTGACAGAAATTCAAACAGGCAGATCTTTTGTCGTCACAGACAAAGCGGCAAAAGCTTATCAAAGTGGCGATATTTTAACGTTAAATCTGACTACGAAGACGTTCGTCGATGCGACAGAAGATTATCCATTTGTTTAGGAGGAAACGGACATGGCAGAAGAAAAAGAACCACTAGACAATAGTCGTTTGGGAAAATCCAAAAGAAAATTAGTACGATTGCAAAATGAATTAAACGAACAAATTGAAAAGATGTTTGAACACCAGAGAAAGACCAACGGTCAACCAATGAACGATAAGAGAAATGGGCATTCTTGGTTTAGGCAACAAGAGCGAATCGAAAATAAAGTGCATAGTCTGAGAGAAGAGATCAAGCAACAAGAAAAACAAGTAGAAAAACTTGAAAGACAAGAAGAGATAAAGGAAATGGGCTATAACAAGTACGGCGGACTGGATATGACGATCGAGAATATTCCAAGAATCAAAGAAGAAATCGAACGCTTTGAAAAAGGTGAATCGACTTTTTCAGCCGCTACGATCCGAAAATACCAACGGAAATTGGAAACATTAGAACAGCTGAAAGAAAGATCGGAAAAAGGAAAAGAAAACCTTCTTCCTGAAGTACAAGCAATCATTGACAGCGGACGAGTGACGCAATGGAAAAAAAATCCGACCATTTATTTTCTGAAAGGCTATCGAAAAGTCACTTTAGAACTGAATGAAAACGGGGAATTTGAGGAATCTAAAAAATACCAAGCCACGTCGGAAGAGGAAAAAGCAGCTGTTCGTGAATTACTTGAAGAGGCTGTACCAACTGATTCTTTGAAGGAGAAAGAAAACGATCATTTTTATCGAGTAGAATTCAACGAAAATGATCCAGAAAAAGGATTGAAAAGTTATGGTGGGGAGATCGTAACATTCGAATTGATCGATCAACTCAAAACGTTGGATAACCAATACGCCGCAGAAGCAGGTTATTATAAATTCTATTTTGAAGAAGTGAAGAACGGAGAAGTAGTCGATCAGATCCGAATGGATCTAGGGGATGGCGTCAACAGTAATCAACCCATCTATTTAGAGTTAGCAAAATTGTGCGAACAAGTACCTGAGAAGGAACAAAAACAATCGGTCAAAAATGAACCTGTTTCGAAAGAACAAATGCAGTCGAAAGAAACAAAAACAAAACAAAAGGGCTATCAAAAACGAACGGCAGAAGAGATTAAACAAGAAGTTAAATCCCTTTCGCAACAGGCACTGGATGCGGTGAAAAAGCATACTCATTCTCCTGAAGACGTCAAAGAACTTTTGAACTTTATGTCTCGTTTTCCAGAACGATCCTTTAGAAATCAATTATTGATTGAGGAACAATTTCCAGGTGCAACGGCTTGTTTAGGTCGTGCCGCGTTGAAAAAAGAAGGAATCTATATCAAAAAAGGGGAACAAGGGAACAAGATCTTTGTCAGAAAAACGGTCAAAGGATTTTATGAGAAAGGACGTGGCTTTGTTCGAGAAATAGAAGCTACACCAGAAGATAAAAAACGAATCGAAAGTGGTCAAATCGAAGTGATCAAAAAAACTTACTACACGATTGAAAAAGTGTTTGATATCACACAAACACAGTTAAAACCTGAAGACTATCCGAAAATCTTTCCGAACCGTGTCTTTGATTTTCAATTGGATAAAAAAGGACAGTCAGAACTTCAAGCTGGGATTCAAGCGGTAGCCAACAATATTGGAATACAAATTCGAGATATGACAGAAAGTGAAGTCTATCAAAGAGAATTAGGACAAGCACGTGGGGCGTATGTTCGTAACGAATTTACTGGCGAAGAAGAAATCGTCATGAATACTCGAAATACTCCTACGCAGCATTTAGCTACAAGTATTCATGAATTAGCCCATGCAAGAATGCACAAATTTTCAGAATTAGATACCGCAACTAAAGAATTGCAGGCAGAAATGACTTCTTATATTGTGTGCAAACATTTTGGAATGGACACGTCGGAGAAAGCTATTCCTTATATTGCAGCATGGACGAAGAATGGTCAGACGTTGGATGATAAGGAAGCTGCGGAACGTGGGAAAATCATGAATGATGTCAGCCGTGTCGCAAATGAATTCATTCAAACCATTTCTAATGAAATCAATCAATACAGAGAAAGAGAACCAGAGATCCAACCAGCAGAAGTGAAGCAGGAGCATAAAAATACTGTAGAAACGGCAGAACAAAAGAATATTGTTCCTGTTGGTTCACTTTGGATCGACAAGAAAGACGGGAAAGTAATGGAAGAAGATACGGGTCGAACGTTACATTTGAAGGATGCGGCGTTTATTGAAGATCCGCAGCATAATCAAGTAATTTTAAAAGGAAAAAGTTATGGAAAAGAGATCCAAACGGCGTTACCTTCAGAAGAATTTGCGCTAGGAAATCCATTCCGATTTTCACTTGAGACAGTGTCAGAAGTGGCAAAACGAAAAAATGAAATCTATTATGAACAACAATTGTCACAAAAAGAACGTGTATAAAACAAGTAAAAAAGACTATCTGAAAAACGGATAGTCTTTTTTCTTTTGGGAGGTTTTAAAATGACCGAGAAAAAAATGAGTCTTATTGATCGATGTAAACAGATCGATATAGTGGATTTTGCTCGAAACAATGGAATGGCTGTAGTCAATAAAGGACGAGACTATCGCTTAGAAGACCATGATTCATTTGTTTTTGATCGAAGAAAACAACGTTTTTATTGGAACAGTCAAAATATTAGTGGCGACATTATTGAATTAGCTAAACTTTTTTTCATAGACAAAGAGATCCAAGACCCTAAGCAACAATTTAAAGCAGCCACTGATTTTATTCTAAAGAATGAAGACAAAACAGAACGAGTGGAAAATCTTCATTTTGAGACAGAAAAGTACAAAGATCACCCCGTTGATTATCAACCACTCACAGAAAAAGGAAGGAATTATCTGAAGGAAGAACGAAAACTACCAGAGTGGCTGATTGATTATGCAGAAAAAGAAGGGTTGATTGCTGAACTAAAGCCGAAACATGAACGGCAAAATTTTTTAGTTGGAGACGACCGTTTAGATCATGCGGTTGCTTTTTTATGGAAAGATCCACAGACAGGAGAGACAGTAGGGGCAAGTTATCAAGGAACGATCGTCGATTTTAATCGTTTCGGTAAACGGGGAACGTATAAACACATTGACAAGAATCCTACGCCAAATCACGGATTTAATTTAAAAATAGGCGATCCGAAGCATTTAAAATTCTTTGAAAGTAGTATTGATCTGTTAAGTTACGCTGCATTGAATCGGGAGAAACTACAAGATGCCTGGTTAGTTTCGATGGACGGGTTAAAACATCATGTAATCAGTCATTACGTTGAAGAGTCGATTTCTGAATTAAGTCGAAAACAAACATTTCCTCAATCGATTGAAGTATGTGTGGACAATGATCGTGCAGGACATATTTTTTATGAAAAAGAACAGATGAAGGGAATCGTTGATCCTTTTACCAATAAGAAAATCCGTTGTGAGCGAGGAATTCCAAATGATTGGCAAGTACCTAAAGAATACAAAGCTACTTATGAAGCAGTCGCAAAAGAAATGAGTGTTGAACCTGAAGCAATTATGGCCATACACAAAACTGAAACTAATTTACAGCTGACAAATCAATTGGTGTCTGCTCATGATGTTCAATCTACGTTTGGAAAGATGTTGGCGAAGGGCGAACCAGTAGAAACAATTGATTTGAAAGAAGCATGTACCACGGTCGCGAAGGAACTGAAAGTATGTGAACGCGCAGATGGAACATACAACTTTGATCGTTTTTATAGTAGAAAAGCCAACATAAAAGACGTTAATGCAGGAATCCTTCTTTCCTATAAAGCAGAACAATACTACAAAGGCTATAAAAAGCATGAACATGAATTTGTACCTGAAGTGAAAAAGGATTGGAATGATCAATTGAAGCATGAGATCCAGCAACAAGAAATCAGAAAGCAAAAACGTGCGATGTTGTTTCAACAAGGCAGACAACAAGAAAGGGAGTGAAGTCGTCACTATGAAAACCGTCATTTTAGCAGAAAAACCGTCACAAGCGAAGGCTTATGCCGATAGCTTTTCTAAAGCTACCCGAAAAGATGGGTATTTTGAGATCCAAGATCGATTGTTTACAGGAGAAACTGTGATCACGTATGGTTTTGGTCATTTAGTCGAGTTAGATTCGCCCGATATGTACGATGAAAAATGGAAACAATGGGCATTAGAACATTTGCCTATTTTCCCCAATCAATACCACTATCATGTTCCTAAAGATAAGAAAAAGCAGTTTAGTGTCGTCAAACGACAGCTGCAGTCAGCTGATACGATTGTGATCGCGACTGATAGCGATCGTGAAGGGGAGCTGATTGCCTGGTCAATCATTCAACAAGCAGGCGCCAATCAAGGAAAAACCTTTAAAAGACTTTGGATCAACTCCTTAGAAAAAGAAGCCATTTATCAGGGATTCCAACAGTTACGAGACGCAGAAGAGACCTATCCAAAATTTGAAGAAGCACAAGCACGTCAGATCGCCGATTGGTTAATTGGGATGAACGGTAGCCCACTGTATAGTTTACTCTTGCAGCAAAAAGGCATACCAGGAAGTTTTTCTTTAGGTAGAGTCCAAACCCCAACACTCTATATGATTTATCAATTGCAGGAAAAGATTAGAAACTTCCAAAAAGAACCATATTTTGAAGGAAAAGCCCAAGTAATCGCTCAAAATGGCGCATTTGATGCGAAGCTTGATCCAAATGAAACCCAAGCGACACAAGAAGCATTTGAAGCCTATTTAAAAGAAAAAGGTGTTCAATTAGGAAAACAGCCAGGTACGATCCTTCAAGTCGAAACAGAGAAAAAAAGTGCGGCTAGCCCACGTCTTTTTTCTTTATCGAGCCTTCAGTCTAAAATGAATCAACTCATGAAAGCTAGTGCCAAAGATACTTTGGAAGCCATGCAAGGGTTGTATGAAGGAAAATATCTAAGCTATCCGCGAACGGATACCCCTTATATTACGGAAGGGGAATATGCGTATCTGTTGGATCACTTAGACGAATACAAGCATTTTTTAAAAGCCGAAGCGATTCCGACTCCTATTCATACACCGAATAGTCGGTATGTGAATAATAAGAAAGTCCAGGAACATTACGCGATCATTCCTACAAAAACGGTTATGACAGCAGCGGCTTTTGAACAACTAAGTCCACTGCAGCAGGCTATTTATGAACAAGTGTTAAAAACAACGGTGGCCATGTTTGCGGAAAAGTATACCTATGAAGAAACAACGATCTTGACGCAAGTTCAGCAGCTTCAGTTAAAGGCAATCGGAAAGGTGCCGCTAGATCTAGGTTGGAAGAAGTTATTTGGAAAAGAGAGCGACGGAAAAGAGAAGGAAGAAGAGCCGCTACTTCCTAAAGTGACAAAAGGAGAAATGGTGACGGTGGATCTACAAGTTCTTGAAAAAGAAACCAAGCCACCACAACCTTATACCGAAGGTACGTTGATCACTGCAATGAAAACAGCTGGGAAAACCGTGGATAGTGAAGAAGCGCAATCCATATTGAAAGAAGTGGAAGGAATCGGTACAGAAGCGACACGGGCGAATATTATTGAAACCTTGAAACAAAAGGAATATATCAAGGTAGAGAAAAATAAGCTCGTGGTGACGAATAAAGGGATTTTGCTTTGCCAAGCCGTGGAAAAAGAGCCGCTGCTTACGAGCGCCGAAATGACCGCCAAATGGGAAAGCTACTTGTTAAAGATCGGTGAACGAAAAGGAACACAAACCACTTTTCTAGCCAATATCCAAAAATTTGTCTCTCACTTATTGGAAGTCGTACCAGGGCAAATCCAATCCACTGATTTTGGATCGACGTTACAAGAAGTGAAAGCAGCCAGTGAAAAGCAAGAAGCCGCGCGTCATTTAGGAATTTGTCCAAAATGCCAGGAACAAGAAGTCTTGCTCTATCAAAAGGTGGCAGCTTGTACGTCTGAAGCCTGTGATTTTAAATTATGGACAACGATTGCCAAAAAGAAACTCACAGCGACACAGCTGAAGGAGATCATTCAAAATAGCCGAACAAGCCAACCAGTGAAAGGGTTAAAAGGTCAGAAGGGTTCATTTGAAGCAACGATTGTTTTAAAAGAAGACTTCACTACAGGCTTTGAATTTTCTGAAAAGAAAAAAACGAACTTCAAGAAAAGAACACGCCGCACTGCAAAATAATGGAGGGTTAATCTTATGCGTAATACCACACACAAACAACAAGAAATCGAAAATCAAAAAGCCAAAATTCGTTCAGAACAGGAAAAAATGCGTGCCAGCAAACGAAGACTGCAGCAATTGAAGAACCAGCAGAGGATTCAAAAAGAAATCGAATTAGATCGATAAAATCTTCCTAACTATTGTATACGTATAAACTTATGTTATACTGTTTTTATAAGTTTATACGTATACAAAGGAGGGAGAAAATGACAAAAGCAATGGTATACAAGCTGCTAGAAGAATTTAATGGAACTTTGGCTTTGAAGGATGCCAAAAAAGCGGGCATTTCTCCTGTAACGATCAAACGTATGGTAGATCGAGGGGAGCTGGATCGAGAGTATCCAGGTTTTTTCACCTTACCTGGTCAATTTCCTGATGAATTGTTTATGGCGCAAAAAAAATATGAACGCGGCATTATTTCACATATTACCGCGTTAGATTTGTATGATTTAACAGATATGATCCCTAGACAGATCGATCTGACTGTACCTTACGGTTATCACGTTTCTGAAAAAGGATTGAAGGAATTCGCAGTTGAGCTACACTATACAAAAGCGGAATGGTATGAATTAGGTAAGATTGAAATAAAAAGTCGCTATGGGAATCCTATTATAGCTTATGATACAGAAAGAACTTTATGTGACATTTGGAATCCCTGGTATACCGTTGAGGATGAAATCAAAGTAAAAGCAATCAAAAACTATATGGAGTCGGACAGAAAAAATCTTAGAAAATTGAATGAGTATCGACGAATTTTACCAACAGACAAAACGATGCGTTCTTATATTATGGCTTTAAATTAAAGGAGAAGATACATGACACCTACGCAGTTAAAAGCAAAAGTGAAGAATATTTCTAGAGAAAAAGAAGTTGATCCGCAGCTTGTTTTAAGACATTTTATGATGGAAAAATTCTTGGAAAAAATCTCAGAGTCTCCTTATCGTGAAAATTTTGTGTTAAAAGGCGGCTTCTTGATTGGCTCAAAGTATGGCATTGAAAATCGCACAACCAAAGATATTGATACGACTTTACGGGAAATGAAAGTAACCAAAGAAACATTAACAACGGTTCTAAACGAAATTTTTTCAACGCCGACGAAAGAAGGCATTCAATTTGAGATTCAAGGAATGAAAGAAACGAGAGAAACCGATTACTATCCAGGATTTAGCTTACGTGTGCTGGCACATTTGGAAAACATGCGGCCAGATTTTAAGGTAGATGTGACTACAGGTGACTCGATCTATCCTGCAACGATCACTCACAGTCATAAATTGATGTTTGAGGATCGAACGATTCCTTTGGAATCCTATCCTACAGAACAAATTATTGCTGAAAAATTAAGTGCAACCTTTGATTTTTTAACAGATAATTCGAGAGGAAAAGATTTTTATGATCTCTATACTATTCCTAAAATGGAGAAGATCGATGAGAAGACCTTGAAAGATAGTGTGAGAAATACATTTACACGTCGAGGAAAAACTGATCCGTTAAAGATATACTATGAAAAGGATATGGATGTACTGAAAAATAGTCACGAGCTAAAAGATACCTGGAAGAAATATCAAAAAAGCAATCCTTATGCTGCATCGATCACGTACGATGAGACAATGGATTCGATTAGTAATTTGATGGAAAAAGTGATTCACGTCGAAGAAAAAGAGCAAAAACTAGCTTATCAAAGACACCAACAGATGAATAGAGAAATGGAGAGATAAAGATGATTAATAATGTGACATTAGTAGGACGCTTAACCAAAGATCCTGATTTACGTTATACCGCAAGTGGTACTGCAGTAGCGACTTTTACCCTAGCCGTCAACCGAAATTTCACGAATCAAAACGGCAATCGAGAAGCCGATTTTATTAACTGCGTGATTTGGCGCAAACCAGCAGAAACAATGGCGACATTAGCTAAAAAAGGTAGCTTGATTGGTGTAGTTGGGCGGATTCAAACGCGGACTTACGACAACCAGCAAGGACAACGTGTATATGTGACTGAAGTTGTAGCAGATAACTTTCAACTATTAGAAAGTAAAGCAGCGACAGAGAGCCGTGCGCACGCTGATCAATCGTCCACCAGTCCAAGCACCGCCACCTTCGAACAACGGGATACAGCGACGCCTAACAACAATGGATTGAACGCTTCACAGAATCCATTTGGTGGACAATCAATCGATATTAGCGATGATGATCTACCGTTTTAGTTTGAGAAAGAAGGAGTAAGCATGGCAAAAAAAATTAGTCTGACGATGGATCTATTGATACCCGTAATTGCATTTATAGACGGGATTTCTTTGGGCGTCACTGAAAATCCTTTGGTAAATAGAATTGCGAAAGGATCACTATTTCTTGTATTCGTGTATCTTGTCTGTTCTTATCTTTTAAAAAGAGCAGGAAAGGATAATTCCTTTTGGCGATTGACTAAAGTCACAGTAGCAGCGACAGCTGTTATACTTACGGCTATTCTACCGCTTTATATGTAGAGTTAACGGGAAATCGTTGAACTTCTTGCGAAATATTGCTATAATGAACATGAAAAAGAGGAGTTGCGCTAACAACCCCTCATTAACAGCACCGATTAAAGAACGGTGGCAGAATATTAGTTATTTGGAAATAACCGCTGACCTGCTAAAGTAGACGGTTATTTCTTTTTGTCATTTTAAGCATATTTACAATCAAACTAATCAAAGCAATGGTAAACATACCAAAACCAAGAATGGTTTGAATTGTCTCATATGCGGACAAAAGGCTTACTCCTTTCATAGATTTTAGCACTTACATTCATAAGCACCACCACCTTTCCAGAAGTCGCCACCGTCTTCAAACTTTACTGTCTTGACTATTATAGCATATCTAAAATCGAATAAAAATTCTCAATTTTAACTGTTTTTGCTATAATTTTAGCGAGGTGATCGTGATGAACAAATATGTTGGTTTGCTTGATAAAATCCGAGTAATAAAAACACAACCATTATTGGTTCGCTTTACTTTACAAACAATTCATGAATCGATTAATTGTGTAGTTGCAGATATTGAAATTATCGATAAATTGTTAATTATGGATGATGGAAAATACAATATTGCCGTCACAGGTCATTTCAATAAACGGAATCAATTAGTCATTGAATCGATGCAAATTAGAAACCCTGATCATTTTACGCGATCAATGGGCATATAAATAAAAGAAGAGCTGCAATCCTAATGTAGGACTGCAGCTCTTTTTGTTTTACATAGAAACAGGAAGAAAGGGAAAGGCCTGTTTAGGAAGGCACAAGTGCCTTCTCAATTGAAAAACCTTTCTCTCACTCCAACCGCCACCGCCGTTCGAGAAGAAAGGAAGTGAACGTTGCACGTTCACTAAGATAAGGGGTCTTGCTTTGTAAGACAAAATAGGAAAAGCTTCCTCTCACCAAAAGGTTCGTTCCTGTTCGCTATCTCTTTATTGATTTGCCAGACCGGCAACAAGTTGCCTTTTATCACCAAAAAGCGACAAGGACAAGGGTAAATGGCACGCTGCGCGCCCTTGTCCTTGTCGCTTTTCGTTGATTCATTCTGGCCAACAAATCAATAAAGAAAGAACTAACGAAAGGAAGTAAAACCTTTCCTAAGAGGAGGCAGAATCAATCATGCGAAAGAAATTTGATTATTTGGGTGTTCCCTTCAGCGAATTATTCCCAAACTATCATGCACCACATACTGTCGAATGCGATTGCGGAGAAAGAGCGAAATGTATCAAAAGCTATTGTTTGTATCAATGTCCAACATGCGGGAAAAAATATACCTTGTCTTATGGCGATTATATTTTGATTGAGGAGAAAGGAAAGAAACGCTGATGAAAACACAACACAAATTATTGACTGTAGAAAGAAGTCGTTCAAATTTTGGTGGACAAAGAAGTCATTTCTGAAAAAGTAGCAGAAGCTTTACTTATTCCGCGGTACTGGACGATAGAAACCCCTTTAGTAGAGGATGCACCGACTATGCTATTTGAAGACCTAGTGAAGATTGCAGGATGTGAACTGCATTATCAAGAAAACTTGGAAACTTATGAAAACGAATATTGGTTAACCAAATTAGAGAACTAAAAAGGAGAAAAAAATATGGCTCAAAATTACTATGACGAATTTGTCAAATTACCTTTGGATAAAATGGCACAAAAAATGGAGGATATGACGTTCCTATACAACGAAACACGTGTTCCAAAAAAACATTATAAAGAAAAATTGTCGGTAGCTGTGGAAGAAATGATTGAATCAGGTGTCGAAATGAATCTTATTGCGACGTACTATCGAACACTGGAAGAACTGAAAAAGCAAAATGCAAAATGGTTTTTCCAAGCCTTACTATGCTTGGAAGTAGGTGTCAAACCAAGCACTATTAAACCTTCTGAATACCAAGCTTTAGAACTAACGTATGGAAATTTATCGAAACGAAAAAAGCCAAGACTGTTTCAAGTGAATGGTTAGATTATTTTGAAAATATCAATAAGTATGGCGCATATTACACCATGAAAAAGGAAGACAACGAAAATGAATAAGGTGATTTATCAACTAACAACGGATTCCATATCAACGATTTGAAAGAAAAAAAGGTCAATAATCATTTATACCGAAAAGTGAGAATGTGTGAAATAAGGACAAAAAAAGCCTAGTAACTAAGGGAATGGTTCTTATTTCGCACCAACCGCCCCCGCCGCTTAGGTGGTGCGAAATAAACGGGCAAAGCCCGATAACTTAAGAGAAAGAAGGTGATCCATTTGAACAAGATTATTCCCTTATTGTTAGTACTGTTTGTTGGCGAAATACTTATGCGAGATAGTGCAGCTGTACAGTTAAACCTCGCTGTATTTTTGGTAATACTGGTGTTTTGTTTGATCTTTTGGCGGTTTGTATTAGTCCTCGTGAGTCTACTATTCAAGATGATTGCAGCCATATTTTTCATGGGGTTATTTCGATGAAAGGAGAGAGTACCAATGCCAATTGCAATAGGAAATAAACGGTTACCCGTGACATTAGATGAAAAGAGACAAAAAGAATTGCAGCAACTAAAGCAGAAGTACGGCAAAAGTGAATCCAGGATTATGTGTATTGCGTTAGATTTATTGATTGCCAAGAAAAAGCAGGATTTGAGGTACCAGCACTAAGAAAGTGACGTCACTTTTTATACTAAAACCTAAAAGTGATATCACTTTTAGACAATGGAAAAGGTGGAAATAAGATGAAGAAAAAACAAACTAAACTATCGTTAGCAGATATTTTAACACAGTTAACCGCAACTGAAGATGGTGTTGTAGAATTTGAACGATCTGAAATTTCGGTAGTAGATGATCGTTACTTTAAAATGCCTTACTTTTTTGACCAAGCAAAGGTCATTTGCCTTTGTGGCTACGATGGGGTACGTGATTACTTTGGAATTAGAATTACTGAAGAAAAAGTCGTTTGGGTAAACAATCATACAGAATTAGGTGCGCTAGCCTTTGAAGGAACTGTATTGGACAATATCTCTATTGTATTCGAGAAAGAAAGCTTTACGCTTGAATGCGATAAGTTAACCCGATATATCGATCCAAAATTCTATGAGGATAAAAACCTGGCATGGGAACTGGCTTTATAGACAGAGTGCTAGTGCAAGTAAAGGAAGAAAGGAAGATCACCATGAAATACAATTTATTAGACCATAAGCGAATGTGGGTAGAGAAATTAGAGGAAGACTTAGAACAGTTGGAATTGTTAGGTCATAATAAGACTTCAACGGTGTATAAAGAAGGACTAAAACGAACGAAAAAAGCACAAAAAGAACTAGCAACACTGGAAAGTAGCGTTCAGAAAAAAGAAGTAGACTTAACACACACTTACCTTTAGGAGTAGAAAATGGCAGACAAGAGAAAAGAAAAGATTCAAAAATTACTGGCGCTTGCGGCGGATGTAAATGATGAGGAATCAATGAGCGCATTAGCCAAAGCCCAGCAATTGATGATGGACTATGATCTTACTGAAGATGAGATTTTCAATTATCATGAGCAGCAACGGATAGAAGCAGTAGAAACGCACGTGATCTATCGTGGACGTCCGCAAAAATGGCTGTATCGTTTATTTAGAAATTAAGATAAAAAAGGCTAGTTAACAGGTTTGTTGACTGGCCTTTTTTGATATGTTTGTACATGTTTTATTGTGTTTTAATTTTTCTCTTTTTTATAGCAAGCTCCTTTTATAATAAATATTCCGAAAAGTGAAGACCATTTTTTATTTATTAAGACTATTATTATTAGTGAGATAAAATTTGATTGATCTTACAGAATATTGGTGACGATTATGACACTAAAGATACTATTTATGAAAATTTTGCAAAAATGTTCTGAAAATTACATATAATTGTTTTATAAAAAAGAGAGGCAATTATATGAAGAAAAATTTGTTAGTATTTTTTGATTTTAGGAATTGTTTTATTGAGTGTATCTACTTTAGGAATTACAGTAGATGCTGCAACTTATTATGGAAATGGTGTTTATTGTAATACTCAAAAATGTTGGGTAGATTGGAGTAGAGCTCGCTCTGAGATTGTTGATAGAGGAGTAAAAGCTTACGTTAATGGTTTTACGAAAGTGCTAGGTGGAGTCGGTGGAAGATAAAAAAGAAAAACTTTTTGACTTAATTGCGAATGCATATAATTCAAAGTCATATAATAATGTAGAAGTAAAAGAAGGATTTCTTCAAGATGCTAAGAAAATACGAGAGGATAAACCATATCCTGAAATTATTATATCAGTGTACAAACATTTATCTAAATTAAAAGCTGAGGAACGCATAAATATCAATGAAATTAAGTGCTTAATGGAATTTATCAAAGAAGATTACACAAAATTGAGTGCTAAAGAGTTGAGAAAATATGATATTGGTTATGGTGCCATGTCTATGCCTTATATTTTTTAATTAAAAATGAATAGTATTATCTGAGTTAACGCAAAAGAAGCTAATTT
>NZ_JBFOGA010000013.1:0-28176 GCF_040887565.1 Enterococcus sp. C46
CAGCATATTACTGGCTTACAGTGTTCTATTAAGTCGAGCACAACGACGTTTTGAAGGAACTTTGAGATATTCTTTAGGATATTAAAATTAACTAGCACCACGGGTCATAGCATATATTTATTTTATAAGAAAAAAACAGGTAAAACCTGCTCAGTCCAGATGCCTATTTGCGCTATCTGGTAAACTGACGTTTTACCTGTTTATTGTACCTCTATATTTTCTTCTATTACTTTCTTCAAAACTAATTCGTACACTTCGATTTGTGCTGCCAAACGTTCGATTTGAAACTCATTTTCAAAAAAATCAGCTGAATCAAGTGGTTTTGTCTGACAGACGTGCGTTAAACGATCAATTTCTCTTTTGGCTTCAGTGATTTTTTCATTTAAAAACTGTTCCATCTCCGTGCCCTCACTTTTTTTGATAACCTTACTTTACCATTATCAAGAAAGGAGAACAAAAAATAAGTTTCAAACTGTTTTACCCTTCTATGATTTATCCTGCTTCCTCAGCAAATTGGCTGTTATACAGTTTTTCATAAAATCCGCCTTGTGCCAATAAACTCTCATGTGTTCCTTTTTCAATGATCTGACCTTGATCCATCACTAGAATCAGATCTGCATCGCGTATCGTCGATAAACGGTGAGCAATGACAAAACTTGTCCGCCCCTCCATCACGCGATCCATCGCTTTTTGAATCAACGCTTCTAAACGAGTGTCTACTGAACTTGTCGCTTCATCCAAAATCAAAATTTTAGGATCTGAAACCACTGCTCGGGCAATCGTCAGTAACTGTTTTTGTCCTAAAGACACATTGTCTCCCTCAGCATTTATGGGCATCTCATATCCATCTGGCATTGTCCGGATAAAATGGTCTACGTTTGCTGTTTTTGCAGCATCTACTACTTCATAATCTGTCGCATCAAGCTTTCCGAAACGGATATTATCGGCAATCGTTCCTTGATAGAGCCATGCATCTTGTAAGACCATACCAAATAGCGAACGGACGTCACTGCGGCTCATTGATTTGGTATCAATCCCGTCGATCCTGATAGCTCCTTTGTCTACGTCGTAAAAACGCATCAATAGATTGATCAAGGTCGTCTTGCCGGCACCGGTCGGACCGACGACAGCCACGGTTTGACCTGCTTTCACTTCAAAGTTCAAATCTTGAATCAATGGTTTCTTCGGATCATACGCAAAATCGACATGATTGAATGTCACATCTCCTAAAATCGTTTCTGGCAGTGAAACATCTACTTTGTTTTCTTTTTCTTCTGGCTCATCTAAAATCTCGAATACACGTTTTGTTGCCGCTGATGCACTTTGCAAAACAGAAGACAATTGGGTCACGTTCCCCATCGGCTGGCTGATTTGCCAAATATATTGGATGAATGCCTGAAGTTGACCAACAACGATCGCCCCAGTAATAACATAGAAACTTCCTAGAACAGCCATACCAATATAAGTAGCATAGGCAGTTAGTTGAACTAATGGCAGCATCAACCCAGAAATGAACGCTGCGCGGAACCCAAAGTATTTCAAGCTGTGATTTACTTTTTTGAATCCTTCCAATGTTTCTTTTTCGCGTCCGTATACTTTCAATACACTGAAACCTGTCATATTTTCTTGAACGTAGCCGTTTAGCTCACCAAGCGAATTCTGCATGCTTTGAAAATATTTCTGCGAAGCATTGATTACTCGTTTGGAGATCCAGATCGATGTTGGAATCATGATCATAGAGATCAGCGCCATCATCGGCTGGATATAAAACATCATTGCTGCAGCCAACGTAATTCCCAATATCGCATTTACGATTCCAATAAAAGCTTGTTGTAAAGCACCGCTGACTGCATCTACATCATTCGTCACACGAGACAAAATATTTCCTTGTTGGTTTTTATCGAAATAAGAAACCGGAAGGCGATTGATTTTTTCTTCTATGTCTCTTCGCAAATCATGCATGGCACTTTGAACGACATTTGTCATCAAAACCCCAGAAAGCAATTGCGAAATACAATACCCTATTCCGACCACTGTGATCCAAATAAGACATTTGAATATATAAGAAAAATTGATTGATTCGCCATTGGCAATATTACGACTGATTTCTGTAGTAGGAAGTCCTGTAACATATGGCAAAGCCACGTTGAAAGCCACTGTCAGAACTGTAAATAGGATCACTAGAAGAAATGTCCCACGATACGGTCTGATATATCGAGCTAAACGTTTTAAGGAAGAAAAGGTTTTTTTCATGCTAGTTCCTCCTTTGATAATTGAGAAGCGGCAATATCATAATAAATCGGGCATTTTTCCAACAACTCCCGATGTGTCCCCATACCGACGACTTCTCCTTCATTTAATACGATGATCTTATCTGCATGCATGATCGTTCCCACACGTTGTGCTACGATCAACACAGTAGACTCTGTTGTTTCTTTTTTCAGACGAGCACGTAACTTCGCATCCGTTTGATAATCTAATGCAGAAAAGCTGTCATCAAAAATATATATTTCCGGACGGCGTATGATGGCTCTGGCTATTGCCAATCGTTGTTTTTGTCCACCTGAAAAATTGGAACCACCTTCTGATAAATGTTCGTCAAATCCATCTGGTTTTCGAGAAATGAATTCTGAAGCTTGAGCAATCTCAGCTGCACGTTCCATTTCTTCTTGTGTGGCATCTTCTTTCCCGTATCGCAAATTATCGGCAATCGTTCCAGTAAATAGCAGCGCTTTTTGCGGAATAAACCCAATCTTATCTCGCAACTTGCTTAACCGATAATCTCTCACGTCTACTCCATCGACCAAGATCTTTCCTTCACTCACATCATAAAAGCGAGGAATCAATTGAATCAACGTAGATTTTCCGCTACCGGTACTTCCAATAAAAGCAACGGTTTCTCCTGGAGAGGCTGTAAAACTGACATTTCGAATCACTGGCTCTTGCGAATGGCCTGGATAAGCAAATGTTACATTTTGAAATTCGATATACCCTTTAGTCTTCGTATCCGATATACCATTTGGATCTTCTACAATCGAAGGTTTGGCATCTAGTGCCTCTTGGATACGTCCAGCTGAAACGGCTGCTCTTGGATACATCATGAACACACTGGCAAATAACATGAATGAGAATAAGGCATGGAATATATACTCGATAAATGCAATCAAATCTCCTACCCGAAGTTCGCCAGCATCGATTTGCACTGCCCCGCTCCAAATGATCAATACCATCACGATATTAAATAAGAAATAAAAACCTGGTTGTGCAACAGCCATCAAACGGAACAAGCTTTTCGAACTAGCAGCATAATTCTCGTTGACTACAGCAAAGCGTTTTTCTTCAAACTTTTCATTGACGAATGCACGAATCACACGCAATCCTGAAAGGTTTTCCCGCAAGATACTATTGATTTTATCTAAGTTTTTTTGTTGTTTTTTAGATAACGGCTCAGACACCTTAGCAATCGCTACGACCGCCAATAATAGCAAAGGCAATGCGCCTACTACATACAAGCTGAGTGTCACACTTGTACGCATGACCATGTACAAACTGACAACGAACATCATCGGCGCCATGAAACCGATACGCAAAATATTTTGCAGGAACAACATGATCTGATAAGCATCATTTGTTGTACGAGTAATCAAGGAAGATACGCCTAAATTTTCGTACTCCTGATGCGAATAGCTTTGGATCTTTTCGAACAAATCATCTCGAATATCTGCTACGATATTGGTCGTGATCCTCGAACCAAAATAACCTAACAAGATATTCAAAATAATACCGATTACGGTAATAACGATCATAAATATCCCTTGCTGTTTCACATAATCAAAATCATCATTGCGGATTCCTACATCAATCATACGTGCTAAAATCGTAGGAAGTCCTAATTCAATCAAAATAAAACCGAATACGCATATGAAATTGAAAAACAAGAATTTCTTATAACGCATGGTATAATGCCACATTAGTTTCACTTTCTCATCTCCTTTTAATCTTTTGTTACATTTTCATTACTAAAAATGATAGCACAACGAACCTATTAATAGAACACTTCTCTCATAAAAAAGTCATTATAATTATAGTAAAATGATAAACGTTGATTTTTTCTTTCAATCTAGTTGATTTCTATACTTATTTGCTGTTTTATGCTAGAATAACAATTAATTGTTGTATATTTTTTATACAGAAGGTACGGTTGAAAAAATATCCGAACAGATGAGCAAAAACGAGGCTTGTCTCTTTGACTCGAATCCAGTATTCTAGTCAAAGCATATGAAAAACTAGGTGGCTTGTCCCCTCGTTTTGTGTTGTCTAAAAAAATCAACTAGCTAAATCACTGCTTTACGCAGATAAAGGAGACAAAACAATGATCTATAAAGTTTATTATCAAGAAACAAAAGTACGTAACCCTAAACGGGAAGAAACAAAATCTCTTTACATTGAGGCAAAAAGCGATGTAGACGCTCGCCAACGTGTGGAAGAAAATACCCCATACAATATTGAATTCGTTCAACTTCTAGAAGGAAGTCATCTAGAATACGAAAAAGAAAATGCTGATTTCTCATTAGTGGAGTTTTAATATGAAACTTTCCATCAAAAATAATGAGACAGGCGTCTTTGCTATTGGTGGATTAGGTGAAATCGGGAAAAATACGTATGGGGTACAATTCCAAGATGAAATCATTTTGATTGATGCCGGGATCAAGTTCCCGGAAGACGATCTACTTGGAATTGACTATGTCATTCCCGACTACAGCTACATCATACAAAACTTGCACAAAGTAAAAGCCCTAGTGATTACTCACGGGCACGAAGACCACATCGGCGGAATACCCTACTTGCTAAAACAAGCAAATATTCCTATCTATGCTGGTCCTCTCGCATTAGCGTTGATCACGAACAAATTAGATGAGCATGGCTTGCTTCGAGAGGCAGAGCTTCATGAAATCAATGAAGATACGATCATTCGTTTTAGAAAAACTTCTGTCAGCTTTTTCAGAACGACTCATAGTATCCCAGACGCATTAGGAATCGTGGTGAAAACACCTTCTGGTAATATCGTAGCGACTGGAGACTTCAAGTTTGATTTCACTCCCGTTGGCGAACCAGCAAACTTGCATAAAATGGCTCGTATCGGGGAAGAAGGTGTCTTGTGCCTTTTATCTGATAGTACAAATGCTGAGATTCCAACATTTACTAAATCAGAAAAAACGATTGGTCATTCTATCTTGAAGATCTTTTCAAAAATCGAAGGTCGTATTATTTTTGCCAGCTTTGCTTCTAATATCTTCCGTTTGCAGCAAGCAGCAGATGCCGCTGTGGCGACTGGTCGTAAAATCGCTGTTTTCGGACGTAGCATGGAAAATGCCATTGTCAATGGCCAACGTTTAGGATATATCAAAGTTCCAGACGGCACATTTGTAGATGCACATGAAATCAATCGCTTGCCTGCTAACGAAACGATGATCCTATGTACAGGTTCTCAAGGGGAAGCGATGGCCGCTTTGAGCCGTATTGCAAATGGTACCCACCGTCAAATCCAAATCCAGCCAGACGATACAGTGATCTTTTCAAGTTCACCTATCCCTGGTAATACGACAAGTGTCAATCATTTGATCAACTTGCTGTCTGAAGCTGGCGCAGAAGTAATCCATGGAAAAATCAATAACATCCATACTTCTGGTCACGGTGGACAAGAAGAACAAAAATTGATGCTTCGCTTGATGAAACCAAAATATTTTATCCCTGTCCATGGAGAATTCCGCATGCTGAAAGTCCATGCTTCTCTAGCACAAGATGTAGGTGTTCCTGCAGAAAACTGCTTCATCATGGAAAATGGCGATGTTTTAGCGTTAACTAGCGATTCTGCACGTCCTGCTGGGCATTTTGTGGCTGGAGATGTGTATATCGATGGTAGCGGAATCGGTGATATCGGTAATGTCGTTTTACGTGACCGTCACTTGCTTTCAGAAGAAGGTCTTGTATTAGCTGTTGCAACAGTAGATATCAAGAAAAAAGAAATCTTAGCTGGTCCAGATATTCTCTCTCGTGGATTTGTTTACATGCGAGAATCAGGAGAAATGATCAATGAAGCTCAGCGAATCTTATTCCATGCTTTAAGAGAATGTTTAAATGGACCTGACTGTTCAGAATATAAATTGAAAGAAGCGATGACTGGCGCGCTTCAGCCATTCTTATTCGAACGTACAGAAAGGCATCCAATGATTTTACCGATGGTCATGACACCAGATGAAGAATAAGTAAGAGGTTGTGAAATTAGTGCCCTGACCTGAGTATAAGAGAAACCAAACGGAAAACAGGACAAGTTGTTTTTATTTGGCTGTTCTTATTGCTTGATACAGGGCAGCTTTTTCACAACCTCTTAAAATTTATTTACTTTTTCATACAAAAATACCTGCCACAAGAGAAATTTCCTCTTGTGGCAGGTATTTTTGTTACTCGCTTTGTTCTCTCGTAAAAATTGATGCCTACCATCAATTTGATTTACAGATAAAATTAAGCTTTTACAACGTTTGCAGCTTGTGGGCCACGGTCTGATTCTTCAACGTCGAAAGTCACTGCTTGACCTTCTTCTAATGTTTTGAATCCGTCACCTTGGATAGCAGAGAAGTGAACGAATACGTCGCTTCCATCTTCACGTGAGATAAATCCAAATCCTTTTTCAGCGTTGAACCATTTTACTGTTCCGTTTTCCATAATAATATCCTCCTCGTGCCAAAAGCACTTATTTAAATTGTAACATTGCTCGTGTACGATAGAGGTGCAACAGATGTTTCAACTTCTATTCCCAAACAAAATTACAATATAATTGTACACTTGCTTCATTTTTTTTGCAAGAAAGCAACTTACTTCTCTTCCATTAATCCTTCTTCTCTCAAACTAAAATATCGTTTACGTCCGATGATCAAATGATCCAGTACAGTGATACCCATCATTTCTCCACACTTTTGTATCCTTTTAGTAAAATTCATATCCTGTTGTGATGGAATAACATTACCAGACGGATGATTATGTGCTAAAACGATTCTTGCCGCGCAATAACGTACAGCATAATGAAATATTTCTCTAGGATGAGCGACTGACTGATTCAGCGAACCGATGAACACTGTCTTTTTTAAGATCACTTGATTCTTCGTGTCCAAATAAATACAAATCAAATGTTCCTGTTTGTAATCTTTCATTTCCAGAATCAATTGTTGTGCCAGTTCATGGCTAGTACGAATGGCCGGAGCTGCTCTTTCTTGGTCCGTCTGAATGCGGCGGCCTAACTCGATCAAGGCTTTGATTTCGATTGCTTTCACACGTCCTATCCCTCGAATCTCTTCTAACTCATGCAAAGTCGCCTGTCGTAAAGAAGCCAATCCACCAAACGTTTTTAACAGATTGCCAGCAATCGACATCACACTATGAGGGTGTTGACCAGTACGCAGTAAAATGGCTAAAAGCTCCTGATCCGATAAAGCTTCAGCTCCATAAATTTCCATACGTTCTCTTGGTAAAGAGCTAGTTGGTACTTCTTTCATCAATCGTTTTTCCAAAAAAACATCTCCTTTCTATCTTTTCTAAAATAAGATACGAAAAGAGATGGATTTTTATTTTATCAATGCAGGGATTTCATGCAAAGAAGAAACGACCCCAGCCGTTTTTTTGATCAATTCTTGGGAAGGCGGAAGCAAATCTGGCACCATGACTACAGGGATCTCAGCCGCAGAAGCTGCTAAAATACCATTTTGTGAATCTTCTAAAATCAATGTTTCTTTCTTAGCTGTACCTAATTTCTGATTGGCTAATAAAAAAATTTCCGGATCTGGTTTTGCTCGTTGGACATTCTCTGCGGAAATAATCGTCTCAAATCGTTCAAACAGATTGTTCTTCTTCAATAAAAGTTCAATGACAGCTCGTTGGTTACTGGAAGCGACAACTTTGGGAATCTGATGTTCTTCTAAAAAAGAGAGGAGTTCCAACACCCCTGGCTTCATTTGTACAGCTCCTTGTGAAAAGCGCTCAAGCGTTTCCTGGTATGAATCATCTATAAATCTTTGTACGCTTGTTTTGCCGAATTCCGCAAAAATCATATGATAATTCGCCCACACTTCTTCATCGGAAACACCTAAGAATTTTAAATACAGGTCTTTATCATATGGAAAACCCATCCTATCTGCTACTACTTGTGAAGCCTCGTAATATACTAACTCTGTGTCAAACAATAAACCATCCATATCAAAAATCACTGCATTATACTTCATGGTCTCCTCCTAATTGTATTAATAAATGACGAACTTCTGAAATGAAATAAAGCGAACCGGTCACAACTAATACATCTTCATTTGTCATCTTTTCCAATATATCTGCTAATCCGAATTGCCACAATGAAACAATTGATACTCTTTCACTTGCTAAATCTGATACTTCACTTAATTCGATGGCTTTTGGATGTTCAAAGGTCGTCAAATAAATATGGACATTTGGTACTTGCTGCAATCGTTCTAGCATTTCTCTAACATTTTTAGTCCGTAAGGCGGAAAACAAAATGTTGATTTGATATCCTTTGAATTCTTTTTTCAAATTCTCAACAAGCCGGTTCATTGCATGCGTATTATGGGCACCATCTAAAACAACTAATGGCTCGTTACTCAAACGCTCCATTCTTCCTGGCCATCGAGATTTCTTCAACCCCTTCAAAACATCTTTTTCTCGGAAAGGCAGCTTTTCCAATTGACAGTAAACAAAATACAATTCGATGGCTACTCCTGCATTTTCAGCTTGATGTTGCCCTAAAAGCGGCGTGGTTAGTTGAGGGATTTTCCCTGCTTCATTAAAGAATTCAAATACTTCTCCCCAAGTCTCATCAGGATGCAGATAGTTTATTTTATAATTTTCCCCGTATACATAAAGCATCGCATTTTTTTCTTTAGCTGTTTGTTTGATGACATTAAAAGCTTCTGGGCCGATGTTTCCTGTGACAACTGGAACGCCTTGTTTGATGATTCCTGCTTTTTGCGCAGCGATTTCTCCAATCGTCTCTCCAAGTATCTCGGTATGATCAAGCCCAATCGTTGTTATTCCAGTTAGCATCGGTACAGCTACATTGGTAGAATCCAATAAGCCACCTAAGCCCACTTCAATAATCGCTACGTCTACTTTCTTCATCAAAAAATAATCAAATGCCATTGCTGTTAATGTCTCAAATTCAGTGATACCAGCTACTGCTTCAAATTGATCAAGTTGTTTGATCAGCGGCTGATATTTTTTTACAAGCTGGATCAAGTCATTGTCTGGGATACTTTTGCCATTGATTGCAATCCGTTCATTGAACGTTTCGATATAAGGTGAAGTAAACGTTCCAACTATCAGACCAGCTTCTTCTAATAGGCTTCTCAAATAGGCTACAGTAGACCCTTTTCCGTTTGTTCCAGCGATATGGATCGTTTTTACTTTCCTCTCCGGATGACCTACCACTTCTAATAAAGCTTCGACTCGGTCAAGACCAGGACGTGAACCAAATGGTAATCGACTATGGATCCATTCTATTGCTTCTTCAATCGTCATCAACAATTCCCCCATTTCTCTTTTATTATAACAAATAGAAGACATAAGAAAAATAAAAGGACGATAGAGAAAAAAATCTGCTCCGGATACATGATAAATCGCTCTTTTTTCTAAGTAATCAGAGTAGACTAAAAAAGAGGATGCGACAATAATCATGTCACATCCCCTTATTCGGAATAAGTGGTATTCCCCGCTTTTATTGAATAGTACGCAAACTTTCGATTCGTTCTTTGACAGCCGTTTGCTTCTCTAAATAATCTTTTTCTTTTGCACGTTCTGCCTCTACTACTTCTTCCGGCGCATTAGAAACAAACCGTTCATTAGAAAGTTTTCCTTGGACACGTTTCACTTCGCTTGTCCATTTTTCCAGTTCTTTTTCTAATCGTTTGATTTCCTCTTCGATATTGATTAATCCTGCTAACGGCAAGAAGATTTCTGCACCTGTCAGAACAGCTGACATCGCTAGATCTGGTGCAGTGATCTCACTTGATATCGTCAACTCTTCTGGGTTGCAGAAGCGTTCGATGTAGCTTGTATTTTCAACTAAAAATTGATCGATTTTAGCATCGTTTGTTTTGATTAATAGCGTAATTGGTTTAGACAATGGTGTATTCACTTCTGAACGAATATTTCGAACGGCTCGAATCAATTCCTTCAATACTTCCATTCCTTTAGAAGCAGTTTCATCGTCAAACTCTGGACGTACCACAGGATATTCTGCTACTACTAGAGAATTTCCTTGATGAGGAATATGTTCCCATATTTCTTCTGTGACAAATGGCATGATTGGATGCAACAAACGCAAAATCTGATCCAAGGTATGGACTAGGATACTACGTGTTGTTTGTTTTGAAACAGCATCATCTCCATAAAGTACTTCTTTGCTCATTTCGATATACCAGTCACAAAAATCATCCCAGATAAAGTTATACAGTTGTCTACCGGCTTCACCAAATTCAAAACGATCAAATAATTCAGTTACACGTGCGACTGTTTCGTTCAAACGAGTAAGAATCCAACGGTCAGCCACTGATTTTTCTCCAGATAAATCGATCTCTTCTACGGTCATTCCTTCGATATTCATGATAACGAAACGTGAAGCATTCCAGATTTTATTGATAAAGTTCCATGAAGCATCCATTTTTTCATAGCTGAAGCGAACATCTTGTCCTGGTGCAGAACCATTCGATAAGAACCAACGAAGAGCATCTGCTCCATACTTTTCGATTACTTCCATCGGATCGATCCCATTACCTAATGATTTACTCATCTTCCGCCCTTGTTCGTCACGAATCAATCCATGGATCAAGACATTCTCAAATGGTCGTTCGCCAGTAAATTCCAAACTTTGGAAGATCATTCGGCTTACCCAGAAGAAAATGATGTCATAACCAGTTACTAAGGTGCTAGTAGGGAAGTACCGCTTATAATCTTCGCTTTCCGTGTCTGGCCAGCCCATCGTTGAAAAAGGCCACAATGCTGAACTAAACCAAGTGTCTAAAACATCCGGATCTTGGACCCAGTTTTCACTATCAGCTGGTGCTTCCATTCCTACATACATTTCGCCTGTTTCTTTGTGATACCATGCAGGGATTTGATGTCCCCACCATAATTGTCGTGAAATTACCCAGTCATGGACATTTTCCATCCAACGTAAAAATGTTTGATTGAATCTTGGAGGGAAGAATTCCACTGCTTGATCTGTTTCTTGGTTATCAATGGCTTTTTTTGCTAACGGCGCCATTTTTACAAACCATTGAGTAGACAATCGAGGTTCGACAACGACACCTGTCCGCTCGGAATGTCCCACACTATGGACCATCGTATCGATTTTGATCAATCGGCCGATTTCTTTTAGATCTTGCACGATTGCTTTACGAGCAGCAAAACGATCCATTCCAGCATACTTTCCTGCTAGTTCATTCATTGTACCATCATCATCCATCACATTCACTCGTGGAAGATCATGACGATTACCTACCTCAAAGTCGTTTGGATCATGTGCTGGAGTGATTTTTACTACACCTGTCCCAAACTCCATATCTACATATTCATCTGCAATGATTGGGATTTCTTTATTGACTAAAGGTAGAATCACTTTTTTGCCAATCAGCGCTTGATAACGCTCGTCTTCTGGGTGAACAGCAATCGCCGTATCTCCCAACATCGTTTCTGGCCGGGTCGTCGCAATTTCTACTACGCCTGATCCATCTGCCAGTTCATAGCTCATATGGTAAAAGGCGCCTTCAATGTCTTTATGAATAACTTCGATATCAGATAGAGCTGTTCGTGCTTGAGGGTCCCAATTGATGATGTATTCACCGCGATAGATCAACCCTTTTTCATATAAGGTAACAAAAACTTTACGTACTGCTTCAGATAATCCGTCATCTAATGTAAAACGTTCTCTGCTGTAAGCTAAAGATAATCCCATTTTAGCCCACTGTTCACGGATATGACTTGCATACTCTTCTTTCCATTCCCACACTTGATCGATGAACTTTTCACGACCTAGATCATAGCGAGAAATTCCTTGCTCTCTAAGCTTTGCTTCTACCTTTGCTTGTGTCGCGATTCCTGCATGGTCCATACCAGGCAACCATAAAGTATCATATCCTTGCATTCTCTTTTGACGAATCAGCATATCTTGCAAGGTCGTATCCCAAGCATGCCCTAAATGAAGTTTTCCGGTAACATTTGGGGGTGGGATCACGATTGAATAAGGTTTTGCTTTTTTATCTCCACTCGGTTTAAACAAATCTTGTTCTAACCAATGCTGATAACGTCCAGCTTCAACTTCTTGCGGGTTATATTTTGTTGATAGATTATTTTCTTCCGTCATGCTGTTTTCCTCCTTTAAACTAAAAAACGTCCTAAAATACTTTCGTATTTTAGGACGTATGATTTACGCGGTACCACCTAAATTGCAATAATCAATCATTATTGCCTCTCAAGTGAGTTAACGATCACGACTCGTCTATCTCTACTCCATTCAAGACAGAAACTCCCAAGCTACCTTCACTGGTTGTCATTGAGAACCTTTCAGCAGATAGTTCTCTCTCTAAGAATGAATGTGCCAGTTACTCCTCTTGTTCAGCGTTATGCTTCATTCTACAATGGTTTTTTTTTTTAGTCAACAAGTGGTCGTGAAAAAACCACTTCATTTAGTATTAAAAAATTTTTGAAAGAATTACGACGGATCCTTGCAAGATCAATAAGCCTACTCAAATTTTCCTAAGAAAAAACTTCTGAGTAATTCTCATCAAAGTAAATAAGCGTCTGTAACTCGGTTGTCAAATCAATGTATTGAACATTGACATAAGCTGGGACAGTTACTCGGTCAGGTGCAAAGTTAAGGATAGCGGTTACATTCCCTTTGACAATTTCATCAATAGCAGATTGTGAATATTTACTTGGTACCGTAGAGATTGCTACTGTCACATTTTTTGCTTTGGCTATCTCTGCGAAACGATCAATCGGATAGATCATTTCTCCATCAATGACTCGATTGATCAGTGCTGGATCATTATCAAAGACGCACACGATATTTAGATTTTCATTTCTTCTAAAATTGTTGTGTTTCAATGCTTTGCCAAGATTTCCGTATCCAACTAATGCGATTCGTTTTTCTTCTTTAGTATTAAGGATATTATTGAATACATCGATAAGGAAAGGGACATCATAGCCATATCCGCTTCTGCCTAGCTCGCCTAATTGCGAGAAGTCTCTGCGGATCGTTGCAGAAGGAATTTGGGTGATTTCGCTGAACTCATTTGATTTGATTCTACTTATGCCTGAGTCATCCAGCATCTTTAAGTAGCGTAAATATAAAGGTAACCTTTTCGCAGTTGCTTTTGGCAGTGTATCTGTTTTTTCTCGCATAACGACGCTCCTTGTTAATAATTTCACATATTTAGTGTAACATGTTTCTAACACGGGAGCAAGGTTACAGGTAGGAAGGAAAAGGGTGCGAGACAAATAAAACGACCCAAAAATTAACTATTTGGGTCGCTATTTCATGGGAAATTTTTTTATCATTTATCAGCTAATCTTCGACATTAGTTCAAAACACTAATTTCACAACCACTTATAGCAATTCTGAAAATTCTTCAGTTTTTTCATTAGAAGATTCTGCTTGTATCTCTTCCATCTTCAAACCAGCTAATGCACGTTGGATCATTTCATCTATTGCTAAACGCTCTTCATATTGATGGACCTTTTCCAGTTGAGGGCGTGTTTTTGGCTGTGGAGGCGCAAAAATCGTACAGCAGTCTTCAAAAGGTTGGATAGAAAGATTAAATGTATCGATCTGTTCCGCTACTTCAATGATTTCAAGTTTATCCATTGTCGCTACAGGCCGAATGATTGGCGTATTCGTTACTTCATTGATAGCCACCATACTTTGCAAGGTTTGCGAAGCCACTTGACCTAATGATTCGCCATTCAAAATAACTAGACCATGACGAATACGGCGAATTTCATCGGTCAACCGCAACATCATTCGACGAGTGATCGTCATCCAATATCCTTGTGGCACTGATTTTTTGATTTCTTCTTGAATCTCGGTAAATGGCACTTCAATAAAATGAATTGTTCCTACATAAGGCGCTAGTTTCGCTGTTAAGTCTTTTGCTTTTTGCAGTGCTTGTTCACTTGTATACGGCGGACTAGCAAAATGAACAGCTTCGATTTCCACTCCCCGCTTCATTGCAAAATATCCTGCAACAGGAGAATCAATCCCGCCAGAAAGCATGAGCATTCCTTTTCCGCTTGTTCCTACAGGCAACCCGCCAGCTCCTTTGATCGTTTCATACGACAGATAAGCGCCGTCACGACGAATCTCTACACGTAATGGAATATCGGGCTGACGCATTTGAACTTGGATATGAGGGAAAATATCAAAAACAGCATTGCCTAATGTTTGATTCAATTCATTACTTGTCAATTCAAATTGGTGATCGCTTCTTTTAGCGATAATTTTAAATGTTTCTTTCCCTGTATAAATTTCTTTCATGATGTCTTGAACAGCTTGTTTCAAAACTTCAACATCTTTTTCTACCCGAATACTCGGAGAAAAATTTTGGATCCCAAATATTTTTGCTAGTTTTGGAATAACTAGCTGACTGTCTGCACCATTCAACAAAAGATGCATCCGGTCGCGATCAGCATGGATTTTGATTTCTGGAAATTCTTTCAAAGCTTGTCTGACATTTTGTGCTAGTTGCATGATAAAGCTTTTTCGATTCTTTCCTTTTGTCGAAAGCTCTCCATAACGGACCATAATTTCACTGTATTTCACAAGAACACTCCTCTTTTAATTGATTACAGAAAATTTCTTATAAAGCTGCTTGAAAATAATCATAAATTGCTCCACTTCTGCTAATGAATTATTTTCATCTAGGCTGATTCGAATAGCAGATGTAGCCAAATCATTTGGTACATGCATCGCGTGCAATGTACTGCTTGCCATATGTTTACGTGAGGAGCAGGCACTAGTAGTAGAAACAAATATTTGTTTTTCCTCTAAAGCATGGACGAGAACTTCACCACGAATTCCTTTTAGAGCAAAACATAAAATGTGCGGCGCATAGTCGGTTCCTTCTGAAAAGATCGTCACTTTATCATACGACTTCAACGCATTGATTAAAGCTTCTTTTAAGCGTTGTGTCTGCTCAGGTTTTTGTTCCTTTATCTCTAATGATAAACGTAAAGCTTTAGCCATAGCCACAATACCTGGAACATTTTCTGTCCCACTTCGTTGATTTCTTTCCTGACCTCCACCTGTCAGTAATGGTGCTAAACGACGACCCTTTTTCCAATAAATGAAACCAGTTCCCCGTGGGCCATGGAATTTATGGGCTGAAAATGTTGCAAAATCCACTCTCCCTGTCAACCATTGCGAGAATGGTACTTTTCCGATTGCCTGAACAGCATCTACATGGAAATGAATTTTAGGGAAATCATCCAAAAGATCACTGATTTCCTGGATGGGCTGAATCGATCCTACTTCATTATTCACAGCCATAACAGAGACCAAAACTGTCTCTTTTCTTATTAATTTTTTCAATTCGTCAACACGTACAAATCCGCGTTTATCTACTGGGGCGATACTTACTTCGATTCCTAATTCTTTTAATTGTTCGGCCGTCTCACTGACTGCCGGATGTTCGATTCCTGAAATGATCATATGATTCCCATACTCTCTTTTTTCAATCATCGTTCCTTTTAATACCCAGTTATCTCCTTCTGTTCCTCCTGAAGTAAAAAAGATTTCTTCTGGCTCTGCATGGATCAAATCAGCGATCTGCTTTCTTGCTTGCTGCAACAACCGATTAGCTTGATTGCCCAAATCATGAAGACTTGATGGATTCCCAATAATCCGCTGACTGGTTTTTACATATGCATCTAAGCTTTGCGGAAAGATTGGGGTCGTTGCACTGTTATCAAAATATATCATAAGAAACCCCTCTTTTTTGAAATTCTTTTCTATTATAACGGTTGTCCAAGGTGCTTTCAAGAGCAGGTGGCATTTTCACTTGTTTCCTCTTTCAGATAGACATAAAAAAAGACAAGAACAAGACGGATGGTTGTCTTGTTCTTGCATGATTGCTGCTTTTTTGCTTTATACTAAGTCTGGATGATTAAAATAAAAATCTTCGATGCGTTTGAAAGCACCTGGTTCTACTCGCTCTAATGCTGTACCAATTTCGTCTAATGCTTCTTGATAATGATATTCTTTATTGAATAAATAGTAACTTTTGTCAATCGCTTCTCGAACTTCTTCGTGTGTATGACGATAACGGTTTGCATATTGGAGCATTTGCTCCGTTAGTGCTGCTGCATCTACTAGATCATGTGTCTTCTTATCTAATAATTCTAGATCTTCTTCGCATAGAGCAACTAAACGATTGACTTCCTCCATGTTTACTCGAATTTTATTCAAGACAACACTTAGTTCTTCAATACGATCAGTAGCAACAAAAAAGAATTCTAGGTAATCATTCGGCAAGCCAGGCAAACGTTGTTTCTCTACAAAACGTTTCAAACTACGCAATTTAAATTCGAATGTATCGATCTTTTCTTGCGCTTCTTTTTCGCCTTTTCTCAATTCATGTAATGAGTCGTCGATCTCTACTTGTTGCGTTTCGATATCTTCTAAGACCTTGAAGACTGTTTTATAGAACGTACGCACTTCTGAATAAGGGATTTCGTGTTGGCGGATCTGTGGAATCATCTGTTCATTTTGACGTTCCATTTCTTCCACTTCAGTTTGGAAACCTCGTACACGACCAATTTCATTGTGATTCAATGTATAGCTTTGAGCGGTGTGATCCAACTCAATCAATAATTGACGGTTATTCTTCGTTGTATGTTTGATATACTCTGCAATCGTTGATTGGTTAGTTTTTACATATCTCTGAGCTTCCATTTCTCGTTCTAAGATGTCATATAGCGAATCAATCAAATCAGCTGTTTCTCGGTTTTCGAATTCGACCGTTTCAACTTCTGTTTTTTCAAGATTGGCTAATGAATTTTCAATTCTTCGACTTACTTTTGCGATATCTTCAGCAAGATCTTCTTCAGGGAATACATATTGTTCTTCCATTAATTTCTCATAAGTATCACTGATTTCTTCAAGTTGTTCAGGGAAAGTCGTATGGAGATCTTCATACAGTGGTGGAATTTTTTTCATCAGAGCTTCCACTTCATACGTATGTTTTTCTGCTTTATCTAAAACCTCGCGGGCCTCTACAGGATCGCCGGAAGTATTTAAAGTCACGAATTGCGTAAATTCTTTTTCGATCATCTTGATCTGTTTTTGCAATTCAAAAAGAGCTGGTCCATATTCATGCTCGTCTTCTCTGACTTTTTCTTTCAGTTCTTCATAGACATCAAGCGCCTGCTGGACAGCTAATGAGTTGCGTTCTTCCGTTTCTCGCAATTCCTTCAGACCTTCACGGATTTCCGTTACTTGTTTCTCCATTTGGTCCATTGTTGCTTCTGCTTCAACAACTGCTTTTTTTCCTTTTAAGAACCGAAAACTTTCATTGAGGTTTTCCACTTCAAAAATTTGACTTTCTAATTCAGCGAATGAGGAAGTAGATATGTCATTCCACTTTTGACTCCATTCACGAAAGGTATTTTGGCTTTGCCCAACCAGATGCATTTTTTTAACATCATCGACTTCTTCAATCACTGGCAAGTCAAATAATTCTTCCTTGCGTTTTTCTAAGGCATCCAATCGATCTTGGTTTTTTTTCTTCATCAAGTAACTAACCAAAAAGACGACAATGGCGACTATAATGATTGCAATGACGATTCCGATGATAACATTATTTCCCATTTATGGTTCCTCCGTTTTCAGTATGCATCTTTTTATGCAACAGATGGCGTTCTGCTTGGCATAAATCCAAATAATACGTCTCTCGTGCAAAAGACATCTATTCTAGATTATAGCATACTATTTTCATGCATTCACTAACTTAAACGAAAATCTTTTGTTTTTCATCGTATAAAGATAACAAAAATAGTGACGTACTGATCACTCTGTTTCGTTTGTGCATGCACTCCTATCAGCAGAGCTTTTCCTAGCAAGAGCTTCTTGAATCTGTCGTTGGATTTCTGCCGCGATTTTAGGCTCTGGCGCGTACTCCATCTGCCAGTTCTCAGGTTTCAATACTTTATTTGTTACAGGATCATAATGAGGTTTTCCATCTGGAAACAATTTTCCCATATTTGCCTGATGGACGATATCAAATATTCGATCAGGCGCTATTCCCAATAATGAAAAAGAACCGTAAGTAAAGTAAAGGATATCTGTCAGTGCATCTACTTGTTCAATCAGTGGGTCACTTCCCCACTCTGTTTTATCAAGTATTTTTTCTTCTGCTTTATCTAATGCTTCGTGTAGCAGAGTAACAGCTTCATGTAGTTGTTCTTTACTTGGTGAGGTAGCTGCAACAAATTCAACAAGTTCTTCTATTTTGAATGCAGCACGTGTATGAGCCTCCATCGCAGTAAAAGCTGTGGGGATTTCTGGTCTTCTTGGATCAAAAATTTTGTGAAATGCTTCTACTTTTTGAAAAGGTGTCTCTGATTCCATACTAATGTTTTCCTTCTTTCATTGACTAATAAATCAGACCAAAGTGTTTCAGTCCTTCGTATATGCCATCTTCTTCATTTGATTGGGTCACAAAATCTGCGGCATGTTTTACTTCAATCTGAGCATTTCCCATAGCCACTCCAATTCCTACACCTTTCAGCATCTCGATATCATTGTAATGGTCGCCGAATGCCATGATTTCTTCCATCTCAATTCCGACAGCATTTGCGAAAGCTTGGATGCCTAGCAATTTTGAACCACCTTTTGGGATGATATCTACAGTATACGTATTTGAACGTTGGAAGGTACACTCGGGAAATAGATGTTCTAACTTTTTCTGTTCTGACTCCGGACTAAGCAGTATACATTGGTAAATTGGTTCATTTAATATCTCTAATGTTTCATAACGGTCCTTTTGCCGATGAGGGCTAAAAAGCTGGAGGATTTTTTTCATCAGACGTACCGGGAATTTACGCGGTAAAAAGCTGACTAGCCGCTTGATAAAAATCGATTGTCCTAATAGCATCGTTGTTGATCCATCTAGCCGATTTCTCGCACCAAAAACGATTTGTCGATGGTTAGCATCTGCAAATTCAACAATATGTTCCAATACTTTTTGTTCAAAAGGGTGGTCGATAATCGTTCGATCTGCAGTAAAAACCAGTTGACCATTATACACGACATACATATCTAATTCCAAATCATCAATGATTTCTTTGATCTTTATTGGGCTGCGCCCCGTTGCTACACCGCATAAAATGCCGTTTTTCCGAGCATAGTTAATTGCTTGTTTTGTTGATTCCAATGCTTTTGAACGATTGGTGACCAATGTTCCGTCAATATCAAAAAAAATAGCTTTGATCATAGACTTCGCCCCTTTCATGAATAAAATAAGCCCTTAAAACAGATCCATTTGAGTTGGATTAAGTCCATCCGGCTGGATATTTAATATTTTTTGCAGTGCTAATGCATTTTCAGCCGCATCCCCGCCAGAATTGTTATTAAAAATCACACCTATCTCTTTTGTCTTAGAATCAACTGCTTTGACTTCACATGCTAGTTCTTGTAGTTCTTTTTCTGAATAACGATACAATGTTCTTTTTTTGCGCCAATCTTTATCATTTGCTTGCCATCCCTGAGCATTCCTGCCATGAAATCGAAAAAGAGCAAAGTTCGGATTGGTTACAAATGGATCAAAAGGGATCGTTGTATTCAGCAGCTGCGGCTCATCAATGATGGCTAAAGAAAAAGCGGCTCGAGACATAAAGTTTCTCGTACGTTCAAGAAATTCATCGCTATACCAAGAATAGTCCCGCAATTCTACAGCAACAGGATAACCCTCAAACCACTTTCTAAGTTTGCGCAAGTATTGGACATTTTCTTTTGTACACTTGAATGAAGAGGGGAATTGAATTAAAAAGCAAAAAAGCTTTCCAGCTTCTACCATTGGCGACATGACATCTAAAAAATGCGTAATCATCTCTTCTTCTGTCTGATAATAAGGCTTCCAATCTCCTTGACCGCTGATCCCTTGATAGACTTTGACTACAAAGCGAAAAGATTCAGGTACTTCGTTTATCCAATTCTCAACAGAGGACTTTCGAGGAATCCCATAATAAGCAGTATCTAATTCCACTAAGGGTAGAAATCCGGCATATTCATACAGAGTGTTATTCTTTTTGCCAGTTAATTTGTCATGTTCTTTAAACGATGTTAATCCGATTCTGATCATTTTCGACCACCTTCGTAATTGTTTTCTCTTGACTACTTTTTTGTAAAAGAAACTCAACCAAATACTCCGTGCATTAAGAGGTCAAGGTCGAGTCTTCTTCGTTTAAGTAAGAGTAGCTTTTTTATAATAAGTCTGGCTATTGTTATTCTTCACTGATAGCAAAACTCTTTTATATAGTATACAATAAGATTTAACGGCTATGCAAAATTATTCGTAAGGAAGTCTGTAAAATGAAAAAAATACTTGTACTGCACACCGGCGGAACGATCGCCATGAAAGAAAACATGCTCACTGGCGGTGTTAGTCCTGATGTGGCAAACCCGTTATTAGATGCAGAAATCACGATACCTGAGCATGTGGAACTCTTAGTTGAAGATATCTTCAATCTTCCCTCACCACACATCATGCCTTCTCACATGTTGGTATTAAAAGAACGTATCTTGTCCGCTTATGAATCAGGTATATTCGGAGTGGTGATTACACACGGTACGGATACATTAGAAGAAACTGCCTTTTTTCTTGATACAACGATTGGTGACAAATTACCAATTGTTTTGACTGGGGCAATGCGTTCAAGTAACGAACTTGGAAGTGACGGCCTCTATAATTTTGAAAGTGCTATTCGCGTCGCAAGCTGTGAAGAAGCGGTAGATAAGGGTGTATTAGTGGTCATGAACGATGAGATTCATTCTGCACGCTACGTGACAAAGACCCACACCACAAATGTTGCTACTTTCCGAACGCCTACATTGGGACCAATCGGTTTAGTAACTAAGAATCGAATCTTATTCTTACAAGAACTTTTAGAAACAAAGCGGCTGGATATTTCCGCTGTAAATGGGACTATCCCAATTGTTAAAGCATATGCTGGGATGCAAGGAGACTTATTGGAAGCAATCGCCCATACGAAAGTAGACGGTCTAGTCATTGAAGCTTTAGGTGCCGGAAATCTCCCTCCTCAAGCCTTAGCAGCTTTAGAAAAGCTTCTTGTCCAAAAAATCCCTGTAGTACTTGTTTCTCGTTGTTTCAATGGAATCGCAGAGCCTGTTTATGATTATGAAGGCGGAGGAAAAGAACTAGAAGAAATGGGGATTATTTTCTGCAACAGCATCAATAGTCAAAAAGCACGTTTAAAACTATTGATTGCCGTAAACTATGGTTTGACGGGCGAAGAATTGATTTCGTTTATCCAAAACTAACCATCAATATCTGATAGCTAAACTTAAAAAAAGAGGCTGTGACAAAAGTAGCTTCTTCGAAAACTAAGCCGAAATTTCACAAAAATTTGAGAAACAATTTCCGTAAATTTCTTCTTATTTCTTGAAGCTGACCACTTCTGTCACAACCTCTTTTTTATTTATTTTTCCATAGAATATTGGCTTCACAATACAGCTGTTCTTGCATTCGGATTTCATGTTTTGTTTTGATACCATTTTCGGTTGGGACTTGTTCAAAATGGCTTTCGATCTCATTCCCGTACTCTACTTCTTTATCAAATCGAATAATTACTTTTTCTGGAACATGCGTAGTCAAAAAGTCATATCCCAATACATCAATGATCCAATTAAAATACATCGCATTATTAACATGCTGATTACTATCGATATCATAAAAACGAACACGATATGGCAACATGAAGCCCGAATCAATCTTTTCAATTTTTTCCTGACGCTTGATTTTTTTGATCTTCTCACTCTCAAAAGGAGCAATGATTTCTTCATTAACACTGCTCATTTTTCGATTCACAAAATCCATCAATACAAAAACAGATTCTATTTTGACTAATTCTTCCCCATCTTCATCATGGATCCAGAAGTTCCGATAACAGAAAAACTTATTGTACTCCATGGCTTGAGTCGTTACTGAAATTACTTCACCGACTCTAGGCAGACGATTAATCTCCATAGAATAATTCGTGATGACCCAAGTCAGTCCAAAGCTATTGACGAATTCACTGCCTCTTCCCAACTGGTCGCTTTGATCTTCAGATGTTTTGATAACTACTCCTAACATCGAAGGAAATGTCATCGTTTGATTGATGTCACACTCATAATATGAAACTTCATGCTTTTTGGTATATTTCTTTGCCAAAAACACGCCCTCCTCTTAAAAACTTTCTAGTAATTGATCTACTTGGGAACCGTAACTTTCTCCAAACATATTCAAATGTGCCAAAAGATAATATAACTGGTAAATCGGTAGTCGATCTTCCCATCCCTCTTCTAATGGAAATATAGTTTGATAGGCATCTAAAAATTCCGGTCGGAAACCGCCGAATAACTGACTCATTGCAATGTCTTGTTCCCGATTCCCATAAGAAACAGCCGGATCGACAAAAATTGGATGTCCTTGCTGGTCAAAGAACACATTACCACTCCACAGGTCTCCATGCAAGAGGCGTGGAGTGATCTTTTTGGGTTCAACCGATTTCAATACTCGTTCTTTAAATTGCAGATACTTTTCTTGCCGCTGTACATTCCAACGATTCGTTTCTTCCGCTAAAGAAATCTGGGCTTCAAGCCGATTTTTAAAGAAAAAAATCCACCAATCTTCTTCAAAAGAATTTTTCTGAATAAGTGTACCTAGATAGTTATCTTTTCGAAAACCAAATTGTGGCGCTGTTTGCTGATGGAGTTTAGCTAAAGCTACAGCAAGATCTCGTTGATCTCCTTTTCCCGGCTCGATCCATTCCATTAACAAATAAGCGCCTTCACTTGTTTCACCCAGCATGTACGTATCTGGTACACGTACGAATGTAGCTAGCTCTTTTAACCCATCTACTTCTGCTTCAAAAAAATCTTTTTTTACATTCGGATGGATTTTCAAAAAATAAGCACGTTGATCTGTTTTTATACGATAAGTTTGATTCACATCGCCGCCAACAACTGGAATCACTTTCCCATTTAGTTTCAGATCAGATAAAACAGTTTGGATATCCATGACTTTTCCCCCTACTCCCAATTTTATTCTATTTTGTCATCCTACTTGTTTCATGATAAAAGGATTATTTCCAATCCTTATCCCTTTATTTAGAATTATAGCACAGGGATCATAAAAATCAGGAGATGGACTTTATAGATAAAAAAGAGCTGACTTAAGCCAGCTCTTTTTATCTATAGCATACTCTTTATTGAACTATTTACCTATGCTAAAGCACCCATTGGATCCCATGGAGCTAGCATAATTGGTTCTTCATTGAACGCATTTAGTTGCTCTTTCGTCAACAAATCTTTTCTGACAACGATTTGGTACGTATATTCGTCCATCCAAGCATCACTCATAACGAAGAAACCGTTCTTTCCAACTTTTTCGCCCCAGCTGTTTTCGACTTTCCATTTTGTTGATTGTCCGTCCACTAAATCAACGCCAGTCAATACCATCGCATGGGTCATCAAACTTTCACCAAAATCCAAACGTTCAGCTTTAGTCATTGTGAAATCCGTATCGAATAGATCATCCATCGAATAAGCATCTAAGGCCATGATGCCACTGGTTCTAGTAGAAGATTGTCCTACATCACAACCAAACCATACAGATTCTCCTTGTTCAAGCTGAGCAATCGCTAAATTTTTGAAAGTTTCCATATCAACATTCAGGTATTTAACTTCTTTCCCGTCAACGACATTCCCTAGCATCTCTACTGTATAAGAACGATTGAATGGTTTGTCTTTTGTTGGTGCATTGATCACACTAATATAATCATCTAATTTTACACCGATGTATTTATCATAAAAAATTTGTGGCGTCAGTCCTCGGTCAAGATGATAGTTTTGTTCTTCATCGCGGTACTCAAAATCGAATTCTTTTGGAGGTGTTCCTAATGAGATGGCTAAGAAGTTATAAATACTTTCTAGCATTTCTTCTTTTTTTTCTTCAATAGCGTCTAATGTTTCTCCTTGAGCAACCATTTCGCGTAACACAACTGCATCTTTACGCAGTAGTTTGTTCAAGTAGTTATTCAAATCTCGAGAATTTGAACTATTCGCACTTTCCGGCATTACCGATTTAGGCACAACACCGTATTTTTGGAATAATGAAACGATCATATCCCATTGACCGCCATCTTGTTGAGGAGTAGTTAGCAAGAAAGCCACTTTTCGGCTATCAATAGCCTCTTTTCCAGTTGCAATAATGTTTTCATAGAAGTAATTTGCCTTTTCATATTTATCCCAGAAAAAAGTGTAATTTTGTGATAATTCAAACTCTTTTAAATGGAATTGATTCAGCATTTTATGACGGAACGTATTCAATGCAGCAAACATCCAACAACGACCCGATTGCATCTGATTAGCCACTTTGCCTGTAGCTAAATCAATAGAAAATACTGGTGTATTCGCCACATGTGCTGAAATATTTTCAGCAGAAGCAGTAATCCCGTTCTTCACGACAGCCCGCTGCAACGCCTGCTGTTTGTTATTTGCTTGAAACTGTTTGTCAAATTTTGTTGTCATATCCGGTGTAATAGCTTTCATCCAATCATCCTTCCAAATCCAAGTTACACTTCGTATTTTACTCTTAAGAATTTAGAAATACAATCTCTTCTATGATGAAATTTTCATTTGAATGAGAATATACTTACAACTTCATGAAGAAAAATGTCATACGGTATACAATAATTTTCAAATAAAAAAGAATATTTCTATGAGATAACGAAAATGGACTGTATAATAAAGAAAAGGTCTAGAAGAACATCATACAATAAGATAGCTTTCAAAATACTCATTGAAAGAAGGAAATACTATAACGTAAGAAAGGAGAATGAATAAAATGAAAAACCTGATTGCTGGCGGCTTTTTGTTTGTGGGTGGTGGCATACTTATGAATACAGATAACTTTGGGAATGTCATTCCTTTTCTTGGTGCAGTTTGTGCTTTGATTGGTGTAGGAATGCTGATTTATTTTGTATTTAGCGATGATGGGAAGTATGGTTGATTATGAGTAGCCAACTCTACTCTTTCGTAAAGATTACAACATACGTGACAAAAACAGAAAGATTGATTTATCATAATAATAAAAGAAAAAGAAACCCAAGTGATTGGATTTCTTTTTCTTTGCATAAGCTTTATTTACTCCGGCAGTAGGACTCGAACCTACGACATCATGATTAACAGTCATGCGCTACTACCAACTGAGCTATGCCGGAATCAAGTACATGAATATAATATCAATTTCTTTCAAATAACGCAATACTTTTTTTAAAATTTTTTACTATATTTTCGAAGAAACCGTTAGCATTTTTTGTTATTTTTACTTTTTTCTAAGAATTGTTTCATTAGTACAAAAACACATTTTTTTGATAAAAAATATATTGACAAATACATTAATATTCGTTATCCTACTATTTGTATTAATGATAATGCCGCTTTAGCTCAGCTGGTAGAGCGCTTCCATGGTAAGGAAGAGGTCGCCGGTTCAAGCCCGGCAAGTGGCTTCCTTAAACAGTGCAACATGTTGGTTTAACCATGTGTCTGCGCTGTTTTTTATTTTATGCCACGAAAATCCCACAAAACTGTTTTTATTTTAAACAAAAAAAGAATTTTTCAGTTAGTCTGCGAATAAAAAAATTCATCCAATCGATTGCTCGACTCTTATTGTCGCGTAATATTTAACGGCTCTGCAACATCTTCTTGAAAAACCCCTCTCTTCTTTCTATGAATACTTTAATTTCACTGCTAATTCCATAATCATTACCTCTTGTTTAGTTTACAACTAGTTGACCATTAGAAATCATCCGTTTATTATTATGGGTTAAAGTTCTAGAAATAATATTCCCTCTAGGTACTGAAATACTTAAATCCGAGGTGGATATAATATGCTGTCTGCCATTTACACGAACGTCATAGGAAACGGGCCAATTTCCAGAAGAAGCTTTAGAGAAACGATAAGTTCTAGCACCAACTCTACCCAGACGCTCAATTTCTTCAACTATTAAATGTATTTCCTCTCCTCCTCATTAATATAGGTCAGCTCCTTCATGTCCATACTATCTGATAATACGAGCTCAAGTACAGTTGAGCTTATTTTTTCCTGAGCTTTTACTTCTTCTTTGGATCCAATTCCTTCTAAATATTTTTGTTAATAAAAGTCATGTACTCCCAAAATCAACTGCTAGTTACCTTAACGAAGCCAATGATTTACATTGATGTAACCTGGTGAGTTCTTATCAAGAAAGGCATGTTCTGAGATAATTACGTTAGTAACAATATAAATTTTTTATAGGAGGGAACATAATGATTAAAAAATTAGTTCTATGTACAATTGTATTGGGAAGCTTTGGGTTAAGTATCACGGCAAATGCGACTACTGAATATGGTGGTACTGATCAAGCAACTCTTAGATTGATCGAAAAAGCTGAAAGATTAAGTCAAAGTTCGGATGAAGATATCTTGATAGTTGGCAATTATGAAGTGTCATTAGGAGGAATACGTCCTTGTTGCCTTATTAGGAAACAAGCAAATTGAACTAAATGGTCTTTCTAACTTCCCTATTCGGTTATCGAAAGATTCTAAAACCAATAAAATTACTCCACAAAATGGAAAGATTTCTTTCAAAGCGCCAAGTGATCCGGGAAGTTATGAGTTTGTTGTGTATCAATTTGGTTTGGAAAAGGAAATGTTAGGTCTTCCGATGGTTGATAATTCTTTCAGGATGACCATCGTAGTAGAGTGAAAGTCCATTTATTCTCCAAATTAATGGAATCACATTAAAGTAAGTGTCCCTGTTGACAACCGATAGCGGAGCTACTTGCTTTATGGATGTTTCAGTGCCCCCGAGTACTCTATTGATTTAACTGATCCACAATTTGAATTTCCTGATCGCTTATTGCTTATTTTCCAGAATGTTTATTTTTACTGCGTACCTTTTAAAATGTTTAAAAAATTAGGTTTGTCTAAAAAGCAAAGCCTTACCCTACTTCGTTTACTTAAAACATTAGATTGCAAAAAACAGCTTCATACATCACGACTTCCTAAATTGATTTTATGCGGTACAAAAGATTATGCAAATAAGCCTGGAGCAAAACGGTTATATAAAGTTTCAACTAATAGCCGTCTCCTGTTTATCGAAAACGGAAAACATGAATTGAATAGAGAAAAGCCAGAAATAATAGCACAAGCTATGTGATAATTTATCGAAAATAGCTAATCAATAAAAAAGACGACAAAATGTGTCGTCTTTTTTATTTACCAAGTTAAGAATGTTGTCATGTTTTTCAATGTAGCTCGATTGAGACTAGTTTTATGGATCATGGATCAATGAAGAGAAAATTATTGTTTCATGCCAGAGAATTTTTCTGGTCGTAAATCGACTAATTGTACATGGCTGTCTAAAGAACCACTTGGACTTTCAAGAGTAAATACACCTAGACGTGGATCTAAAGAAAGGGTCATGTGTTCATCCATGTACATTTTTGAATAATCTTTGATATAAACTTCCCCAATATCACTATCTAATTGTAGTTTATAATCATTTTTTCCTTGTTCTTTATCAAGAAGAAGTAAACGGAAACTAGTATCTAAAGAGCACACACCCATTTTAGAATATTCGCCCACGCCATCATCTAAATCTAAAATAACTGTCGCGCCTTCATCAATATATTTTTGTAATCTTTCTTGTGCTTGATCTGTAATTTTAAGATACATATTCAAACGCCCTCTTTCTTTTATTTACAAAAGCATGCTAGCATATATTAATAAAATTATCTAAAGTCCTGCTCAAAACAAAAAGATGTAAGAAATATCTTTTGATATTTCTTACATCTACTTTT
>NZ_JBFOGA010000014.1:0-23552 GCF_040887565.1 Enterococcus sp. C46
TAGGTAGTAACCAACAGCGACAATAATGACGTCTTTTTTGAATTGTTTGCCTTTAAAATGATTCATTACTCTGTCCTCTCTGTCTTTTTTCTCAATTTTAAACTAAAATAGATTTTTTGGAAAACTTTGCAACAGAACCAACATATTTATGAATTTTCATAGACATATTTCATATCTAACTCTTTGTAAATATAAAATCTTAATATTTCTTGCAACAGTAATTTTGTTTCATACATTTCATTAAAATCACTAATCATTAATGGATATTTATGTTTGGAATCTCCGTGAGTATGATAATTACGTGTTTCAACTAATTTTTTTATTAATAATTCTCTATCAGAGTATTTCGAAAATAGTTTAACTTTATTTGATTCATCTATTGAGTCAAATAGTTTTTTCAAACGCTCGGCAAGAACAGGTCTTTTTGCTTTAAATTTTAATTTATTTTCGAATTTTTTCCTAAATTCTTGTAGAATTGATGTTTTTATAAAATCAAGCAAAGCTTCTCTAGCCTTTTGCTCACCATCTGATAAATTTTCAAATTTCTTAAAATTCATAAAGTTTCTAGAATATACTTCTAAATTTCGTATTGCGTCAACAAGTTGATCTTCTAAGTATAAATCACCATGAAGATTTTTTGAAAATTCCCTAACTATAAATTCAAGTTCCTCTGATTTATCAAACCAATGATTTAGTATATTGTCAAAGTTTGACTCAATTTTCCTTAATGAAATCTCTTGATGGGTAAACTTATTCCAAGCTTTATATTTTCTGGCATGCTGAACAAAATACTTACCTCTAATAAGAGATAAGCGTTTTTCCTCTATTATTTTATAATCTACTAAAAACTCAATATCAGTAAATGACAATGGAATATTTGATAAAATCTCAATAAACTCTTTAAACTTTACCGAGGTTTTATAAAATTCGTCAAAATTTCTTGCTTCTAATTTTTCTGATTTAAGTTTAATAAAATAATCACTTTTAAAAGATGGAGTTGTGTATGAAGTATTTAATATTGCTGTATCTTCCAAAGTGATTCCCAAAGCATTAATCAATACTTTCTTCGATTGGTATTTATTTACTGCACTTTCAAAAATAGTTTGATCCGCCGTTCGCTTTATATCCACTAATGATTTATCTACCCATTCTTCAATGTGTTCAAAACTAAACTTATATTCTACAGATTTTTCACTCTCTAACTTATCAAACAGATTCTTAAAAGATTCAGAACTATAATTGAAATTTTCAATTGCACTGTAATATACATTATAAATTTTGAAATTTTTTACATGATATTTAGTTATTGGAAATCCAGGGGAGGAGGATGTTCCAGTAGGTTCTCCATAGGTATTTAATATTATAATTTTTCCATCGCTTGAATATCCGTAAATTTTCTCCAAATACTTTCCAAATCCAAAAGATATTCCAGACTCTACTTCGAACGCACCGAATAATTCAAGTACAATTTCACTAGGAGAATAATGTAAAATACCACTTAAGGAATCATGCTCATTAACAATATCTTCGGGTATTTCTGAAAAATACCCTTTTATTTCAAACTCTTTATCCCAAGTATAATCTTTAAATTTCATATTATTCTTTATTCTTTCTATTTTATTTTTCTTTTAAAAAAATCACTTATTATCATTTTCAACAAACTTTGCAACAGAACCCTTTCTGAAATTAAATAAATAATTAATTAAATTGTTTATTTATTTATGACCAGGACCGTATTTCTAAACTTCTTTTATGGTTTATTATATCACTTAACAAAAAAACAGCCCCCATTATCTAATCAATAGATAATTAGGGTTATTTTAATAGTCTTTTCGAGGGGTTATTATCTAATTATAGACCCTTAATAAACTTAGTAGCATAACGATAATAAATCCATTATCTTAATTTATAATCGCTAATTGCTCGATGAAATCATCGGTCAGATCAATTGGATTTAGAATTTTATAAGAAAGTGTTACCATACTTTTATAAATATCTTCTGAATCCAAGTCAATTTGAATTATTTTACCTATCGCTAAATAGTTTTTATCATTTATCCAGACAATACCATCCCCTACTTTCAATGATACACTCCAATTAATAGCAATTAATTTATCTAAGTTAATATCTGCTGGCTTAGTTATTTTTTCAAAATTTTCAAAGTTATGAATTCTCATCATCCTACTGACTTTGTTATAAGAGTGAATTGTATCAGTCCCTGCAACCGACCAATTAGTTATAAAGTCCATTGGTGCAATTCCTAATTTAAAATCTCCCCCATTAAGTAGGTACTGAAAAGAGATTTGACCTTCTGATTGTGGTTTGAAATTCATTAAATTGGCTGAATCATTCAAAAATTTTATTTTTTCAACACTATTATAATACCTTTCAATTCTGTCTTGAGCATCAGGTTTTGTTTCCACCTTGATATTTAGAAATAGTTCGTCACGTATAGTTGATATTAATTCAAATAGTCCTTTTTTATTCTCCTGCGAAAACGGTGTATCGAATTTTAATTGACTGATATACTTTCCATTAAAAAAATCGGGCAGATCAGTAAATGATTCGATATCAATTATGGGAATTATAAATGGACTTTTAGCTTGTTTTTTTATTAATTCTATTTCGTTATATACGCCGGTTGCTGAATCGCTTGTTTTTTTTAAATAAGTTTGCGTACAAATACAAATAACAAAGTGAGAACTATCAATACCGTTCTTCATGAATTCATCAAGTTTAGTTCCAGGGTGGTTTTCCAAAACATCAAGATGGACTCGAAACCCCCAGGATTGCAAATAAATTGCTAACCATTGTGAAAAATTTTTAACTTTCTTATCTAGTGGCTCATCTTGTTCCCAAGCATATGAAATGAAAATAGACTTATTCAATATTCCTACACTCCCTTCTGTAATTAATAATCACTTTGCAAACATTGTTTGCAGGAATCCTTTTTTCTGCTCTTTCAACAAATCTAACTTACGTTGATGAAGAGCGATAGTCTCGTCTAACTGTTTGAAAAATGAACCAATTTTTTTTTGTTCTTCTTTTATCGGAACTTTAATTTCCCATTTTTTTACATCTGACATAGGAACTAAATTTGTGATTGCCGATCCAGGATTTGCTCCTGTAAATTTTCTTTGCATAAAGTCTGCCCTAATAAATTGCAAAAAATATTCTGAATCAGTAAGTTCTTTATTTATTCTAAACCTAATTAAAGCCTGATTAAAAACCCCTTTTTTAATACCTTTTGGAACTTTTGATATTCTTCCTATCGTACCCGCACCACTCATAATAAAATCATCAGCTATTAACTCAAATTTGTGTAATTCTTCGAATTTTTCTTTAGATATATTGTATCTAGTTTCATAATGGTCATAGATAGCATTTTGTTGTTCATACACCACATATGGACTTTCTTTTACAAATAAATCTTTTTTTAATGCACTTCCAAATGGTCCTCTTCTTACGCCTTCATTTTTATCTAACAGGCTTTCAAACTTACGCTCTTCCCAATCGTCAGCAAACCCCGCAAATCGCAATTCAGGAACTTTGGCACCATTTTTAGGGAACATTTTTTGCAAGTAGCCTTTTTTCTGTTCCTTGAGTAAATCCAACTTACGTTGATGAAGAGCGATAGTACCGTCTAACTCTTTAAAGAAGTTTCCAATTTTTTGTTGTTCTAATAAAGTCGGGACTGGAACTGGAATATCTTTTAATTGCTTAATAGGTAACTGTTTTAAAGCAGTCCCTGTATTTCTAGAAAAAATTTCTTTTTGACCTTTACTACCTAATAAATATTGTATTAAAAACATTCCTGAAATCTCTGATTTATTTGTTCTTAAAATAGCTAGTTGAGAGTTTATATTCCATCCCTCATTTTCTTTAGTTGCATAACCTAATGTACCTAAAGAACCACGTACAGCTAGAACGATATCATCTTGTTTAATATGACCAGAAGTCAATTCAGCATGCTTTTCTGGTTTTATATAATTTGCATTAGAAGAATCCAAATATCCATTTGAAAAATCACTACCTCTTAAAAATGGGATTCCATTTGCTTTATCAGACATATCTTTTGCAGATGGATATGACTCTCCATAATTCCCATCTGTAAAATGAGTTTCTGTATCTCCTAACTTACGCTCTTCCCAATTATCCGTAAAACCTTCAAACCTTAATTGTGGACTCTTTTTACTCATCATGTCCACCTCTCAAAAGAAGACGCATCGATTCAATCAAGGCTTGATTCTCTTCACTTTCTGAAAAATCGTTAATCAAAGATAAGAGCGTTTGATCTTGTTGAACTAATTCTTCATTGATCTTAAGGAGATTGGTATTCACTGCAACCAAATCAACCGGTTCTTCTTCCTCAAAGGTATCGACATAACGAGGGATATTTAAGTTAAAGTCATTTTCTTGGATCTCATCAAAACTTGCAACATGAGCGTATCTTTCAATATCTTCTCGCTTTTTGTACGTAGAAACAATTTTATCAATATGTTCATCCAACAGGACATTTTGATTTTTTTGTTTTTCAAAATCTTGAGAAGCATCGATAAACAAGACATCACGCCGAGAACGGTTTTTTTTCAAAATAATAATCGTTGTCGGAATACTCGTTCCAAAAAAGATATTGGCCGGCAAGCCAATAACCGCATCAATGGCTCCCATTTCTAAAAGGGCCTGACGAATGGTTCCTTCTGCGGCTCCTCTAAAGAGCACGCCATGAGGCAGGACAATCCCCATTGTTCCCGATTCTTTCAAATGGTAAAAACCGTGAAGGAGAAAGGCAAAGTCCGCTTTAGATTTAGGCGCTAATTTTCCAAAACGCTCAAAACGAGGATCAGAGAGAAACTTATCTGCCGCTGACCATTTCGCAGAGTAAGGAGGGTTCATGACCACAGAATCAAACTGATAAGGCTCTTCTGAGGGCCAATCGGCGTCTAAAGTGTCCCCGTTATTCAGGTTCATGCGTTCTTTATCCACCCCATGAAGAATTAAGTTCATACGTGCCAAGTTAAAGGTCGTCGTATTTAGCTCTTGGCCATGATAATGGACTTGATTTGGATTGATGAGATAGCGACGGATATTAAGCATCAAAGAACCTGATCCCATCGCAGGATCGTAAATATGAAAAGGCGCTCGAGATTCTTGTCCGATCGACGTAATTTCTGACATGATGCGTGAAACAGCTTGAGGAGTATAAAACTCTCCTGCTTTTTTACCTGCACCTGCCGCAAACATCCCGATTAAATACTCATAAGCGTCCCCAATCACATCGCCATTGTGTTCAAATAAGTCAATCTCATCTAAGGCACGCAAGACCTCAGTAATCGTCACGTTACGTTGTTGTGCATTTGAGCCTAATTTTGTGGAGTTTAAATCAATATCCGCAAACAATCCACTAAATTCTTCTCCTTGACGTTCCAACTCATTAAAACCTGCTTGTAAGTCGGTCAAGTTAAATTCATAGTTATCAGCTTTGATGCGGTAGTGATAAAACAATTGATCGGGTTGGATAAAGTAGCCTTGCTTGGGTTGGATATTTTCGATTAAATCGTCTTTGTCTTCTTCGTACCATTCCATGAAGCCTGCATACTGAGTGGAACGTTCTGGGAAAGTATCTGTTTTTCCATTTTCTTGTTCATAAACTTCTCTAAGCTGCGCATCAGACAAGTACTTATAGAAAATTAATCCCAGTAAGTAGTTTTTGTACTCACTTGCATCCATCTTCCCACGTAAGATATCCGCAGAAGCCCATAGTTGTTGATTTAAACCTGTCGCCATTATAATTCTTCCTTCCATTTTTGAAGATGTTCAAAATTTTGTTGTAGTCGTTCTTCTAAAACCTTTGTTCTTCTTCTGTATTTCTCACCCGTTTTGGCTTCGAACTCTTCTTTACTAAGAGTCATCGAATCCAGTAAATGGGTTAAATAAGGGATTGTTTTCTTATCGCCTTGATATTCATTCATTGCAGACTGTAAAAAGTCGAAGGATAATCCAAATTCTTCAGCTTCTTTTTGAAGTTGTCTTTGAATTTCATTTTGAATCGATGTCTCTTTTAATTGAGCTACATCAATCTCTTCAGCAGTATTGACGAGTTGATCTTTCAAGGTGTGATACATCTTTTGGATTTGAGGATCCTTTTGTTGGATTTCTTTTTCAAATTTTTCAACGGCCCCTGCTTCGTTTAATTGGATCGCTTTCAAAAGTTGATTAATATAAAAACTATCCACGACATCTTTATGTGTCGCATTGAGCTGCGAAGAAAAAGCAATCTCTTGTAAAAGCTTCTCGAAGTCTTCCTCAGGATGTCCCTCATCCTCGATCATTTCTTTAATCTTTGTTTTAATATTTTCCGTTTTTCCTTGATATTGTGGCAACTGCTCCACTACTTCTGAAAATGCTTCAAAGTCCTCTTCGTATTGATCATAGCTTCGGAGCGCTTTATAACTCTTTTCTAGCTTTTGATAAGCACTTACTTGCGCAATCATCGTTTTAAGATCATTGGGATTATCCGATAGGTCAGCTTCGCTTTGTTTATAAAGTGTTGAACATTCGATAAATTCTTTTTTGACTTCTTCATATTCTTTTGGAATCAGTTGATCAAAGTTTTGCTTTTCATTTGAGAATAGACGAAACGTGTTTTGCACATTTTCTTTCATGGTGAAGGGCTTTCTAAAAGAGACAATCAACCCAGAATCTTTTCCTGTATAAATACGGTTGGTTCTTGAGAACGCTTGAAGGAGCTTTTGATAGTTCATTTCTCGATCAATATATAAGGTTTGAATCGTTGGAGAATCAAAGCCTGTCAATAAACGATCGACAACAATAACAAAATCTAGCCACTGACCATCCGATTGATACTGCTTTTCCTTACGGGCCAACCGTTTATTAATATTTTGATTGTAGAGTTTCTCATCTCGATAAGGAGAAGCATCAAACTGTTCCGCATACTCTTTCATGATCTCTACTAATTCATCGTCTTGTTCATTTTTTTCTAATTGATCCGGATTAGTTGAGAAGGTAATAGCTACTCTTGGGAAATCTTTATCAACCAGTTGATGACGTTCATCAAATTGTCGCCCATTCAAGAGTGTCCCATTATCTTTCATTTCCTTTAAAATCCGGTAAATATGTTTGGCTTGGGCAATCGAGTGAGTGGTAAGAATGGCTGACATCGTAGGAAAACCATTCTTTACCTTGAACTTTTTGACCACGCTTCTCCGATTAAAGATTTTTTGTAACATGGTACGAATATGTTCATCTGTTTCATAAAGTTCCGTAGGCAATAATTTTTCTTGTTGGAGGGCATCGTCTGGCAACTTTCCTTTATTGAGTTGGGTGACAATCACCTCTTGATCCTCTTCTGAAATCAGTGAATGATACTCGACTTGAAAGCCTAACACAGCCCCATCATCCATGGCATTTTTGGTTGTATAGGAGTGAAGGAGTGGCCCGTATTGCTGGCTCGTCGTTCTGGCAAAGGTTCCATTTTCTTGCTTTTTATTTTCTTCAAAAATAGGCGTCCCCGTTAATCCAAACCAGGTTGAATTGGGTAATATTTTCTTAATTCGCTTCATTTCCTCATCACTAACCGCACGATGAGCCTCATCAACAATAAAAACAATATGTTCTTGCCGTAGCTTCTCAAATTGATTCGAGCCTTTTTCTTCACTCTCTTGTTGGGCGCTTCGCATAGCCGCAGAGAGTTTTTGAATCGTGGTCACTAAAATTGTATTATTATTTTTTGATGATAGGAGGTTTCGAGCCAACTGTTTTTGATTTTTGATCCCAACAATCAAAGTATTGGCTACCGAATTTCCGGTCGTTTGTCCGGTATGGTATTCCGAGGCAAACTTCGTAAACTCATCCTGCGTTTGAGCATCTAAGTCTGTTCTATCAACAACCATGACCGTACGATCGACACCAATCGCATTTTGTGCTAATAATTTCGTTGCGACAAAACTGGTAATGGTCTTTCCTGAACCTGTCGCATGCCAAATGAATCCTCCTTCATGCTGTGCCGCTTTTTGACGAATCTTACGAATAGCATGAATTTGGTAAGGTCTTAAAGCCATGAGGAATTTTTGATTTTTTTGATCATCGACGAGAATGGTATATTGGCTAATCAATTCATGGGCATCGGGTATCCGCAAAACTGTACGAGTAAAATCAAACAAATCGGAAACCGTTTGATTGTCTTCAGTCCGCCAATTAAATAAAAACTTCTTCATCCGAGCATAGGCTTCAGCGGTATCTTCACTAGGTCTTGCAAAGTATCGGGTATCGACTTTATTTGAAATCACCATGATTTGAGTAGTTGCGTAAATCCCTTTAAAAAATCCATCTTCTGCATAACGCTGAATTTGATAATAAGCTTGCATGAAACCGTCTTTAGCGGACTCTTTTTTGAGCTCAATATGAATGATTGGGAGCCCATTAATCAGCAAACTCACATCTCCACGATCTACTCTAGAGGAATCTGGGACCACTTGGTGAACCACCTCATAAGAAGAAGTTCCTCCTGAGATATCCTTATTTCTAAAGGCTTCTAAAGTCACTTTTTTCCCATCTTCTCGCTCTAATAAAACTTGAGCCACCCCGTTTTCTCCTCTAAGCCATTGAGAAGCTAAAAAAGGCGTTCCGGTCAAACGTGAAAACTCGACTTTGACTTGCTTAAATTCTTTGTCCGTTAATAGTTGCTCTTCCAATACTGCTAAATTTATTCGGTTCAAATGACCTCTAAAGTTTTGCCAAAGTGCTTCTTCCGACTTCAAGTCCGGACGATAAGTCCACTGATTTTCTTTCTCACTTAAGATCTGTATGAACTGGTTTTCAATCATTTGTTCCGAATGACTCATTTGATCCCCCTCATTTCCATAGTTGCCACCATTTTTTAGATTCTGTTTTTACCGGCTCTTTTTCTGGTTCTGTTGCGAAGTTTGAAAATCAAACGCGCCCTCTCTGAACTCCAAATATCTTAGGCTGTTATTTCCATTAATACCTTGATTTCAGTAGACACCGAAAAGCCGAAGAGCGTTCTATTTCTTCGGTTCTTTTTATATATTCCTCGAATGGTCTCCATGCCCTTAATCGTGGAAGAGGCTGTACGGAGACTTTGATAAAATTTATTTCGTCGTTTAATAGGTCGATGGTCTTGTTCTATTAAATTGTTAAGATACTTCACAGTTCGGTGCTCTGTCTTAGTATATAAACCCACACTCTGTAACTTTCTAAAGGCGGAGCCAAGAGAAGGTGCTTTATCGGTCACAATTGCTTTCGGCTCACCAAACTGTTTATGGAGTCGTTTTAAGAAAGCATAGGCTGCTTGCGTATCCCGTTTCTTTCGTAACCAGATATCTAAGGTTAAGCCGTCCGCATCAATTGCACGATAAAGATAATGCCAACGTCCCCTAATTTTGATATAGGTTTCGTCCATTTTCCATGAATAGAAGGATTGTCTATTTTTCTTCTTCCAAAGATAATAGAGGACTTTGCTGTACTCTTGTACCCAACGATAAATCGTAGTATGACAAACATTTATTCCACGATCATATAACAATTCCTGAACTTCACGATAGCTTAGATTGTAACGCAGGTAGTAACCAACAGCGACAATAATGACGTCTTTTTTGAATTGTTTGCCTTTAAAATGATTCATTACTCTGTCCTCTCTGTCTTTTTTCTCAATTTTACACTAAAATAGATTTTTTGGAAAACTTTGCAACAGAACCATTTTGCACAACTCATCAGTCCTTATTAACAAAGAGCTCATATTCCTCATGTTGAGAATACGAAGGCCATGTTGTAAATTGTAATTTTATTTTGCATTAAATTTAAGGGGTGCTTTGCACTAATAAATCGAGTAGGAGACTAGCCATTAATTGACTAGTCTCCTACTCGATTTAAAATAGTCCTTTTTTCAATATATAAATACTTTAACTGCCATAAGCATACCCTTTTTCCAGTTCGTCTTTACTTGTAGTTATTTCTATTGTGATATGATTCTTTACACCCGATGTATGGGCAAGCTCTGCAATTTCTTCTTTGATTTCCCTAGCCTTGTTTATATCGGAAGAATCTATAAGAACCGTAACGATAAGGGCATTTTCTTCTCCGTCCAGTGACCAAATGTGAAAATGAGAGAGGGCCTTTACAGCAGGAATATTGTTAATGGAGCTCGCCAGGTTCTCTACGTTTACATTTTCCGGCGAACCGTTCAATAAAATTTTCATTGTGCTTAAAAATTCAGGTACAGTTTTATAGAGGATATAGAGTGCTATCAAAATCGATAAGATTGGATCCAATCGATAAGCCTCGGTAAAGTTCATTACGATACTCACAACCAAGACCCCAATCCACCCTAATACATCTTCTAGCATATGCAGGTTCAACATGCCTTCGTTTTTAGATGACCCTTTGCTTAGAATCCAAGCCGCATATCCATTCAATCCAATAGCCACGAGTGAAAGCCAAAACATGCCACTGTAATTAACCGGTTGCGGATCAATCAAACGTGGGATACTTCGGTAAATCATAAAAAATGAGCCGCCGATCAGTACTACTCCAGTTATCAACGCCCCTAATAATGAAAAGCGGTTATAACCAAAAGTGAACTGTTCATCTTGCTGCTTTTCTGAGTACCCCTGGAAAAACCAAGCGAATCCAATAGAAATGGAATCTCCTAAATCATGAACGGCGTCGGACATAATTGACACACTATTGAAAAGAGACCCAAAGAAAAATTCAATCATGGAAAAAATAAAGTTGGTGAAAAAAGCAATTTTAATATTCTTATTCGGTTGATTTTGGTGCGAGTGATTTTCTTGTTTCTCTGACTTTGAAATTTTAAAAACCTCCATTTAGTTTTATACCTTATTAGCTTTTATTGTTCTTGTTCTTTGATATGAGTTAAGACTTGTTCGAGAATACTGAAAACATGAAGATCATCAAGACTGTAAACCATGCTTTTCCCTTCTCTTCTTGCCTTCACTAAACGTGAATCATTCAATATTTTTAGTTGGTGTGAAATCGCGGACTGTTCCATATCCAATGCAAGCACAATGTTTCCAACACTGAGCTCTTCTTTCTGTAAAAGAAAGAGAATTGACAAGCGTGTAGGGTCACTAATCACTTTGAATTCTTTGCTTATTGATTGGATCTTCTCTTTATTGATTGGCGAAGTTGTTGATGTATCCATATGCTCTTATTCCTCTCACATGATTTTCCATTCATATATATAATATCACATGAGTAAAACGATGCTAGTTTTTTGTTTATAGACAAAATTAAGACTTTTGTATCAGCAATAGTAGTCCATTTGAATAAGAAGCATCTTGTCTTGACAAAACTCATACAGTGAGTTAATATGATTTTGTAAACATATGATTTGTTATTCATATTTAAAACGTAAAGATTCCGATTTACATATGGGACAACTGAAAGGAGTCAGAGACAATGGAAATTACATGAATACTTCTCTTCTTTTAGTGGGAATTTGTGTGATTTAATAAGTAAATGAATGGAAATCAAAGGAATTATATAGGAAGGTGATAAAAATGGAAACTATCGAAGAACAACAATCTCAAGAAAAACATAATCACAACCACGACCGTGAACACGGAAAAATGCCAATCGTTTTATACTTTATTGGTTTAGCCTTAGCGGTGATCGCTTTATTTTTGAATGAAGATTATCAGTTAATGCGAAATATTTTATTCTCAATCGCTACAATCAGTGCAGGATATCATGTCATTATTCTTGAAGGCCTTGGAGAAACAATCGAGAACTCCAAAGTTCAAAAAAAGTTCATGCCCAACTCTCACATTTTGATGGGATTAGCGGCCATTGGCGCTTCTTTAATGGGGAATTTTTGGGAAGGTACATTATTGATTCTTATTTTTTCTGGTGCACATTTTTTGGAAGATTATGCAGAAGGAAGAAGTAAACGAGAAATCACGAAATTACTCGAAATGAATCCAACGACTGCCCGGTTAATCCAGCCTGATGGCAGTACAAAAAATGTTGACGTCAGTGAATTAAAAGTGGGAGATCAACTTCAAGTATTGAATGGCGATCAAGTCCCCATTGATGGCGTCATTTTGTCAGGCTCTACGTCCATTGATGAGTCATCTATTAATGGAGAAAGTATCCCAAAAGAGAAGTCCAAAGGAGACGACGTTTTCGGAAGTACAATCAATGGAACAGGTACTTTCACAATGGAAGTCACTAAAGAAAATAAAGATACAGTATTTTCAAAAATTTTACAGTTAGTAAACCAGAACCAAGACAACCAAACAAAAGCTACGAGTATAATCCAAAAATTTGAACCGAAATACGTTACAGTTGTTTTAATTGCCATTCCGTTATTCATGTTATTGGCTCCTTTTCTCCTAGACTGGACATGGTCACAAAGTATCTATAGAGGATTGGTCCTTTTAGTGGCAGCTTCACCCTGTGCTTTAGCAGCGGCTACTGTATCGGTAACTTTATCGACGACTTCTAACTTGGCCAAAAAAGGCGTCCTTTCAAAAGGTAGTTCTTACCTGTCTCAATTAGCCGATACTCAAGCCATTGCATTTGACAAGACAGGAACCTTGACTAAAGGAAAACCTGAAGTAACCAATTACTATTTTGCTGATTCCGTGAACGAAGAAAACATGATTGATATCGTAGTAGCTCTTGAAAAAGAATCCAATCACCCTTTAGCAGATGCTATTCTAAGAAAGTTTGAGCAAAAAAATAAACTAACTATCGAAGTAGAAAACCAGATCGGCAAAGGATTGACAGGAGATTACAAAGGGAGAAATTATCGTATAGGAAAACCGACTTCGTTTGACGATGTTTCAGATGAATATAGTCGTTTAAATAATGAATGGTCGTCAGAAGGTAAGACGGTCGTATACGTAGCAGTAGATGAGGCTGTTATAGGTCTTATTGCCCTCATGGATGTTCCGAGTGAGCATGCAAAAGAAACCATTGATTATTTCAGAGAACAAGGCATACACACCACATTAATTACTGGTGACTCAGAAATGACGGGTAAAGCAGTCGCTAAACAATTAGGAATAGATGAAGTGATTGCGAATGTCATGCCGGAAGACAAATCCAGAATTATAGACGAACAAAAAGAAAAATACGGTGTAGTTACCATGGTTGGAGACGGAGTGAATGATGCCCCCGCTCTCGTAAACGCAGATGTGGGAATCGCTATGGGAGATGGGACCGATGTGGCAGTAGAGGTATCGGATTTAGTTTTAATGCAAAACGATTTATCCAAATTGGTACAATCTCATAATATATCTACGAAAATGAATCGTGTCATTTGGCAGAATGTTATTTTTTCAATGGCCGTTGTTGCCTTTTTAGTTGTCGTTAGTTTCTTAGGCTTAACGGATATTGCAATCAGTGTCATTATTCATGAAGGAAGTACATTGGTTGTTATTCTGAATGGGCTTCGATTGTTAAGGTCTAATTCTAAGCCTATCAAAAATTAATAACCTGTTTCAAATATTAACTAATTCTCGTTTTCATATGCCTCTGAAGTTTTGGAAACTTTAGAGGCATATTTTTATAAATCAGTTAGTATCAAAAACAATCGATTATGGGACGATTTTAAATAACAACTTTTATAGACTAGAAGAAGGGTTTTTTAGTGCCAAAACTTTGCTCTTTATCTACGTATCTTTACCCACCCTTTATGATACAATTGAGAAAATCAAAATAGAGAAGGAAGAGGATTATGAGTGGGTATATATATGGGTATGCAAGGGTAAGTACACGATCACAAGAATTGTCTCGTCAGTTGGATTTGCTCAATGAACATAACTGCAACGAAATACTGACCGAAAAAATGACGGGAACCAAAGCTAACCGTCCGCAATTAAATCGGCTGAAAGATAAATTGCGTCCAGATGATACAGTTATCGTGGAAAGCTTCTCTCGTTTGGGGCGCAGCACAAAAGATTTAATTGATCTTGTAAATTACTTTGAAGAACATAATGTAAAGTTGATCAGCTTAAAAGAGAATTTTGATACGGTCACTCCCCAAGGGCGACTTATGATGACTGTGTTTCAAGCATTTAGTCAATTTGAACGAGATTTGATTGTTGAACGCACAAAAGAAGGTTTAAAAAGTGCTCGAGCTAGAGGGCGAAAAGGCGGGCGTCCTCCTGTGAACCAACGAGATATTGAACGAGCAATAAAATTGTACAAAAGTGAGGAATATAGTGTGAAAGAAATTGTTGAGATGACAGGAATCAGCAAGTCAACGCTTTATCGTTACTTGGATAAATAAAAATTGACGATTAATTTTATTTAATCGTGGGAAAGAGGTGTTCTCATGAACCAAGAACTTCCTCCATTAACTTCATATTCAGAAGAACTACGACAAAATGCGATGGATAAATATCAAGTGATTGCCCCTTATCTTAAGCATGAAGAAAGTTTGAGTAATATTGCTGAAGAATCAGGGGTTCCAAAAAGAACTTTATACCATTGGGTAAATCAATATCAACAATCAGGGTTGAAAGGATTGATCCGAAGAAAGCGCTCGGATTCAGGAAGCTTTAAAGTAGAAGAAAATGTACAAGAAGAAATTAAAAAGCTTATATTTGAAAACAAAAAAAACACCTTAACTTCTATTCATCGGAAAGTCTGTAAAATTTGTAAAAAGAAAAATTGGGCCCCGCCTAGTTACAATCAAGTATATGCGATTGCTAAAAATCTGTCGCCACAATTAAAGGAACTTGCTCATAAAGGAAAAAAAGAATATCAAAATAATTATGATTTGGTTTATCGTCGTGAGTCTTATTATCCCAATGAAATATGGCAGGCTGACCACACTCCCTTGGATATCCTTGTTTTAAACGAAAAAGGAAAGCCTGAGAGGCCATGGTTAACAATTATTTTAGATGATTATAGCCGAGCAGTTGCAGGGTATTTCCTTAGTTTTCAAGCTCCTTCTGCTATTCAAACTTCTTTAGTTTTACACCAAGCAATATGGAAAAAAAGCAACTCTGATTGGCAAATATGTGGTATACCTGAAACTTTCTATACCGATCACGGAAGTGATTTCACTTCAAATCATTTGGAGCAAGTCGCAATTGATTTAAAAATCAATCTTATTTTTTCTACGGTAGGTATGCCAAGAGGACGGGGGAAAATAGAACGTTTCTTTTTAACAATTAATCAATTATTTTTGCAAGATTTACCAGGTTACATTGGGAATCAAAATACTTTAAATCTTCTTACGATAAAAGAGCTTGATGAGAAATTAGCGCATTTTATTATATATGACTATCACCATAGAGTGCATGGCACTACAAAACAGGAACCTATAAAGATGTGGAATAATTCAGGATTTCTTCCTCATCAACCAGATAGTCTAGAAAGTTTAGATTTATTGTTATTAAATGTTGGAAAGCCAAGAAAAGTTCATTCTGATGGAATTCACTTCCAAGGTTTAAGATATATTGACACCAATTTAGCAGCTTATGTAGGTGAAACTGTTATCATTCGATATGATCCAAGAGATATTGCTGAGATTCGTGTATTTTACAAAGACCAATATTTATGTACGGCAATTTCTCCTGAAATTTCTGATTACGAAGTCGATTTAAAAGAGATTGTTGCGGCACGTAATAAAGCACGGAAAAACCTTGAAAATCAGCTCCATTCTGGAAATAATATTGCGGAAGAACTTATTTCATCTAAGCAGAAAGAGTTAGATAATCCTGTAAACAAAAAAGATTCTAAGAAGTCAAAAATTAAGAGGTATTACAATGAATAAAACACCCTATTTTATTGAAACAAAAGAATATAAACGCTTTGTAGAATTTTGTCAGGCATGTATCAAATACAAATATATCGGAATTTGTTATGGATTACCCGGAGTTGGGAAAACTTTATCCGCTAAGCAATATTCAAATTGGAATTGGGTCGAAAAACAAATTGATTACAAAAAATCGGAAGAAATCGGAATGAATGCAGATGAAAAAATCCTTGAAGCGAAAACAATATTTTACACCGCTCCAGCCATACGGGCGACTAAAATGACGAATGAAATCGATATGATCGGTGGTAAAATGGGTATGGTTAAAAGTATGTATAGAGTTCTTCAGTTAGGAGCAGAAGAAAAATACTCAACGAATGTGTATGAAGAAATTGATCTCATTATTATTGATGAAATAGATCGATTAAAAGTACAGCATTTAGAACAATTAAGAGATATTTATGACCAAAAAGATGTGGCTATGATCTTTATTGGAATGCCGGGTATAGAAAAGCGATTGGCTCGTTATCCTCAACTCTACTCGAGAATAGGTTTTGCCCATGAATTTGACAGATTGAGTAAAGACGAGATCCACCATATTCTGGAATACAAATGGGAAGAGTTAGGATTATCTGTCCAACTGGAAGATTTTGCTAATTATGAAGCTGTCACTAGTATTATTAAAATTACCAGTGGAAACTTTCGACTTATCCAAAGACTTTTCACCCAAATCGAAAGAATATTAGAAATCAATAACCTTGAAACTATCACGACAGAAGTAGTGGAAGCTGCACGAGATAGTTTAGTCATTGGAGTAAAATAAGTAATAAAAAGGACTATTTCATTTAGCGAAATAGTCTTTTTTTGTTCTATTAGTGCAACATAGCGCTTGAAGTTAGTGCGAAATAAAACCAAAATTTACAGGCCATGTACCAGCTTATTGGTTTAGTATATAAAATTACTCATTATTTTCGTCATATTCCATCTCATCTTCAGTTACCCACATATGATTCTTAACTTCTTCTTGACCATCGGTTGGAGTGTAATTAACAACGTAAACAGTTCCTGTAATAGATTTATCTACTTTTGCTTCAGCTCCCATCATCCCATCCATGTGATCGGCATTCAAGATAACAGTATCGCCCTCATTTGCTACAGTCTCAGTATCTTTTAACTCTTCTTGTACTACCCATCGATGATTGTTAACCATTGGTCCCCCAGTTTTTGGCTCATAGCTTACTTCATACATTGTAGTATCAAAGGCCCCTACAACTTGAGCATTTGCACCTTTCATCCCTTCCATATGATCGCCTAGCAGTATAACATTACTTCCCACCGGGAATTTAGGGTTCGCAGCATCTTTCATTGAAGAAGGAACCATACCTTCGTGATTCATTCCCTCCATACTATTCATTTCACTAGACGCTGTAGAAGTCGATTCCTCGTTTGTGCTTTTAGAATTATTCGATTCACTTTGATTGCTACACGCTCCTAAAAATACAATAATTCCAAGACTTGCAAATACTAATTTTGTCATCTTTTTCACTGTCTTCATCCTCCTTTAATTAATCACATTTAGGTCATCTCATAAATTTGTAATCCAAAAACTTCTTTTTTAATTGTAGCTATTGATAAGTCCTTCTTAGAAAAGATTACTACAGAATTTGATAAGATATCTAAATGAACTTTTTCGACACTATCTATCGAAATCAGTTGAAAAAATATTTTTTTTGCCCAACATTCACATACTAGTTTAGCAATTTTTATCTGTTTTTGAAACAAATAACTCTCCTCCTTTATTGAAATGGTAACTTTATAACAAATTTAGTTCCTAGACCTAATTTACTTTTTACAGTTATACTACCTTTATGCGCTTCAATAACGCTCTTTACAATAGCTAATCCGATACCTTGCCCCCCTAAAGCTCTACTTCTGGAGGGGTCAGCCATATAAAATCTATCAAAAATATGAAGTTGCTGATCTTTTTCTATACCGATGCCGTTGTCTTCAACAATTAAAAGAACATGGTCTTTATTTTTACTTATAGAAAACTTAATGGTTCCCTCCTTTTGCGTAAATTTAATAGCATTATTCAAAAGATTGATAACAACTTGGTTCATTTTATCTTTATCTGCAGATATATTGATGTTATCCCCTTGGATTTCAACATGAAGGTTTTTTGACTCAATTTTGCTGGCGAAATTTTCAATAACGGATTCAATCAACTTATATATGTTAAACTCAGTTTTATTTAAATGATCATATTTTGCTTCAATTTTGTTGATTACTTCTATATTTCCAATTAAACGAGTTAGACGATCTATTTCATCATAACAAGATTGTAGGCGCTCGGGAGTTATTTTCCAGACTCCGTCAATCATTCCTTCCACATTGCCTTTAAGGGTAGCTAATGGAGTTCTTAATTCATGTGAAATATCAGTAGTTAATCTTTTTCGAAGTCCATGCTGTTTCTCCAACTGATTACTTAAATCATTTAGGGAATCAATCAAGGAATTAATTTCAATAATTGAAGTTTCTTGTGGGATTTTATCAGCATATTCCCCACGGGTTAATTTATGTGTAAAGTCGCTTACATGCTTTAGTGGTAATCCTAATCTAGCAGAGATCCACGAAGCAAGTATAAATGATACAAGAAGAGCTGCAATAGCAACATACATTAAACTTTGTTTCATACTGGAGATAAACAAGGCATCGTGCTCAGTATAAGCAAAAGGTCCGAAATAATAAAACGTTACTTTTCCAAACTCGTTTCCATCATTAATTAACTTCTTTTTCGCTTCTATTGTTTCGTCTAGTTTCACACTTTTTTTCTCAGAAACTTTCAAGGCATTTTTTTTCAGTTTGTCCTGTGCTGACTTCAAATTTTTTCCTTTAAGTTCCCAAACCATGTTGCCTTGTTCGTCTTCTATAGAAAAATAAATATTATTTTCTAATGCTTTCTCAGAAAGTGCTGCAAGTTCCTCGCTGTTCCATGTTTCTCCACTATTTAACCACAATAAATCAATTGTATATACATACTGATTCAACAAATCTTCTTGTCGCTCTTCTACGTATTTACTAAAATGATTGTTCGTCAAACTTAATGCGACTAAACTAATCGATCCTATTATTAATGTTGCGATTGCTAAAAAGGAAAGAACTAATTGAGTTTTTATCGTTCTTTTTCTCATTAGTGGCCACCAAATCTATATCCTGTACCATGGACTGTCAAAATATACATAGGTGATTTAGCATCATTCTCAATTTTATGTCTTAAGTTTTTTATATGAGAATCGATGCTCCTATCTAGTCCATCAAATTCTATTCCCTTAACTTTCTCTATCAAATCACTACGAGAAAAGACTTTATTAGGTGTGGATATTAGGGCGTGTAGAATATCAAATTCAGTTGTTGTGAGGTTTAATTCCACTTGATGTAGATAAACTTGGCGACTTTCAGGATATACTATCAATTCCCCATTACTTGAAGAAAGCTTATTAGGATTTGATAAGGTCTCAGTTCTGCGCAATACAGTTTGTATTCTCGCAACTAATTCTTTGGGACTAAATGGTTTAATCATATAGTCATCGGCACCTAACTTGAGACCAGTAAGAATATCATCCTCATCAGACTTAGCTGTTAACATTATAATTGGTACATTTGATACTTCTCTGATTTTTCTACACACAGTCAATCCATCAGTATCCGGAAGCATTAAATCTAACACAACTAAATCAGGATTATTTTTCTCGAACTTTTCCAATGCCATTGCGCCACTTATTGCTTTATAAACTGAATAATGATTAGCAACTAGATAGGCATCAATAATTTCTAATATTTTTTCTTCATCGTCCACAATAAGAATTTTCATAGACAATCATCCTTCTTAAATTATTTTCTATTTAATTTCCATTTGTCCCATCATTCCATACTCTTCATGTTCTAATATATGACAATGATACATGAAAATACCTTCACGGTCGAATTTCACAAGAAGTTCTACTGTTTCATCCGGATTTACCAGCACAGTATCTTTCCATCCTTGCTCGTTTAGTGCGGGCTGATTTCCATCTCTAGATAAAATTTGAAACTGAACACCATGGATATGGAACGGATGAATCATGCCTCCCATCATACTACTAATATTGTTAACTTCCCAAATCTCTTGAGTACCTAATTTTTTATATAAATCTATTCTTTCCATATCAAATTGCTTATTGTTGATGTTTACCATGTGAGACATTCCTCTTAAATTAATACTTTGTCTTGCTAAATCTTCCAATTTCTTTTCATCTAAAGTACTAATAGTATTTAGACTATCAGAGGGAGTAAACTCTTTGTTTTCTATCGTATTCTCAATTCTCATTGTCAAGGCAACCAAATTATTTGCTAGTAAATGAATCACCTTACCTTTTTTATAATTCTGAGTATCCACTAATATTTCTGCCCTTTCCCCGGGCGCTAAAAGTAGTTTACTAAGTTTAACAGAAGTATTCAGAAAACCACCATCTGTAGCAATTTGGTAGAATGATTCGTCATTATCCAAATTAAAAGTGAAGTTTCTTGCATTGGATCCATTAACAATTCTATACCTCATCCATCGGCTTTTTATCTCAACGTATGGATTGATTGTGCCATTAGCAAGCAACGTCTCCCCTTTTGTTCCATCAGAGTTAAAATCATTTTCATAGTTAATTTGATTAGTAGAACTGAAAGATTTATCTTGCACAATCAAGGGAATGTCGTCGACACCATATTTGGAAGGTAAATCTAATAATTTTGAGTTGCCATCATCAATATACATCAAACCTGCTAAACCCTTATAAACTTGAGATGCTGTTTCTCCTTCCGGATGGGGATGAAACCAGAGTGTAGAAGCTTCTTGATCAACCTCGAATGTTACACTTTTTTTCTGTCCTGCTTCTATAATCTGATGTGGACCTCCATCTGCATCAGAAGCTACTTTCAAACCGTGCCAATGAAAAGATGTGCTAGCATCAAGATTATTGTTTGTATTGATAGTAACTTTTTGACCTTTTTTCAGTCTAATAACTGGTCCTAAAAAATCCCCGTTATAGCCTAATGTTTCAGTTTTTTCTCCATCCATTATTTGAACTTCTCCGTTTTGAGCAACTATATCATATATCACATTTTCTTTGCTTTTTGAAGATGGTTCAAGAACAGGGGGAATCAATAGTTGTCTCTCCGTTTGGTGTACTACCTTCAAATCAGCTTCTTGATTATCCCCCATCATATTGGACATTCTACTTGAGATTTGTCGTTGTTCTTCTTGAAAGACAACTTCAGCATGCTCCTCCTTGTTCTGCTGTTGAATCAATATGAAAATACCGCCTAGGGTCAATATTGATATTGTTGTTGCTGCTAACCAAATATATTTATTATTCTTCAACCCATCATCTCCCATATCTATTATGTATTTACCATAAAAAAAATATGTGGAGATTTCGTGTCGATCCCCCCACATATATTTATATAGATATATCCCTAGTTACAGTATACTTTGTATTTTTTATGGTGTTAGTATCAAATCTTAGACAACTTTTCGTAGAGACAGAAATAAATTAAACTTATCTACGAGAGGATGGATTTTATGACCCGATACGAAGAAAATTTCAAACAGATGATTGTTGAGCTGAATCAAACTGGACGTTCTGTTCGAGGATTGGCGAAAGAATATGGCTTATCTGAAGCAACGATTTACAAATGGAAAAATTTATATTTACCAAATCAGTCCACAGGAATGACCGGAAAAGAAGCGGCTGATTTGAGAAAAGAAAATGCTCGTTTGAAAGAGGAACTTGAAATATTAAAAAAAGCCGCAGCCATATTCTCTCGAAAGACCTAAAGTCACTTGTTCGATTCATTGAAAAATGGTGTAAGGAGTACACTGTTTCTTTGTTGTGTCGGTTATTAGAAATTCCTAGAAGCGTCTACTATTTTTATAAAAATAAATCGTTAACAGCTACAGAAGTCAGAAATAACCAATTGAAAAAGAAGATTTCAACGATCTTTTTTGATCATAAACAGAGATATGGTGCAACAAAAATCCATCAAGTGTTGCTAAAAGAAGGAATTTCAGTATCTCTTAAGCATGTACAAAAACTGATGAAACAATTAAATCTAAGGTCAATTGTGGTTAAGAAATACAGACCTCAACGGCCTGTTCAGCCGGTTGTTTTAAAAGAGAACATCTTAAATCAGGACTTTTCTACTAAAACTATCTGTGAAAAATGGGTAGCTGATATCACCTACATTCCAACTAAGAAAAATGGTTGGTGTTACTTATCTTCGATTATAGATTTACACACGAAAAAGATTATTAGCTATACATTTTCTAAACGAATGACTGTCGATTGTGTGTTACAAACATTCAATCAAGCAAAGCAACGGTACCACATCCCAGAAGGAATGATTCTACACACTGATTTAGGTAGTCAATATACAGCAATCGAAGTGGAAAATTGGCTTGAAAACAATAAAATAAGGCATTCCTATAGTCGCAAAGGAACACCATATGATAATGCAGGAATTGAGTCCTTCCATGCATCATTGAAAAAAGAAGAAGTATACACGACGACTTACTCAGACTTCGAAGAAGCGAATCGATCTTTATTTAGCTACATTGAAGGATTTTATAATCGTAATCGAATCCATAGTTCGATTCATTACTTAACTCCACAGGAGTTTGAAGATTTAGAAACAGAGAAAATGTCTTAGCAGTCTCTACTAAAATATGTCCAAGATATTGACTCAAATCCATTAGTAGTTGATTTAAGAATGTTAATGTTAATTTTGAATCAGCATCTAAAGTAACTGTACCTCTAGCCAAGTCAACTATTTTTACACTGACTGTTGGCTCTGCTTCCAAAGCATTTCTTACTTTTGTTGTACACCCTGAGCAATTCATTCCGTTAATAACCACTATTTGCAAATATTTCATCATAAAATTCCTTCTTTCCTAAAAAAGACGCCTATATTGGATTCAACATATATTTATGCACAAAAAGCAATGCATAAATCTTAAAAGACTGTTTTTTCTCTACATCCCGATTTGAAAAAAGTAGAATATGGAGAAACTTTCTTGCCGTAAGAATTCCCATATTTAATGTGATGATTTACCAAACTTATAAAGCCTTATACTTCGTATTTTCCAACAATTGATTAATAACGCTAATTGATAAATCTGTCTTTGCTGCAATAGTTACCAATCCTTCTTCAAGATTCACTTTCTTAACAGAAATTGAGGGATTCTTTTCTAATGCATACTTAATTTCTCCGGTGCATCCTAAACAAGCCATTCCACTAATAAATAAGGTCTGTAAATATTCAGTCATGAGACAATCACCTTTCCTATTTGACTTTGAATTTTTTTAAGCGAAGTGAATTTAAAAGCACTGATATCGAGCTAAAACTCATAGCAGCTCCTGCAATTATTGGGCTTAATAAAGGCCCACCGAAAATGTTCAAAACACCCATCGCTATTGGAACACTTAACATGTTATAAGCAAATGCCCAGAACAAATTTGACTTTATATTCCAAATTGTTTTTTTGCTTAAGTCAACAGCTAACAGTAGCAATTGCAGATCGTCGTTCATCAATATTATATCCGCAGATTCCATCGCTATATCAGTACCAGAACCCATCACAAAACCTATATCCGCTTGAGCGAGGGCAAGTGCATCGTTTATCCCATTACCTACCATTGCAACCCTATGTTCTTTTGACTGCAACATTTTAACATAATAGGCCTTTTCT
>NZ_JBFOGA010000015.1:0-20185 GCF_040887565.1 Enterococcus sp. C46
AGTCTTTTTTATTTTTTAAACGGGAAGTAGCTCAGCTTGGTAGAGCACTTGGTTTGGGACCAAGGGGTCGCAGGTTCGAATCCTGTCTTCCCGATTTTTTTTATCTTGCTTTTTGTTTTCAAATGATTTATAATTTTTTTAAATTGAATATGCGCCCATAGCTCAACTGGATAGAGTGTTTGACTACGGATCAAAAGGTTAGGGGTTCGACTCCTCTTGGGCGCGTCGATACGGAATAGCATATTCCGTATTTTTTTTTGTTGATTCTAAAGGATTTATTTAACAAAAAGCGTTCTTCTTTCTTTCTATTACCAAATTCGTTATAATTAAGGTCAATATTAGTCAAAGGGAATGAATAAGATGGCACATCAGAATACCTCGGATTTAATTGAATCATATATAAAGAAAATTCTGGAAAATAGTGAAATGATCGAGATTCGAAGGATTGAAATGGCAGACCTCTTTAACTGTGTTCCTTCACAAATCAACTATGTGATTAATACCCGTTTTACCATCCAACGCGGTTATTTAGTAGAGAGCAAACGCGGGGGTGGCGGCTATATACGAATTGCGAAAGTAAGAATATCAGATAAAAAACAGTTACTTGAGCAGATAAATCAGTTGTTTGATGATACAATCAGTGAGAAAAATGCTTTTGCTATTATTCAAAAACTTTATGAAGACCAAATAATTACAAAAAAAGAAGGAAACTTGATGTTAAGTGCAATTGCAAAAAACACATTGAATTTCAATGAATTTGAAGATCATACACGTGCTCGGATTCTCCGAGCATTTCTGGAACGTTTAAGTTATGAAGATGGGAAGTGAGATTAGATGGAAGAACTTTTTACTGAAAGAGCCCAAGCGGTATTAGAAATTGCACAAGAAGAAGCAAAACGATTGAAACATCAATCAGTTAGTTCAGAGCATGTTTTACTAGCGTTAGTAGTTGAACAAAATGGAATTGCTGGAAAAGTATTACGTGAAATGGATTTGAATGAGACAGAAATTTATGAAGAAATTGAACATCTGATTGGTTATGGCGGTATCCGTTCTTACCCTAAAGGAGTCTTTCTTCCATATTCTCCAAGAATGAAACAAGTTTTTGCTTTAGCTAGTAGCGAAGTAAAGAAAACGGGTTCTCAAAAAGTTGGAACAGAACATATTTTGATGAGCTTATTAAAAGATGAAAGTATCATGGCTACTCGAATTATGATCAACTTAGGTATCAGCCTTTCAAAAGCCCGACAAGTTCTGAAACAAAAAATGGGACTAGCTGGTGATTCGGGTGGAAAGGGAATGAATCGTCGTAGAAATATACAAGATAAACGGCAAACACCACAAGGCACGCCTACACTAGATTCATTAGCACGTGATTTAACGAAATTAGCAAAAGAAAACAAGTTGGACCCAGTTGTTGGACGTTCTAGAGAAGTGAAACGGCTTATCCAGATTCTTAGCCGACGGACAAAGAACAACCCTGTATTGGTGGGTGAACCTGGCGTAGGTAAAACAGCCATTGCTGAAGGGTTAGCTCAAAAAATCATTTTAGGTGAAGTACCAGAAGACATGCAAGAAAAGCGCCTGATGATGCTTGATATGGGATCTTTGGTTGCTGGTACGAAATACCGCGGTGAATTTGAAGATCGAATGAAAAAAGTCATTGACGAAATCTATAATGATGGTCAAGTAATCTTGTTCATTGATGAATTGCATACCTTAATTGGTGCAGGTGGCGCAGAAGGAGCAATTGATGCTTCGAATATCTTGAAACCGGCGTTAGCTCGAGGAGAATTACAAACGATTGGAGCAACGACTCTAGACGAATATCAAAAATATATCGAAAAAGATTCTGCATTAGAACGGCGTTTTGCACGAATTCAAGTAGATGAACCAACTCCTGAAGAAGCGGAAGAGATTCTTCAAGGATTGCGTTCAAGATATGAAGAGCACCACGGGGTAGAGATTACAGATGAAGCTGTGCGGGCAGCAGTTAATCTTTCTGTTCGTTATATCACTTCTCGTCAACTACCTGATAAAGCTATTGATTTGATTGATGAATCAGCGGCGAAAGTCCGTTTGGATCAAACCGATCACTTAACAAAATCAACTGTAATCAAATTAGAAATTGATGAATTAGTACAAGAAAAAGAAGCAGCGATCCAAAAACAAGACTTTGAAAATGCTGCGCAATTACGTAGACAAGAAAAAGCACTACGTAAAAAGCTACAAAAAGTTTCTGCAATCGAAGCAAAACAAGAACAAGGATATTCTGATCGTGTAACGGAAGAAGATGTTGCTACAGTTGTATCGGAGTGGACTGGTGTCCCTCTACAGCAGTTGGAGAAAAAAGAAAGTGAACGTTTGTTAGAATTGGAAGGTCTCCTGCATGAACGGGTGGTTGGTCAAGATGAGGCTGTCAAAGCAGTTTCACGCGCCATTCGTCGTGCACGAAGCGGCTTGAAAGATCCTGACCGTCCAATTGGATCATTTATGTTCCTTGGACCAACTGGTGTCGGAAAAACAGAGTTGGCCAAAGCACTTTCAGAAGTCATGTTCGGAAGCGAAGATGCCCTGATCCGTGTTGATATGTCAGAATTTATGGAAAAATACAGTACAAGCCGATTAATCGGATCTCCTCCAGGATACGTAGGGTATGATGAAGGTGGACAGTTGACAGAAAAAATTCGTCAAAAACCATATTCAGTGATTCTCTTAGATGAAGTGGAGAAAGCACATCCAGATGTTTTCAATTTACTTCTGCAAGTATTGGATGATGGTCATTTAACAGATTCTAAAGGTAGAAAAGTGGACTTTAGAAATACGATCATGATTATGACTTCAAATATCGGAGCGACACAAATTCGAGAAGAAAAAAATGTCGGATTTAATGTCCAAGATGTCACGAAGGATCACAAAGCCATGCAAAAACGTATCTTAGAAGAGTTAAAGAAAGCTTTCCGACCTGAATTCTTGAATCGAATTGATGAGACTGTCGTCTTCCATTCATTGAGTAAAGATGAAATCCATACAATCGTCCAAATCATGAGTAAAGCGATTATCAAGCGATTGAAAGAACAAGATATTCAAGTGAAAATCACCCCATCTGCAATCGATGTGATCGGGAAAGCCGGATTTGATCCTGAATATGGTGCACGTCCAATCCGTCGCGCACTTCAAAAAGAAATTGAAGATCGATTGAGCGAGGCATTGCTTGGCGGAGAGATTCGCTTAGGTGACCACGTAACAGTAGGTGCATCAAAGGGAAAAATCACATTGAATGTTCGCGGGCCTAAAAAGGAAACAGTAGGTTCCCTATAGGTACTCGGTCTGTGTTAGCTGAATTTTTATAATAGTAAGACTTGATTAAGAGGTTGTGACAAGATTTTTGTCACAATCTCTTTTTATATTTGGACAGAATATATCGAACTTTATTTTGACTTTTTGTGAAATAATTTTCAAAAATCCGACTTTAAATAGAAGAAGTATTGGAAAGTTTTTAGAGCTATGCTACTATTATGAAGTTGTAGGAGGAGGAAATTATGATCGAACTCATAACCACAGTAGAGACTATCAAACAAGCAGAACAGTTGCTTGCTGCAGGTGCAGACACACTATATTTCGGTGAAGAGCAATTTGGATTGCGTCTGCCTGCTTCGTTCACACGAGAAGAACAGCGACAATTAGTAGAATTAGCACACAAGCATGGTAAAAAAGCAAATATTGCTGTAAATGGGATCATTCATCCTGAAAAAATGAAAAATATACCTGAATATTTGGCTTTTTTAAAAGAAATAAACGTAGATGTGATCACAGTTGGTGATACAGGTATCATTTATACGATGAAAAAGAATCCTGAATTGCGTATACCGTATATTTATGATGCTGAAACATTAGTAACGAGTGCACGTCAAATCAATTTCTGGGCGAAAAAAGGCGCAGTTGGCGCAGTACTTGCTCGTGAAGTTCCTTTTGAAGAGATGAAGGCGATGGAAGAAAAACTCGACATTCCTGTAGAAATCCTTGTGTATGGTGCTACATGCATCCATCAATCCAAACGTCCACTGCTACAGAATTACTATAACTATACGAAGCAAGACGAACAAAAAGATCGTGAAAGAGGTCTTTTTATCTCGGAACCAAAAAAAGAAGAGACACATTATTCTATTTATGAAGATAGTCATGGCACACATATTTTTGCCAGTAATGATCTAAATCTCTCGAATGAATTGAATGAACTTTATCAGCATCATTACCGTACATGGAAATTGGACGGGTTATTTACTCCAGGCGAAAATTTCGTGACTATCACTCAACTATTCGCCGAAGCAAAAAAACAAATTTTAGAAGGTAGCTGGAATCAAGAAAAAGCAGAAAAATTGACGAGCGAAATCAACAAATTGCATCCTGAAAACCGGGAATTAGATACAGGATTCTTTTATATTGATCCTTCTGCTATCAAATAAGGAGTATGATGAATGAAATGACAGTAAAAAGAAAATTGAAACGTCCAGAAATCTTAGCGCCAGCAGGAACACTGGAAAAGTTAAAAACAGCGATCCATTATGGAGCAGATGCAGTATATATTGGCGGAAATGCGTATGGTTTAAGAAGCCGTGCAGGTAATTTTACTTATGAAGAAATGGCTGAAGGGGTTGCTTTTGCAAAAGAACACGATGCAAAAGTGTACGTTGCTGCTAATATGGTCACCCATGAAGGAAATGAAGAAGGCGCTGGGGAATTTTTCCGTAGTCTGCGCGATGTCGGTATTTCTGCAGTGATCGTTTCTGATCCAGCTTTGATCGAAATTTGCGCGACAGAAGCTCCAGGTCTGCCGATCCATTTATCTACTCAAGCTTCAGCAACCAATTTTGAGACATTGGAATTCTGGAAAGAGGAAGGGTTGGAACGTGTCGTTTTAGCTCGTGAAGTTTCAATGGAGGAAGTGGCAGAAATCCGTAAAAATACGGATATCGAAATCGAAGCATTTATTCATGGAGCCATGTGTATTTCTTATTCTGGTCGCTGCACATTGTCCAACCATATGTCAATGCGAGATGCGAATCGTGGCGGATGCTCTCAATCTTGTCGCTGGAAATATGGATTGTTCGATATGCCTTTTGGTCAAGAACGAAATAGTTTGACTGATACAGGAGAAATTGAAGAAGAATTCTCGATGAGTGCAGTTGATATGTCCATGATCGAGCATATTCCAGAATTGATTGAAAACGGCGTAGACAGCTTCAAGATCGAAGGAAGAATGAAATCGATCCATTATGTATCTACAGTGTCAAATGTCTATAAAGCAGCTGTAGACAGCTATATGGAAGATCCTGAAAACTATGTCTGCAAACAAGAATGGATCGACGAGTTATGGAAAGTGGCACAACGAGAGTTAGCTACAGGCTTTTATTACAATACACCAACTGAAAACGAGCAATTATTTGGTGAACGTCGTAAAATCCCAGTATATAAATTTGTCGGTGAAGTATTATCTTATGATGAGGCAACACAGATTGCTACGATACGTCAGAGAAACTTATTCTCTGTAGGGGATGAAATCGAATTTTATGGTCCAGGATTCAGTCATTTCAGTCAAACAGTCGAAATCATGCATAATGAAGAAGGGGAATCCATTGACCGAGCACCAAATCCAATGATGGTTTTGGCCATGCCAGTTGCACAACCAGTGAAACCTGGAGATATGATCCGGAAACGCAAATAAAGAAAAAGCTGATACATCTTTGTTTCAAGCATCTTCGCATACAAAATCTAAGAAAAGTGTTACACTTGTTTTCTGTAGAAAAAGGATCGTTAAATAAAGGTTTTGATTGATCTCTTCAATAAGGAGGAACAAAATGCAAATATATGATTACATCGTAATTGGTGGCGGCTCTGGCGGTATTGCTTCAGCAAACAGAGCAGGGATGCATGGCGCAAAAGTTTTGCTGATTGAGGCAAATGAATTAGGCGGAACCTGTGTCAATGTCGGTTGTGTACCTAAAAAAGTCATGTGGCAAGCAAGTACGATTTTGGAAACAATTGAACGCGATGCTCCAAGTTACGGCATCCAAGCAGATTTAAAAAGTGTTGATTTCGCTGGTCTAGTAGAAAGACGAGAAAAATATATTGATTTTCTACACGGTGCTTACCAAAGAGGATTAGATAGCAATCATGTCGAGGCTATAAAAGGATATGCTACTTTTATCGATAGTCAAACGATTGAAGTAAACGGTGAAACTTATCATGCGCCTAAAATTTTGATTGCGACTGGAGGCCGTGCAAGCAAAATGGGCATTCCTGGTGGTGAGTACGCCATTGATTCAAATGGATTTTTTGAATTAAGGGAATTACCTAAGAGAGCAATCGCTTTAGGTGCTGGATACATCGCAGCTGAACTTTCAGGTGTATTTCGTGGTTTAGGTAGTGAAGTCATGTGGGCATACCGAAAAGAACGTCCACTTAGAACGTTTGATAAAATGCTTTCGGACAATCTGATCCAAATGTACCAAGAAGCTGGGATCAAGACTTACGCACATCATATGGCTAAAGAAATCACTAAAAACAATGACGAATACACGGTGTTATTTGAAAATGGCGAAACCTTAACTGGTGATTGTGTCCTTTTTGCAGGCGGGCGTGTGCCGAATACTGAAAATTTAGGTTTGGAAAATACAAATGTCGAATTGGACGAAAAAGGATTTATTAAAGTAGATAAATACCAGAACACAACGGATGAACATATTTTTGCGGTTGGTGATGTGATCGGTAAATTAGATTTGACTCCTGTTGCAATCGCAGCTGGCCGACGTTTGTCGGAACGTTTGTTTAATGGGAAGAAAGATTCTTATCTTGACTATAATCTTGTTCCGACAGTCGTCTTTACGCATCCACCAATTGCAACGATTGGATTGACAGAAGAAGAAGCATTGGAAAAATACGGAGAAAATGACCTGAAAGTTTATCGTTCACGCTTTACTCCAATGTACTTTGCTTTGAATGAATATCGCCAAAAATGCGAAATGAAATTGATTTGCGTCGGAAAAGAAGAAAAAATTGTCGGCTTGCATGCCATTGGTGTAGGTGTCGATGAAATGCTACAAGGTTTTGCTGTGGCTATCAAGATGGGGGCAACTAAAGAAGACTTTGATAATACAGTAGCCATCCATCCAACAGGAGCGGAAGAATTCGTAACGATGCGATAATTTAATACTAGCAGTTCTAGTAGCTTTTTATTGAATAAACCAATGTAAAACCCGAAAATCTGTATACTGATTTTCGGGCTTTTTATTTTTTCATTGTTTATGTAAGATGGCTTCGATATTTTCCCAAAACGAATAAGCAGGGAAGTTGGATATTTTGATTATCTTCGTATTCAGCTGATTCCTATCTAAAGGAAAGTCGGTCAAAACCAAATCATATTGATTGATCAACCGATAGTTCAAATCAAAAAAGCTATCCTGATATTCTTTTATTTCTTTTATCTCAGGAAATTTTTTAGTTAACAATTCCTTATATAAGAAACAAACTTTCGGTTCTTGAGAAGAAAGGATCATGACTGTATATGTCTTTTTTTTTGGAATGATTCGATCAATAAGAGCTGGAGACAGCAAAACCAGTTCTTCCAGCAATTCTTCATATAATAGACGATTGGTTAGAATAAACGAATAATTTTCTTCCACTAATGCTTGTTCATAAAAAGAAAGAATGAGTGGATCCGAATTCAAGACGATCACAAAGAATTGTTTAAAGGAATTGGTTAGAAAAGGTAAAAACTCCTTCTTGAAAGAAATCAAATGATACAAGTAATTTAATTGCTGATCAGATAACATCGTATCAGTAGATAAAGAACGATAGAAATTTTGTGACAAATTTCTTAATTTTTTGATTTCATGAGCTGGCGCCTTTACAGAAGCAAAATGGATCATCTGGCTGATTGGACGCAAAAGTTCACTAGCTGTTTCTTTAGTTAAATAGAAATGATAATTTTTCTCCATAACGGAGCAAAATGTAACGTTATTTTTCGTTCGCTCAAAAAATAAATCAATATCCATTTCGAGAGGTTGGCTTTTCAACTGATCGGATAATCTATGTTTCTTTCCGAGCCGGATAATAGAAATCAAAAAATAATAAATCAAAAACAGCTGTTTGTGGACAGATAGTTTGTTTAATGGAGGATAAAGTTTCATGTATCGTTTGATAGCTGCAGACAATATTTGGTAATGAGGAAGTTGATCCGGTGTATAGATCTCCTCGAATAAACTGCAGTAGAAAAAACGTATTTGTCTCTCCTCACCTTGAATATGTACATATGGAGTAGTGTGGATTCTAAAAAGAAATCCTCGCTTTTGAAAGGATTCATTCAGAAACATAATGATTCTGCGAATACTTGCTGTACTCATAAATAACTGATCAGCTAGTTTAGCAATACAAGGTTCTTGCATCAAAATGATTTTCAACACTTGTATATGGCTTGAATGTTTTAAGATAGTACTCGTGATGCTTTCTAAATTATATTCACAAGGTAATCTCAAAGAAACTTTCTGATGCTCGTCGATATGAATAGATGCCGGAGAATGAACAAAATTAAATGCGGCAATATCAGATAAGAGTGTTTTTTTTGTTACAGCAATTTTCTTCTCTAAGTCTTCTAAATAAAATGAATCCATACTCAAAAGCATGGCTAATCTTAACTGTCTTTCTGATAATTTTTCAAGCATAGTTATATCTTCTGTCATATTTCCAACTGCGTTTTTAAGAAATAATAGATAAAACGCTCCTTCACTTCCTTTCTTTTCAGTCGCTCTTAATCATTATCCCACGTTATAGAGAAAATTGATTCATTTGTATGTTTGTTCAACAATTTTAAGCAACAGGCAGAATAAACAGCAAAAACAGAATGCTTTGACCTCATATTTTTGTTAATTAAAATAACGTAATAACTATAAAATAAATAGTTTGATATTTTGTATTTTTGTTATTTTTAATTTGATATATGCTCCATTAGATATAGTTATTTATACTGTTTATCCAAAAATAATAATTATAACATATAAAAACAGTTTTTAAGAAACAGGTTTTCCAAAATAGAAAAAAAAAAATACTAAATTCTAGCGTAAATAACTGTAGGATAGATTTAATAGCAAACGAGAAAAGGGGAAGAAAAAAATGGTAGGATTTTTAGAAAAGCAACTAGAGAGACAAATCATGCTGATCTGCTTGTTAAGCATGGATATGGCTGAGATCAACGACCTCGCGGAAGAGCTAAAAGTAACGGATAAAACAATTATTGCAGATATTGATAATTTTAATTCTTCTTGTTTTCCTGCGTACATCGAGGTCAATCAGTATAAAGAAGTAACGTTGAAAATACCCAGTAACCTCAATTTAAATGATATTTTTATCAAGATCCTAAATAATTCTATCTATATAGAAGTCTTAAAATACATTCTGATTTCAGAACCATCACTAACTGAGATTTCAGCTAAATTATTTTTGAGTAAGACAAGTGTCAGGAGAATCATTACCAAAATAAATACGTACTTTTCAAAAGAAAGATTAGATATACAAATCATCTTAACCACCAGACTTCAAATCATCGGTGATGAAATCTATATTCGCAAATTTTTCTCAAGTATGTTCAAAGAAATCTGCAAAGAAAAAGATCTTCCTTATTTTGAAATGATTTATAAAATGTTGAAACGCTGTTTGATCAAGCAAGGACGGGATGCTAGCTCTTCTAAAATCATTTATACAGTCTATTATATTTTTACTTCGATCATTCGAATCGGGAACGACCATCTGATTCCTAAAGAGGAACTGGCAGATCGACCAGCTGTCGTTGATTCAATTATGGAAACGATCAAGAGTGATACTGTCTTCTGCACACTTATTAATCAAAATTATAAATTTGTGATCAGTAGAGAAAATATAGAAAATATTTTGAGTCCATATCTCAGTCTGCTTTTTACCAATCCAGCTGAAACGGATGAGTATATGCTCAGAAGAGTAGAACTGTTTCTTAAACATTTCTATTATCTTTCCAATATCAATGAAACGGTCACACCTGAAAAGGTTTTGCATTTTACCAGTTTTATTACCTTTTATAAAGAATTGACTTTTTTCAAAGTCAGCTATGCAGATATCTTTTATAAGAAAATCCTAAAGAAAAAAGTCCAGATATGGGAAGCTTATCAAAGTGCATTGATTATCTCTAACTTGTCCTCTGTACGGAAAAATGAACTTTTGTTAAAAGAATTACTGTTGGAGCTGATTGTCTCTTCGAATGAATTACTGCATCAAGTGGAGCCAAAATTAAAAGAACGGTCTATTTTGTTATTAAGTTCACAAGAAATGGGACTGCCTATTTTATATAAGAACTTGATTTTGAATAAGTACCCTTCTTTTAAGAAAATCGATATTTATGAAAAAGATGTTTTTTCTTTAGACTATACACTGATCAACCAATACGACCTATCAGTACGATCAAAGATCTTGCTGATACTGCTAATGTCAAGTTACACCTTCTCAATGAACAAGAAATATCTCAAGAGTTGAACAATTTATTGCCAGCTGTGCGTAGAGAAGGAGAGATTAATAAACAAAATCCAAACTTAGAAAATAAAGTAGGACAAGCGCGTAAAAATGCTAAGTCTATGAGAAATTCATTAGTTCAAGAAAATTCTCATCAAGTTCGCTGATACGAATCAAAAAAATAAGGAACTGTGACAAAAGTCTTGTCGCAGTTCCTTTTTCCGAATAAACGGTGTTCCAGAAGTAACTTCTTCGGAAATAAGCCGAAATTTCACAAAAATTTGAAAAGCAATTTTCGTAAACTCCTTCTTATTTCTTGAAGCTGACCACTTCTGTCACAACCTCTTCAAATCGTTAAATGGATTGCACAATGATCGTTAGTAATAGACCCAATACATAGCTAGCATTGAACAAGACCATATTTTTGATGGAATAGCTGAAACTGATAGGTTGGGGTAATGTTTGCTTGAATTGATCTAAATGCTTCTTCACAATTGGCAAAGTCAAGAAGGTGACTAAGATTGGCCATTCATAGATACCACTCAACAAGCCCATCAAGATCACAAAATAGCAAGCATACATCAATAACTGGAATAAGACTGTTCCTGCTGGGCGTCCGATATAAAAAACCAGTGTATAGCGATGATTTTCAATATCGCGGTCAAGATCTCGTAAATTATTAGCTAACATGATATTGGCAATCGTAAACACCAAGGGTAAGGAAGCCAATACAATGGCTGCTACAGCCCAAAGGTTTCCTACCAAAGCAAATTGTCCGGATGAAAAATCGATTGTCAGATCATAGACATCCGAACCGAATGTATTGACATAAACGACCATGGCAAAAATCCCAAGTCCCATAGTCACCCCGCTGAAGATTTCCCCTAAAGGCATTCGTGACAAGGGAATGGGACCGAATGTATAAAATACTCCGATGAAACAACAGATAAATCCCATCAAAAGCAAAAGCCAACCCGTATTGATTGTTAAAATAACGCCAATAACAAAAACAAATGCGATCATCGCTAAAATCATGTTTCGGATCAATACAGGGGATAGATTTCGGCGACCAATGACGTTTTCTTCATACTTATATACTTCAGAATGCGCCTTTTCATAATCCATGTAATTATTGATCGCGGTTGTCGCTAAATCAAAAACTAGCATCCCAACAAAAAATAAAAAAGTGTTCAACCAATGTATCTCGTTAAAAAAAGCGATAGAGAATAATACCCCTACCGCAAAAGGAAATACACTAGCCACCTTTGTTCGTATTTCAACTACTTCTAAAAAGATTTTTAGTGTCATGGTTCGTGCTCCTTATTTTAGTTCAGAACGGTCACCCATCGTGTAATGGGAGTCCTCAGATAATTTGAAAGTGTCTTTGATCGGATCGGTCACATATACTTTATCGTCTTTTGTCACGAAGATTGCTTCCGTCCCATTGTTCAATTCACTTTCAACATATTCCAGACCTTTTTTCACACCCATTGAAAAGACTGCTGTAGACAGACCGTCACCATCAATGGATTTATCTGTTATGATCGTGACACTTGCGATATCGTTGTCGAATGGATAACCTGTTTTTGGATCAAACAAATGATGGTATTTTTTGCCATCTACTTCTAGATAGCGCTCATAAATTCCAGAAGTAACTAATGTTTTGTTCCGTTCTTTGATAGAACCTAAAACAGAGCCACGAGCCATATTTGGATCTTGGATGCCGACTGTCCAGTCTTGGTTTTCGCCTCTTGGGCTGTGTCCTAAGACATAGACATTCCCACCTAAATCAACGATAGCAGTAGTCACACCTTGTTTTTTCAAGACTTTCACTACTTCGTCTGTAATGTAGCCTTTGGCGATCGCCCCTAAGTCGATGATCATTCCTTTTTCTTTTAGATAGACCGTTTTTTCTTGGTCATTTAGTTCAATTTTATGATAATCCACTAATTTCAATGCCTGATCGATTTCTTCTTGTGAAGGTTTTCTGGCGTCATCAAATCCGATTCGCCATAATTGAGTGATTGCACCGATTGCCATATCGAATCCGCCTTGAGAATCTTGGCTGTATTCATAGGCTCGTTTGACTAATGTGTAGACGTCGTCAGAAACTTTTACGGGTTTGATTCCAGCCTGTTCATTCACTTCATCAATCTCGGAACCTTTTTGGTTGATCGTGATTTTATCACCAAGCTCTTTTACTCGATCAAAGGCAGGTTTCAATGCTGCTTCTTTGCCTTCATCATACACACGGATACGAACGTAAGTCCCTAACAAGAACTGTTCATCAGAGTACGGATCTTTCAAGATCTTGGTAGAAGCTGAACTTTCAGTGGTTGTTTTTTTTGCTGAATTAGTACAGCCAGTTAGCACCATAAAAGAGATGCCCAGTGTGATTAAGGAAAATAGTAGTTTTTTCCGCATTGTTTTCCTCTCTTCATTTTGAAAGGTGAGACGACTGCCTAATCTGGCTATCGTCCCACCCTCCAACTTTTATTAATATGGTTATATGATATTACTCTGTTACGATATTGTCTACTTCGATTGTTTGAGTGTCGCCTTTTTCAGCTGCATTCACTAATTGTTGTGCGTACATGATGAATGAATGTGAGCTGTGTGTAGCACCTGTAACAACTTCTACATCAGCAGGTGAGCCATCTTCTTCACCCATTGCTTTGACGAATTCATCGTTAAGAGTAGGGATGTAAGTTTTTGGTTCTGTTCCGCTTTTGGCTTTCATGTTTTCATTGTATTCTGTATCATCTTGTTTTGATTTACCGTCTTTGTCGATATAATCAAAGTTTGATTCAGTTACTTTGCCGCCAGCAACTGTCATTTCGAATTGCACACGGTAGCCGTTAGAGTAGTTCTTTTCTTCTAGCTTGTAAGTGCCGTCTTTCAAATCAGCACCATTGTCGATTTCGATTGTATCTGTGTTCCCAGCTTGAGCAGCTTGGATCAATTGTTGTGCGTAGTTTTGGAAGCTTTCAGATGAGTGAGTAGCTCCAGTTACGACTTCCACACCGCTTGCGCTTTGTGCTTTTAAGAATTGGTCGTTCAACTCAGGAATATATTTTTCTGGATTTGTGCCAGATTTTGCTTCCATGTTTTTGTTGTATTCTGCATCTTTTGTTTTTGATTCGCCGTTTTCATTGATGTTATCATATTTTGATTCAGTAATTTTACCGTCTTTTACAACCATTTCAAAAACTGCGCGGTAACCATTTGAATAATTTTTTTCTTCTAATTTATATGTGCCGTCTTGCAAGTCTCCGCCAGCAACAACTTTTGTAGATGATTCTGTTGTGCTTTTTGCAGTTGAAGATTGTGCTGTAGATGATTCAGAAGAAGAATTTGAACTTCCGTTATCATCTGCGCCGCAAGCGCCTAACACTAGAGCTGAAAATGCTAACACGGCAAATCCAGTTACAAAACGTTTTTTCTTCATTTTAATACCCCACCATTCCATTTTTAGTCCACAATTTTTCTTTGTGATTCATTATACATTCTAATCTTTTTAGCCTATAAGTCAACTATTTTTGATAAATAACCCGCGTAATATTTCAAACGTTTTCTTTCAGCAAATTTCGTGAAAAAACGCTTTATTTTAAAATTTGAAAAAAATCCAAAAGGAGTTAGACAAAAGAACAGAACATCTATATAATATATGGAGATTGTGTAATAAGTATCAAACTAAAAGAATTATCATATATTCATTATATAGATAGTCTATAAGGAGCGGATGATCAATGGCAAAGCAAAATATTGTCGTTGTAGGAGCAGGATATGCCGGTGTTTCAGCTACAAAATACTTGGCAAAAAAACTGAAAAAAGAAGATGTAGCAATTACTCTGATCGATCGTCATTCGTACCATACTATGATGACCGAGTTGCATGAAGTAGCTGGCGGACGTGTAGAACCAGAAGCAATCCAATACGATCTGCAGCATTTGTTTGCTCGTCAAAAGAATGTGCAACTTGTCACAGATACAGTTGTCGGTATCGATAAAGAACAGAAAATCGTCAAGACCAAATTGGGTTCCTATCCTTTTGATCAGCTGATCCTTGGAATGGGCGGAGAGCCGAATGACTTTGGTACACCTGGTGTCAAAGCTCACGGATTCACCCTTTGGTCATTTGAAGATTCTGTAAGGATTCGTGAACATATTGAGAAAACAGTAGCAAAAGCTGCGTTGGAACCAAATGATGAGTTGCGTAAAGCCATGCTGACTTTCGTTGTCTGTGGTTCTGGGTTTACCGGTATTGAAATGATTGGGGAACTGATTGACTGGAAAAATCGCTTAGCCAAAGATTACAAGTTGGATCCAAACGAGATCACACTGATGGTCGTAGAGGCAATGCCGACGATCTTGAATATGTTAGACCGAAATGATGCTGCAAAAGCTGAACGCTATTTGCGTAAGCACAATGTAGAATTATTATTGAATGCACCAATCGTAGAAGTGGCTGCGGATCATATCAAGCTGAAGGACGGACGCAACATTCCGACCCACACACTGATTTGGACAGCTGGTGTTAAAGGAACTTCTGATGCTGCTGATTTTGGATTAGAAGCAGCACGCGGACAGCGGTTGATCGCCAATGAATACATGCAGGCAAAAGGCTACGAAGATAAAAACATCTATATCATCGGTGATTTAGTCTTTTATGAAGAGTTTCCAGGAACACCGACACCGCAAATCGTCCAAGCTGCTGAACAAACAGGACACACAGCCGCAGCGAATATCGTGGCTTCGATCAAAGGCGGAGAAAAGCATAAATTTAAAGGAAACTATCAAGGATTTATGGTTTCTATTGGTGCTAAATGGGGGGTAGCTAACCTATTTGACAAGATCCATTTAAGCGGATTTTTAGCTATCGTAATGAAACATATCGTGAATTTGAAATACTTCTTTGATATTCGTTCTGGTTATTATATGTTCCAATATTTAATGCATGAGTTTTTCCATATCAAAGACGATCGCAACGTGACTCGAGGACATTCTTCTCGTTACGGTAACGTCTTATGGAGTGTGCCACTTCGTATTTTCTATGGTTTAGTTTGGTTCGTTGAAGCTTCCAAAAAAATCATTGGTAATGGTGAAGTGTTCAGACCAAGTACTTGGTTTGGTGAAGGATCATGGTTCACTGGAAACAGTGTATTTCCTTGGACGTGGGAATATAATGTAACAGATGTTGCCAGTGGTGCTTCTGCTGCTGGAGATGCAACCACAGCTGCCAGCGGAGCAGGGGCAAGTGCCGGAGAAGCAGCGACTCATGCTGCACATTTCGGTTTGAGTTATGCATACGGAGAAGAACCAATGGCTGTGATCGAGAAGTCACCAGACTGGTTCACGAAGATTATGCAAGTAATCATGCCAAATAATGATGTAGCAATGTTCTTCCAAAAATTTATGGTATTCTTTGAAATCGCCTTGGCATTAGCATTGATTGCTGGATTATTCACATGGCTATGCAGTGCGACAACGATTGTATTAGTGATCACATTCTGTTTATCAGGAATGTTTTATTGGGTAAACATTTGGTTCATTTTTGTTGCTTTCGCATTGATGAACGGCTCTGGTCGTGCGATTGGTTTGGATCGTTGGGTGATTCCGTGGCTACAACGTACACTAGGCAATTGGTGGTACGGTAGACCAAGTGCCCAATACGGCAAGAAATAAATAGATAAAAATAAATGAACAACGTTATTTGAATGCAAGATTTTCAATAGAAAGGGGCTGAGGCAAACCGTCGCAGCCTCCTTTTTATGTAAAACAAAGGAATAAGATGCCCGAGATAAACCTCCTGTTTTAAGCAAGACGTAAGTGTCACAACCTCTTGTTTTTATGCTAAAATTGGGTGAGTTAATCTGGAAAAAGGAGAACAAAAATGAGCCTTAAAGAATTTGCTGAAAAAAGTCTGCTCAAACCTTGGGATGTTTTTATTATTTTGCTTTTGACTGTTCTTTCTTTTTTACCAGTCATGATTTTTGGTCTTCAGCAAAATACCGCAACAGCAGAAAAAGAAGCGGTACTGCGTGTGGATGGCACAGAAATCAAAACATTCCCTTTGATGGCTGGAGAAAAGAGCTACACATATACTTACAAAGATAAACACGGAGATTATAACTTGATTGAGATAGATGGCGATCGAGTACGGATAAAAGAAGCAGACTGCGATGACCAGATCTGCGTACGTCGAGGCTGGGCAACGAAAAATGGTGAAACCATTGTTTGTTTACCACATAAATTAGTGATCGAGGTCCGATCTACAGATGGGGGTGACGAAGACAGTCTGATTTATTAGACCTTCACACACCATGAGCAAATTACAAAAAATGATTTATATTTCGCTACTTGTTGCACAAGGAGTGATCATTGGCTTATTGGAAAATATGATTCCTTATCCTTTTGCTTTTGCGCCTGGAGCAAAATTGGGCTTAGCCAACCTGATCACGATCGTTGCGATTTTTACCATGAAAAAACGGGACAGCTTCTTGCTATTGTGGCTGCGACTATTTCTGACTACCTTGCTAGGTGGAACGATTTCCACGTTCCTTTACAGCATGAGCGGTGCTCTGCTTAGTTATTTTGGGATGTTATTGGTCAAGCAATTAGGACCCAAACGTATCAGTATCATCGGGATCAGTGCGGCCGGTGGGTTCATGCATAATGTCGGTCAGCTTTTGATGGCCTCTTTCATTGCGCAATCATGGACAGTCATGCTGTACTTGCCAGTCCTTTCCGTTTTAGGAATATTGTCAGGAATCGCTATCGGAATCGCGGCGAATTATCTTTTACGACATGTGCAGACACTGCAACGATTCCAAAAAGATTATGAGCAGGGAACCAAACAACAATGGAGCCCGATGTTTACCAAAAAATAATCGTCACACAAGGAGTTTTTTTATGAAGCTACATCCAATGTGGGAAAACTATCCTGCTTTAAGTAAAGAATTGACAGAAACACTAAAACGGATGGAAGAAACTGTCCGTCTGAAAAACAAACCTGTCGAACAAGCAATCAAAGAAACGATCCATGCTGGCGGAAAACTGTTGCGACCTGCCTATCAGCTACTGTTCTCACAATTTGGACCAGAGCAAGACCGGGACAAAGCCATCGCTTTGGCAGCTTCCATCGAAATGCTCCATACGGCCACACTGATTCATGATGATATCGTTGATGAAGCAGATCTGCGGCGTGGTCAGCCTAATATCCGTAGTCAGTTTGGGAATGTCGTTTCTGTTTATGCAGGAGATTATTTATTCGTCTGCTGTTTTAAACTATTGTCTGATTACTCGACTTCCCTGAAAAGTCTTCAATTGAATTCTCGCAGTATGGAAAAAGTATTGAATGGCGAATTAGGGCAGATGGATGATCGCTATAATTATGAACTTTCTGTAAAAGAATATTTGGAGAATATCTCAGGTAAGACAGCTGAATTGTTCCAACTAAGTTGTTCTGTTGGCGCTTTTGAAAGTGGAACAAGCGAGCGTTTCGCAAAAAAAGCAGGAGATATCGGACTCTCTATCGGGATGGCCTTCCAAATTATCGATGATATTTTGGATTATACAAAAGAGAGTCAGGAAATCGGGAAACCTGTACTAGAAGACATGCGTCAAGGAGTTTATTCTTTGCCATTGATCTATTCTTTGCAAAAAAACAAACAGAGTTTACTGCCTTATTTAGAGAAGAAAACGGAAATGACAGAAGAAGATATTGAAGCTGTACGCAAAATCGTTGAACGTACAGGAGGTGTGGGAGAAGCCAAGAAATTAGCAGCAGCCTACACAGAAAAGGCGTTGAAAGAAATCAAGAAATTACCTGATACCTCTCTTCGAACGAGAGAAAATCTTTTTTCCCTTACTCAATTGATTCTAGACCGCAAAGACTGAACAGAAATTGGTGCAACACGTGGATAAATTCCTAAGGATGAAATCTACGTGTTTTTGGATCACTTGAAATGGATTTTTTGATGTTAACAAGCAAAAATAAAGAGCAATGTCACTAACTGACGTTGCTCTTTATTTTTTATCTCGGTTCATTTTTTTTATCTTTTCGACTTCTTATTACTCATGAAAGTGATTCTTAAACCGATTACAAGTAATATAACGCCTGCGATTGTTATCCAATTATTTGATTGACTTCCAGTTTTAGGAAGTACTTTTTTCGATTTATTTAAACGATCATCGCTTGTTTTATTAGCTAAGTTAACGTTCGTCTTGTTATCCGAACTTGTTCTTGGGAAAGAGACACTTGCATGACGACTATCACTTGTGATAAATGTTGTATCTGCCGTATCGATACTGTCACTTGAAGTGGTAGTAAAATCCGAGCTATCACTTGATGTGGTAGTTGTATCTGTACTATCACTTGTGGTAGTAGAATCCGAGCTATCGCTTGAAGTCGTTGTGTCAGTACTATCACTTGTGGTAGTAGAATCTGTGCTATCGCTTGTAGCAGTTGTATCTGTACTATCACTTGTGGTAGTAGAATCTGTGCTGTCACTTGTAGCAGTTGTATCTGTACTATCACTTGTGGACGTTGTATCCGAGCTATCGCTTGAAGTCGTTGTGTCAGTATTATCACTTGTGGTAGTAGAATCTGTGCTATCGCTTGAAGTCGTTGTGTCGGTACTATCACTTGTGGTAGTAGAATCTGTGCTATCGCTTGTAGCAGTTGTATCTGTACTATCACTTGTGGTAGTAGAATCTGTGCTATCGCTTGTAGCAGTTGTATCTGTACTATCACTTGTGGTAGTAGAATCCGAGCTATCACTTGATGTGGTAGTTGTATCTGTACTATCACTTGTGGACGTTGTATCCGAGCTATCGCTTGAAGTCGTTGTGTCAGTACTATCACTTGTGGTAGTAGAATCTGTGCTATCGCTTGAAGTCGTTGTGTCGGTACTATCACTTGTGGACGTTGTATCCGTACCGCCTGTACCATTGTCGCTGATAAATATTTCGTTAGGATCCCAACGATTGGTAGCCGCATCTAAAATCACATTTGTCCCTATAATCGTTCCATCTTGGTTTTGAGTAATGTGAATAGTGGCATTAGGCGCAAGAATCGTTCCTTGAAAAGGAGCACTGATTGTCAAATCAGTCATCTCATTTCCGAAATTCCAAGAGATATTCGCATCCGAAAAATCTTCTGTTTCATGATTTGAACGATCGTTGTATTTGATTGGTGACTGTACGTTCAATGCAGAAGAACTGTTGATGACATTGAATACGACTACTTGATCACTTGGATTGATGATTTGAAGTGGCGTATTCATCGTTAACACTTCTGCGTCGATATTTACCAATAAAAATCCAGAATCTGATAGACCAGTCAAATCAATTATTCGATTATTCATGTCTGGAAAATCCGCAGCAGTATATGTTTTACCTGGGGTGGCAGTTGCAAGGTCATTTGCTGCTACATTCAATCTAGCAAACTCTTGCTCGAAATCAATATATTCGTTACCATCACGGTCTTTATAAAAATCATCCGGAGTTAAGTGATCAAGCCTTGATCCATTAACCGTAGGATGTCCATCTTGTAATGCTACATCCACATCACTACCAACGACAAATTTATTTACTCTTGTGTCGCCAGTAGGGATACCTGAAGAATTAATGAAAGAATCAGTTTTTTGTAT
>NZ_JBFOGA010000016.1:0-17696 GCF_040887565.1 Enterococcus sp. C46
CCATAATTTAAACACCTTTCTTCTAAATAAAAATCTCTTCTTTTCTGAGCTATTCGTAATCAAAACAAGCAACTATTGAGTATTTGCTATCTGTTCATTCGGTAAAATAGTAAACTGATAGGTCGTATGGTTGACCTTTTCTTGACCAGGGTACAAAGCGATCGAACCGAGTTCAGGTAAATGGACTAGATCCGGAAATTCTTGTGGCTCGATGGCTAAACCATAGTTTGAATGCATATGTTTCCCGTTGATCATAAAATCAGCTTCAAAACCAGTCGTAGAAAATAATACCACACTTCTATTTGTTGTTGCTATAGACAACTGGCGTCCAGATTGTTTTTCTGAAAGACACAGCACCTTTTTTGAACGTTTCGGTGTAGTAAGAACAAAAACGTCATCAAGTCCTTCTGGATAAGCGTTGAGAATTTCTTCGATTGTATGTGGTTTCTTGAAATTGATCGGTAAATCCGCTTGATTGATTTGTTCGCCTGTTGGTAGTTTATCTTCATCTAATACCAATAGACTTTCTGCTTGGATAGCCAGTTCATGTGTATCAATGTCACATTTACCATTCCCAGAAAGGTTGAAATAGGCATGATTGGTTGGATTGCAGATCGTCTCGACGGGACTGTTCGTTTTTGTGATCATTTCCAGGCTATTCGCAGTTAGCTGATACGTGATCGTTGCTGTGATAGGACCAGGATAATCGGAAAAAGTGTCTTGTAAATAAAAGACAACGCCGATCGACTGTGGATTTTTGAACACTTCGACATCCCAATATTGGAAAGACCATCCATTTGTTCCTCCGTGGATATGGTGGTTGCCGGCGTTTTTTTCAAGTTGATGATTTCCCCATGTAGCATTTCGGATTCTGCCTGCTACGGGACCGACTGTGGCTCCAAAGAAACTTTCATCGGTTAAAACATCTGAAAGTTCATCATAAGAAAGTAAGACGTTTTCTAAATGTCCTTTGTTATCTGGAGCAAAGATTTGGTGAAGTCTAGCGCCATAATTTAGAAGAACGACGGTCAATTCGTCGTTCTTCAATGTGATTTTTTTTAATTCAGTGTTGGGGATAGGAGTCACTGAAATAGAAGGTTCAGGCATTTGGCTGCCACGTTTTTTTCAAGTAATCGAAAGTCAATGAAGCTGTATCAGGTACGATTGGAATATCCTCCCCAAGATCTTCTGAACGTCCTACGCCGATAGGTTGCGCACCACTAGCAATGATCGCAGCGATTCCAGATTTTGCATCCTCGATTCCGATGCAGTCACGAGGGGTCAAACCGATTTCTTTCGCAGCAAGTAGAAAAATATCTGGTGCAGGCTTTCCATTAGCGACTTTTGCCGGATCAGCAATCGCATCAAAGTAGCTTTCTAGACCCATCTTGGCAAGTAGGAAAGGACCATTTTTGCTTGCAGATGCTAGTGAAATCTTGACATTGTTTGCCCGTAAGTCTTTTAATAATTCTAAAATCCCTGGAAAAACATCTTTTGGTGTGATCGATTGGATCATTTCAAGATAATACTCATTTTTTCTTTTCGCTAATTCGAGAAATTCTGTTTTTGAGAATTGCTCTTCTTTTTTTCCATGAGCAAGAAGGAGAGTCAGAGAATCTTCTCTGCTTACACCCTTCAATTGTTCGTTGAATGACCGATCGAAGGGAATACCGATCTCATCACCTAGCTTTTTCCAAGCACGGTAATGGAATTCAGCGGTATCTGTAATGACCCCATCTAAGTCGAATAATACACCTTTAAACATTCGCTTCACCTTCTCGTAATGGAATAGTCAAATGATCAGTAAGGACATACGCTTTTTCGTAGACTTCTAGCGGTAATGCTTCGCCAGATAAGAGGTTCAATGTTACCTGTTCATTTGAAACGGCGACAAATAACAAGCGGCCGCGATAATTGATATGGAATGAATAAGCAGACCATGTTTTAGGTAAGAATGGTGCAAATCTTAATTGTTCATGATCTGTCTTCATTTGCGCGAATCCTTGTACGATAGCAAGCCAACTTCCTGTCATTGAAGTGATGTGTAAGCCATCTTCTGTATCATTGTTGTAGTTATCTAAATCTAAACGAGCAGTGCGTTGATACATTTCAACGGCTTTGTCTTCCATGCCTAGTTCAGCAGCTAAGATAGCATGGATACTAGGAGATAGGGAAGACTCGTGGACAGTCATTGGCTCGTAAAAATCAAAGTTGCGTTGTTTTTCTTCTTTTGTAAATGAATCATTGAAGAAGTAGATACCTTGTAAAACGTCTGCTTGTTTAATGAAGCAAGAACGAAGGATCTTGTCCCATGACCAATGCTGATTCAATGGCAATTCACTTGCAGATAGTTCCGCTGCTGGTTTGAGATCCTTGTCTAAGAAAGTATCGTGTTGGACAAAAATCCCTAATTCTTCATCTACTGGGAAGTACATATTTTCAGCAATTTCTTGCCAATGTGCCAATTCATCGTCACTGATTTTAGCAGTGCTCTCTTCTTTGAACTTCAAATAATTTTCTCGTGTGTAACGTAGTACCCAACAAGCAATCGTATTTGTGTACCAATTGTTGTTGATATTATTCTCATATTCGTTCGGTCCTGTAACCCCGTGAATCATATATTGATTGTTTCGTTTAGAAAAATGGACTCGGTCTGCCCAAAAGCGAGCGATTTCTGCCAAGACTTCTAAACCTTCATTTTTTAAATAGTCGATGTCACCAGTGTAGTTAGTATAATTATAAATAGCGTAGGCAATTGCGCCATTTCGATGGATTTCTTCAAACGTGATTTCCCATTCATTGTGGCATTCGACACCTGTGAAAGTGACCATTGGATATAACGCGCCTTTTAGGCCTTGCTGTTGTGCATTATGGATTGCTTGTGGCAATTGGTTATGGCGGTACTTCAAGAGATTCTTAGTGACTTCAGGTTTCGCTAAAGCGAGGTACAGAGGCACTGCATAGGCTTCAGTATCCCAGTAAGTTGCACCACCATATTTTTCGCCAGTGAAGCCTTTTGGTCCAATATTCAAACGTTCATCTTCGCCATAATAAGTAGAAAATAGCTGGAAGAGGTTGAAACGGATTCCTTGTTGTGCTTCATCGTCTCCTTCGATGACTACATCTGCCAATTCCCATCGTTTAGACCAAGCGGCTGTTTGGTCCTCTTTTGCTTGGGAATAGTGAACCTTCAATTCGTTGAATTCTTTAAAGAGATGTGTCGCTTGTTGCGCTTCAGGGATATCTCGGCTTGTGAAAACCAATACTTCTTTGTCGATTAGAAGTGTTTCATTTTCTGTTAAGTCAAAGGTGAATGAACCTTCGATTGCTAAGGTGCCCTCTTGGTAGCTTGGCGTATATAATTTTCCATCAACGTAGTGGCGCATCCCAGCGGTCACTGTAAATTGCTCGATCTCAAAATTATTCGGGATCGTTTTAGTCGTTAAGTACGCTATTTCTTCCTTGACGCCATGATCGATGTCATTCCAAAAGTGTTCATCGTAATTGCTGTCTTCGTTTTGGACATTGCCATCTAGCTTAGAAATAACTTTTACAGTTCCATTTCCTTCCAACATTTCAATGGTTAAGCGAATATAAGCGGCTTCATTTTTGACAATACTTAAAAAGCGCTCGAATGAAAGACGAACTTTGTTTGAAGGGGTAGTGACTGTATAACTACGTGTCAAAACACCGTTTTTCATGTTTAATTCCCAATAAAAATCTTCAGTAGTAAGTGTAGCTAGATCAATCAGCTGATCATCGATAAAAAGATCCATAGCGATAAAATCGACTGCATTGATTACTTTTCCAAAATATTCAGGATAGCCGTTTTTCCACCAGCCAACACGTGTTTTGTCAGGGTACCAAACACCTGCTAAATAGGTTCCTTGGTGATGATCACCAGAATATGCTTCTTCAAAATTTCCGCGCATACCCATATAACCGTTACCGATACTGGTCAATGATTCTTGCAAGCGTAAATTTTCTTTATCTAATTTATTCGTGCTGATTTTCCAAGGGTCGATCTGAAATAACCGTTTAATTTGTTTCATTGTTCTCCTCCTAGACGTTGTCGTTTATACGTCCATAATAAACGCAACCGATTGCGTAAGTCAACTAGAAAAGTGAAATTAAATTTTGAAGTGGATGAAAAAACAAAATAAAAGCTATTGTATCAATATTTACTACTATAATATGAACAGAAAAAATGTATAAAGAACGTTTGAGTACTTACAGAAAAAGCATAAAAATACGAAATAAAGCATTTACAAACAAAGAAACACACGCTATAATAACTAATAACGAAACCGATTGCACAAAGGAGACGAGGAAATGAAAAAAATATTTAGCTTTGAGTTTTGGCAAAAATTTGGAAAGGCTTTAATGGTCGTTGTGGCAGTTATGCCAGCGGCAGGTTTGATGATCAGTATCGGTAAATCGATTCCGTTGATCAATCCTGATCTTGCACCTTTAGTTACAACGGGTGGCGTGATCGAAAATATTGGTTGGGCAATTATCGGAAATTTACATCTTTTATTTGCACTAGCGATAGGTGGTAGTTGGGCAAAAGAACGAGCAGGGGGAGCATTCGCTGCGGGGATCTCATTTATATTGATCAATCGGATCACGGGAGCAATTTTTGGTGTGACTAATGAGATGTTGGCAAATGAAGACGCATTTACGCATACCTTGTTTGGCACGAAAATCATGGTCAAAGGGTTCTTTACCAGTGTATTAGAAGCACCAGCGCTAAATATGGGGGTATTTGTTGGGATTATTGCAGGGTTCGTTGGGGCGATGGCCTATAATAAATATTACAATTATCGTAAATTACCTGACGCATTATCTTTCTTTAATGGAAAAAGATTTGTTCCTTTTGTAGTTATTTTGTGGTCAACGATTGTTGCCTTGATTCTTGCTATTGTATGGCCGAATGTCCAAGCAGGGATCAATAACTTTGGATTGTGGATTGCAGAGTCAAAAGAAAGCGCTCCGATTTTAGCACCATTCCTATATGGTACATTGGAACGTCTATTGTTACCATTTGGCTTACATCACATGTTGACGATCCCAATCAATTATACGCAGCTAGGTGGTACCTATGAGATATTATCTGGTGCGCAAGCGGGAACACAAGTATTTGGACAAGATCCTTTATGGTTGGCGTGGGCGACTGATTTGGTCAACTTGAAAGGCGCCGGCGATATGTCGCAATATGAATTCGTATTGACGAACTGGACACCTGCTCGTTTTAAAGTGGGACAAATGATTGGTTCTTCCGGTATCTTGATGGGATTAGCACTAGCGATGTACCGTAATGTTGATCCAGACAAAAAGTCTAAATATAAATCAATGTATTTTTCAGCAGCACTTGCAGTTTTCTTAACAGGTGTAACCGAACCATTAGAGTTCATGTTCATGTTTGCAGCTGTACCTCTTTACATTGTTTATTCCGTGATCCAAGGGGCAGCTTTTGCAATGGCAGATATTCTACCTTTACGTGTCCATTCATTTGGGAACATTGAACTATTGACACGTACACCATTAGCGATCAAAGCAGGACTAGGTATCGACTTGCTCAATTTTGTTATCTGTGTCATATTATTTGGAGTATTGACGTATTTTGTGGCAAACTTCTTGATCAAAAAATTCAATTATGCTACACCAGGACGTAATGGGAACTATGATAACGACAGTGAAGAAACGCCGTCAGGTTCTGCAACTAATGCAGATCAACAAATCATTAAGATCATCCATTTATTAGGTGGGAAAGAAAACATCAAGGATGTAGATGCTTGTATGACTCGTTTACGTGTCAGCGTCGAGGATCCTGGGAAAGTCGGTTCAGAAGAAGAATGGAAACGTGCTGGAGCGATGGGCTTGATCGTTAAGGACAAAGGTGTGCAAGCCGTGTATGGACCAAAAGCGGATGTGTTGAAATCGGATATTGAAGATTTACTACAATCAGGCGCTGATATTCCAGAGCCAACAGTTGAGGCAACAAATAAAAATAAGAAGAATGAAGAGAAACATGTTTTAGGTATCGAAAAAGAATTATTCACTGTAGCAACTGGTGAGGTAATTGCTTTAAAAGATGTGAATGATCCAGTCTTTTCACAAAAGATGATGGGTGATGGCTTTGCTGTCATTCCTGCCACTGGAGAAGTGACGGCACCACTTTCTGGTAAAATCGTGAGTGTCTTCCCAACCAAGCATGCAATTGGCATGCAAACAGCAGAAGGAGCAGAAGTTTTGATCCATATGGGACTGGATACTGTTCATATGAGCCAGCCAGCGTTTGAGATCTTAGTTTCTGAAGGCCAAGAAGTAGTAGCAGGAACAACGATTGCTCAGATGAATCTAGATGCAATCAAGAACGAAGGGAAAGAAACGACGATCATAGTAGTCTTTACAGATGACAAAGTCAATGGGCTGACCATCAATAAATTAGGAGACACTGAACGAGGAACAGTGATCGGGAAAATAAACTTGTAAAGAATCACAGAAGTTCATGTGTGTATTTCATATCGAAAGAATGTGTTCGATGTGTGTAACTCCTAGAAGTAAGCCGATAATCCCGAAATTGCTTTTCCTATTTCAGGGATTATTGGCTTATTTTTTGAATAAACTACTTTGGGGTCTTTACCTATATGGATCCAGAAGGTGGGAGCAATGTTTCGACCCATCCCATTAAGAAGGAGAATTATATGAAAATAATGACGTTGAATACGCATAGCTGGTTAGAAGAGGAACCACAAGAAAAATTAAAACAGATCGCTCAAAAAATCTGTCATGAACAATATGATGTGATCGCATTGCAAGAAGTCAATCAAACGATGGACGCAAAAGGACTAACCAGTGAGCAGCTGAAGAATTTTAGTCAGGTGCAGGAACAAACGCCTGTCCGCTCGGATAACTTTGCCTATTGCTTGATCCAGCTCTTAGCAGAACAAGGTGAAACTTACTATTGGAGTTGGGAAATGAGTCATATCGGCTATGCTATCTATGAGGAAGGCAATGCGCTTCTTTCCAAACAACCACTAACTAGTCAAACGCACCTAGTCTCCGAAACAAAAGAAAAAGAGGATTACCATACTCGAAAAATATTAGTAGGTCAAACCTCTGTCAAAACACAATGTATTACTGTAGCAAGTTGTCATTTTTCTTGGTGGGTAGATGAAAAAAGCGGATTTGCATTTGAGTGGAAAGAATTAGAAGCAAGTTTAGCGCCTCTTACAACACCACTGTATCTATTAGGGGATTTCAACAATCCTGCTGAAGGCAGCGGGTACGATTTAGTGGCAAAAAGTCAGTTGCCTATTCGTGATGCTTATCCAATCGCGCAAAAAAAACAAGCTGAAGCAACGATCGAAAAGAGAATCGATGGCTGGGAAAACAATAAAGAGGGGCTACGTATCGACTATATTTATGTACCACAAGATTGCTTTGTTACAAGTTATCAACGTATTTTTGACGGGGAAAATGGCCCGATTGTCAGTGATCATTATGGGGTAGCAGTCACGTTGGAGTGAAGAGAAACGAAGGAATATTGTCACAATAAGAATATGGGACAAATCTAAAAACCAGGTTTGCTACAGACTCTCGAATAAACGACGGGAGCAGAAGCAACTCCTTCTTAAATAAGCCGAAATGAACAAAAATTTGAAAAGCAATTTTCGTTCATTTCTTTTTATTTCTCAGAGTTAAACACTTCTGTCCTAACCTCTCTCAAATAAACGACGTCCGAAAGGCAGGTTTTTCGGAAATTTAAAAAAAACGAGCAATACAAAAAATGTATTGTTCGTTTTTTCTCTAATTTCTCATAAACGATTTTTGTCTCGACCTCATTTTTTTATGAATGTATCCGACTTCTAATAAACATGATGAATAAAATCAGCCAACCAATGAAGGTCAACCCGATGATGAAATAAAAGAAGAGCGGCAAGTCATAATATAAGGTGATCTCATTGATACCATTATGCTGTTTGACGATTGGCGTACCGATGTCTGTCAATTCATATACTATGTATATAGTTAAGCTTTATATAATGGAACTGTATATTAAGAGGAGTGTCTTTATATGATTAGAAATCCATATTTACCTTTAACTGAAACAACTTTTTATATTCTGCTAGTTTTAACTACACCTGCTCATGGATATGCTATTATTCAAGAAATTGATAAGTTAAGCGAGGGATCAGTTAAGGTAGCTGCTGGAACTATGTACGGAGCGATTGAAAATTTACTTAAACTTAATTGGATAGAAGAAATTCCAAGTAGGGAAAAAAGAAGAAGAGTTTACAAAATTACTGATCTGGGAGAAGAAGTTTTAAGACTAGAAATAGAACGTCTAGGAAGTTTGATTAAGCTATCTTCTGATTTTGGATATTAGGAGGAGATAACATGAAAAAATTTAGAATTTTCTTATCCTTAAAAAAAGAAGAAGAATGGATTAATTCTATACAAGAAGAAGGTTATAGGTTAGTTCAGTGGTGCCTATATATACTTTTGAAAAATTGGCTAGTAAAGAAACGTTTATTCCTTATGTGCGCCTTGATTTTAGAGAAAAAAGTATGGGAAAAATAAAATATGAAGATTATGTAACATTGTTTTCTGATAGTGGTTGGAAACTAATAAAGGGAAGTCGTTCTGGTGGCGCTCAGTATTTTCAGCAAGAATATCCTGATGTAACAAGGGACATATTTTCTGACACTGATTCTCAAGAAAGTGTAAAGAAAAGATATGTAAAATATGGTTATACTTATGGAACTCTATTTTTATTGTATTTCTTTATTTTTTTTAGTAGTAATTCTTGGAATTTGGATAAGATATTGAACTTTAAATCATGGTATTTTACCCAAGGTTTATGGGAAATGGAGGGTATGTGGTTTTGGAAAGCGTTCATTTTTGAAACTCCGTTTGTTTTACTCCATGTATTACCGTTATTTTTCTTTCTGTTTTTGGGTATCTATTATCTTTTACGTTCACTTATAAATGATGATTCAACAGTGATAACAAAATATTTTGTGTAAATAGAAAAAAGGAAGTCCCTTGTGTAGAATAGAGTTACCACAACACATTCACAGAAAAGAGGACTTCCATATGAACGATTTTACTACAGAAATTCTAAAGACTCTAGCGAACAAAGGCGATTTGAATGAATTATTCCGTGTCCATTTGGAAAAAGCTGTCAATACGCTTCTCAAAACGGAGTTAACGGCTTTCCTCGATTACGAAAAGTACGATCGCATTGGTTTTAACACGGGTAATTCTCGTAACGGCTCCTATGACCGTACAGTCAAGACCGAGTACGGGGAACTTCATCTCCAGATTCCGCGCGACCGCAATGGTGAGTTCAAGCAACAGACTGTTCCTGCTTATAGACGGACGAATGACACGTTAGAGGAGACCGTCATTCACCTCTTCCGAAAAGGTATTACCATGTCGGAAATCGCAGACTTGATTGAGAAAATGTATGGGCATCACTACACGCCCCAAACCATGTCCAATATAACAAAATCATTTACAGAAGAGGTAACGGCGTTTAAAGGGCGGGAGCTTCATGACCGTTATGCTGCTATTTATATGGACGCAACGTATATTCCGTTAAAGCGGAAAACCGTCGCCAAGGAAGCTATTCATATCGCAGTTGGCATTCGCCCGGACGGATCAAAGGAAGTATTGAGCTATGCGATTGCACCGACTGAATCCATCACGATTTGGGAGGAAATTTTATTGGACCTTCAAGAGCGCGGTTTGAAAAATGTCCTCCTGTTCATCACGGATGGCTTAAAGGGGATGGTAGGAGCGATTAGTCGGTTCTACCCCAAAGCCCGTTTTCAACATTGCTGTGTGCACGTTTCCCGTAATATTGTTCACAAAGTATGTGTCAAAGATCGAAAAGAAATCTGTGATGATTTTAAGGCTGTTTATCAAGCTAGCTCAAAGGAAGAGGCAAATACCTTTTTAGGGAGTATGATTGAGAAGTGGCAGAAAACTTATCCTAAAGTGACGCAGTCACTGATAAAAAATCAAGATTTATTGACTTTTTATGAGTTTCCGCCTGGTATCCGCCGAAGCATTTACTCAACTAATTTAATCGAATCTTTCAATAAACAAATCAAGAAATACAGCCACCGCAAAGAACAGTTCCAAAATGAAGAGTCGATGGAACGTTTCTTAGTCTCGTCTTTTGATACTTACAACCAAAAATTCCTAGGTCGCAGTCATAAAGGTTTCCAACAGGCCGAAGGCGAGCTCGAACAAATGCTGAGTCAACCGATGGAGAATTAGAAACAATCTACAGTAGGGAAGAACCATTTACACAAAATTATTGACGCTCCCAAGCTAAAACTCCTATTAATCGATCTACTAAAAATAAATAAAAAAATTCTTTTCAATTTTTATTTATGGTGTGACATAAATAAAGTAAAGTTATTCTTCTAGGTTAATCTTATTAATGCTCTTTCTCACTAGTGTTGCATGCAACACTAGTGAGAAAGAGTATTAAATATACTGCAAGGTAAGACATTTGGTAATTGAAGAATAACAAGCAAAAAAATAGCAGTCAGGTCTCTTGACAAAGTATAGTTGCTATTCTTTTTTTAGGCCCTACTTTAATGAAATTTTTGTTTGGAGGGAACGACTTCATTCCTTTGATTATTTTAGTTGAATTTAATAGAGAAGCCTGGCGTCTATTAAGAAATACTTTTCTTGATGAGCGTCAATTTTTTTAACGGAAATCTATCCTATACTAAATTCAGTAAAGAAAAAGGAGGAATCAAAGAAAGCTATTTTAAACAAACCAAAATTATAGGAGGAATAAATCATGACTGAAAATAAAGCTACTCAAGAAAGAACACCCCAAGAAAGATTGCAAGAAGAACAAGAACACAAGGAACATGTTCATCATACGAAAATTAATGCAGCGGCCATTGCGGATCATCTTTTAGGCAACATGCATACATTACATGTGAAACTGCACCAATATCACTGGTATGTAAAAGGAGCCAATTTCTTTACGTTGCATGAAAAATTTGAAGAGTTGTATAACGAAAATGAAAAATGGTTCGACAAACTTGCGGAGCGTCTAATTACTTCTGGGCATAAACCTGCTTCGACAACGGTTGAATTTGAAAAATATTCGATGCTTTCGGAAGATGCAGTTAATAAATACGCTAAAGCAGAAGACATGGTTGAAAATATTATCGAGGACTTCAGAAGCACTCGTGACCTAACTATTCGCGCGATTCGTTTAGCTCAAGACGAGGGTGACGATGCTTTAGAAGATACATTGATTGCTTTTAAAAATGACTTAGACAAGAACATTTGGATGCTGCAAGCGTTCATTGGTAAAGAAGCATTAGAAGATGATGACGCTCTTGATGAGGATGAAGATTAAGGTAAAAGTAGAAGCTGATTTAGGGATTGGAATTCTTTCCAGTCCTTTTTCTATTTTCTTGATGTGCATCAATTTTTTTGTAGTAAGAGACTTATATAATAAAAGCAGCGAATATAAACAAAATAAATAAAGGGGGAGAATGAATTGACTAAACATACCCATCATGAAATTGGCGACCACGCAGCCTGTATCCGCTTGGTTCCAATATTCAATCACTTAGAGGATAGCGCGATGAATTACATTGCTGAAAAAGCCCACACGAAACAGTATCAAAAAGGAGAGTTTCTGTTTCGTTCACAAGAAAAAGAGGATACTTTATATATTATCAATCGTGGGAAAATCCGTATTTATCGATTGGCAGACTCTGGCAAAGAGCAGCTAGTGCGGATCTTGAACCCTGGTGATTTCACCGGAGAATGGACCTTGTTCAACCCGGATGCAGTACACGAGGAATATGCCGAAGCAACCCGAGATACCGTTGTCTGTATGATTCAGCAAAAAGATGTCCAAGATTTTCTGGAACAATACCCAGCTATTTCTTTAAAACTATTGGCGGAAATGTCTAAACGGTTAGAAAGTTCAGAACGTCAAACGACACAAGTAGCCGTGGAGAGTGTCATTACCCGTTTAGTTTTGTTTTTGGCAGAAAATGTGGAACCTGAAATGGGCAACTCTCCCACCATCACCCTGCCGATGGCAAAAAAGGACATTGCTTCCTATTTAGGAACGACACCTGAGACCATCAGTCGCAAATTTGGAGAATTGGAGGACGAGGGATTGATTCAACAGCTGTCTGGGAAAAGGATCAAGATTCAGGATTTAGATGATTTATTGCTTTACAGCGAATAATCGGACACACTTTTTTCTACACGTTGGTGTTCTGTCGCTCTTCATTAACAACGGGACAGAACTCAGTGCTTTTGCTTCCATCTGTCCGTTTTTGGCTTTTTTAAGACAGAACGACCTTCATTCATTGGAAAAATAAAAGCACAAACATGATAACCCTCAAGTTTTTTTGTTTTATTTTTCTTTAAGATAGGGTTGTCGAACAAAACGTAAAAATAAGTAGGGGTGAATGTGCATTGTTTTTGGGTGATAGTTGCCATCACGTTGTCAGCAGCGGGTGCATTCTTTGTCGTCCCTTTCACCAAGAACACGATTGGCGGCGAAGCAAAAACGTCTAACGTTGTTGAGGCAGATAGGTTAGCTATGGAAAAAGAAGAGGAAGTTGTAAAAGGAGCCGGCGTAATCGTACACGGAAAAGTGGCGTATTACGAAGCGAGTGACCAGGGAGATAAAAGTGTATTCACTGTTTGGTTTCCATGGAGCTTAGCCGGAATCTTGTTCAGCATCACCATGACTAGAATGACGCGAAAAATTGAAGAAATGGAGCAAATAGAATGGGATTCGTATTAGGCGTTTTGAATCCCCATGTGGTGGAGATTGGTTCTGTTGTGATTCATTGGTATGGAGTCATTATTGCAGTGGGCATATTAGCGGCTCTCCAGTTGAGCACCAAGGAAGCAAAGAAAAAAGGACTGGAAGAGGATACCATTATCGATATGGCCTTATGGGCAATTCCGATTGGACTCCTCGGCGCTCGGCTTTATTATGTGTTATTTGAACTTGGTTATTATCTGCAAAATCCAGGACAAATCCTTGCGATTTGGAATGGCGGCATTGCGATTTATGGGGGATTGATTGCAGGAGGGGGTACGCTATATTGGTATGCAAAGAAAAAAGGTACTTCTTTGGCACTCGTTCTTGATATTTTAGCGCCCAATGTATTGTTAGCCCAGTCCATTGGTCGTTGGGGCAATTTTATGAATCAGGAAGCTCATGGTGGACCGGTTACTCGTCAATTCTTGGAAAATCTTTATTTACCTGAATTTATCATTGAACAAATGAATATCAATGGTACCTACTACCATCCGACTTTTTTATACGAGTCATTGTGGAGTTTGTTGGGCTTTGTCCTCATCGTCACTATACGGAACCGAAAACAGCTTTTGCGTCAAGGAGAAGTCGCTTTGAGTTACGTTTTGTGGTACTCAGTGGGTCGGTTCTTCATTGAAGGTATGCGAACGGACAGTTTATGGATTGGCGAGTGGATCCGCGTTTCGCAAGCCTTGTCTCTGGCCCTGTTTATTGGCGCGATTGTAGTATGGTTTATACGCAGACAAAATTATCCACCAATTTCTTATTATTCTGATGGCAATAAGGGGCAGAAAAAGACTATTAAGATGGTGAATTGAGCAAAAAGATAAAAAGAAGTGCAAAACTTGATATGCGTCAATTTTCGTTTGCTAAAAGTGAGCTATATTACAGTTGTAAAGAGGAAAAGGCAGTGTTCATTAATCTGCTGCCGATAAAATAAAAACACATAAAGGAGATAGGAATTATGGAAAAAGCTATATTGCAATTAGAAACGTTGTCTTGTCCAAGTTGTATGCAAAAAATTGAAGGTGCCGTAAAATCAGTTAACGGTGTTGATAAAGACAGCATTAAAGTATTATTCAACTCCAGCAAAGTCAAAGCCAATTTTGATTCAGCTGTCACTTCGATTGAAGAGATTCAAAAAGCTATCGAAAACGTAGGCTATCCGGTCCTTAAAGCAAAAGTCAAGGCCGCTTAACAGATTAAATGAACTAGGCAATTCTGGAAGAAAAGCTATTTTTCCAGGATTGCTTTTTTTGTTGCAATCCGATTCGAGGTGCTTAGAAACGATAAAAGAGAACTTTCTAAACTTGATGTCAGTCAATTAATTACTTAGGCAATTATCTTATACTGTGTTTATCAATAAAAGAGAAATTAAATTTGGAGGGAAAAAGCATGCAACAATATATATTAAGCAAGAAAAATGTTATCACCGTCATCAGTGGATTGTTAATCGTACTCGGTTTCTTCAGTCACTTTGTTTTAGAAAACGTAGGACTTTCAGAGTGGTCTTTGATCATCGCCTCTGTCTTTGGGATTACGCCAATTGCCATTCAAGCGTTTCAAGCAATGAAAGTCAAAGTCATCAGTATTGATGTCTTAGTCAGTATTGCAGCGATTGGTGCGCTTTTTATTCAAAATTATGAAGAATCGGCTATCGTTACGTTCTTGTTCTTGTTCGGACATTATTTGGAACAGCGTACATTGAACCAGACACGTTCAGCAATCAAAGAATTAACCGACATGGCGCCAGAAAGTGCCTTGGTCCAAACAGAAGACGGAGAATTTGAAGAAGTGGATGTAGATGATGTAGATGAAGGAGATGTTCTGCTTGTCAAAACTGGTGCGAAAGTTCCAGTAGATGGAACCGTTCTGACAGGCGAAGGGTATATCAACGAAGCCAGTATCACAGGAGAATCCGTTCCTGTCACAAAAACAGAAGGCAGTGAAGTCTTTGCCGGTACGATATTGGAAAATGGCACCATTCAGATTCGGGCAGACAAAGTCGGAGAAGACACCACATTCGGTAAAATCATTGAACTTGTGGAAGAAGCGCAAGATTCTAAATCAGAAGCAGAGCGCTTTATTGACCGCTTTTCTAAATGGTATACCCCAACTGTTTTGGTTCTGGCATTCATTGTCTGGGCAATGACCCAAAACGTTGAATTGGCGATTACGATCTTAGTCCTAGGCTGTCCAGGTGCATTGGTCATTGGGGTTCCGGTCTCCAACGTAGCCGGAATCGGAAACGGTGCACGCAATGGAGTTCTTTTGAAAGGAAGCGAAGTCATCAATGACTTCAGCAAAGTTGATACGATTGTGTTCGACAAAACAGGAACGCTGACTGTCGGTAATCCTGAAGTCGCGGAAACAGAAGTGTACGGAGACAATGTAGAAAAAGCCTACAGTTATTTAGCCAGCGTGGAGACTGAATCAGACCATCCACTAGCCAAGGCCGTCCTCCAGCATACCGGCAAGGTAGAACTGTTCCCGGTAGAAGACACAGACGTCGTCAAAGGCGGCGGCATTGTCGCTCAAGTGGACGGACACCGCATCGCGGTTGGAAATGTGGCGTTGATGGAAAAAGAAAATGTGCAGTTGAGTAAAAAAGCGCAGAAAGACGTCAAACAATTCGAGAAAAATGGGAACTCCTTAGTATTGACAGCAGTCGACGGGGAATTGAAAATTCTGATGGGAATCCGCGACCAAATCCGTCCAGGAGTGAAACAAGACTTGCAGGAATTGAAGAATTTAGGCGTGAAAGATTTAGTGGTTCTTTCCGGCGACAACCAAGGCACAGTGGACCGGATTGCGCGTGAACTGAACCTCACCGAAGCGCACGGGCATATGCTGCCGGAAGACAAAGCGGCTTATATTGAAAAACTCCAGCAAAAAGGGCACACGGTCGCCTTTGTCGGGGACGGTGTCAATGACAGCCCGTCCTTGGCGCTAGCAGATATCGGGATTGCAATGGGAAGCGGAACGGACGTAGCGATTGAAACATCCGATGTCGTTTTAATGAACTCGAACTTCAGCAACTTGCCCCACGCATTAGGATTAGTAAAAGCCACCGCAAATAATATGAAACAAAATATCGTGATTTCAGTTGGAGTAGTGTTGGTCTTGTTGACCAGCGTCTTCTTCAGCGAATGGATGAATATGTCTATCGGAATGTTGGTTCATGAAGGTAGTATCTTGGTGGTAATTTTCAATGGCATGAGATTAATGAAGTATAAGTTGAAAGGTCGGAAAGAACAAAAAGAAGTATCAGTACCTGCAGAGAAAGTAAAAATATCTTAAGAATAAATTAGAAGAGGCTGAGACAATAGTCCATCCTTGAAATGACAAAAGCGGAAACTCAGATTTTTAAATCTGGGATTTTCCGCTTTTTTGAGTTCTTGAAAAAAAATAAGAGTATAGAGTATGTTCTTTATAAAATTAATTTTCGTGTAAATGATTAAAAAATTTAATAATAAAATTTAAATTCCTATTAAGTTGTAACACATGAAATTGCTTAAAATAATGTATTTAAAATCTTGATTTAACTAGTTTTTTTCTCTCGTCTTTTTTATAGATATGTATACCTTCGAAAAGACAAGAAATAAAATAGAAATACCTGTTTAGTGCAAAATGAGAAGAATCTTTTTTAATTCATAGTTTATAATTTATGGATTTCTGATTTAGTCGTAGGTGCATTTTTAATGGTATCAGCTACCGGACAAGTACGATCAATAAATGCGATAAAATCTGAAATCTCTTCATCAGTATTATCAGCTTCAATATAAAATTTAGATACGATTGCAGAATAGCCTATTTTAGCTGCTTTATTTTTTCCTATAAAACCATCAGGATCTAATACTCCATCTATCTCTACACGGATATCGTTTAAATTTATGCCCTGCACTTTAGCGAAAGACCGAGCTACAATAACTTTACATGCTCCAAGAGAGGCTAATAAAGCTTCAATCGGATTCATCCCTTCATCTGATCCACCTAAATTTTTTGGTTCATCCAAAATAAATTCAAAATTCCTGGATGTACATGAAACTTTCATTCCACCAATTGACTGAGCTACTGCATGAAATGTTTCTTTTGCCATAAAAATAACCTCCTTTTAATTTAATAACTTTATCGTATCATGAAAGCGTTATTTTTACCTGCATAGTCACATGAGAAACAGAAAAATTTATATTTTTGAATTTTTTTTGCAAAAAATAAAAATCTTTTGTGCAATTGAATAGGTTAATGCATGGAAAAAAGCAGCAAACATAAATCAAAGTGGATCCTATAGAATAGACACTAAAAAAAGTGCCTTTATAGGGTCCTTTTCAATCCATTTTAGTTTCATAAGGTTTCTTTTTTTTAAATGTCCTTGACATAGAATCCATTTCAATTCTTCGATTAGCTAAATTTTTCTAAAGTCTGTGTATATAGTTCAATAATTTCTTCACGACTAATTTGATTTCTTTTCTCCTTATACCAAAAGACGGATTGAATCGTGATCCCCATAATGATCTGTCCTTTATAACTAAGCTCTATGGGTAATTCTTCGTCACTAGCTCCTTTTTTTATGCGGTTACCTAGCATGCTCTTCCCGTACTCGCGCACACTTTCAAGTTCAAAAATGATATTAGCATTCATTTGAATACTGAAAATGAGATATAAGAGATTATCAAATTGATCCAATAGTTGTTCAAAAACAATAATAAAAAAGTTGTCTTTTTCTTCATTTGAGTTTTTGATAGCAAAATCAAATATTTCATTCATTTTATGTTTAATAAAAAAGGTTATAAAATCATATTTATCCAAGAAATGATTGTAGAAAGTTGGTCGTCGAACCATAGCAGCATCACATATT
>NZ_JBFOGA010000017.1:0-13876 GCF_040887565.1 Enterococcus sp. C46
GGGTTGTTTATAAGGTAGATGAAGATGAACACGTGGTTGAAATTTATTCAGCAAGGACGCATTACGAGTCACAGTAATTACTTGTAAATACATTATCTCGTGGTATAATGTATTTACTAAGTAATTACATACTGTTAGAAATGAGGGATTTAAATGATTACAAAAACAAGAAAACAAGGCAATTCAATCATGTTGACAGTACCTAAAGATTTTAATGTTCCTAATGGAGTCGAAGTTGAAGCAAAGTTGGTAGAGAATGGTATTCTTTATGAATTTGTTGAACCACAAAAAGAATTTTATGATTTTAGCGAAGATATTTTGTCTGATATAATTGCAGAAGGCTACGATAAAGATGAGATTCTTGTAGAATTTAAGAATAGAAAAAACAAAATGCATTCTTCCTTTAGAGATATTGCTGAAGATACACTTACTAATTCTAAAGTAATGACTAAAGAGGAGTTGGCAACAGAAATTGGCTTATGAAATCGTTCCTTCAAAACATGTCATTAAGTATTTAAAAAAGCTAAAAGAGAAGACATTGAAAGAAAAATTTTTGAATTTAATTTATGATGAAATTGCGATTGATCCATATAAGGGTGAACAAAAAACTGGGGATTTATCAGGTATTTGGTCTAGTGGGTTCAAATATGCGGGCACAACATATAGAGTAGCTTACGAGATTATAGAAAACAAGGTTATTCCAGTATTGTTATGTGGAACGCATGAAAACTTTTATGAACAGTTGAAAAAATTAATCTAGTGATTTGTTGTCGTTCTTAAGAAGGACGGCTTCTTTTTTATCGAAGATCTGATTCATCTACATGACTAAAGTCGCGAGTATTCTCTGCTTCTCGATAAATTAAATAACGTCATTACTTTGAGGAAAGCTATAAATCAATATATTTCAGCTTTTCATTATTTATGTACTACCTTTTACTTATTAATTATAAGGTAGTACATATATATCTTTTTTTTGGTAGTAACTAAAAATAAATATGTTATAATAGTATCAAATGAATATTGCTAAAAGAAAAGAGGTAGGAACGTGGTAGCGAAGAAATATGTAATCGGTAATTTTAAAGGTGGCGTAGGTAAAAGTACGTGCGCGCAAATGTTAGGGTTTGAATCAGCAGTTAATGAAGGAAAAAGAACCTTGATAATTGACTTGGATATGCAAGGAAATACTTCTGATGTGATGAACTTAACGCATATGAACTTCACTAACGAAGAAGGGGGCGGAGAAGGTGAACCGATTGTTTACGAAAATACTGTGACTGACGTGTTGATAAACAATCTTCCACCTAAAGAGGCTGTCTATAAAGTAATCAATAACCTCTATATACTTCCAGCAGACATGTCCTTTGAAATGTATGATGATTGGATCAAAGACCAATATAATGATTCATTATCCCAATTCAAATATATGAAAGAAAAGCTAGAACCATTATTTGATGAGTTTGACGTCATCTATTTAGATGTCCCACCTTCTATTTCTGTATATAGTAAATCCGCGATGTACATTGCGGACTGGGCAATCGTCGTCTTACAGACCCAAGTAAAATCGATGAGAAATGCGATGCAATATCTTGAGTATATGGACTTTTTTGTGAAAGAATTTGATACAAATTTATATGTTGCTGGTGTTATTCCTTTCATGTTGGAAAGCGGTGACGCAGTAGATCAGGAAATGTACAAACAAGCCCAAGAGATTTATGGGGAACATTTGATTAAAAATGTTGTACTCAAAAATGCACGCTTAAAACGATACGACGGATCAGGTATTACGATGGAGAAGACAAAGAAAGGTCTCTTAAAACAATGGGATCGCAAAAGCCACGAATTATTTATCAGTATTTTGAAAGAATTGGAAGAACACGAGAATTGGTATGCGGAGGTGGAGTAATTGGCTGACATCAAAGGACTTGATATTTTTGGGAACAACAAAGGACTCGCCAAAATAAAAAAAGAAGCAGAAGCAAAGAAAAAGCAGCAAGCAATTACACCATCTGAAAATAAGCAATTAGAAGTGCACCAAGTTCAAGAAATAAAAACTTCCTCCAATGTTGAAAGACAGAGTAGAGGAAGAACAAAAAAAGTTGGCGCACCAATCAGAAAGTTTGATAAGGTTTATTCCACCAAGCATCCTTTAAAACTGTCGACTTTGTTAAATGCGACTTCCAGAGTTTTAGTAGAAAAGTATGAGACTAATATGACAAGAGATGAATTGCTTAGAAAAGCTTTAGATGAGTATATTAAACAGAATCTTACGCAAGAAGATAAGCAAGATTTGTTTAATGACGTGGTGAAAGAACTAGACTTGTTCAGAGAAAAATATCCAATTGTTCCAGAATTAGATGATCATGGAGAAATAATAAGAACTACCAGTCAGATAAAACAAGATACCGAAGACTCACTGCGCAAAGGGTGGGGAATGAATAATAAAGTTAGATAATAATCAAAGAAGAACTAAGTAACTACCTTTAAACGGTAGTTACTTAGTTCTTCTTTGATTTGCGTGAAATAGAGGGGATTTATTTTTCTGGTTACGTGATTAAAAAATCCAAAAAATGAGCATAGGAATGGTTATGATTTTAGGGTGTGTTTTAATGAGATATTGTGATTTCATTAACAAGTGTATGATAATCTGTTGTTGAGTTAGTAAATAAGTAATAGAGCTAACTCTAAAATAAAACTATTAGGAGGAGATGTAGGTGAAAAAGTTTAAAAAGAAAATATATTTAGGATTGGTTGTTGGGGTGAGTATGTTTGGGTTCATGGCTCACACTAAACAAGTAACTGCAGATACTAACCAAAAAGAAAGGATTATGAGCCAATTAGATGACTCTCAAATAGAGTATGTACCCAATGAGCTAATTGTCAGTTTAAAGGCTACACAAAGAATTTCAACAGAGAAAAATAAACCGCAAAATTTATTGGGTGTAAAAGTTATGGTGGAAAAAGATTTGACTCTTAGGACAAATGAAAGCGATTATAATAAGCGAGATCAAGTATTATTAGTGAAATTGAACGAAGAAATTAGTGTGGAAGAGGCAGTAAAAACATTTAATGCTTCTGATATGGTCAATTATGCAGAGCCAAACTATGTGGCTGAACTAGAGCCGTTGAATGATGTTGAGGAGCCAAATACAACTGATTCTTTAGGAAATCGATCAATTATTCTTAACGATCCTAATTGGAGTAAACAAGCTAATTTAAGAGAGATTAGCATGCCATCCGCTTGGGAAGAAACCAAGGGTTCTAAGGATGTGAAGGTAGCGGTCATTGATTCAGGAATTGATTATCAACATGAAGATCTTTCTGGAAATGTAGATGAAAGTTTGAGATACGATTTTTTTGACGATGATACAGATCCTATGGATACTATGGGACATGGACACATATTGCCGGGATTATTGGTGCTCAAACAAACAACGAATTAGGTGTTGCTGGAATAAATTGGGATGTTACGATGGTACCTATACGTGTATTTGGTAGTAGTGGAGGTACCAGTTTGGCAATCTTAACTGAAGCTATTAATTATGCATCCCAAAAAGGGTTTCCAATTATCAATTTTAGTATAGGTAGTGTTGTTTATAGCAGTACAGAAGAAGCAATTAAAAACTATCCTGGATTATTCGTAGCAGCAGCTGGAAATAATGGGATAGATATGACTGATAAACCTCTTTACCCAGCTTCTTTGGATATACCTAATATTATTACTGTAGGAAATTCTAGTGGTTATGAACGAAGTTCTGATTCAAATTATAGTAAAACAGGTGTTGATTTATTCGCTAGAGGGTTTCGTGTTTTTAGTACATTTCTAGGAAGTAAATACACGTATATGTCAGGTACCTCGATGGCAACACCTCATGTCACTGGTAGTGCTGCATTAGCGTTGTCACTAGATCCTGATCTATCTACTGATGAATTAAAAAAAACCATTTTAAATAGTGTTGATTCATTTTATGAACTATCTGATTTATGTCTTACAGGGGGAAGACTAAATACGAATAATGTCGTACGACAAGTAACGGGTAAACTTACTGCATCTAATATCACATTAAGATTAAATAGTGAATGTGGTGTTAGGATGATTTAGTGGACACATTTTGGGAGAGGACTATAATAACCTCGAAAGAAAGGAAGTTCGCTAAATGAAAAAGTACAGTCAAGAAAGAAAAGACATGATCCTTCAACTCGTCGCAACTGGTAAAGATGCCGTTCTAGTAAAAAAAGCATTTAGCCGTATCAAACAACCTCTGACAGAGGTTGAGATTTTTCATACTGATCGTGGAAAAGAGTTTGATAACCAAGCTATTGATGAATTATTAACAACTTTTGACATCAATCGATCATTGAGTCATAAAGGCTGTCCTTTTGATAATGCCGTAGCTGAATCAACTTATAAGTCGCTGAAAGTAGAATTTGTCTATCAATACACATTTGAAACCTTACAACAATTGGATTTGGAGTTATTTGACTATGTCAATTGGTGGAACCACCTTCGGTTGCACGGTACACTTGGCTACGAGACACCGGTTGGTTACCGTAACCAGAGATTGGCGCAGCGAATCCTTGATAATGAGCTCGGATGTGCTAAACAAATTAGCTTATGAGCAAAAAATAGTCGATAAATCAGGCGAGATTTATAGATTCCATGCCCATGCCTTTCGCCATACAGTAGGAACAAGAATGATTAATAACGGAGTACCGCAGCATATTGTACAAAAGTTTTTGGGTCATGAAAGTCCTGAAATGACAAGCAGATATGCTCATATTTTTGATGAAACCCTTAAAGCTGAATTTACAAAATTCAAAGAAAAACTGGTAACTAATAATGGAGATATAATTGAGTTAGATAATGACAATGAAGTCGATGATGTTGATCTTCAATGGTTCAAGAAAAATATTAATGCACAAGTTCTTCCAAATGGTTATTGCCGATTACCAGTAATAGCAGGTTCTTGTCCACACGCCAATGCTTGTTTAGATTGTACTCATTTTTGTACAAGTAAGCAGTTTTTATCGCAGCATGAGGAACAGTTAAATCGTACTGAGGAGTTATTGGCAGTCGCTAAGGAAAAGCAATGGCAAAGGCAAATAGAGACTAATAACCGTGTTAAAGAGCGACTAGAGCAAATAATTGGCAGCCTGAAGGGGATTAGTTAGATGGTTAAACAGGTACGAAATACAGAGGAAATTGTGCGTTTGGCAAAGCAAAAGTCCAGGCGGACTAGAGAAAATGTAGACAAGGTTATCTCTAAACTATCGCTTGAAGGTAAGACTATTAATTTTAACACAGTTGCAAAGGAAGCTAATGTTTCTAAATCATGGCTTTATAAGGAACATGATATTAGGCAAAGGATTGAATTTCTCCGAAAACAGCAAAAAACAGAAAATGTAATATCAAAACCCAAGAAAAGCTCCCGTTCTGAAGAAGTCCTTATTAAAACCTTAAAAACAAGAGTAAAGGAATTAGAAGAGGAAAATATAAGATTAAGGAACCAGATCCAAAAATTATACGGAGATTTGTACATTAGAGAATAGTCAATCTATGAGTTTCACCAACTTGTGCTTTGAACTTTGAAGTGTTAAAATTAATATACTATTAATCGAAAGGAGAGATGGGTGGACAATGAAGAACTAATCTAATTTTTAACAAATGAAATAGTATATTTCAGTTTAAAAACTTAGGATTAGTCTGCCCATTTTTCCATATACTAAATAAATGTAAGACTGAATAGCTAAAAAGGCTAAATAGTTTTATTTGAGTCCTTAAAAAGTGACATGACTAATCCTTCCAACATTATTTGGGAGGATTTTTTATTTCTCCCTGAATCAAAATAAAGAAAGAAGGAATCGAATTGTTAAAACAAAAGGAACTAATGGCAAGGGTTAAGGAACTTGTCCAGTCAGATGAACGAATATCTGCTTGTATGATGTATGGCTCTTTTACAAAAGGAGAGGGAGATCAATACTCTGATATAGAATATTACGTTTTTCTAAAAGATGATACAATTTCCACCTTTGATTCAGCAAAATGGCTAAATGAAGTCGCTTCCTACACTTTACTCTATCAAAATGAGTACGGTACGGAAGTAGTAATTTTTGAAAATCTAATACGTGGTGAATTTCATTTCCTTTCCGAAAACGAAATGAATATTATTCCTTCATTCAAATAATCAGGCTACATTCCTGACACAAAAGCAATGTTTATTTATGATGAAACAGGACAACTAGAATTGTATTTATCAGAGTTGGAAGGTCCGGGACCAAATAGACTTACAGAAGAAAACGTAAATTTTTTATTGAATAATTTTTCCAACCTATGGTTAATGGGGATTAATGTTCTTAAAAGAGGGGAAAATGCACGTTCACTGGAACTTTTATCTCAATTACAAAAAAATATACTACAACTCATTCGAATTGCGGAAGAAAATGCCGATAATTGGTTTAATATGACAAAGAATCTTGAAAAAGAAATTAGTCCTGAAAACTATGAAAAGTTTAAAAAGACTACTGCCCGATTAAATGAATTAGAACTATATGAAGCCTATAAGAACTCTTTGCTTCTCGTTATGGAACTTCGAAATCTCGTTGAAAAACAGTATCAATTAACCATTAGCGATGATTTTTTAGGCAAACTGTTTAATTATATGAACGAATAAATAAAAAGCCTGTATCTCAAGTGATAACTAAGATACAGGCTTTAATTGTTATTTACTTTAAATACATGTTCTCAAAGTGAAAGTATTGATTTTAATGGATTTTTACACTAGCGTTGCATAAAACATTTTAGAATATTCTGAAAACTATTTCCTCTGAAAATAAGTCAAAAAAAACTGTGCTGACGCAGAGGATGACTTTTTCCAGAAAATTTTTTATCTGTTATTCAACTGAAAACCAAAAGTAACGAGCCAAATTTCTTTTTTCTCATGTGGGAATTAATTTTTCTACCCAACATTCAAAAGGCTGAAACAGTAAATAACGAAAGAATCGTTTGATTTGGAACACCGATTTTACTGTCTTCGTTTCTAATTTGATGAGAAACGTGAGAAGAGCGGAAATCATCGTTAGAATCAATTGATTATGCACGCCTTTTTCATTTTGAGAAAAGAAGGTTTTGCTGGTCATATGTTGTTTGATGTGTTTGAAAAACAATTCGATTTGCCAACGAGCGTGATACATATCAGAAATTTCTTTCGAAGAGACATCCATTCGATTGGTGATAAATTGAAACTCACGTCCGTTCTTATCTTGAACAGTGACTAGTCGAAAATTGGCGGTCAAATAAGTCTTAGACCCCAAGCGAACGAGTTCATCTCGTAGAATTTCTTCTTCTGGCGATTTTTCTAGTGTGTCTATCACATGAACTTTGGTATTTTTCTTGATGCGAGTGACGAAGAAATACCCGTCCCAATGCATCTGATCCATCTTTTCAAAATCCAAGTAACCACGATCAAAAACATACGTTGCCTCTGGTTCATTCACCAGTACTGTCAGTTGATTGACATCATGTTCGTGTGCATTGGTTAATGCAAAATCAGTTGGATACATCGTGGCATCATCCATATAACAGAAGTTCAAGTGCAATTTAATACCTGACTTGGTTTTACGGAAAGTCGCCCACTTATGACGTTTTAAACTAAGCGAAAACGTACTGGAATCAATCAGATACAGATGATTTCGCTTGGTTGGTTTGATTTGATGTTGAACTTTTTCTAACAGTTGTTGAAAAATTTCTTCTAACACTTTAGGTTCAAGTGCATTAAATGCTCGAGACAATTGGGTATGACTAATCGATGACACATCGGTTTCTAGTTGGAGCGATCGGTCGATAAGAGCTGTACTCAAATCACGCAAACTTTCTTTTTCTTCATTAACTGCGTAGAGAAAGAGCTTGAGCACAGCTTCAAAAGACAGTTTTTTACGATACGAATTGTAATCAAAAATACATTTTTGGGAGTTGACAGAAAGTTTTCCTAATTTTATGGCAGAAAACCATTTATTAAATGTTGTATTTGTTTTATACTTATCCATGTATGAGTCCTTTTTATTGGTCTTGGATAAGTCATCCAAGTGCTAGTATAAAGGATTTTTTGTTCTATGGAATAGGTTAAAATTTTAATGCAACACTAGTGGGATTTTTAATAGTTTACTCTTGATAAAATGTTACACCGTCGATGGAAGATATTAAGGTTACAAAGAGATTAGTCGAAGCTGGGAAGTTACTAGGCATCGAAGTACTTGATCATTTAGTAGTAAATAATAATAACGGTTTTACTAGCCTGAAAGAAAGAGGCTATATTTAAAAGGGAGAAACAACTCCCTTTTTTTCTTCAAGGTTTACTATGTACAATTGCATCAAATGAATTTAGTAAAGTACTTTATGATAGAATAGAACTAGTTAGAAATGATATAGATATCCGAAAGTACTGACACGAAAGGAGGGTACTATGTTTGAAAGAGGAAATTATTAAGTCTAAGATTCGTGTTCAAAAACATGGAGAAGTATTTACCCCTAAAAGAATAGTTAATAAAATGCTAGATATTCCAGAGGTAAAAGATGCTTGTGAAAATTTAACAGCAACCTTTTTAGAACCGGCTGCAGGGGAAGGTGCTTTTTTAGTTGCAATACTTGAGCGAAAGTTAAACATGGTATCTGAGAAGTACAATAAAGACTTAATACAATATGAAAATTATTCTTTGCTCGCTCTAACAACACTGTACGGAATTGAATTATTGGAAGATAATGCCCAAACATGTGTGATGAACATGTTTCAACAATATTATGATAAGTATAAAGAACAAGTAGAACATCATGGCGGAAAATTAAAGGAAAAGGTGCTAGATAGTGCAAAGAAAATCATTTCGCTAAATATTTGTAATGGTAACTTTTTAACGAGAAAATCAGCGGATGGAAGCCCTTTAGTGTTTAGTGAATGGCAACCTATTAACATGAGGAAAACATTGAAAAATATTAAAATACAAAGAACAGAGTATACATTGGATGAAATATATGGAAGTGTAAAAAAAGAAAGTGGTCGAGCAATTAATAATTTATTACAAGAACCAGTACAACTAGATTTGTTTGACTTTTTGGAAGATGAATCTGAAAACATAAATGAATTTCAAAAGGAAATGCGATATATACCTGTCAAGATAACTGATGTTTATAGAGAGGAGATGGAGGAAGCCAATGGATAAGACAATAATTAAGCCTTTTCAAGAAATTAAATATAAGGTGTACGGTTATACCTTACCTGAGGTTCCAAACCACGATGGCTATGTGAAGATAGGTGATACGACACGTGACGCTGTTACGAGAATTTTTGAACAAGTAGGTACAGCTGGTTTAAATCCTAAAATTTTATTTGAGAAACTAGCTCGTAAATCTGATGGAAAATGGTTCCGTGATAAAGATTTACATAAATTTCTTATTTTAAATGGTATAGAGAAAAAGGATTTTAATAGTCGTGCTGATGAGTGGTTCTATTTTAATGGAAATCTGGAAAAGGCTGAAGAGTTAACGAATAAGTTTATTAACCGTGATTATGATGAAATACAAATTGATGATAAACGTTCGGATTATATATTAAGAAATGAACAGCAACAAGCAGTAGAAAAAACGTATGAATATTATCAAAGTAAGCAGGAGCCCAGAGAATTTTTATGGAATGCAAAACCACGTTTTGGGAAAACATTAACAACTTATGACTTTATTAGAAACCTTAACGCAAAGAATGTTTTAATTGTAACAAATAGACCAGCAATTGCTAACTCATGGTTTGATGATTTCCAAAAATTTATTGCCTGGCAAGAGCCACAAATGAAGTTTGTATCGGAAACAGATGCACTAAATGGAAAAGCGATGACTAGAGATCAGTATCTCGAGTTTATTGATACAACTTCTCATGCTAATCCTACTCAAATTGCATTTATTTCATTGCAAGATTTAAAGGGTGCAGAATTTGCAGGAGGTATGTATAAGAAACTAGAATGGGTAGCTGGACTAAACTGGGACTTGCTCGTAATTGATGAAGCTCATGAAGGAATCGATACTAGAAGAACCGATATAGCATTTAGTCAATTAAAAAGAGACTTTACCCTGCATTTATCAGGTACTCCTTTTAAAGCCTTAGCTAAAGGTGATTTTTCCGAAGAACAAATATTTAATTGGTCTTATGTAGATGAACAAGAAGCTAAAGAAAACTGGGATTCAACGATTGGTAGCAATCCTTACGAAAGCCTACCGACTTTAAATTTGTTTACGTATCAAATGAGCAAAATGATAGAAGATGAAGTATCGGCTGGGTTAACAATAGAGGAAGAAAAAAACGTTGATTATGCATTTGATTTAAATGAATTTTTTAGAGTTAAAGAAAATGGAAGATTTGAATATGAGGAAAGTGTTGTTCGTTTTTTAGATAATCTATCTTCAGGGAAGTTTCCATTTTCCGAAAGTCAGTATCGTAATGAACTTAATCATACTTTTTGGTTACTTCCACGGGTTAATTCCGCTAAAGCACTTGAAAAATTATTAAACTCTCATCCTACATTCAAAGATTACAAAGTAGTACTTGCAGCAGGAGATGGTGTTAGTTTACATGAAGGCATAGAATCAGAAGCACTTGATTTGAAAGAGAATACAAAAAGCTATGATAAAGTTAGGAATGCTATTAGAAATTATGATAAAACAATAACACTTTCTGTAGGACAGTTAACAACTGGTGTGACAATTCCTGAGTGGACGGCGGTATTAATGTTAAATAATATTGAATCACCTAGTTTATACTTTCAAGCTGCATTTCGTTCACAAAATCCTTATGAATTTGAAAAGGATGGAAAGTTATATCGTAAAGAAAATGCATATATATTCGATTTCTCACCAGATCGAACATTAAGGCTTTATGATGAATTTGCTAACAACTTGTCTAGTGGTAGTTCTAAAACAAGCGAAGAAAGAAAGCGCAAGATAAAGAAGTTATTAAATTTCTTTCCAGTAATTGCTGAAGACGAAGAAGGTACAATGCATGAAATAGATGCATCTGAAGTGCTGACCATACCTACAAGAATTACCTCACGAGAAGTTGTTAAAAGAGGATTTATGAGTAATTTACTATTCGCTAATATATCTGGTATTTTTTCAGGTGATTCACCATTTAAAGAAATTCTAGATAAAATACCACCTGAGAAAAATAAAAGATTAGAGAAACGCCGTGAGGTGTCTATTACTGATCCGCATTTAAATGATGATGGAGAAGTAGAGATACCAAAAGAAGTAGTGTTAGGTAAATCAAATGAACTTTTTGGCGAAAAAATTTATTCATCAATTGAAGTGGTTGATGAAGTTGTATCATCCCTAGAAGAAGTTGAGGAAAAACAAAAAGAGTCGATTAGAAAACTTGCGAAAGATATAACAGCATCATTTTCAGATGGCTTTAATAATCTAAAGGATTCATTCAAACTAAACAAAGGACAAACCGAAAAGTTAAGAGATTCAGTAAACAATTCTATTGAGGATATAATAACTGAGAAAAGTTTGACACTAAGCAATCAAGTTAAAGAGATAAAAGAAGAATACGAAAAGAAAAAGCAAGAAGCAGAGAAGAGAAAAGATGAAACAGAATTAAAAGTAGTGACTCAGCAATATGAAGAAGAAAAACAAAAGATAGAAGAGTCTTTCGCCGATGAAATTAATATGGAAGTAGAAAACACTATTAACACTGTTGTCGAAGAACAAATAGAAAAAGTAGAGGAAAAGAAAAAGAAAACAACAGAAGATGATGTTCGAGATCATTTACGAGGATTTGCACGTACAATTCCTGCGTTCCTAATGGCATACGGGGATGATCAGACTAGATTAGAAAACTTTGAAAAGAATATTGATGAAGCTACCTTCGAAGATCTTACAAGTATCACAATTGAAGAGTTTAAGAAGCTTCGTGATGGTTTCGAATATGAGGATGATAAAGGCAATAGAAAAGTCGTTCATGGCTTATTCAATGAGGTAGTGTTTAATGCAAGTATCCAAGAATTTTTAGACACTAAAAAGCGTTTAGCTAATTATTTTGATGATAGTCTAGAAGAGGATATTTTTGATTATATTCCACCACAGAAAACGAATCAAATTTTTACGCCAAAAAGAGTAGTTAAAAAGATGGTCGATAAATTAGAAGAAGAAGAACCTGGAATTTTTTCTGATAAGACCAAGAAGTTTGCTGACTTATATGTAAAAAGTGGTTTATATATTACGGAGATAGTAAAGAAATTAAATGAGGGTTTGAAAGAACAAATACCAAATCAAAAGGAACGTATTAAATGGATACTTGAAAATCAAGTATATGCTTGTGCACCTAGTGATATAATTTACAATATAGCTAAAAATTTTATATTTACTGAATTAGATTATGTATCACCAAAAAATTTAATTTTAGCTGATACGGTGCATTTAGCGAACAAAGAAGTATTGGCTTCAAATATTAATAAAATTTTTGGAGATGATAATTTGAAGTTCGATGTGATTATAGGTAATCCTCCTTATCAAAATGAAGGGATTGGAGAAGTTGCTAGAGATGAACCAATATATCATAAATTCATGGAGGAATCTTATAAGATTGCTGACATAGTAAGTTTTGTGACCCCTGCTAGATTCTTATTTAATGCTGGTCAGACGCCGAAAAAATGGAATGAAAAAATGCTAAGTGACGAACATTTGAAAGTAGTATATTATGAACAGAACTCTGCTAAAGTCTTCCCTAATACAGATATAAAAGGTGGCATAGCTATAACTTACCGTGATACAAATAAGAACTTTGGTGCTATTGGTACCTTTACGCATTTAGAAGAGTTAAATACAATTTTATCAAAAGTATTAGACAACGAGTTTAAATCATTTAATGAATTGCTTTATGGGAAAAGTAGCTATAAATTTACTCCTAAAATTTACGAGGAAAATCCTGAATTGAGGGGTAGGGTATCGGTAAATGAAGAAAAATCTATTGGTTCTAATATTTTTGATAAACTCCCTGAAATTTTCTATGATGTAAAACAACAAAATAGAGATCAAATTCAAATTTTAGGACGTAAAAGTGGTACGCGTATATTTAAGTGGATTAATAAAAATTATGTTGAAAATCATCCTAATCTGGATAAATATAAGGTTATCCTTCCAGCAACAAATGGTACAGGAACGTTTGGAGAAACTTTATCCACACCTATTATAGGTGAACCATTTATTGGATATACACAAACATTTATTTCCTTTGGAGCGTTTGATAATAGATTAGAAGCAGAGAATGTTTTAAAATACATTAAAACTAAATTTGTGAGGGCGATGCTTGGAACAATGAAAGTAACTCAGCACAATCAGACAAAAGAGGTTTGGAAAAACATCCCTATTCAAGACTTCACCACAAAATCCCAAATTAATTGGTCAAAGTCAATAACTGAGATTGATCAACAGTTATACAAAAAATATAATTTGAATGAGAATGAAATAAGATTTATCGAAGAAAATGTTAAGGGTATGGAATAAAAGAAAAAGCACTTAGTGTATTCAACTAACATCTATCATGTTGGTTCAAATTGGTTCAAGTAATGTCAATATCAATCCCTTTTCATACATTTTTATCCATATAACAATTCCCAAAACGTTGTTATAAAAGGATTCAGATGGATTAGACATACTTAGAATTTATCTGTATATTTCTCAAAACGTTAATCTGTTTCAGATATATCAACGTTTTGGACTATTATTTGGTGGAAATTGGTGTAAAAATCAATTTTCTTATCAATATAAAAGCAAAAGACATCAGTGTTTTACTGGTGTTTTTTTATTTTTATCGAGAAATTTGTAAAACTGTTATAATACGCT
>NZ_JBFOGA010000018.1:0-12444 GCF_040887565.1 Enterococcus sp. C46
AAAGTCTTTGCCAGTTGATCTAACGTGCAATCATTTTGGGACTGCTCGCATACCAAGAACGGACAATGTAGAATTTTTTGATCCCAATTACCGTTATTCTTTCAAAGAATGGCAAGATTGGTCTTTCAAACAAACAGATAATAAGGGCTTTACTCGTTCAAGTCTAACGTTTTTAAGCGGTACAAAAGGCAAAAAACAAGTAGATGAACCCTGGTTTAATCTCTTATTGCACGAAACGAAATTTTTAGGAGAAAAGGGTTTAGTAGGGCGCAATAGCGTTATGTTTACCCTCTCTTTAGCCTACTTTAGTTCAGGCTATTCGATCGAAACGTGCGAATATAATATGTTTGAGTTTAATAATCGATTAGATCAACCTTTAGAAGAAAAAGAAGTAATCAAAATTGTTAGAAGTGCCTATTCAGAAAACTATCAAGGGGCTAATAGGGAATACATTACCATTCTTTGCAAAGCTTGGGTATCAAGTGATTTAACCAGTAAAGATTTATTTGTCCGTCAAGGGTGGTTTAAATTCAAGAAAAAAAGAAGCGAACGTCAACGTGTTCATTTGTCAGAATGGAAAGAAGATTTAATGGCTTATATTAGCGAAAAAAGCGATGTATACAAGCCTTATTTAGCGACGACCAAAAAAGAGATTAGAGAAGCGCTAGGCATTCCTGAGCGGACATTAGATAAATTGCTGAAGGTACTGAAAGCGAACCAGGAAATTTTCTTTAAGATTAAATCAGGAAGAAATGGTGGTATTCAACTTGCTAGTGTTAAATCATTGTTGCTATCGATCATTAAAGTAAAAAAAGAAGAAAAAGAAAGCTATATAAAGGCGCTGACAAATTCTTTTGACTTAGAGCATACATTCATTCAAGAGACTTTAAACAAGCTAGCAGAACGCCCCAAAACGGACACACAACTCGATTTGTTTAGCTACGATACAGGCTGAAAATAAAACCCGCACTATGCCATTACATTTATATCTATGATACGTGTTTGAAAGAGAAGACGAAAACGGAGATAAAAAATATTATATCGGTACATTTCAAAGCGATAAGTTGAAACGACTCACTCCATATAAAGATGATAAAGAGGAATTGGCTCAACAGCTTAAAAAACAGCAAGACCAACATAGAGAACAAAAGCAAGAACAAACAATAGCTTTACAAAGAGAAGAAGAAAAATAAAGGAGAATGAGCTATGAATTTTCTACAAAATAATTTCCAAACTTTATATTTAGGTGCAGCTGCAGGAGATATTCAAGGAAGAATTTCCGGAGCATTAACAACAGTTCAATCCGTATTGACAGGTATACAAGATCGTCAAAAAGCATTTAGATGAAGCGGAAACAATCGTGATTGCGACCGACAGCGACCGAGAAGGTGAAGCAATCGCCCGCTTGATTATCAACCTTTCGGGAAATAGCCGGAAAACCATTAAACGTTTATGGATCAACTCGCTTGAAACTAGCGAAATCAAAAAAGGATTTCAAAATCTGAAGGACGGACAGTCGTTTTATTCCACTTACAAAGAAGCAGAAACCCGACAAATCGCTGATTGGCTGGTAGGAATCAATCTCACCCGTCTTTACACGCTTTATATGCAGAAAAACGGCATGAGAGGCATGTTTAGCGTTGGACGCGTCCAAACCCCGACTTTGTTCTTGATTTACCAACGCAACGAAGAAATCAAACATTTCGTCAGCAAGCTATTTTATGAGTTGTATGCCACTTTCACACACTCGAATGGTAAGTACAAAGGGAAATACAAAGAGCGGTTTGATACACTCGAAAACCTTGACGGGTTCAAAGAAACCAATCAGCTAGAGCAAGCGGAGAATGCCGAAGTAACAAATGTCAAAGTGGAAGAAAAACGGCAGTATGCGCCGAAACTCTTTAGCTTGTCTGATTTACAATCTTTCGCGAACAAACGCTTTAAGTACAGTGCCGACAAAACGCTTTCGATCGCTCAAAAACTCTATGAAAAAAAGGTGCTTTCTTATCCAAGAAGCGATACCAATTATATTGGTCGCCCCGAATTTGACTACCTGAAAAGCAACCTCAGTCGGTATCTCGAACTAGCAGGAGTGGGCATTTCCGAACCGCAGCTAAACGAAAATAAACGGTATGTAGATGGAAGCAAAGTACAAGAACACTATGCGATTATTCCAACGAAGACATTGCCGAAGCTCAGTGATATAACGAAAGACGAAAAAAACATTTATCTTCTGGTCTTGTATCGTACCCTCGCAATTTTTGAAAAGCCGTATATCTATGACGAAACCACCATTGATACAGCGATCAATCAGGTTCTGTTCCAATCAAAAGGGAAGACAGAAAAAGAGCGTGGATGGAAACGACTATATAAACAGGAAGAAAAAGACAAGGACGACCCACTTTTACCAGAAGTAACCGTCAATGATTCAGTGGCTTTCGCCCTTGAAACAAAGGAAGGGAAAACCCAACCACCCAATTACTATACAGAGGGCACACTGCTAACCGCCATGAAACATGTCGGACGGGCAATGGACGATAAAGACAGCAAAGACATTCTTAAAGAAACCGAAGGGATTGGAACCGAGGCCACTAGAGCCAGTATCATTGAAACATTGAAGAAACAGGACTACATCACGATCAGTAAGAGTAAAATCTATGTGACAGAAAAAGGCGAATTGTTGTGCCGCATAATTGCAGAGGACGAAATCGCCAATGCCGGCATGACTGCCCAATGGGAACGCTATTTGAAAAAGATCCGAAGCCAACAAGGCACACAAGAAGCTTTTTTAGGCAGTATCGAGCGGTTTGTGCAGCACCTCATTGAAAAGTGCCACAAAACTTCCAAGACAAAAAAGAAAACATTGCAGATGTAGCCGGTCATATGGAACAAGAAAATGTGATGGGTACGTGTCCGAAATGTCAAAACAGCGTAGTAAACAAAGGAAAATTTTATGGCTGTTCGGGCTACAAAGACGGTTGCAAATTTACGCTTCCTAAAAGATGGAGCCAAAAAGCACTCACAAAGAAAAATGTCCAAGATTTATTAAGCAAAAGAGAAACGAGTTTAATCAAAGGGTTCAAAAGTAAAAAAGGAAGCAATTTCTCGGCAAAGTTAACACTGAATGACGAAATGAAATTAGCTTTTGAATTTCCAAAAAAATAAAAACACAAGATCTAGACCTTGCCCCTTTTGGAAAAAAGGGGCAAGCCCCCAAAATCGTCTCAGTCACCCAGTTGTAATAGCCTAAAACTGAATAACACTTAAATAAGTCAAGGAACGGGTAAGTATTTTTTGGCAGACCACCAAAAAATCTCCACCCTCACAGTCCTTGACTTCTTTATTTTTGGCTGTGGGCTGTCGTCGCCGACAGTCAAACCAGTTGTAAAAAATATTTGCTATCTTGCCTGTCGCTAAAATAGTGTACCGCCAAAAAACGCTTGAAAGGAATTTTTCTTTTGCTCGCTTGTTGCTTTGTAAGAATAAGTAGCTATTCTGCAAATAACCCTAATATTTCGTATTTCTCTAAAAAACCAGTGTTTGAGAGGGAAGTTCTACGCTCATTTCAGATTGATCTATGGGTAACTTATCCATGAAAATGCCTGTAAACCGCTCTTTTTTCAGTTTTTTTAAAGAGAGAGAAAATAAAAATAAAATACCAACTTTTTACGTATATTAATAACGAAGGACTTAAATATAGGATGATCAAAGGAGGCGTTCTTATGTATGAAGACGAATGGAGAGAATACTATGCAACCAAAAATGAGAGCATACATATTACGAGAAACAAACTCATTTTCCAATGCAATGAAGGAATCGCTCTGTCTACTCATAAAACGGAAATTGAAAGAATCATGCATGCATTGGCACTTAAACTCTTATTACTGGAGTTAAATTCATATGATTTTTAATCTGCAAAAAAGTTTATAGCACCGTCGCTTATACCAGAAAATATAACAAACGCCGCATTGTTTTTTTGTGCACTTTAATAATCTATTCAACTAAGGAATTAAGCTGGCTGTCAAGAGAGTAATATCGTATTGAATCTCAGGTGGAAATTTTCTGCGGTATCTTTTTTGACTGAAATGACATTAGTGTCTTTTGGGGATTGTGTATGTAAGTATTTTTAAAATCATTTTAACAAGTTTTGGACAAAAATTCTCATGAAAAAACAGAATTTAAATAGCATGATAAATTAGAGAAGATAGTTTAATGTGCTTATAGGAACACCCCACTTTTACAGTCACAATCAATAGCCTTGCTACTTTCTTTCGAAATTGATAAGAGTCTAAAGGATTGACAACGCTTGATAGTGAGCATAAACTTAGTGTACGCTAGTTAGTTTACAAGTGTAAACTAAAAAAGTATGATGTGTCGTCTCTGAAATTCTCCCTGATTCAAGTCATAACCAGAGTACATATCGGTTATTTTTTGATTCCATATTTTTTCCTTTATGTGCTGAGGATTAAGGGGTACCAATTGTAATTGCGCGTTATATGGTCTTTGTTTAGAATCGCTCTCCAAAAAGCCAATTTTTTTGCATAGAATTTTTAGATGTGGTACCATTAATTAGAATTATTATAAATAATAAGTAGGTATCATTGTTTCAGTACAAAGACTAGGAGGAATGGAAGATGGAAATAGACTACAAGGATCATGGGAAGAAGCCGTATATCATTAATATTGAAGACGCCACCACAGGAAATGATAATTACCGGACGACCATTTGGACAGGCAGTAAACTGCAAGTCACCGTAATGTCCATTCAACCGGGCGATGACATCGGTTTGGAAGTGCACGAAGGCATTGACCAATTTATCCGTATTGAAGAAGGAGAAGGCGTGTGTAAAATGGGGCCTTCTAAAGATAACTTACATGTTCAACAAAAAGTGATGGATGATGACGCCGTATTTGTTCCGGCGGACATGTGGCACAACATCGAAAACACCGGTGATAAGCCGCTCAGACTGTATACCATTTATGCTGGTCCAGATCACCTTGAAGGAACGGTTCACCCTACTCATGAAGACGCCAAAAACGATCCAAACGAACACTGAGGTACACTAGGATGAAACAAAAGACCTGCACCCGTATGGATGGTCCACTGGTGCAGGTCTTTTTTATAAAGGAGAGAAGTGGTATGAGTGATTCATTGTTTCAATTAGAGAAGGTTGGTTTTCAGGCAAACGGAAACCAAATCCTTCAAGATATCTCTTTTACAGTAAACAAAGGGGAAGTGATTGTTTTTTCTGGTCCTTCTGGAAGTGGAAAAAGTACCCTTTTGAAATTAATTGGTACGCTGCTTTCCCCAACTTCCGGAAAAATTTATTATCGAGGTACGGATCTGCAAAAAATCGATCCTGTGGAGTATAGAAAAGAAGTCTCTTATTTCTTTCAAAACGCTTCTCTATTCGATGAGACAGTTCAAGAGAACTTGTCTTTTCCTGCCCGCATAAGAGAAGAAGGATTTGATCGAGAACGTGCAAAAAAATTGTTAAAACGAGTTCAAATACCTGAAACTTACTTATCGAAAGAGGTCAAGGAACTATCAGGAGGGGAAAAACAACGGGTTGCATTGGTCCGAAATTTGATGTATCAACCGAAAGTGTTGCTCCTGGATGAAGTTACCAGTTCATTGGACCAAGAAAACAGAGCGATTGTCCTTGATTTAGTCCGAGACATGATGAAAGACCAACAAACTACGGTGTTGGCCGTCACTCACAACCAGGAAGAAATCGACCAAGCTTCTCGTCTGATTACTATCAAAGGTGGAAAAATGGAGGAATCGAAATGACAAACAATTTGGAAATCAGTAATCTTTCTTTGCTTTTATCTTCTGTCCTCTTGATAGTTGCCTTGTTGATTGATTACAAAGAGAAATTGGGATTAGGAAACGACATTTTTATTGCGGGAATTCGCGCTGTCGTTCAATTATTCCTTATTGGATATGTATTGAGCTACGTATTACGAGTGGATAACAACTTTCTCACTTTAGCGATGGTTTTGTTCATTGTGTTCAACGCTTCTTATAACGCCCATACACGCAGTGAGGGGATCAACCGCTCTTTTAAAATTTCAACGACGGCTATTGGAGTAGGAACAGCCTTGTCCTTACTCATTCTTGTTTTTTCAGGAGTCATTGACTGGACCCCTTCCCAAATCGTTCCAATTACAGGCATGATTGCCAGCAACGCCATGACTGCGATTGGAGTGACCTATCGGTCTTTGAATTCAAAATTTACGGACCAACGCCAACAGGTATTGGAAAAATTGGCATTGGGAGCCAATAAAAAACAAGCGTCCATGAGTATTGTAAGAGAAAGCGTCAAAACGGGCATGGCTCCTTCTATTGACCGAACAAAAACGGTTGGACTTGTCAGCCTACCAGGTATGATGTCAGGGTTGATTTTTGCGGGAATTGATCCTGTTCAAGCGATTCGTTACCAAATTGTTGTGATGTTTATGTTGATTTCAGTTACTGCGATTTCTTCATTTATTGCTAGTTATATGGCTTACCGTGAGTTTTATAACAATCGCAGTCAATTAATTATATGATTTGGGATGATACACTACTCTTAAAACCAGTGGTTACAATTTTATGTAGTTAAAAGAAGACCTCACGAGAATAATTGCAAAAAGAACTTCATTTTTTAAGGAAGAAGGATATTTTTGTCATCGAATCTTTGGAACGACTAGGGCGAAACTATGATGAAATTTTTTATATAGTGCAGCAACTGGATTAAAAGGATATCGGACTGATTGTTTTGAACATGCCTATCCTCAACCAATGAGAACTTTCGACGAAATCATGTTCTAGAAAGAAATTTCTATCCAATAAGAATTCCAAATCATGGACACTATTATCAAAGAAGCTTTAATAGATAAAATATTCAAAGCAGATTCTAAAAAAGTCGATTCCACAAAATATACATGAAATGAAAAATGGAGGAATATAAGTGAACTTTATGTATGAAGTTAAAACAACTAAATCATTCCAAGCGGCAACAGAAGCACTCATTGAGAAACTCAAAGAAAGAGAATTTGGTGTATTGTATCAAGTTAATTTTAAAGAAAAAATTAAATCTAAAGGGTTAGATTTCCCTACAAATTTTGAGGTATTAGAAGTATGTAATCCAAAACAAGCAAAAGAAGTATTGGAAAAACGTATTGAAGTTGGCTACTTTTTACCGTGTAAGGTAGTTGTTTATGAAAAAGAAGCCGATGTGTATATTGGACTACTAAAACCAACAGTATTAATTGACTTTATCAAAGATGATAATTTGACAATGATTGCTAGAGAAGTTGAATCAACATTAAAAGAAGTAGTGGACGCTGCTAAATAAATATAAAAAAGACTTTCTCATGAACTAAAATGGACCCCTATAGAGTACACTAAAAAAAGTGTCCTCTATAGTTTTTTTTGCCCATAGGGAGGAAGGTCATGTAACTTTATCCACTAGCTCTTAATACAAGATTCGGAAATACCGACATATTATGGTCGTTTTTATTCTTTTTGAAAAATGCTTTACAAAAAATATGCATGGGGGTATATAAATGAAAAATATCATTTTATTAAGTATAAAAGGTTATCAAAAAGGAATTTCGCCGTTGTTTCCACCGAGTTGCCGTTATTATCCCACCTGCTCGCACTATGCTTGGATAGGCTACAATTAACTAGACAGAAAAATTAAGGTGTGTAGACTAGAAGAAAACATACCAGGAGGAATTTTTATGTCTAAGAGAACACGAAGAACTTTTTCACAAGAATTCAAGCAACAAATCGTCAATCTTTACTTAGCTGGAAAGCCACGTGTAGAAATCATTCGAGAATATGAACTAACGGCTTCAGCATTTGACAAATGGGTAAAGCAATCTAAAACGAGTGGTTCATTCAAAGAAAAAGATAATCTTACGCCTGAACAAAAAGAATTGTTAGAACTACGTAAAAGAAACCAGCAATTAGAAATGGAAAATGATATTTTAAAGCAAGCAGCGCTGATATTCGGACGAAGAGACAAGTAATCGATGCGAATAAGCATCTTTACCCTATATCAGCGATGTGCAGAATATTAGGTCTATCACGTCAGTCCTATTATTATCAATCAAAACCAAAGAAAGACGAATCAGAACTTGAAGAAGTAGTCGCTGAAGAATTTATCCGCAGCCGAAAGGCCTACGGCTCAAGAAAAATAAAAAAAGCCTTATCAAAACGAGGCATTCAGATCAGCCGACGAAAAATTAGTAGAATCATGAAAAATAGAGGATTAAAATCGAGCTATACTGTTGCTTATTTTAAAGTACATCATTCTACTTGCAATGAAGCCAAAACGACAAACGTATTGAATCGTAAATTCTTAAGAGACAACCCATTAGAAGCGATCGTAACAGACTTGACTTATGTACGAGTCGGGAAAAAATGGAATTATGTCTGTTTCATTTTGGATCTGTTCAATCGAGAAATTCTCGGCTATTCTTGTGGAGAACATAAAGATGCCGTTCTAGTAAAAAAAGCATTTAGCCGTATCAAACAACCTCTGACAGAGGTTGAGATTTTTCATACTGATCGTGGAAAAGAGTTTGATAACCAAGCTATTGATGAATTATTAACAACTTTTGACATCAATCGATCATTGAGTCATAAAGGCTGTCCTTTTGATAATGCCGTAGCTGAATCAACTTATAAGTCGTTGAAAGTAGAATTTGTCTATCAATACACATTTGAAACCTTACAACAATTGGATTTGGAGTTATTTGACTATGTCAATTGGTGGAACCACCTTCGGTTGCACGGTACACTTGGCTACGAGACACCGGTTTGGTTACCGTAACCAGAGATTGGCGCAGCGAATCCTTGATAATGAGCTCGGATGTGCTAACGCTAGCGAGGCAGTCTAACTTTAACTGTTAGCTCCTGCCGAAGATCGTCACATCCGAGGAGGCTCATTGTCAAGGACAATCGGAATAGCATACGGAAAGAAGTTCTGCATCTTATAAAATTTGTCAAAAAAACTGTTGCCATTCCAGTATTTTCTAGAAATGTAATTATTCTATTAAACATTCCAGCATATCCAAGTATATAGAAAATTTACGTTTTCTATATACTTGGATTTGAATTATAGCTATTTGTAATTTACTTCAATTATTTCGCTATAGCAGCTAATAACACTATAAAGACACATACAGCAACTCCTTAAATGGGTTTCGTATGTGTCTTTATAGTGTTGATCACTTCATATTTTAGTTGGTCAAAATCCTTATCATATGTAGCAATATATACCACTAAATTTACAGCATCTTTTTGATCAATAGCTAAAAGCTGTCCATTGATTTTCAAAAAGACAAAAGTAGCTAAGAAAGCAGTACGTTTATTTGCATTATGAAAAGGATGTTTCTTTATCAATTGTATAAGTAGGATAGCTGCTTTTTCATAAATCGAAGGATAAACCTCTTCACCAAAAGCTGAGGCTCGAAGTTGTCCTACACACATTTCTAAAGCATTCGCGTCCTTTACACCAATGGGTTCATTAGGAGAGTATTTTTTTATTTGGATCACATTCATTTTTATAACATCTTTGGCTTCTAGGTAATGAACACTCATTTATCGACAAGCTCTCTAAAAGTAGTATCATATTCAGTTAATGCTTGAGATATTGCTACATCGATCTCATCAGATAAGGTTTGTTTTTTTGTAATTGCTGCTCGAAGTTTTTCTTCATCTAAAAAAACCGTATCTCCAGGATTTAACCCATTTTCTTTAAGAAACTCCTTTGAAATAGTTAATACTACTGAATTCCCTACTTCTCTGAATTTTCTTTCTTTGATTGCCATAGTCTTCTCCCCTTTTTTGTTTGTATATACAGTATATACGCTTATTGATTTTAAATCAATCGTAGTCCCTCTCATGTCTAACTCTATAGAAAGATTGTTCTTTCTATAGAATTAAGAAAAACCAAAAAAATTTTTAGAATACAAACTGCTATCCCCTCGCCTATTTATATATACCATTTATTTTATATGATTATATAGAACCTTATATAATTTGTGTTTTCCAAAAAAAATATAGCATACCAATTGACAAACGTCCCTATAATTGGTATAGTCCAATTGTAGGGGTACTCCTCTCTCCTACTTATTGAAAGGATGAATGACATGAAAAATACAGAAATATATCAAAAAATAGATACAATCATACTTCATATGCCCGATTATATAAAAGATTTTGTTCAAGATCGTGAAGATAAAGATCAATCACCTCGAACCACTTTAGAATATCTAAAAAATTATAAGCTCTTTTATGAATGGCTTCTGAGTGAGTCTATCGTTCCTGATACTTCAATCACCTCGATAAGACATTTAACTGCCTATGACCTAAACTTGTACAAATCTCATTTGAAACGTCGCGCAAAAGAAAATGTAAAAAAAGATACAACAAAAGCTAAGCTCGAAGATAATAATAACTTAGGCCTATCCACTTCTACTATCAATAGAAATATAACAGCATTGAAAGTTCTATTTAAATATCTTTCGAAAAGTTCCAATAATCCTCTAGGAAAACCATACTTAGACGATAATCCTATGGATCAGGTAGCAACTATCACAGATAAAACAACTTTAGCAGCTCGTGCAAATGCCATTGAGAAAAAATTATTTCTAGACGAAGATACACAAAATTATCTAGATTATATTGCCAATGAATATAAAAATACTTTGAGCAAACGAGCTCTGATCTATTACCATCGAGATGTAGAAAGAGACCTGGCGATCAATGCACTGATTTTAGGATCTGGATTGAGACTCTCCGAGGTTGTAAATATTAACTTAGATGATCTATCTTTGGATAAGAATAATGTGGTAGTAACTAGAAAAGGAAATAAGAGAGATGCGGTCAATATAGCAGCGTTCGCAATGGAATATTTAGCTAATTATCTAGCTATTCGGAAAGAAAGATATAAAGTGACAGAAAACGAAAAAGCATTATTTCTAGCAATTTACCAAGGAGAAGCCAAACGTATATCCGGTATTGCAATCGAACGGATGGTAGCAAAATATTCGAAAGGATTCAGAGTCCAAGTCAGTCCGCATAAACTGCGTCATACATTGGCTACTAGACTCTACCAACAGACAAATTCTTTGGTATTGACTGCCCAACAATTGGGACATTCAAGTACCAATACAACGACTTTATATACCCATATAGACAATGCGGCTACAATTGATGCATTGAATTCATTATAAAAAAAAGTCCAACTACAAATAGATTTCGTAGTTGGTTTTTTTTATCTCTAATCATGCAAAGATTAAATACCTAATTTAAATCCTTTTAAGGAAGCACCGATTTCATCTTCTGTAATTCCAATATATCTTTTAGTAATCGATTGAGAACTATGATTAAAAATAAACATTAAGGTAGCAATGTCTCTAGTTTTCTTGTAGTAGTGATACCCAAAAGTTTTTCTTAATGTATGTGTTCCTATATCATCTCTTCCTAATTTTTCTGCTATATCTGCATATATCTGATAGACACGATCCCTTGTTATATGTCGACCTTGTTGCCGACTTGGAAATAACCAATCATTTTCTTCTTTACCTTCAGTATATAATAAAATCTCTTCTCTCAAATTATCTATAAAAATCGGTTTTCGCTTACCTGTTTTATGTTCAACAATAATAGGCTTACTTTTACCTCGTATGTCTCCAACTTTTAATCCTATAATATCTGACATACGTAACCCATTATTGATTCCAAACAAAAATAAAAAACTATCTCTTTCTGGATTACTTGTTCTTCTTAGCCAAAACTGAAAATCTTGTATCTCTTCATTTGTCCTTAACGGTTGTACATTATAGCTCACTATTGTTTCCCTTCTTAAAAATATTCTGAGTTCATGATTATATATATATTTTACCATAATCATGAACTTATATATATACTCTGTTAAAAGTGAAGAAAATCAAGGGGTTTAGTTTATGATTTTATATCATTTCAGTAACTCAGAATATTCCGACTTTTTTGTACAAAAAAATTAACCTTACTTATATGAAGATTCTAAGCTCTTATTTAAATTTTAGACGGGCAGTTTATCCGTAGAAGTTCTTAGAATAGCTAATTTACATAATTAAATTATATGAAATTTAAGTTTGAACAATATACTAAGAACTCCCCTTACTATAAAGTGAAATAAATTAGCATATGAATAACCGTGCTACCAAGCTTTTCATTAATAAAATATTTTTATTAATATTTTATAACTTTACGCAAGATCATAATTTTGTCTGTGTAGATATTTCGTTATATCACTAAAGATAATAAGATTTAATGACCTCATTAATATTGTTTGCTAGGTCCAAACTCTTATTAAACTTTCCTTGCTATAAAACCCAAACATAGTAATAAAAAGAGAGTGTAAAATATTTTGTGTAAATAGAAAAAAAGGAAGTCCCTTC
>NZ_JBFOGA010000019.1:0-10991 GCF_040887565.1 Enterococcus sp. C46
ATCTTGATTTTCTATGAGTGACTGCGTCACTTTAGGATAAGTTTTCTGCCACTTCTCAACCATACAGGACAAGAAGGTACTCGCTTCTTCCTTTGAATTAGCTTGATAAACAGTCTTAAAGTCATCACAGATTTCTTTTCGGTCTTTGACACGTACTTTATGAGCAATATTACGAGATACATGGATACAACAGTGTTGGTATTTTGCTTTCGGATAAATTTTATGAATGGTATCTTTCATACCTTTTAAGCCATCCGTAATAAAGAGCAAGACATCTTGAACGCCTCTGGAGCTAATATCTTGTAGTAGCTCATTCCAAACGTGTGTTGACTCAGTCGGGGCAATCGCATAACCTAGTACTTCTTTAGTCCCATCTTCTCGTATTCCAATGGCAATGTAAATGGCTTCTTTTGACACGGTTTGACGTTTTAGTGGAATATAAGTAGCGTCCATAAAAATAGAGACATACTTATCATTTAAGGCTCTGGCTTTAAATGCGTTTACTTCTTCAGTCAACACTTTAGTCATGTTTGACATGGGTTGTGGAGTATAATGATGTCCATACATAAAGCCGTTAATTCTGTCCGTAGGAGAGTGTTTATCGCTCTTTCTAAGTGTGACCGGAATAATTCATTTAAATCGCCTTTAGTGACTAGAGTTTGTACAATTTCTGTAGTAAAATCATTCATAGGGAAGTCCTCTTTTCTGTGAATTGGTTGTCGTTAACTTTATTCTACAGAAGGGACTTCCTTTTTTGTATGGTTTTATTCATTTACACAAAATATTTTACACTCTCAATACTTACTCAGAGGACCCTAAATATATATTCAATTTGTTATTGTCTGTTATTACTTTAAGTATTAAGACTTTAGATTTAATTGATAAATTACCAGAGTTGGATTAAAGTAATTAAGAATAAATATTTAATAATAAGGGGGAGATTTAATGGGATTTAGCACAGAAAATAGGACCGTTCTTTCATTATTTCAAAGATCTTCTGTATATAAAGTACCTCGATATCAAAGAGCATACGTTTGGACAGAAAAAAACTGGTCCGAATTATTATCTGATATTAATTTTACTGTAAATATTCATGATATTAATTGGTCTCATTTTTTAGGTACAATTGTATTAAACAACATTGATAAACAATTGGGAGATAGAAAAGATCCAGGGATTATTAATTTCGAAATAATTGACGGCCAACAAAGAATCACAACACTATTTATATTATTCAATGCAATTTCAAGACATTTAATGGAATTAGAAACGGAGGAAGCAACTAAACGTGCTAAATATATTCATTCAACATACATTTCTGCAATGAAATCAAACAGTGAAAAGATTCCTAAAATTGAAAATGAAGATATAAAAGAAGATATATTAGAATTAATTGATTATTCACGACATCTTGAATCAGAAAAAATTTCTAATAAAAATTCACTTCTCAAACCATACAGATATTATTTAAATTTTCTTTCTACGAAATCATTTAAAGAAACTGATATATTTTTGAATAAATTATTAAATATAAATATTGTTGAAATTATTTCAGAACAAGAAGAAGAGATTTATAATATATTTGAGGTATTAAATGCCCGAGGGCAAAAATTAAAACAAATGGAATTATTAAAAAATCATATTATGAAATATATCCATCCAAGAGAAGAAGCTTATATAGATCATGCTAAAAAGAAATGGAATGATATTATTAAGAGGGCAGAGACAATTAGTGATATTGACAATCTCATGGTACATTTTGCAAAGTGTTATATAAAAAAGGATGCTGAGAATTCTAATTCTGTTTATAAACTAATTAAAGAAGAAATAGAAATAGAATCTCTATCAAAGATGTTAAATGATTTTGATAATTTTTCAAAAATATATATAAAAGTTAATGAGAAAGATACTGATGATACTACAATTGAGTATTTTAATATAAAAAGAAATCAGCAAATTAGAGCTCTACTTACAGCTATACTATTAAAGGAACAAGAAGGAATAATAAATCAAGACATAAGGGAAAAAGTATTTTTAAATCTGAGAAATTTTTTCTTTATTTTTAATGGAATGCAGAAAACTAGTAACTTTACAGATAAGTTATTAAATCAATATAATTATTTAATATACCATTGTAAAAAAAATGTGGAATTTAAAATGCATATGACTGATTTATTTTTAAAGTTAGAAAGACTTATAAATAAAGAAGATTTTATTAGTATTATGCAAAATCACCCTTCATTTAGATACTCTAATAAAGATAAGACTTTAAAGAAAAATTCAAAATTAGTCCGTTTTACTCTGGGAGAGTATAGTAAATTATATCAAAAAGATATTAATATAAATGTGAAAGAGATGACTATTGAGCATTTATTAAATGATAATGGGGAAAAAGAAACGGTCAATTTGGGCAACTTAACTTTGGTTTTATCTTCTACAAATGAAGATAAGTTAAAAGACAAAATTATTGATGAAAAGTTGAGGATATTATTAGACGATTCTGATATAAATATTAATAAATCTTTAGGAGATTATTTTTCTGAGGAAAAGGGATTTGATACTATAACACGTTTAAATTCAATAATTGACGATTTATATGAAAGAGTATTTATTTTTAATCCATATATACTTAATTTAGATAAAGAAGACGTAAATTTATATCTAAAACTAAGCGAAAAATTTAGAGAAGATGAAGAATTATTAGATTTGCTGAAGGAACATGGAAAATATTTTGGTGATAAAGTTTCACGTGATCCTTCATTAAGTGAATTATATGAAAGATATTTAATAATTAATAATAAAATAATTAATAATAAATAGTAGTAATTTAAAGTGAACATTATAAAAGATTCTATAGAATTAATAAAATACCACCGGCCAGCGGTTTATGTAGTTACCCTTTAGTTACCCCTGAGTGATTTTTGGTGCAATTCTATGCAATCGAAAAATTAGAAACGCTTTAGTATCAAGGTTTACGATAGTCTATACAGCTTTACGAAATCCTAAAGTTTTTTAAACGTAAGAAGCCAGGTCTTAAAGGCGCTCGTCGTTCACCACAGTTCTCAACGTTAATATCGTTGCTATTTCAACGTTTACAGCACTCTTTGGATTATTTCAAAGAGTGTTTTTTTGTATTTTTATAGAGGTATTTAGATACCATTTAGATACCCTTTAGAGGAACTATTTTGTTTGAAACTTACTTAAAATTCAGTGATATGAAACCATATTGTTATCCGCACCCCCTTTCCTACATTTTTAAATTGCCCTTGACATTTACTAAGTATAAAGGATTAAATAGATAATAAAATGCATATTTTATAGTATTCAATTCGAATTTTTATGTTATATACTATAATATAAAATCAATATATGATATAATTGGGTATGGAAAAAATATCTTTTGAAACATTTAAAAGACCTAATGGTCATGATGAATTTTTAGAATGGTTGGAAACATTACCAAAAAAAGATAGTGCGAAGCTTTTACGTACAATAGAAGAAACAGAAAAGAATGGGATGCTAGTAGCTCAACGGTTGAAATGGGTGAAAAAATTAGACACTAATTTGTACGAATTAAGAAGTAAGGTGGGATCAAACATCCAAAGAGCCATCTATTTCCATGTGGACAATGGAAGGTATGTCATTACTCACGGATTTACTAAAAAAACGGAGAAAACACCAATAACTGAACTCAATCATGCAAAAGAACTTAGAGAGGAGTGGTTCACAAATGATGATTAAAAAATTGATTGAAGAAAAGAAAAAAGATAAAGATTTTGCAGAAGCATATGACCGTGAAGGAAGAAAACTCGAAACTGCGGTTGCTCTTTATCATGCACGGGAGGAAGCAGGCCTAACTCAAGCGGAGCTTGCACAAAAAGCACATACAACTCAATCTACTATTGCTCGAATTGAGAGAGGGGATAACGTATCTTTCGATAAACTTGATGATATCGCTAGGGCATTAGGCAAAAAGCTGGTAGTAGAATTTGCTTAAAAGCGAGTTGAAAATATACCTATAATAGGCTCCTAACTAATCAATTAGTTTAGTGGGCCTTTTTGTACTAAATAGATAAAAATTGTCCTATAGTGTAAAAGTCAATAAATTTTATACAAAAATTACTTTAAAGAGACATAAAGAGAAAGGTACAATAAATGAAAAGGTTCTGTTGCAAAGTTTTAAATAAAGAATAAAATCCCTTACGGTATCTATGATTTAAGCTGGGATTCCCAATAATACCTTGATTTCAGTACAGACCGAAAACCCGAAGAGAGTGACTTCTTTTCGGGTTTTCTTATATAATCCTCGAATGGCTTCCATGCCTTTAATCGTGGTAGAGGCAGTGCGTAAACTTCGATAGAATTTATTGCGTCTCTTTACTGGACGATGGTCTTGTTCAATCAAATTATTCAGGTATTTAATGGTACGATGTTCTGTCCCTTGATAAAAGCCGTATTCTTTTAGTTTCTTAAAGGCACTTGTAATAGAGGGGGCTTTATCTGTGACTACAACCTTCGGTTCATCAAACTGCTTCACTAACCGCTTAAGAAAAGCATAGGCTGCTTGTGTGTCCCGTTTTTTACGTAACCAAATATCCAAGGTTAAACCATCTGCATCGATGGCTCGATACAAATAATGCCATTTTCCTTTAATTTTGATGTACGTTTCATCCATTTATTCATGGAAAATTCAAAGGTCGTCAGCATAAATTCAAAGAAAATGATCCACGTTTAAAGCATGCTTTTGATTTATTTTTGAACGGTTGTTCCGATAAACAAGTTGAGGAACAAACTGGAATTAATCGCCGAACGTTTAGAAGGTATCGTACAAGATATAACGTGACAGTCGATCAAAGGAAAAATAAAGAAAAGAGGGATAGTTAATGAGTACAGTTATTTTAGCTGAAAAACCAAGCCAGGCATTAGCCTATGCAAGTGCTTTAAAACAAAGCACCAAAAAAGACGGTTATTTTGAGATCAAAGACCCACTATTTACAGATGAAACGTTTATCACCTTTGGTTTTGGGCATTTAGTGGAATTAGCAGAACCAGGTCATTATGACGAAAAGTGGCAAAATTGGAAACTTGAATCTTTGCCGATTTTTCCTGATCGATACGATTTTGAAGTTGCAAAAGATAAGGGAAAGCAGTTTAAAATTGTTGCAGAACTTCTCAAAAAGGCAAATACAATTATTGTTGCAACAGATAGCGACAGAGAAGGTGAAAATATCGCCTGGTCGATTATCCATAAAGCAAATGCCTTTTCAAAAGATAAAACATTTAAAAGACTATGGATCAATAGCTTAGAAAAAGATGTGATCCGAAGCGGTTTTCAAAATTTGCAACCAGGAATGAATTATTATCTCTTTTATCAAGAAGCGCAAACACGCCAAATTGCCGATTGGTTGATCGGCATGAATGCAAGCCCTTTGTATACGTTAAATTTACAGCAGAAGGGCGTACAAGGTACATTTTCACTAGGACGTGTTCAAACGCCCACCTTATACCTTATTTTTCAGCGCCAGGAAGCCATAGAAAACTTTAGAAAAGAACCTTTTTTCGAGGTGGAAGCTAGTATAAAAGTAAACCAAGGGTCATTTAAGGGCGTTCTAAGCCCCACACAGCGTTTTAAAACCCAAGAGGAGCTTTTTAGCTTTTGTTTCTTCTAAACAAGCTAAAATAGGCAATCAAGAGGGGATAATTGCTGATGTTCAAACCAAAGAGAAGAAAACGAATAGTCCAAGTTTGTTTTCTTTAAGTAGTTTGCAATCAAAAGTCAATCAGCTTTATAAAGCGACAGCGAGCCAAACTTTAAAAGCTATGCAAGGACTGTATGAAGCAAAATTATTGAGTTATCCAAGAACAGATACACCATTTATTACAGAGAACGAATTTGCTTATTTAAAAGCGAATTTTGGCAAATATAGCGGTTTTTTAGGACTTGATCTTGAAATGGTTCAAACAGAGCCTAGAAAGCGTTATGTGGACGGTAGTAAGGTACAGGAACACCACGCCATTATCCCAACAAAACAAGTACCTAACGAATCTGCATTAGCAAAAATGGACGATTTGCAACGAAAAATTTATGCTTTAGTCGTTAAAACGACCGTTGCCATGTTTCTACCTGATTATTTGTATGAAGAAACTAAGATACAAACCAAAGTAGCCGACTTACTTTTTCAATCAATAGGCAAGACACCAAAACAAGAAGGTTGGAAAATTCTTTTCAAACAACAAAACAAAGAAGAAAAAGAGGACGTTCAAACGTTACCCTTGGAGAACATGCCGAGGTTGACGTTAAGAGTGCCGAAAAAGAAACACAACCACCGAAAGCTTTTACAGAGGGTACATTATTGACTGCTATGAAAACCGCTAATAAAACGGTTGATGATGAAGAAGCAATCAAGATTTTACAAGAAGTCGAGGGGATCGGAACAGAAGCGACAAGAGCAAGCATTATTGAAGCCTTGAAACAAAAAGAATATATCCAAGTCATTAAAAATAAACTTGTTGTGACTGAAAAAGGTAAATTATTGTGCCAGGCAGTCGAAAGTCAGCACCTCTTAACGAGTGCTGAAATGACGGCTAAATGGGAAACGTATTTAAAGAAGATTGGTAAAAGAGAAGGTAATCAAGAAAACTTTATTAATAATATCAAGAAGTTTATCGTTCATTTATTGGAAAATGTACCTACCGATATAGAGAAATTAAGTTTTGCTGATTACCAGGAACAGAAAGAAAAAGAAGCAGAAAAAAGTATTGTAGGCAAATGTCCTAAGTGTGGCAACAATATTGTATTAAAAAAATCGTTTTATGGTTGTTCAAATTATCCTGAATGTAAGTTTACTTTAGCTGAACATTTTAGAAAGAAAAAACTAACCAAAACAAATGTAAAAGAATTACTAGAGGGAAAAGAAACCCTGGTAAAAGGAATCAAAACGAAAGATAAAAAGTCCTACAATGCCGTTGTAAAAATCGGAGAAAAGGGATATATTGATTTTATCTCTTTTTCAAAATAAGCATAAAAGCCCTGTTTAAAGGGCTTTTATATATTAATCACAAATCACTTATCACAAATCACAAGTGATTCTTAGTGATACAATAGACATATCAAAACAAAAGAGACTGGGGCGTTGTTATGACGAAAGAAGAATTCAAAATATTAGAAGATTTAAGACATATTCGAAACAGTAAAAATGAAGCAATTGTTATCTTAAACAATTATTTTAAAGGCGGTGTTGGAAAGTCTAAATTATCTACTATGTTTGCTTATTTGACAGACAAATTGAATTTAAAAGTTTTAATGATCGATAAGGACTTACTGGATAGGTTACACTGAACTAGACAATAAAAATAAGGTGTGTAAAATATAAGAAAACACACTGGAGGAATTGTTAATGTCAGAAAGAAAACCACGTCGAACGTTTACTAAAAAAGGATAAGACATTCGTTCTTATCCTTTTTAGTACTCTATTAATTGATCCTCGTGTGAATTCCCTATTAAAAGTAATAAATTCACTATATAACAGATTTGAATTGATTGATTTAATACGCAGGAAAAAGGCAAGCTTAAAATCACTCAAGGATACATGGCTAGATTTATCAGAGGATAATCCATACAGCCAATTCTTAATTACAGTAATGGCTGGTGTGAACCAATTAGAACGAGATCTTATCCGTATGCGTCAACGAGAAGGGATTGAGCTGGCTAAGAAAGAAGGGAAGTTTAAGGGTCGTTTAAAGAAATATCATAAAAATCACGCAGGAATGAAATATGCAGTAAAACTATATAAAGAAGGCGGTATGACTGTAAATCAAATTTGCGAAATTACTAATGTGTCTAGGGCTTCATTATATAGAAGGCTATCGGAAGGAAACAAATAGTTTGTCCTGATTCTATCAAAAGGTTTATTTTTTGATACCAACATTTTTAGGCATGAAATGTCGGCAATTATTATCTATTTTGTTTTAAAGTAAATATTGAAAGGGAGTAAACTTATGGATTGGCTAGAAAGAATGAACAATGCGTTAAACTACATTGAAAATAGCTTGGATGAAGAAATAGACTACAAAGAGATTGCAAAAGCAGCTAATTGTTCTGAGTTTCATTTTTCAAGAATGTTCTCTTCAATCTCAGGTATATCGCTATCAGAATATATTAGACGTAGACGGTTAACACTCGCAGCATTTGAAATTCAAAAAAGTGATATTCGGATCATTGATGTGGCAATTAAATATGGTTATGTTTCTTCTGATACTTTCTCACGTGCTTTTCAAAAAATGCATGGAGTAACCCCTTCCAATGCTCGTAATAGAGGGGTACAGTTAAAAGCCTTTCCCAGAATTTCCTTTCAAATTTCTATTAAAGGAGATACCGAGATGGAGTACAGAATTGAAAACCTTGATTTTGAATTAAGAATTGTTGGAAAAAGTAAGCCAGTAAAAACAAGCAGAGCATTTAAAACAATCCCTACGCTTTGGAACACTGCGAAAAAAGATGGATTTATGCAAGAACTAGTAGATATGTCATGGGAAAATCCAAAATGCACGCTTGAAAGCCTTCTGGGGGTTTGCGGAAAAGAAGCTGCCATAACAGATGAACAATTTTCCTATTTCATGGGCGTAAGATACGATGGGGAATCCCCAGAAAATATGGAGACGCTTATTATTCCCGCAAGTACATGGGCAGTTTTTCCGAACATAGTGGATGCATGGAAACGTTTATATTCCGAGTGGGTCCCTACCTCCGAGTATGAACTTGCAAATTTACCGTGTATAGAATGTTATTACGGTCCGAAGCATAAACCAAGACACGAACTCTGGGTCCCTGTTATCCCGAAGTAAATTACATATTCAGTAATAGAATACTGTTTATGGAGTAACGAAAAAAGACCCTAATTTCTCAATTTAAGTGATGATATGCTACCCCTATCTAGGACAAAGAAATAATTAACGTCCTAGATAGGGGTATTTCGTATGTCTAAAAGAAAAATGAAACTAAGCGTTGAAGAGCGAATACAGATAGTTGAGAATTATCTCAATGGTCAAAGCAGTATCAATAAAACAGCTCAAGAAGCAGGTGTGAACTGGAGTACAATAAAAAGATGGATAGCCATTTATGAAAATGAAGGACCTACAGGATTATTACCAACCAAAAAGAATCGTCACTACTCAAAAGAACGAAAAATCGAAGCCGTTCTAGACTATCTGGATGGATTTGAAGGATTGGAGGCAGTCACAAAAAAATATGGTTTACGGAACAAGGTACAGCTCCAAGACTGGATAAAGATATATACTACTCATGGAACCTTTAAATCAGAAAGTGGTGGAAGTAAAGTGAGTCAGACAAAAAAGTTCAGTTTAGAAGAGCGTATAGCGATTGTATTGTACTGTATTGCCAACAACTACGATTACAGTGGCACAGCTGTAAAGTACCAAGTGACCTATCAGAACGTTTATAACTGGGTCAAGCGTTACGAGAAATTGGGAGAAGCAGGACTCGAAGATCGTCGTGGTCACCGCAAAGCAAACCAAGAAAGTCGAACACCTGAAGAAGAAGCAAAAATTAGAATTGCGCAGTTGGAAGAAAAGGTAAAATACCAACAGATGGAGATTGACCTGTTAAAAAAAGTAAAGGAATTAGAAAGAAGGGATTGGCAAAAGAAGTAAAAAATTGGCACGCTTATGAAGCAATCAAGGAACTACATGAAGAAAAACTTTATCCTGTTCAGCCCATGTGCAAGATATTGAATGTTAGCCGGTCGGCTTACAATCGTTGGGTGAAACATCCCTATAGTCCACGGAGGATGGCGAACAACGAACTTGCCAAAACAGTCAGAGCAATCCATGATGAACACCCGGACATGGGCTATCGCCGGATCAAAGACGAACTAAAACGGACGTACGATCAAAACGTGAACGATAAGCGCGTCTTACGTATCTGTCGTGAAGAAAAAATTCAATCCTCAATCAAACATCCGGCAAATAGTATTACTAAAAGAGGTCGTCATCCATATTACGTAGCGGAGAATATCCTGAATCGTGATTTTTCTGCCACAGCACCAAATACAAAGTGGGTCACCGATATTACAGAGTTCAAGTACTACATTGGTCTCGAGGTGCATAAGGTCTACTTGAGTGCCATCCTAGATTTATATGATCGACGTATCGTTGCTTACGTCATCAGCGAGAGGAACGACCTGCCACTGGTACTGGATACCTTTGATAAGGCACGATCGGCTGAACCTGATGCACAGCCAATTTTCCACAGTGATCGTGGATTGAACTGCTCCCTGTCAAGTAGACAGTCGAAAAAAAACAAAAAGATTTGTTCGAGTTTCACTCGAACTGGCATTCAGAGGAGATATAGAAAGGAACTTTCTCTATCTCCTCTTACAGGTTAATAAAAAGCCTTAAGAGACAGCCTTATGTCTGATTTCCATCGGAGTTAGTCCGTCGTGTTTTATTGTGATTCGTTCATCTTCTTTCCTAAATTAAAAATCAGTAGCAAATGATAAGAATAAAAAGCAACTTTATTTCCACCACTGCCACCACTTTCTAGGTACTCCGTGTTGCTCTAGCGTTGTTTGTTCGTTTAACTGTTCCTGCAAAGATTTATTTTCACTTTTAAGCCTTTCTAATTCTTCTTGCGGTTGATACTGATACTCTGCCTGTCCACCTCTTGTATCCTCTGGTGGCATTTTAAGAGCTTTTAAGTCTTTGGTTTCTGCCTTGTACTCTTCTAGCAACTTTTTATCCTGCAATGCTAACCGCTGCTGTTGGTCTAAGAGGTTTTGAGTTTGTTGAATAATTTTTTTTAATTCCGAATTTGATGTTTGTTCTTTATCTAAAAATTTCTCTAAAACAAAAATTCTTTCTTTAAGATAAGATTTTTCTTCGTCTTCTTGATGGTTCTGTTGCAAAGTTTTAAATCTACTATCAAATAAGGTAGAATAATAGAAAAAGATAGCAGGAGGAATGACGATGAATCT
>NZ_JBFOGA010000020.1:0-7470 GCF_040887565.1 Enterococcus sp. C46
AAATATACCAACATTTATTTGATAGTTTAATAGTTTGGCAGCGAGGAAAGCTCCCAAGATACCAGCAAGTCTTGCCAACGCTCTTTTTTCTTCTGTCATCTATTTAATCCCTTCATCATTAAATCAGTTAGAGGCGAGCATTTGGGCAATTATCTGGTAATTTTTATTTCCTCCAGATAAATTATAGACTTCTTTAAATCCTTCGTTTAACAGGATATTTTGAGCAGCATTTCCAGTTACGCCCTTATTACAATACGTGATTGTTGTTACATTTTTATCTAGCTCCGCCACTCTATCACGTATTTCTGCTAATGGAATATGGATAGCCCCTTTAACACAAGAAATTTCATATTGTTTTTTGGAACGAGTATCAATAATTTGCAGTTGTTCTCCACTTGCTTGTCGCTCAATCAATTCAGTTGGAGTCATTAAAGGTGTTCCATTGCTTATTGCATTATCTAACGCCATTCCAGTATAAAGAACGGGGTCTTTCGTTGTCGCAAATGGTGGTGCATAAGCAAGGTCTAAATGGAACAAATCTTCTGCTACTGCACCAAATGAAATTGCAGTGGCAATTACGTCAATTCGTTTATCTACACCTTGCTCTCCAATAATCTGAGCTCCAAGAATTCTCCCGCTACTTTTATCTGCTAAAGCTTTGATTGTCAGCTCTTTTCCACCTAAGTAGTCCGCATGATCTGGCTTAATATTATAAAGAATAGCTGTCTCTAATCCTTCTAATTTAGCTTCTTTTTCTGTTAAACCAGTATATGCAACCGCTAAATCAAAAACTCGAACAATACCAGTTCCTAAAATACCACGATGTTCCAGTGTTCCTCCTGTGATGATATCACCAGCAATTCTACCCATCTTATTAGCAGTTGATCCAAGTGGGCGATATATTGGTTTATCTGTAATGACAGAATAGCTCTCAGCAACATCTCCTACCGCATAAATATGTGGTACCGTTGTCTGCATTTTCTTATTCACTTTAATCGCACCAGATTTTCCCAATTGAATAGTTGTCGATTGAATAAGTGAAGTATTCGGAGTAACACCAGCTGCAAGAATGACTAAATCCGATTTGATTGTTTGCTCTTGATTGGTTGCTAATTCAGTAATGTAGCCATCCTTCTCCATTACTTTTGTGATCGTTGTATTCAATTGAAGCTTAACATGATTTTTTTCAAGCTCCTTTTGGACACGATAAGCCATATCAGCATCCATTTGTTTCATGACTTGATTGCCACGTTGAATAATAGTTACCTCTATTCCTTTATGAACCAATTGCTCTGCCATTTCTAATCCAATAAAGCCTGCACCAATAATAGTAGCTTGTTGTGGCTTTTCTTTTTCAATAAATGAGTGAATGGCAGCAGCATCTTGAATAGTACGAACATGAAAAAGATTTCTATTAGCTTGCTTTGCTTTAAAAATATCTGGCACAATCGGTTTGGCTCCTGTTGCTAAAACCAGTTCATCATAGGATTCGGTTTTCTTCTCTTTTGTTTGAAGATTCTCAACCTCAAGTGTTTGAGTTTCAGGATGAATAGCTGTCACTCGATGCTCTGTAAAAATATCTACATTATAACGCTTTTTAAACCATGCAGCATTTCTAGGGGTCAACTTATCTAACTCTTCAACTTCATCTCCTATATAATAAGGAATCCCGCAAATTGAATAGGAAATATCCTTGTCTTGGTCGTAGACAACAATCTCTGCTTCCTCTGTATTTCGTCTAGCCTTTGCAGCCACACTTGTCCCAGCTGCTACTGAACCAATAATCACAATTTTCATAAAGATGCCTCATTCCTTTTTTAAGTTTGCTTAAAATATTTTTGCTTAAATTTCAATGCTACATTTACTAAACCAATCAAAACCGGAACTTCCACTAGTGGACCAATTACTGCTGCAAAGGCTTCCCCTGAATTAATACCAAATACGCCAACTGCTACCGCAATTGCTAATTCAAAATTATTGCTCGCTGCGGTAAACGATAATGAAGCTGCAATTGGATAACTGGTTCCCATACGTTTAGAAATAAAGAATGAAACAAAGAACATAAGGACAAAATAAATGAGTAATGGAATGGCAATCCTTACTACATCCATTGGAAGTTCAATGACTTTTTCTCCTTTAACGGAGAACATCACAACAATTGTAAATAATAAGGCAACCAATGTAATTGGACTAATTTTAGGAATGAATTTTTCTTCATACCATTTCTTTCCTTTTTTCTTTATTAGAATCCAACGAGATAAAAAGCCTGCAATGAAAGGAATACCTAAATAAATGAAAACACTTGTTGCAATCTCACCCATTCCAATTGAAACAGCATGCGTTTCTAAGCCTAACCATCCCGGAATAACTGTCACAAAAATATAGGCAAACACTGAATAAAAGATAATTTGAAAAATGGAATTGAACGCCACTAATCCTGCCGTATACTCATTGTCCGCTTGAGCTAAGTTACTCCACACAATCACCATTGCAATACAACGAGCCAGACCAATCATAATTAACCCTACCATATACTCAGGATAATCATGTAAAAAGACAACAGCTAAAATAAACATTAAAATGGGACCGACAATCCAGTTTTGGAAAAGTGATAATAATAAAACCTTCCAATCTTTAAAGACACGCCACATCTCTTCATATTTCACCTTAGCTAACGGTGGATACATCATTAATATTAAGCCTATCGCAATAGGTATAGAAGTTGTTCCAACTTCCAGTTTATTTATTCCTGTCACAACCTCTGGTACAAAATAACCCAAACCAATACCAAAGCCCATTGCAAGAAAAATCCATAGGGTTAAATAACGATCTAATAATGATAATTTTTTTGTTACACCTGCCACAATCAACATCTCCAAGTAATAAATTTAGTCTTCTTCAACTAGCTTCTTAACGATTGAGGTAACTCATTTTTTTCAAACCATCCAACCGTACTATTCGCAACTTTAACTAATAACAACATGACTGGTACTTCAACTAATACGCCCACTACTGTTGCTAATGTTGCCCCTGACTGTAAACCAAATAGTGAGATGGCTACTGCTACTGATAATTCAAAGAAATTACTAGCTCCAACCATGCCTGCCGGAGCAGCAATCGAATGAGGCAACTTCCAAAAACGAGCCCATGTATACGCAATAGCAAAAATCAATAGTGTTTGAATGGTTAGCGGAATGGCAATTAAAAGAATGTGCAGTGGATTATTCAAGATTCTTTCACCTTGGAAAGAAAAAATAATCACTAGCGTTAAAAGCAACCCAATAATTGTAACCTTATCAAATTTCTTTAGAAAGACTGTTTCAAAATAATGAAGTCCTTTATTTTTTATAATGACTGTTCGAGTGACAACACCTAAAAGAAGTGGAATCACTACAAATAAAACAGTCGACAAGATCAACGTATTAATTGGAACAGCTACATTTCCAATACCTAATAAAATAGCAACGATTGGCGCATACAACACTAAAATAATTAAATCATTAATCGCAACTTGAACCAATGTATAAGCTGGATCTCCTTTGGTTAAGTAACTCCAAACAAAGACCATTGCAGTACAAGGTGCCGCACCTAACAATACTGCTCCTGCAACATATTCTTTGGCTAAATCATTTGGGATAATCCCTTTAAATACAACGAAAAAGAAAAAAGCTGAAATGGCGTACATTGTAAATGGTTTAATTAACCAATTCACTGTACAAGTTACAATCAAACCTTTAGGTTTCTTAGCTGCATTAACAATACTAGTAAAATCTATTTTCAACATCATCGGATAGATCATCAACCAAATTAAGATTGCTGTTGGAATAGATACTTGATAATACTCGAATTTCCCTAAAGTTGCTGGAACAGCTGGCAAATATTTTCCAATTAAAACACCCGTAACCATACACAAAGCCACCCAAAGCGTTAAATATTTTTCAAATATTCCCAATCCTTTTTGTTCTTCTTTTTCCATCATCATCTTCCTCCATCATAAAATTCAAATAAGTGCATGATAGATAGAAAAATTTCTATCTATCAATTAAAAAAATAAAATGCTCCTAATTCAATATATTGTGTAGTGCTTCTCCAGAGATTTCTTCTGCATGCCATTCTACAACCCCATAATGATTATTAGATAATTCTGCTACTTTATCAATCCATGTATTTTCATTTTGTGCTCGGGCTAGTAACATTGGATTTGTTGTACCACTTGTTAACATACTGTTATTCACGACCCACCATGTATGAGCAATGCCTGCTCGATCCAAGTCTTCCTGTAGTCGCATAGATTCATAAACAGGTGTTGTTTCAGGTAAAGTGACCATCACCACTTCGGTTTCTTTTCCATCTTGCAAACGAGGTAAGAGACGTTTCACTGATTCTGGTACTTCACCAGATGTCCGCTCTACTTCTTTATGGTAGCTTTGGGTAGAATCAAGTAATAGTAATGTATGTCCTGTTGGTGCGGTATCAATAACTACCACATCACAATCGGCATCATCCACAATCTCTGCAAAAGCTCTGAATACAGCGATTTCTTGTGTACAAGGCGAACGCAAATCTTCTTCTACATAAGCAACATCATCTGGTGACATCGTTTCACGAGCCTTGCTTAATACTTCTTCTGTATAATCTGCTAATTCCTTGTCCTCATCGATATGACTCACCTTGATTTGATCGGATTCAGAAATCACAAATTGTAAATGAGCAGCTGGATCGGTTGTAGCCAAATGAACTTTCTTGCCTTTATCTGCTAAACCAGTGGCAATTGCCGCAGCAATAGTCGTTTTCCCAACGCCACCTTTACCCATTGTAAAAATCACTTTTTTACCAGATTGATGCAACTCATTCACGATGTCTTTCAATCTAGGAAATGCTCTTGGTGTGACTAGTTCAGTTAAAAATTCACCTTGATTGGATTTCAACAATTGGCGTAGATTTTCAACACCAGTCACATTGTAAGAACGTAAAGGAATACTGTACTCAGGAAAAGCTTTCAAACTCTCTGGCATTTGTGCCAACGCTTCTTGTTGTCCATCATAAATCAATTGAGATACTTTATCTGTTGCTTCCTCTAAGACGCCATTCACTAATAAAACTTGATTTTCAATGCCTATCTCTTGTAATTCTTTAGAAGCTCGATCTGCTTCTAAAAGTGGTGCCTTTTGTGGTCTTGTTACAAGCATTAAAGTTGTTTTTGCTCCATCAGCTAATGTGGCTACAGCATGCTCATAAATTTCCTTTTTATCACCTAAACCAGATAATTGACCTAAGCATGAAGCTCCTGTTGTATTTTCATCCATAAAATTACTCCATGCAGACGGTAACTGTAACATTCTTAACGTGTGACCTGTTGGTGCAGTATCAAAAATAATATAATCATACTTTTTCTCTGCTTCTGGATCAGTTAAAAAACCAGAAAATTCATTGAAGGCAGCAATCTCTACTGTACAAGAACCAGATAATTGTTCCTCCATATTCGCTAATGCAGAATCAGGTAGTTTCCCTCTAAATGGTCCTACAACACTTTCTTTATAGTCATCAGCTGCTGTTACAGGATCAAAATTTGCTACAGTTAATCCCGGAACTTCTGGAATTTCTTTCCCTTTATTTGTTAATTCTGTTTGAAAAACATCTTGTAAATTACTTGCTGGATCGGTACTGACTAACATAACTTTTTTCCCACTATCTGCTAAATAAGTAGCAGTGCCACAAGCAGTCGTTGTTTTACCAACACCTCCCTTTCCTGTAAAAAATAGATACTTTGTTAATGGTAACTGATCTGGTTGGTACAATTTCATGTTTGGTTTCCTCCTTTAAATTTAACATCTTCATTCTAAGCAGTTGTTACTTTCTTTGTAGCTGTTACTCTCCCTTTACCCTCACAAGAACATGCAGCATTATCAATCGTATGACAAATACAGTCATCTGTGTTTTGAATGATTGTTTGAATGACACCAGATAATACTTTCATATTTTCCGCATTCAATGAATAGTTGTGCCATGTCCCTGATTTTCTGGCTTGAACAATCCCTGCATTCATTAACAATTTCATGTGATGGGAAAGCGTTGGTTGTGTAAATTCAAAATGCTCTAATAAATCACATGCACAACGCTCACCACAAGAGAGCATATCCACAATTTGAACCCTTTTTGGGTCTCCTAATGCTTTAAAAACTTTTGCTGTTAATTCATAATCCATCTTTCATCCCTCCATACATAGAAATTCTTCTATATATAATATAGATGTTCATCTATCTATTGTCAATAGATTCTGTCTCACTTAATAAAAAAGCCTATGAGAATCTCTTCTCATAGGCTTTAGTTTCTTCGTTTTAGCAACATCCAGATGATGGAGAGCAGCAACTATTTGATTGTTCTTCTTTCTTATCCTCTGAGAAATTAACACCAGTATAGACACTAAACTCCTCATTTGACGGATAACCAGCCATTTTCACAATTTCACCATCTAATAAAACAACTGGTAGTATGTCGGCTCCTTTAGACTGTAACAACTCCCCAACTTTTTCATTTTCTACGAATGCCGCAGGATTACCTGTTAAATTAAAACGCTCTACTTCTACACCATCGGCTTTTTCCAATGTTTGAATAATAGAGGAAACTCGAAGCAATTCTGTATCTACTCCGGGACCACAAACTCCTGTGTCACAACACATTGCTGGTTCATACAACGATACTTTACTCATTTTACATAACTCCTTCTTTTTGTTTTATATTCAATATCTGATGTATTAATTCTTGAAATTCTTCAATATTCTCTGTTACCAGAGAATAATATTGCCATTTGCCTTCCTTACGTGCGGTTACTACTCCCGCCTCAATTAAAACCTTCATATGATGTGATAGTGTCGGCTGAGTAAAATCAAAATTATCCAAAATATCACATGCACACTTTTCACCAGTTGAAATCATATCTAATATTTGAAGTCTATTAGGCTCTGCAATTGCCTTCATAATTTTTGATAATCCTAAATAATCCATATTCTCACCTCCATATAGATGTTCATCTATATTTAATATAGAACTTTATCTATGTTTTGTCAATGAGTAAAATATGAGTTATCTCGTAAATTATAAAATATCTCTTAAAGCATCTCCTGAAATATCCTCAGCTTTCCATTCAATCACTGGGTAATGATTGTTAGACAGCTCTGCTACCTTATCAATCCAAACTTCTTCATTTTGTGCTCTTGCTAAAAGCATTGGGTTCGTTGTTCCGCTAGAAAGCATGCTATTGTTCACTACCCACCAAGTACGAGCGATTCCCGCTCTCTCCAAGTCATCTTTTAATCGAATTAATTCATAAACAGGTGTTGCTTCGGGTAATGTGACCATTACTACTTCTGTTTCATCCCCATTTTGTAACTTAGGCAGTAGCTTTTGAACAGACTCGGGTATATCTCCAGAAGAACGTTCAATCTCTTTGTGGTAGCTTTGTGTTGAATC
>NZ_JBFOGA010000021.1:0-5343 GCF_040887565.1 Enterococcus sp. C46
CTTCTTCATTACAGAAAGCAGCATTTTGGATAAGGAGCTGCAGGTTTCTTATCAAATGATTGATTTCTTGCTAAATAGTGATTTAGAAGGAAATGTCGGGAAAATCAAGAATATCATCAAATACGCCTGTGGAAATGCCTATGTGCATCAGAAGAATAGTCAGACGATCTTTGTTCGGTTAAAGGATCTGCCACTAGAGTACAATCTGAAATTCAAAGAACAGTTTAGTAAACCAAAGAAGAAAATGTCAGATCGCACATACCTACCCAACACGACTCAGCAAATTCACTTGGAAAGCAAAGAGACACAACTGCTTCGTAATTTTTTTGATGAAGTCGTATCAGAATTTAAAAAGGTCCAGAAAAAAGAGAGTCAGCCGCAAGAATTCATTGAGGATACTGTTAGTCGTGTGACACAAATGATGGACGAATTTATTTTTCAAGGAACGTATGAAAAGGAAGAGTCTTTATATTCCGTGCTGACTTATCATATTCGACAAACACTGGATATGATGTATAAGAACTATGGATTTGAACAGGATGGCAATCGGGTTGTTTCTTTAGCAAGCTATCTTTATCTAAAGGATAATACAGATATTTTAGATAGTGATTATGGCTGGCAGGAACAAAAAAATGAGTTGATGGAATTCTTGGATTCATTTTTAGAAACGCCATTTTGGTATGCTAAAAAGCTATTGAGCTATTTATCCCAGCAGTTGGATCAGCGATTATTGGATGAAGATATTGTTTTTGTGACTTTTTATTTTTATAGTTTACAGATCAGCGACCTGCCGAATGACGTAAAATGTATCGTACCAGCCCATGGCTATTCAACAGCCAGCAGTTTGGCGAATGTCGTGAATCGGATGCTAGGGAAAAATGTGTTTCAGGCCTATGATATGCCCATCAATATCACCTTAGACAAGGTTGAAACAAAGATTATTCGTTATATCAATGATTATAGTACAGATTCAGGATTGATCCTACTAGTAGATATGGGTTCCTTCAATCAATTGGGGGAACGTCTTTCAAATCATATTAAGAGTCCTTTGGTTATTATTGATAATGTCAGTACACCGCTTGTATTGGAAGTCGGAGAACATATTGTCAACGGCAACAGTGTCACCGAAGTTTATGAGGCCATCACTGTCGAAAACCGTATACAAAAGCAACTGATCATCCCAGAGGTAAATAAGAAAAAAGCGATCATTACCTGCTGTTATACAGGAATAGGAAGCGCCACTCAAATCCAAGAAATCCTACAGAAGTGCTTAGGTGATTCTGCAAAGGAATTGACCATCCTGCCTTATGACTATAAAAAATTAGCTGAGAATAAAATGTATGAGACTCCATTTCAGCTGTATGATGTCTTGATGATCGTTGGGACAGAAAACCCGAAAATCAATCAAGTCCCATACATTGGTTTGGATCAATTAATCAACGGAGAAGCCGTTTCAGAATTTGCGGAGCTATTGCATGAACAAGTCGACATTGATAGTGAAGCCTTCAAGAGTCAATTGATTTTTAATTTCTCGATTAACAAGATCGTAGAAAATTTAACGATCCTTGATGCAATGAAGGTTTTGAGATTGGTACAAAAGGCCGTCAAAGAACTCGAAAAACTAATGGGGATCGAATTTTCAAACAATCAATTGTTCTTGCTTTACATGCACTGCTGCTCAATGATCGAACGTATTTTACGCAAAGAAAGTGTAGATGAACAAGCAGATATCAAAGAATATATTCAAAAAGAGGGACATAATATGGAGTTGATCCATCAAGCATTTCAAGAGGTTGAGAAGGAATATACGATTGAGCTTCCTTTGTTAGAGCTTCGCTTACTAAATGATATTGTGAAGGACTAGGTGAGAGAATGAGAAAAGCAGTAATATTTGATATGGACGGTGTGCTAATTGATAGTGAACCCTTCTATTTTAAACGTCGAATGGATTTTTTTAAGTTTAAAGGCATACAACCAGGCTCTGATAAATTTGAAGATTATGTAGGAAACTCGGAAAAACAAACATGGGAAATGCTGATCCCTGAAGATGAGATCACACGCGATCGCCTCCATCGAGAGTACCTTCATTACAAGCAGCGACACGGAATTGATTTTTCAAAGGCTATTCGAGAAAGCGTGCCATCAGTATTAGAACAATTGAGAGTAGAAAATATCGCAATTGGATTGGCCTCGTCATCCCCACGCAAAGAAATTGATCAAATGTTATCCGACTGCAAATTGGAACGCTATTTTTCATATACTATTAGTGGGGAAGAGTTAAAGGAAAGCAAACCTAATCCGGAAATCTATTTGATCAGTCGCGACGCCTTAGCCTGTGATGATTGCCTAGCTGTGGAAGATTCAACATTAGGGATTGCTTCGGCTAAAGCTGCGGGCATTTATACGGTTGCTTTGAAACAAGGGTTCTTTATGGATCAGAGTAAAGCGGATATTATTATCAATGAGCTGACAGAGCTTGTGACTTTGCCACAGGTAACACGATAGAGGTGAAACTCCTCAATTTAAAAGTTGAGGAGTTTTCGCTTTTTTTGTTGCAAAGCAAGATTGTTTATATTAGAATAACGTAAATCAATAATGAAGCATTGAAGAGAAGAGTAATTGACTAATAGACGATTAAAGAGACCCTCGGCAGGTGAAAAGAGGGATCGTGGAAAATCAATGAAGATGAGCTCTGAGCCTTTAGTTTGTTCACGCAAGCTGGACGGGAAGCGACCGTTACATCGCCGGGTATGTTTGTACCGTTGAGGTATTATTTGTGAGAATAATACGAATAAGGGTGGTAACGCGAAAATATTCGTCCCTTTATTTATCAGGATGCTGATAGGTAAAGGGATGAATATTTTTTTTATTTGTCAAAAAAATTGGGAGAGTGTTTGTATGAAAAAAATTGGTTTGGTTTTATTGGTGTTAGGTTGTGTGACTTTATTAGCTGCCTGCGGCTCGGGTTCAGCTGAGAAGACGGATAAGGTAAAGATTGGTGCTTCACCGACGCCCCATGCAGAAATCTTAGAGCATATTAAGCCGGAGTTGAAGAAGAAGGGGATCGAATTAGAGATCGTCAAGTTCGATGACTATGTTTTGCCAAATAAGGCATTGGAAAATGGAGACATCGATGCGAATTATTTTTCAACGGTTCCATACTTCAATTTGCAAAAGAAAGAAAATGGGTATCAATTTTCAAATGTGGGGGCGATCCATCTTGAACCAATGGGCATTTATTCACACAAAATAAAGAAAATTGCTGCTATTCCCGATGGGGCAAAAGTGATTGTTTCAAATGTGCCCTCTGAATGGGGCCGAGTCTTAAATATCTTTGTAAAAAATAAGTTGATCAAAATTAAACCTGGGATACAAATTGATCAGGCAACTTTTGAGGATATTACTGAAAATCCTAAAAATCTGGTCTTTGATCATAGTGTGGATCCGACATTACTGACTTCAGCCTATGAAAATAATGAAGGGGATTTAGTCGCGATTAATTCTAATTTTGCTTACGAAAAAGGGTTGAATCCAGCGAAGGATTCCTTGATGATCGAACAAAACGATTCGCCATATGTGAATATTGTCGCGACGAAAACGACGAATAAGGACAATAAAGACATTAAAACAATTGTTGAAACATTGCATGAAGCCAAGGTTCAACAATGGGTTGAAAAGAAATGGGGCGGATCCATCGTCCCTGTGGATGAATAAATGTAAAGGATAGGTGAGAAAGATGGAGCGAGCAATTTTTGCAGGAGGTTGTTTTTGGTGTATGGTCAAACCCTTTGATTCATTGCCGGGAATTGAATCAGTGATTTCTGGGTATACTGGCGGTGAGAAAGAAAATCCAACGTATTTAGAAGTAAAGAGCGGCGATACAGGCCATACTGAGGCGGTAGAAATTATTTACGACCCAGAATTCATTTCATATCAAGAATTAGTAGAAATTTATTGGCAGCAAACAGATCCGACAGATGCTTTTGGTCAGTTTGAAGATCGTGGCAGCAGTTATCGTCCGGTCATATTTTATTTTAATGAAGAACAAAAAAGAATTGCTGAGAAAAGTCGAGACAGCTTGCAGGCAAGTGGAAGGTTTGATCAGCCGATCGTAACAACCATCGAGGCTGCAAAAACTTTTTATCCTGCTGACGCTGAACACCAAGATTACTACCAAAGAAATCCGGAGAACTATCAAAGAAACGCCGAGCGAAGAAATAAATTTATTCATGAAGTTTGGTAAGTCCAAGAACGGTCAATCCACCCTTATTAAAACACGCAGAATTAGTATCAAAACTGAGAGGTTTTACTATGTCCAGTACAGTAAAATGATAATAAAGGGGTTGGATAATTATGACTACTGAAAGAATCGAAGCAATCTTTCATGCTGATATAGAAAAAGTTTGGCAGGTGGTCACTTCAATGACAAACACAAAGTGGCGAAGTGATCTGAATAAAGTTGAAGTCCTCGAAGATCAGAAGGTTTTCGTTGAGTACACTACTCAAGATTTCCCCACGACCTTCACAATCACAGAGTTTGAACCCATGAAGTTTTACGCATTCGAGATGGAGAATGTAAATATGAAAGGAAAATGGACAGGTGAATTTTTCTCCTTAAGCGATCACAAAACAAAAATCCATTTTACTGAAGCGATTCAGGCTAAAAAAATTTACCTGAGACCGTTTGTTAAATGCTATCTAAAAAAGCAACAGAAAACGTATGTAAACGATTTGACTAAATATCTACATGAAAGTTTTTAAGGCTGGAAACGCTGAGTATTTCTTTAAGTATTGTTCAACACCTCACTGAAAGTCGCGCTTTTTAATAGTAAATACCCATCTGACGCTTTTTCAGCTTGCGTCGAATGGGTATTTTATCAATGATTTATTTTGAAATACTCTGCTTCAGAAGATCGGTATTTAAGTTGTTCCATGTCAGTGATTTGAAATTTCCGTTTTTCCCGTTTTAAAATACCATCATCACATAACTTATTCAGTAAGAGCAGCAAATGCCGATAGCTAATCCCAATCGTAGCGGCCACATCTGTCAGATTATCGAAAAAATAATTCTTATAGGAACCTTGCAGGATATAGGTACATAATCGCTGTTCACCGGAATATAAGGCGTTCGACGTATAATTATGCGAGCTGTTAATCAAGTTTTCTGACAGCCCTTTGGCTAACGTGGTCATAAATGTCAAATTTTTAAAAATCGAATCCTGATCATCTTGAAATGGAACGATAATGACTTCGAAAGGGGAAAGGGTAATGACCGAAGCAGTGGCATAAGTCGTGTTGGACATTAATTCAACATCACTTTTTTTGTTGTTTTGAGGTAAGACT
>NZ_JBFOGA010000022.1:0-3694 GCF_040887565.1 Enterococcus sp. C46
TGCTCGATAAAGATAGTGCCATTTCCCTTTGATTTTAATATAGGTCTCATCCATCTTCCACGAATAGAAGGATTGTTTATTTTTCTTTTTCCAAATAGTGTAAAGTAGTTTTCCATATTCCTGTACCCAGCGGTAGATGGTGGTGTGAGAAACGTTAATGCCACGGTCATATAGGATTTCTTGGACGTCACGATAGCTAAGATTATACCGAAGGTAGTAGCCTACGGCGACAATAATCACATCTTTCTGAAATTGCTTGCCTTTAAAATGATCTATCTTGATTCCTCCAAGCTATCTTTTCCATTCATTTTACCTTAAAATCAGTTTATCAGAAAACTTTGCAACAGAACCCTTTAAAGTATTATGAATATTCAAAACAACAGAGGGAGAACAGGAGTGAACACATGGGTGATTTATTAAAAAAAAAGAATTGATGCAATTATTAGAAATTTACCAAAAAATGGGAGAAGAATATCAAAAATTATTTAAAAAAGTGGAAATAAAACTTTATGAACTAACTAAGGAAGCATACATTTCCTAGACTTCGATCCGCCACAAAGCTTATGGCTGCGATTGCTATTCTACCCTGTTCAAATAATGGAAAAGCGATTTGAAATTCAAAAAAAATTTGTTATAATAGTTACATGAGAATCAATGAAGCATATTAAAACTAAATAATGAAAGCTTTGGAATATAACAGATTTTGTTTGTTGGTTATATTCATTGTGATCTGAACAGGCGGTGGACATATAAAAGGTCCATGCAGCCGGGCTGCAATTTTTGCGGCAGCAGAGTATGTAAATAATAAGGGCATACCTGTGGGACAGTTAATTCTGTTCTATAGGTGTGCCCTTTTTTATATATATATTTCTAAATAAAGGGGAGTGAAAAGATGAGATGAAATGGATTTGTAATAATTGGTAAGCAAAAAAACAAAAAATAAGAAAGAGGTTTTAGAAATGGTTGAGTATCTAACAAAAAGTAGGCAAGGACAATTTTTAGTTGTCGGTGTTTTATTTACAATCTTAGGGTTTATCTTTATCCCACTAAATGATGCATACAGTTCCATACTATTTTATATTTCAATTTTCTTTTTAGGCTTCTATGCGGCAAAACATGCTGTTGTTGAAACGATTAAAGATCGCTCACCAAATGTCGACCTATTAATGGTTTTGGCAGCAGTTGGTGCAGTAATCATTGATTTTGAGTCTGAAGGAGCGGCGTTGCTATTGATTTTTGCTGCTGCAGAAGTTTTGGAAGATTATGCAACGAACAAATCCACCAGCGCGATTTCAGAATTAATGGCGCAAGTACCCGACACAGCCCAAGTGCTAAAAGAAAATGGGGATGTAGTGGTTACCCCTACGAAAGAGTTAGTTATTGGGGACATTGTCGTGGTATCGAAAGGTGGTCAAATCCCTATTGATGGCTTGATCGACCGAAATGCAATCGTGAATGAAGCGGCTTTAACGGGTGAGTCTGTCCCAGTAGAAAAAGAGTTAAAGGAGGAAGTTTTTGCCGGAACGATTAATGAAGGAAATGTTTTTCATATAGAAGTAAACAAGACACTGAATCAAACCATGTTTTCCAATATTATCCGGATGGTTGAAGAAGCACAAAACAAACCTTCTCGAATCGCAAAGTTTATAGACCGTATTGAAAGTAAGTACGTGATTGGCGTTTTAATTATCGTACCTATTTTCATCTTCTTTCTATATTATTTCCTAAGCCTACCATTAGAAGAAGCATTTTATCGTGGAATGGTACTTTTAACAGTGGCTAGTCCATGTGCATTGGTGGCATCAGCTACACCGGCTACGTTAAGCGCGATAAGTAATGGAGCCAAAAACGGTATCTTATTTAAAGGTGGAGCCGCAATGGAAGCGTTAAGTACAATGAATATTTTGTATACAGATAAGACCGGAACATTGACGTATGGCGACTTCCAAGTGGTCGATTATCATTTGGACCAAGAGCTGTTAAAAGAAGTCATTTATATGGAGCAACAATCCAGTCACCCAATCGGAAGAGCAATTGTTTCTGCCTTTAAAGAGATTAACTTAGCACAAGTGAATCAAGCGGAATCGATTGAAGAAATTGCTGGTTCGGGAATTAAAAAAGGGGCAATCCTAGTTGGAAAACCGGATGCATTTAAGCAATATGATAAATTTGATCAGTTTGAAAAGCTACTGGAAAAAGGCGATACGACCATATTTGTAGCGAAGGGAAATGAAGTCGTCGGTTACTTCTCACTCCGGGATCGAATTCGTCCGCAGTCAGCGAGTACGGTTGCGGATTTCCAAAAAGAGGGCATCAAGGTTTATCTTTTAACGGGAGATAACGAAAAGGTTGCGGCACAGGTTGCAAAGGAAGTAAAGGTAGATGACTATATTTCTTCCATGTTACCGGAAGATAAAATAGATTTTGTCTTAAAAAGCCAAGGAAAAGAAGAAGTTGTTGGGATGATTGGCGATGGGATCAATGATGCGCCCGCGCTAGCGAATGCAGATATCGGAATTGCGATGGGAAGTGGCTCGTCAGTCGCAATGGAATCCTCTGATGTCGTTGTAGTGAAGAATGATTTGTCTAAATTGTTTTATAGCTATCAGCTAAGCAAGAAATTAAATAAAATCATTATTCAAAATGTCATTTTCTCCATCGCTGTTATTGTCAGCTTGATTACTTTAAATATGTTCGGCGTTCTGGGACTTCCTTTAGCAGTACTATTCCATGAGGGCTCCACAATCCTCGTCATCTTAAACGGCTTGCGGTTGTTAGGGTCCGAAAAAACAAAAGCGGAATTAAGTGGTGCTTATTAGACTGCATCATGATATTAGCTGAAAGGGTGAGCGAATATCTACAGCTTTTTAAATTTGTATCTGTAGGGAATGAAGCTTACCCTTGGCGAAAGCCTAAATCGTCAAAAAAGCTGATAATTTCTGAACAGAAATTATCAGCTTTATCTATTTTAAATACATGCTAAAAATTGTTTATTCAAACTTGATTGTCATCAATTATTAAAAACAATAAAGGAGCTATCATAGAGTTATACGAAAGAGTAAAACAAAAAAGACCGCGCAGTGAAAAACTATTTTCGAAGGAAAACCACTTCTTGATGAGGATCAATTCTTAATCTGATTCAATCCAGTAGACTTACATTACAAACAACAAACAGGAGGAAAAAATCATGCAAAGGTGTATTTTAGGAAAGAAAAATCAAATCACCGTCATCAGTGGCATATTAATCGTAATAATTTCCTTCGTTATCGATGGCCTCGATTTGGATGGCAACGGACTTATTTTTTAATCTAGCCACTTGAAGCACCTCGCCAATCTCTTGTTCGGACATTTGGGGCTTTGGGGAATTGATGTGAGCCAATCCTTTTTGAATTTTTTCCTGTTCAGCTGTGTGTTCAGATAAGAAAAAGCCCGCCCATTTTTTCATACCCCGGTCTTGATATTCGTCATTCAAATATTTCATGGATAATCACTCCTTTAGAACCATTATAAGAACAAGTGTTCGTTTTGTGAAGGGGGACAAGGAGTAAATGTCCTGATTTTTTTTATCAGCGACTTTCATTTACTGATGAAAAGAGAGAATAATAACAAAAGCAGGGAAAAGAAAAACTCCTATAATCGCAATCGTTTTTCCTTAAAAGACAAGAGTATGGAGTGCTTTTTTCAAAAGCATATC
>NZ_JBFOGA010000024.1:0-2324 GCF_040887565.1 Enterococcus sp. C46
GATTTACCAACATGTTTAGACATTTTCCTCTAGGAAAAAATTAACTAGCACCAGGGGTTTATTTTAGTTTTTCTTGGAAATAAAAACAGCGAAAATCCGAACATTTTCACCTCTCTCACTTTATAACTTTTACAAAATAGTACTTCTCATAAAAAGCGCTCTAGTTAAAGAAAATAAGAGAAAAATCAAAAAAACAAAAGTTTCTTTTACACTTGTTTCTATATTCGTTACAATGGTTATGGGAAGTTTTTCAAAAGGTTAAGAAAAGCTTATGGGGGTTTTTGAAATCAAAAAGTAGTAGGGGACGATAAAATGAAACATACACACAAAATCATATTGGCTGTCACTTCTGTATGCACTGTTATTATTCTAGGTGTAAGTATCTTTTTTGTTACACAAGCAGCAACAAACAATAAATTAGAAAACACTAGTCAAACAACTCAACACTCAAGCAGCAGCTCAAAACCTGTTGAAGATAAACAAACGACGAAACAGCTTGATCAAGCAAAACAGCTTGCTGCAAGTTATCATTATGATGAAGCCATCGCCTTACTTGAAAAAGACGACGCCAAAGAAGCGCAACAATTGTTAGCAACTTTGAAAAAAGAAAAAGAATCCTTGGTAAAATGGGAAGACCCGACCAAAATCTCACACGTCTTCTTTCATAGTCTGATCGTTGATCCAGCTAAGGCTTTTCATACCCAGCAAGCACAAGGGTATAAAGATTATATGGTCACTATTTCCGAATTCAATAAAACCATTGATCAGTTATATAAAAATAACTATGTTCTTGTTAATCTAAATGGATTAGTCAAAAAAGGAACAGATGGAAAACTGACCTTTACAGGTGTTTCTCTTCCAGAAGGAAAGAAACCGTTAATTCTTTCGCAAGACGATGTCAGCTATTATGAATACATGGACAATTCAGGATTTCCAAGTAAGTTGATTGTCGATAAACAGAACCAAATCAAGAATATTTATATCGACAATAAGAAGGAAACTGTTGGTGACTATGATATGGTTCCATTGATCGATTCATTCATTAAAAAACATCCCGATTTTTCTTATCAAGGCGCCAAAGGAACATTAGCTTTAACAGGCTATAATGGTGTATTAGGTTACCGTACATCAAAATCAGAATATGGTGATAACGAAAAAACAAACAAAGAAATCGAAGCAGCCAAAAAAGTTGCTGATCAATTAAAGAAAGATGGTTGGAGTTTTGCTTCTCATACTTGGGGACACTTGAATATGACACAAGCTTCTTTAGCCGATATCCAACAAGATAATGAACGTTGGCAAAATGAAGTTGCACCTATTTTAGGCAAAACAAATATTTTGATCTACCCATTTGGCGCTGACATCAGCGATTGGCAACCTTATTCTGAAGCAAATCAAAAATTTGCTTACTTGAAACAACAAGGATTTGATATCTTCTGCAATGTCGATGCCTCAACTCCTGCATGGGGACAACTAGGAACTGACTACTACCGTAACGCCAGAATCAATATTGACGGTATCCGTTTCGAAGCTGACCTAAAAGGAGAAAATCCAATACTTGATCAATTTATCAACGTCAAAGAAGTGTATGACCAAAAAGATCGAGGATAGAGGTTGTGAAAGAAGCGTCCAGCTCCGCCGACAATAAGAATGAATTTTTCTAAACAGCTTCTCATGTTTTGAAAAATCCAGACTTATTTCAAGGAGTTGGGCTTTGAACACCGTGAATAGAGGTTGTAAAAAGAGCGTTTTGACTTATTGTTGAAGGTCAGCTCTTTGAACACCGCGTGTTAGGTTGTGAAAAGGCTGGTCTGCATCAAGCAATAAGAATGAACAGAGAAAAACAGCTTCTTGAATACCGCAGATAGGTTGTAAAAAAACCGTTTTGACCTGACGATAACCAGTAAAACAGAGGTGAGACCATTGCTAAAAGTAGCAGTGGTCTCATCTCTTTTTTTGCACAAGTCATATTTGATTGTTTCGTTATTTTAATCAGGATAAAGTTCTTTTTTTTCATGCTAAAGAGTGATTCTTTCTTCTCGATTTTCACTTTCTTCGTTTAACTTTTGGTAAATACTTCTGTCAGAAAAAGCTCTAGGTAGACACACGAAAGCAGATAAAAAGCCTAACTTTTGCAACAGTTTATGCTGTCGTTCAAAGTTAGGCTTTTACAGTTTATAAATAGGGTTCTGTTGCAAAGTTTTCCAAAAAATCTATTTTAGTGTAAAATTGAGAAAAAAGACAGAGAGGACAGAGTAATGAATCATTTTAAAGGCAAACAATTCAAAAAAGACGTCATTATTGTCGCTGTTGGTTACTACCTG
>NZ_JBFOGA010000025.1:0-2188 GCF_040887565.1 Enterococcus sp. C46
CTCTTGTTTTTCGGTCTCTATTTTTTTCAATTCTTCCCGCATAGCTTTGTATTCGGGTACTGATAAATTCTTACGCTCTTTATTTTTGTTACCACGTTGAACATCAAAGCCATTTTCTTTGAGGTACTGTGTTAATTCCTCTTGAATGCGCTGTAAGGCTTCACGATTGAATATACGCTTAGCTGAGAGCTTTTTATCATCATCAAAGGGCACAATGCCCATATGCATGTGAGGGGTCTTCTCGTCCATATGAACAACTGCATAGCGAATATTTTCGTCACCATAGTTATCTGCAAAATATTGTTTGGCTGTTTCAAAATATTTACGGGTTTCGGCTTCGTCTAATTGCTCAAAAAAATCTTTGTCACTGGTTATAATCCACTCATTGACTAAAACAGCGTCTTTGCGAACTGCCCGCTTACTCGCTTTGTTTTCGTTGATATAGGCTTCAATATCCGTTTTAAAGTTATCAGTGCGCCCAGCCACTAAATCATAATTCAAATACGAGCGTTCCGTATCAATATATTTGTTTGAATGATTGTCAGTTAACCGTTGATTATGATTACCCATGCCGACTAAATTTCCAGCTTTCATCTTTTGCATTCTTGCGACTAAATAACTCATCATAAGTCCTCCATTCTTTGGTTTGGCGAATTAGCGGTAAAAAAACGTATCTGGGATTTTGAAGTTAGGATTCAAAAAAATATAAGAAAAGCCCCATTTAAGGGGCTTTTTTATCTATAAAATAAAGTTTAGAAAAGTCTCTATCGTGCCACTTTCATACATGATGTATAGTCCAAGTGGAATGAATACTAAGGGCACAATGATTCGCTTGTATTTTTCAATTGTCTCGGATATTAACGGAATAGAGGATAGCACCCGACTAAGCTCGCAAAAGATAATTATGCCGATTGCAAACATAAGCAACGCCACGAGGGTCTGTGCCCAATCTAACGAAGCAAAATAAGGTATATAGATACCTAAATTATCTCCGCCAGACGCAATTGTCAGCAATGTAACTGTCCAAAACAGTTGATTTGCCTTACTTTGTTCTAATCTTTCAATAATTTCTTCCTCTTCTTCTTCCTCACCTTCTCCAACAATTGCAAAGCGAATTCCTAAATAGATAGGGATTAAACCAAGCAATCCAACCATCCATGCTTCAGGCACGAAATTGACGACATAAGCAGCAACTAAACTCACCCCTACAAGTAAGCCCGTGCCTAGATATTGCCCCGCATAAATATGCCATTTCTGTTTATTCTGTGATAGCTGTGCAAATAAAATAATCAAAACAATTAAATAATCTATACTGGTGGAAATATAAACACCAATAGCAGATATGATTGTCTGTCCCATAAAAAAACCTCCTGTATTAGTATTAGTCAGTAATAAATCAGCAGATTTTAGGGGAGCACAGACACATTAATTTAGCTATCGCTAGTGGGTAATGCCGGACGTAAGAAAGCATTTTACTCCTCCTCAAAACATAGTTACAAAATAGTTTCTAACTGGAATTCGGTGATTACTTCCAAGTAAAGTATAACCCACTATACTTTACAAGGTAAAGTGTGGGCTCTACGAGGTAGTAGCATTCTCCCTTCCTACTGGGAGAACTGCTATTTTTCTACGCCTATTATCCGGCTAGAAAAAACTCCGGCGGGCTATTGCATAGCGAGCGCATTTCATGCAGAACTCTACCCGAGCGGGGCAAGCTAGTGTTAGCTTAACCACAAAAAAAATGAATTCAACTATTAGAATGCATTTTTTTCAATCGATCTTCAGCAATAGGCTGAAGAATATAAGGGAAAGCAGGGTCACTCATATCAACAATAACCTTATCTAACGTTTTCATAATCATTTCTCCGAACCTCTAAGATTTTGTTGTTTCTGCCAATTTGACTTGATATATTCTTTAATAAAAAGCGTATTCCTTTCAGTTAGAAGTTCGAACCAGCCAGCTGGTGCTTCCTCAGACATGCGATAATCTGCAAAGTCTTTTAAATGCATAATTTCATTTTCAGAAATAAAAGCCAACATATCACGTAAGGCTTGGCGCTTATCGCCAGTAGAAAGAGCTAAGCAACTCTCTAAATCAAAGCCTCCAAAGGTCTCAATATCAGCATTATGGTTCTGTTGCAAAGTTTTAAATCTACTATCAAATAAGGTAGAATAATAGAAAAAGATG
>NZ_JBFOGA010000026.1:0-2077 GCF_040887565.1 Enterococcus sp. C46
CTCCCTTTCAACCTCTTCTACACTACTCAAGTATGGATATTCGATCGAATGGAAACAGTATAAATCTAGCCTGTCCTAAGATCTTGCTTTCTGAAATAAAAGGATCGTTCCATTTTCTGCTGTCATATGAATGTATCCGGTAATCCCCTAGGAAAAAATATTCTCCTTCAGGCACCTTAAAACTTCCACTTTTTGTATCTGGGTACTTTACATATGTTTCATTCAATTCCTGATTGTTTACGGATACCTTTCCGTCTGAATTGATTTCAATCTGATCATTTGGCAGGCCGATGACTCGCTTCACCATTGTTTCTTTAAACTCATCCGAATAGAACACCAAAATTTGTCCTCTTTCAATGGAAGAAGTGTTATGAATCCTTGTTGTGATGATCCTGTCACCAATTTCTATTGTTGGATACATGGAAGCACTTGGTACTAGAATAATAAAGAAAACATAATTGTATAACAACGTAGTCATGATCACGACACTTACAATAAACGATAACCCCTTCAACACTTTTTTCATACTTTACCTCCTCGTAGACTAACTCTTGACCCCATTTGAATAGTGAAAAACCATCCCGTTTATAGACGATGAAACCCCAATTCAGCATAATAGCTATTGGGGTTTTATGACTATTCTTTACAAAAACTAGTTTCAGTTGACCGATTTAATTGTTCGTTTGTTTTTACTTTTTTTGATCTATCTTATTTAGATGGAATGATAAATTTTTGTCCAGGGAAAATAAGGTCTGGGTTAGAAATATTGTTTACTTTTGCAATTTCTTGATAAGTTTTATTAAATTCTAATCCAATTCCCCAAAGTGTATCTCCAGGTTTTACTGTATGTGTAACCTCTCCATGAGTTTTTTCCGCTTCTGCAGCTGCTTTACCGTTGTTGGCTTCAGCGTTATGAGTTGCTTCTGCATTATGAGTTGCATGAGCATTATTTGCTTCTTCACCGTGAGCACCTTCAGCAGCATGCTCCTCTTCACCTTCAGCAAATTTGAAGAATTTCACGTATGCTTCAATATATTCTCTTCCTGCTTCAAGATCATTCACATCATAATCCTTTAAAGACATAACTTTTTCAAATCTCTCTTTAAGTTCAGGCATTTTTTCTTTTTCAGTCATACCTTCTAACGGCGATAAATTGCCTACCTCAATACTCTTGTCTGCTGCTAATACTTTTTCATCGATAGGAGTTCCTGAAGGTTTCAATCCGTCAAACGGCGCACCTTCTCCTGCTCTGTGCACTCTAACCACTTCACTGAAGAAATACTGTTCGGCCAACTCCTTAGCTTCTGGACTCTGGTCTTTGACTTTCATGCTAAGATTAAATTTATCTGTTATTTCCTTTTGATATTCAGGTGCCACCCATTTCATCACATAGTTGACGTTATTACTCTCCATGGCTTTTTTTCCATCAACTACAACTGGACCATCCATCGTGTCGCAGTGCGCACTCGCAGATAGAGGAATTATCGCCATAATAGCTGCAGATGTTAATAGTACTCCAATAGATTTTTTCATGTTTGATTTTAAGTTTAATTTTTTCATGTTATCCTCCTGATGTTTTTATGAAAATACTGAGCAGTTTGTTTTTAATCGTTCTTTCGATCTGCTCCGTTTTGATAAAAGCTTTGTCAAATTAGGCTTTTATCTTAAATAGTACTTTTCATGCTAAATGTATGCTTCTTATTTCTGTGCCTCCCTTGATTTGATAGTTTTATATTAATGGTAATCAGTTATAAGCCCCTTGATAAAAATCAAGTTTTTTATTTTTTATTAAACTTTTTCTTAAACTTTTCCCGAGTCAGGGGATAGGTACCTTGACCCACGAAATAATAGATGAATAGGATTCTCTGGGGTTTATCCTTTTATTCAACTCAGAAGCGCCCTTTTACTTCCGAATTGACAAGTGTAACTGAATGGAATGCAGAGCCAGTTCCGTTTTTGGGTTCTGTTGCAAAGTTTTAAATCTACTATCAAATAAGGTAGAATAATAGAAAAAGATAGTAGGAGGAATGACGATGAATCATTTTAAAGGAAAGCAATTTCAGCAGGATGCGATTAT
>NZ_JBFOGA010000027.1:0-1572 GCF_040887565.1 Enterococcus sp. C46
AGTTATGCTGCTATTTATATGGACGCAACGTATATTCCGTTAAAGCGGAAAACCGTCGCCAAGGAAGCTATTCATATCGCAGTTGGCATTCGCCCGGACGGATCAAAGGAAGTATTGAGCTATGCGATTGCACCGACTGAATCCATCACGATTTGGGAGGAAATTTTATTGGACCTTCAAGAGCGCGGTTTGAAAAATGTCCTCCTGTTCATCACGGATGGCTTAAAGGGGATGGTAGGAGCGATTAGTCGGTTCTATCCCAAAGCTCGTTTTCAACATTGTTGTGTACACGTTTCCCGTAATATCAGTCACAAAGTGCGTGTCAATAATCGTAAGGAAGTCTGTGATGATTTTAAAATGGTGTATCAAGCCTCGTCTAAAGAGGTGGCGTTGGAAGCACGTGGTGCTTTTGCGAAAAAATGGAAAACCAGCTATCCAAAAGTGGTTGAATCGATTCTTTCGAACGATCACTTGCTCACTTTCTATGATTTCCCCTTGGCCATACGCAAGAGTATTTATTCTACGAACTTGATTGAATCCTTTAATAAGCAAATCAAGAAATACAGCCACCGCAAGGAACAGTTCCAAAACGAAGAGTCGATGGAACGTTTCTTAGTCTCGTCTTTTGATACTTACAACCAAAAATTCCTAGGTCGCAGTCATAAAGGCTTTCAACAGGCCGAAGGCGAACTTGAACAAATGCTAAGCCAACTGATTGAGAATTAGAAACAATCTACAGTAGGGAGGAACCATTTACACAAAATTATTGACGCTCCCAATAAAAAAATAACTTATTACCTTTAAATTATACTACCAACAAATGGTAGTTTATTATTAATTTATATAATATGAAACCTAAAATATAGTAGTATGTTAATTTATACTAAATTAAATAAAGTACTACCTTTAATAGGTAGTACTTTATTATCAAGCCATTATTCCTTCTTCTACTAGTTCTTTTGTCACATAATTTTGTAATCAATAAATGTTGCGCAATAAGTATAAGAATTCCATTTTCTAAATTTGAAAGGTGATCCATAATTTCATGTTCAAGTAGTTTATTAATTGTCCACTTGTCGCTTCATCTAAAAATTTTATAGGTTTTAGGAATGCTATTCGCTTATTTTAGGAAGATTTTAACTGTTTGCTATAGATATATATCATACTAGTATCGTAATAAAAGTACTCTAAAAGAAGAATTTTCAAATACGCAAAATTAAGTACGAAAGAGTTGAAACAAATTTGGAGAAAATGAGCATAGAATGTCTGATGAGTTAAATAGACCTAAAAATTATCTAAAAGTGGAGCAAAATTAGGAATTACAAACAAAACACTAAATTAGTTTATATAATTTTCCGTAATATTTAATATATATGAAAAGGAAAACGTAGAAAATTACGTCTACGTTTTCCTATTTAGTTCTATATTTTTATTAAGTTTTATATTTACTCTTTTCACTTTTCGGAATAAATTCACTGTGACTCTTGATACCTTCTTTTATATATTGCTAATGTATTTTCTCCATTGCTATGAAAATAGAATCAACATATTTATAATATCTATCTAATCTAT
>NZ_JBFOGA010000028.1:0-1486 GCF_040887565.1 Enterococcus sp. C46
AAGATTGTTCGAACTTTTTATGAGAGTTTGATCCTGGCTCAGGACGAACGCTGGCGGCGTGCCTAATACATGCAAGTCGTACGCTTCTTTTTCCACCGGAGCTTGCTCCACCGGAAAAAGAAGAGTGGCGAACGGGTGAGTAACACGTGGGTAACCTGCCCATCAGAAGGGGATAACACTTGGAAACAGGTGCTAATACCGTATAACAATCGAAACCGCATGGTTTTGATTTGAAAGGCGCTTTCGGGTGTCGCTGATGGATGGACCCGCGGTGCATTAGCTAGTTGGTGAGGTAACGGCTCACCAAGGCCACGATGCATAGCCGACCTGAGAGGGTGATCGGCCACATTGGGACTGAGACACGGCCCAAACTCCTACGGGAGGCAGCAGTAGGGAATCTTCGGCAATGGACGAAAGTCTGACCGAGCAACGCCGCGTGAGTGAAGAAGGTTTTCGGATCGTAAAACTCTGTTGTTAGAGAAGAACAAGGATGAGAGTAACTGTTCATCCCTTGACGGTATCTAACCAGAAAGCCACGGCTAACTACGTGCCAGCAGCCGCGGTAATACGTAGGTGGCAAGCGTTGTCCGGATTTATTGGGCGTAAAGCGAGCGCAGGCGGTTTCTTAAGTCTGATGTGAAAGCCCCCGGCTCAACCGGGGAGGGTCATTGGAAACTGGGAGACTTGAGTGCAGAAGAGGAGAGTGGAATTCCATGTGTAGCGGTGAAATGCGTAGATATATGGAGGAACACCAGTGGCGAAGGCGGCTCTCTGGTCTGTAACTGACGCTGAGGCTCGAAAGCGTGGGGAGCAAACAGGATTAGATACCCTGGTAGTCCACGCCGTAAACGATGAGTGCTAAGTGTTGGAGGGTTTCCGCCCTTCAGTGCTGCAGCTAACGCATTAAGCACTCCGCCTGGGGAGTACGACCGCAAGGTTGAAACTCAAAGGAATTGACGGGGGCCCGCACAAGCGGTGGAGCATGTGGTTTAATTCGAAGCAACGCGAAGAACCTTACCAGGTCTTGACATCCTTTGACCACTCTAGAGATAGAGCTTCCCCTTCGGGGGCAAAGTGACAGGTGGTGCATGGTTGTCGTCAGCTCGTGTCGTGAGATGTTGGGTTAAGTCCCGCAACGAGCGCAACCCTTATTGTTAGTTGCCATCATTCAGTTGGGCACTCTAGCAAGACTGCCGGTGACAAACCGGAGGAAGGTGGGGATGACGTCAAATCATCATGCCCCTTATGACCTGGGCTACACACGTGCTACAATGGGAAGTACAACGAGTTGCGAAGTCGCGAGGCTAAGCTAATCTCTTAAAGCTTCTCTCAGTTCGGATTGCAGGCTGCAACTCGCCTGCATGAAGCCGGAATCGCTAGTAATCGCGGATCAGCACGCCGCGGTGAATACGTTCCCGGGCCTTGTACACACCGCCCGTCACACCACGAGAGTTTGTAACACCCGAAGTCGGTGAGGTAACCTTTT
>NZ_JBFOGA010000029.1:0-1360 GCF_040887565.1 Enterococcus sp. C46
TTGACTTAGCCAATCCTGTTACTAAAGTCGATGATATCCCCGATTATGAAATGTACAGTCAAACAATCGATAGCTTAAATAAGCGTTTTGGCAATCGTGTTTTAAAAGGCATAGAAATCGGTTACATCGCTTCTGAAAAGGATCGGATCATCGACTATTTAGCCGATAAAGATTACGATTTAAAATTACTCAGTGTGCATCATAATGGTCAATTTGATTATTTAGATGACGAAGTCAAAGATATGGATCCTGCTATTGTGATTCCTCAGTATTTTGCACAACTTTCAGAAGCACTAGTTGTTATAGAAGCAGATGTCTTTGCTCATTTTGACTATGGTTTTCGGGTATTTGGTCTATCCGTTGCTGAATTTAAACAATATGAAGCGCAGTTTTTACCGATTCTAGATCAAGTAATCAAAAATAAATTGGCATTCGAATTAAATGCTAAGAGCGCTTACTTGTATGACAATTTAGCGTTATATGAATATGTCATCGATTTATATCTTTCACGTGGTGGTACCTTGTTTAGTGTTGGATCAGATGGGCATTACCTTGAACATTTCCGTTTCCATTTCGATGATCTTTTTGCTCTGTTAAAAGCAAAAGATGTGACGGAATTAGCGATTTATCAAAAAGGAAAGCGAATTATGGTTCCATTACCAGTCTAAAAAACGTCCTCAGCATCAAAAGTGAGGACGTTTTTTTAGATTTCTTTTTCTAAAATCGGACAAATACGATCTTGTTTTCCTAAAGGAAAATGTTTGATCCCGATTTTTTTAAATCCATGACGTTCATAAAAACGAATACCTGCATGATTTTTTTCATAAACAGTCAAACGTAAATAACGTTTATGTTTCGTTTTAGCATAACGATTCGCTTCATCGAGTAACCGTTGCCCTAACCCTTTGTTTTGATAATCTTTGAGCAGATAGAGCCGTTGAATCTCTATAGCATCTTTTTCATCATTGACTTTCATATAACCAATGAGTATTTGATGATCCTTAATACCAATAAATTTACTGGTTGACTGTGCCAATTCTACTGCCAATATTTCAGTTGTCAATTGTGTCTGTAAATATCCTTGCATATCAAGTGGATCTGCGCCATCGATAAACGATTCATAAAAACTGACAACACTTACAACTTGTAAAGCATCTAGATCATCATAATCTAAATACGCTAGTGTGATTTGATTGTTCATCTAACTCCTCCTTTTGACATAGTATACTATAAATCACCCGTGGGGCTAGTTAATTTTAATATCCTAAAGAATATCTCAAAGTTCCTTCAAAACGTCGTTGTGCTCGACTTAATAGAACACTGTAAGCCAGTAATATGCTTTCAAATCTACTCTCTAGCA
>NZ_JBFOGA010000030.1:0-654 GCF_040887565.1 Enterococcus sp. C46
GGCAGGGGCAGCAGGAATTGAACCCACACTAACGGTTTTGGAGACCGCTGTTCTACCTTTAAACTATGCCCCTATAAAATGGAGGAGAGTGGATTCGAACCACTGAACCCTAAGGAACGGATTTACAGTCCGTCGCGTTTAGCCACTTCGCTACTCCTCCATGGTGGCGCGGGACAGAATCGAACTGCCGACACACGGAGCTTCAATCCGTTGCTCTACCAACTGAGCTACCGCGCCATATTTTAAAATTATTAATTGAATAACAAGAACGACGGTTCCGACGGGAATCGAACCCGCGATCTCCTGCGTGACAGGCAGGCATGTTAACCCCTACACCACGGAACCAGTTCATTATGGAGGTTAACGGGATCGAACCGCTGACCCTCTGCTTGTAAGGCAGATGCTCTCCCAGCTGAGCTAAACCTCCAACATTCAATTAAATGACCCGTACGGGATTCGAACCCGTGTTACCGCCGTGAAAGGGCGGTGTCTTAACCGCTTGACCAACGGGCCAGGTAAACTTGTTACGGAGAGTAAGGGATTCGAACCCTTGAGACAGTTTGCACCATCTACATGATTTCCAATCATGCTCCTTCGGCCTCTCGGACAACTCTCCCGAGTGAAAGAAGCTCAATACTCTTTCTCAAAATGAGA
>NZ_JBFOGA010000031.1:0-626 GCF_040887565.1 Enterococcus sp. C46
TCGTTTAATGGGCGTTGAGAAGGTGTTCCAGGGTCCGCAAAATATATATCAATATCATGTTGGTTACTAATGGCTTTCCAGTTAGAAAATTCTTTTCCACAGTCAAACGTAATAGATTTAAAGAAGTTTTTAGGGAAGCGAGAAAACCATTGATTAAGGGCAGTTTCAATATCTAATGCCTTACGGCCGTTGGGTTTAATCGTGATAATGACTTTAGATAATCTTTCAACTAAAGTAATGACGGCACTTTTATGATGAATGCCAACGATCGTATCACCTTCAAGGTGACCAAACTCAGAATTGAAATCAGGATAATTATCAGGTCGATCATGGATTGAGCGCTGATACTGTTGTTTTCCCCGTTTTTCCTGATGGCCATTGGGTTTTCTTTTACCTTTCATCGGTAGTGTGTCAATATCAAATATTCCTTTAGAAAATAAACGATAAAGTGTTCTCATACCGCATGAAACAGGCCTTTCTTTTCGCCCGATAATGACGTCAGGCGTCCAACCAAGAGTGACTTTCTCTTTAATGTAATCTACTTCATGAGCAGGTAATTGAATGACTTTTCTACCACATTTTTTCTTATTTTCTTTATACTGGTGCCAATAATCAAGAGCAGTCTT
>NZ_JBFOGA010000032.1:0-611 GCF_040887565.1 Enterococcus sp. C46
TTAAGTTATCCATGGAGGTTTAGCTCAGCTGGGAGAGCATCTGCCTTACAAGCAGAGGGTCAGCGGTTCGATCCCGTTAACCTCCATATGAGCCGTTAGCTCAGTTGGTAGAGCATCTGACTTTTAATCAGAGGGTCACAGGTTCGAGCCCTGTACGGCTCATATTTTTGCGGGTGTGGCGGAATTGGCAGACGCACTAGATTTAGGATCTAGCGCCTTACGGCGTGGGGGTTCAAGTCCCTTCACCCGCATAATTTAAGTTTTACATGCCGGCTTAGCTCAGTTGGTAGAGCATCTGATTTGTAATCAGAGGGTCGAGGGTTCAAGTCCTTTAGCCGGCATCTTTAAACACGCGGAAATAGCTCAGTGGTAGAGCACCACCTTGCCAAGGTGGGGGTCGCGGGTTCGAACCCCGTTTTCCGCTTTGCCAAAGCAATCGCGCCGGGGTGGCGGAACTGGCAGACGCACAGGACTTAAAATCCTGCGGTGAGTGATCACCGTACCGGTTCGATTCCGGTCCTCGGCATTTCAAATATGCGCCCATAGCTCAACTGGATAGAGTGTTTGACTACGGATCAAAAGGTTAGGGGTTCGACTCCTCTTGGGCGCGT
>NZ_JBFOGA010000033.1:0-510 GCF_040887565.1 Enterococcus sp. C46
CGCGTTATTAAAAAATGGAGCGCCCGTTGATATTGCTACTTTAGAAAATGCTAAAGAAGTATTTGGAGAAAGTAATATTTTCAGCACTACTATCAAAAATATGGAACGGTTAAAAAGATATGATTTAACTGGTATTACAGACGAAGACATGCACGATAAAAAAGTTCATAACGTATGCTTAGTCGATTCATTAACTGACGAACAACAACATACTTTTAAAAATCAATTTGAAGTTCTAAGAAAACGAACTATGGAAAGAGAAAAGTAAATGTAAAAGATAAATATGATAATTTCTCTTTTATCATATTTACCTTTTTTTATAACTTTTTATATAATATTCATAAGAAATCAAATTTAGATAGTAAATTAACTAATAATTACACACACACAATTTTTTAAGGTCTTAAAACCATCATATATGCAAAAGAAGCTAACCTTTATTACTAAATTAGACCCGTGGTGCTAGTTAATTTTTTCCTAGAGGAAAATGTCTAAACATGTTGGTAAATC
>NZ_JBFOGA010000034.1:0-443 GCF_040887565.1 Enterococcus sp. C46
TTTCTGGAACTCATCAAGACTTTCTTGTTGAGGAATATAAACCTTTTCTTATGGATGAAACTGGGACTTATGTATCTGTCTCAGTAACGGTTAAAGGACACACGGAAACCGAATTATTTCCTGTTTTAGATTATCGAAACCAACCAGTTGTTAAGCCAAATGCTATGCAAATCAATAACTCATTGAAGCGATGCTTTGTGAAAGCATTGGCTCTACACGGACTGGGATTATATGTATTTCAAGGGGAAGATATTCCAACACCACCTAGAATCGATACAAAGAAATTAAACATGCTAGAGACGATTCTAGAAGCTTTCAATGAGCAGATGGGTAAAGATATGACCAAAACCTTAATCGAATATGTTAATGAGCAGACAGATAAATTAGGGCTCTTAGCTGATAACGTTGAAACTATTGAACAGTTAAGCTATGAGCAATGTGCC
>NZ_JBFOGA010000035.1:0-421 GCF_040887565.1 Enterococcus sp. C46
ATATATTTACTGAGTATATTATTAGGAGGTTTTATTTTGGCGGAAAATTTGAAAAAAATAATTTATTTTGATGAGACATCTGCAATTGATTTATTGCAGATAGAGAAAAAGGGAAACTTTAATCAAACAATAGAACTAGTTAATGAAGTAAGTGGTGAAGCCAATGGTGAAGTAAAAGCCAGTGCGGCCGCTGGGAAGCAAAGTGCAGTTAAAGCTGTTTTTGAAAAATTAACAGGGTTGTCGGGTTCAATTGAGGGTCAATTTGGAGCTTCTGGAGCTATTCATGGCGGAAGAATTGCAAAAACATTATTAGAGAACCCGTGGTGCTAGTTAATTTTAATATCCTAAAGAATATCTCAAAGTTCCTTCAAAACGTCGTTGTGCTCGACTTAATAGAACACTGTAAGCCAGTAATATGCTT
>NZ_JBFOGA010000036.1:0-384 GCF_040887565.1 Enterococcus sp. C46
CCTTTTGCTCGGCACGATTCGCGGAGATTTTTTTCCGTGTTTCGTTGATCAGTTTATTTTTGTCCGAGTAGATGCCAATACAAAATCTGGATGGGGAAAAAGACGGATCAATGTCAATGCGTAAGGGGTCAGCCTGTTTGAAAAGAACTGTTCAAGCTCTGGAAAAGTCAATTGAAGGCAGTTGTGTAAATCCATGCGCAGACGAGTGATTTTCTTCTCAATTTCTTGATAAAAACGGGCTAAATCGCGCATCTCTAAGTAAAAATTGCTTTGTACTTCTTTTGGCTGACGTTGATTTTTAAGATGAGTCTGTGCGAGCCGGTGGGCATCCGATTTATCTGTTTTCCAACTGCGTAAGGTGCTTTCTTCCATCTGTTTTTTCGC
>NZ_JBFOGA010000037.1:0-383 GCF_040887565.1 Enterococcus sp. C46
TAATTAAGCGGGAAGTAGCTCAGCTTGGTAGAGCACTTGGTTTGGGACCAAGGGGTCGCAGGTTCGAATCCTGTCTTCCCGATAATTATAAATTTAAACACGGGGCCTTAGCTCAGCTGGGAGAGCGCCTGCTTTGCACGCAGGAGGTCAGCGGTTCGATCCCGCTAGGCTCCATTTCATTTAAATAATGAATATCTTTTTCGCGGTGTAGCTCAGCTGGCTAGAGCGTCCGGTTCATACCCGGGAGGTCGGGGGTTCGATCCCCTCCGCCGCGATTTTTAAGAGCCTGGACCTTTAGCTCAGTTGGTTAGAGCAGACGGCTCATAACCGTCCGGTCGTAGGTTCGAGTCCTACAAGGTCCATTGTGGCGTTGTAAGTTTCAT
>NZ_JBFOGA010000038.1:0-370 GCF_040887565.1 Enterococcus sp. C46
GGGACGTTGGCATTATCTTTATCGTGCAATTGATGCGGACGGCTTAACCTTAGATATCTGGTTACGAAAGAAACGGGATACGCAAGCAGCCTATGCTTTCTTAAAACGACTCCATAAACAGTTTGGTGAGCCGAAAGCAATTGTGACCGATAAAGCACCTTCTCTTGGCTCCGCCTTTAGAAAGTTACAGAGTGTGGGTTTATATACTAAGACAGAGCACCGAACTGTGAAGTATCTTAACAATTTAATAGAACAAGACCATCGACCTATTAAACGACGAAATAAATTTTATCAAAGTCTCCGTACAGCCTCTTCCACGATTAAGGGCATGGAGACCATTCGAGGAATATATAAAAAGAACCGAAGAAAT
>NZ_JBFOGA010000039.1:0-359 GCF_040887565.1 Enterococcus sp. C46
TGGAGTTAACGGCTTTCCTCGATTACGAAAAGTACGATCGCATTGGTTTTAACACGGGTAATTCTCGTAACGGCTCCTATGACCGTACGGTCAAGACCGAGTACGGGGAACTTCATCTCCAGATTCCGCGCGACCGCAACGGCGAGTTCAAGCAACAGACTGTTCCCGCTTATAGACGGACGAATGATACCTTAGAGGAGACCGTCATTCACCTCTTCCGAAAAGGTATTACCATGTCGGAAATCGCAGACTTGATTGAGAAAATGTATGGGCATCACTACACGCCCCAAACCATGTCCAATATAACAAAATCATTTACAGAAGAGGTAACGGCGTTTAAAGGGCGGGAGCTTCATGAC
>NZ_JBFOGA010000040.1:0-343 GCF_040887565.1 Enterococcus sp. C46
ATCGATGCAGATGGTTTAACCTTGGATATTTGGTTACGTAAAAAACGGGACACACAAGCAGCCTATGCTTTTCTTAAGCGGTTAGTGAAGCAGTTTGATGAACCGAAGGTTGTAGTCACAGATAAAGCCCCCTCTATTACAAGTGCCTTTAAGAAACTAAAAGAATACGGCTTTTATCAAGGGACAGAACATCGTACCATTAAATACCTGAATAATTTGATTGAACAAGACCATCGTCCAGTAAAGAGACGCAATAAATTCTATCGAAGTTTACGCACTGCCTCTACCACGATTAAAGGCATGGAAGCCATTCGAGGATTATATAAGAAAACCCGAAAAGAAG
>NZ_JBFOGA010000041.1:0-280 GCF_040887565.1 Enterococcus sp. C46
GTTCTTTCAAAACTTAAAAAGGAGGAAAACAAATGCCTTACATTCTTGCATTAGATGTTTCAATGGGACACAGCTACAGTGTCCTATACAAAGACGACACCTGCTTATTTGAAGACGAGATCGAACACACTCAAAGAGGATTTCATGCATTACTCGAAGAGATCCAGCACTTGCCTGAACGTCCATTGATTGTTTTTGAAGCAACGGGGATTTATTCCAGACCAGTCGAAAAGTTCTTTCAAGATCATCACTTTTCTTACTGTTTGTTAAACCCGTTAGA
>NZ_JBFOGA010000042.1:0-277 GCF_040887565.1 Enterococcus sp. C46
TCTATAATTTATTCTTTATTTTATAGATTGATAATAGTATAATGGCGGTATAGCCAAGTGGTAAGGCAGAGGTCTGCAAAACCTTCATCACCGGTTCAAATCCGGTTACCGCCTTAGTACTAATAAATCAACTTGCCGGCGTGGCGGAATTGGCAGACGCGCTGGACTCAAAATCCAGTGCCCGTTGAGGGCGTGCCGGTTCGACCCCGGCCGCCGGTATTGACTAAGATGTCTTCATCTTAGTTTTTTATTGAGAAATTAAATAACATCTTTTATG
>NZ_JBFOGA010000043.1:0-270 GCF_040887565.1 Enterococcus sp. C46
CGGTTCCGACGGGAATCGAACCCGCGATCTCCTGCGTGACAGGCAGGCATGTTAACCCCTACACCACGGAACCAGTGTTTTTAGTTTTTAAATTGCGGGAGCAGGATTTGAACCTACGACCTTCGGGTTATGAGCCCGACGAGCTACCAGACTGCTCCATCCCGCGATAATATGATAAAGGAGGATAAGGGATTCGAACCCTTGCACGGTTTTACCCGCCTGACGGTTTTCAAGACCGTTCCCTTCAGCCGGACTTGGGTAATCCTCCAT
>NZ_JBFOGA010000044.1:0-244 GCF_040887565.1 Enterococcus sp. C46
CAACTTTGGCTATTTGATTCAATAGTTTTGCTTGTCTATTTCTAACTGGTTTACATAATGGACTAGGAAAACTATCTATAATTCCGACTAGTTCACCTTTGGTGAGCTTCTTGATGAAAAAGTATCGAATAATCTTGATAGTGTAAGCTAAGTTTGAACTTAAGCGAGTGAATCGACTCCTACTAGGAAAGTCACCATTAGGAAATAAGACGGAACAAACCGCTCTATACGTGGCTCTTTGGCT
>NZ_JBFOGA010000045.1:0-241 GCF_040887565.1 Enterococcus sp. C46
ACTTTATCGGAAGAAGCGAATCTTCCCAATATCCTAGGGGACAAAGGATATATTAGCCATAAAATCCATGAAAAGCTTGCCCTTAAGGGCATTACTATATCCGTTCCGCCACGTAAAAACATGGATAAATCAGAAAAACTAGACCACAGCTTACTTGGAAAACAAAGAAAAACAGTTGAGACTGTTTTTTCTTCCTTAGAAAAATTAGGTTGTCAAAATTTCAACTCACGTTCTGTTAAAG
>NZ_JBFOGA010000046.1:0-224 GCF_040887565.1 Enterococcus sp. C46
GTAAAATTATATTGAATTTAATGACCCGTACGGGATTCGAACCCGTGTTACCGCCGTGAAAGGGCGGTGTCTTAACCGCTTGACCAACGGGCCAGGTAAAACAAAATATTGAAACGGAGAAGGAGGGATTTGAACCCTCGCGCCGGTTTCCCGACCTACACCCTTAGCAGGGGCGCCTCTTCAGCCACTTGAGTACTTCCCCAAAACCAATAAGATTTTGTACT